>JAFZQX010000015.1 GCA_017620205.1 Clostridia bacterium | reverse complement strand
TGTCAATTAAACCGTCCATAACGCCGTCCGCAACGTCTGCTGAAAGGAGCTGTTTGTCTGTCGGAGCATTAACTTTTCCGAGAGCGATTTTCTTAACAGCAATGTAGTCGCCGTTGTCAATTCTTTCTCCGAGTTCGCCGTTTATGGGATCTTTACCGTATTCTATTACATCGGATGCGCCGTCTGCTATATCAATGTCTTCTAAGACGGCAGCTTTATCAGCGTATTCGGAAACAACACCTACAAAGTAGTTACATTTAGCAACATAGTAGAATTCAACGCCGCCTACTGTTACGGTTTCTACTGAGGGATCGATAATATCGCCTGCAGCTATAGTAACGATTACGTTTCCTGCGCCGAGATGCCTTTTGTATACGCCGCCGCTTGCCGTTATGATATTTACGTCATCTTCTGTAATTTCGGGAGCATCGGCACCCTTACCCGGTATGCGTGCTTGGTACGTTTTTGTCTCGTCAGTACCGTTGGCTACAGCAGTAACTACAACTGTTCTGTCTTCATCAACAGCCTTATTAACAACAAGCGGTCTCTCTGCAACTACTTCGCCGTCAACAGTTACTGTGTATGTGATATTTTCTGTGTCTTCCGGGATTGTGAATATATATGCGTCATCGCCTCTGTCAACTTTAATGCCTAAGTTTGCGGGCAATACATTGAGCTCTTCGATAGCTACTGCAGCTGCAGCGCCTTCTTCGGAAATCAATGTGAATACCTTTGTTGCCGTGAAGGGCGGATAATCATCGGATGTATTTTCGATTGTTAATGTGTATGTTGTTTTCTCAAAGAGAGCTTCCATTGTGACAGTACCTGCTGCGATATCAACATAAGCGTCAACCGCATCGCCGTAACCGTCTGTAACCGCAGCTTCGAGCTGACCTGCCCAATCATCGTCGCCGCCTGCTACTACAAATACAGGAGCATTGTCTACGAAATCGGAACCGTTTTCAAATGTTACAGTACCGTTTGTACCATCATAAGATACAAGCGGGATCGCAAGTCTGGCAACGTTTGTGTCTGTTCCTGATACGAATACTACAACGTAGTCGCCTGTGCCGCCGTCTCTGAGAGTAAATGTCCATGTCTTTTCAAAGTTATCGCTGTCTGCAGTAACCTGATCGATATACTGAACAGCTTCAGCTAAATCTTCGGGGGTAGCGTAATCGCTAAGCTGAACTTCGGGGTTATTTGTTCTAATCGCGAGCATTGTCATTTCTGCTCCTTTTGTGGTGATGGCGCCGGTAACTGTTATTATACCGTTGCTGTATACACCGTCTTTAACATTTACGGTATTAGCAGCAAAAACAACCGTCTGAGCAAAGCAGAATAATAAAGCAATCACCAAAACAAATACAAAAATCTTTCTGGATACGTTAAATGTAAGCATTTTTTACCTCCTTATCAGCCATATAAATCAGTTACAATAATTTTACCACTTATTGTACACAATGTCAATAATCGCAGTAAATATATGCGCATTTTGGTGATATCTTACAAACAGTTGCCGCGGTTTTTAGATATAATAAATACTAAAAAGGCTGTGAAAAAGGCATATACTTTTTCACAGCCCATATTAACATATTGTTATTGAACATTAATTTAACATAACTTGTCCGCCCGTTACCGGTATAGCCTGTCCCGTTTCATATTCCTGCTCAACGCAGTATACAACGGCACGTGCTATATCAAGCGGCAGACATCCGCGGTTCATCGGAACTTTGGATTCGTAATATTTTCTTACATCGGCAACCGTTTTAGCGCCTTCAACCTTGCCTGCTTTTAGATACTGCACGAAAAGACCTTTTTCGGGGTCCATCCAAAGCGGACCGTCAAGGTAGTTTCCGGGGCAGATAGCGTTTACTTTGATGTTATATTCGCAAAGCTCTAAAGCAAAGCTCTGTGTAAGGCCTATGCCGCCGAATTTTGAGCCTGCGTATGCAAAGTTTTTATTAGAGCCCTCAAGGCCTGATTTAGAGTTTAACGTAATAATGTCAAACATAGCGTTTTTATCGGCCTCGTGCTCAGCCTGCATGATCATAGCTGCATATTTAGCGCAGAGGAAAAAGCCTGTGTAGTTTACGTTTGTAACAAAATCAAAGTCTTTCCTTTCCATCTGAGCTATGGGGCCGGAGCGTACAACGCCCGCGTTTGAAAGCATAATATCGAGTCCGCCGAACTTTTCAACGGTTTGTGCAACCATATTTGCAACGCTTTCTTCGTCTGATACGTTTACGGCTATTGCTATTGCTCTGTCACCGAGAGAAGCCGCAACTTCTTTTGCGAGAGGCTCGTTCATATCAGCTATTACCACCGAAGCGCCCTCTTTATAAAGCTCTTCCGCAATACCCTTGCCAAAGCCCTGCGCAGCGCCCGTAACTATTGTGATTTTCCCTGCAAGTCTGCCTTCACCCTGCGGTCTTTTGACCATGTTGCTTTTTGCGATTTCGCACCACTTATCCATGTTTACCGACATATTTATCCTTCTTTCTGAAATATCATTTTTACAAATTTATATTTTATCACAGTTTCCATGCATTGTCAACATCGCCAATTTGTAAATAAACAGTAAACCCTTTAGAAAACCTATTTACAAATCATCTTTGTTATTGTAAAATATTAGTTAAAGAAGAAATAGGGTGATAAAAATGAAAATACTTGTAACAGGCGGCGCGGGTTATATAGGCTCTCACACCTGCGTTGAGCTTTTAAACGCCGGCAAAGAAATAGTTATTGTTGATAACTTTTCAAATTCAAAGCCGGAAGTTCTCGATAACATAAAGAAAATAACCGGCAAAGACTTTTTGTTTTACGAAGCCGATCTTTGCGATAAAAACAGCGTTAAAAAGATTTTTGACGAAAACGAAATTTCCTGCGTTATACATTTTGCAGGCCTTAAAGCCGTTGGCGAATCGGTTGCGCAGCCTATGAGATATTACCATAACAACATTTTAAGCACATTAAACCTTTGTGAGGAGATGTCTGCGCACGGCTGCAAAAACATAGTTTTTTCATCGTCCGCAACGGTTTACGGAGATCCCGCTTCCGTTCCGATTACAGAGGATTTCCCTCTTCACACAACAAACCCCTACGGCAGCACAAAGCTTATGATAGAACAGATTTTGCGCGATATATTTGTGTCCGACGGAGAATGGGGCGTTGTGCTTCTGCGCTACTTTAACCCCATCGGCGCTCACAAGAGTGGTCTTATAGGCGAGGATCCGAACGGTATTCCGAATAACTTACTCCCCTATGTTGCAAAAGTTGCGTGCGGAAAACTGCCGCAGCTCAGTGTTTTCGGCGACGACTATAACACGCCCGACGGCACGGGAGTTCGCGATTATATTCACGTTGTTGATTTAAGCATAGGTCATCTTAAAGCTGTTGAAAAGCTTGAAAAAGAAAAAACGGGCGTTTATACATATAACCTCGGCACGGGAAACGGCTACAGCGTTTTACAGGTTGTTAAAGCTTTTGAAAACGCAAGCGGCAAAAAGGTAAACTACAAAATCGCGCCGCGCCGCCCCGGAGACATTGCGCAGTGCTATGCAGACCCCGCCAAGGCTTTAAAAGAGCTTGGCTGGAAAGCACAGTACGGCATCGAAGACATGTGCCGCGACACGTGGAATTTTGCCCACAACAAGTGGGATAAATAAAGCTTAAATCTACAGAGGGATTAAAATAAATCCCTCTGTTTTTTCGAGAGAGGTAAATACAAATGACAAAAACACCGAAACTGATAGTCATGCTTACGCATAACGACAAAACGGTCGAAAACGCATATGAAGTTTTTGATTCCTCAAAAGACAGCAAGGCAGAATATTGGGGCTTTAAAGAAGAGGGTCTTCCTCTTCCCGAAATGAAAAAGCTTTATTCATATATGAAAGCGTGCGGCAAAAAAACTTTTCTGGAAGTTGTTGCGTATACCGAAGCGGAATGCCTTGAAGGCGCAAAAATGGCTGCCGAGTGCGGATGCGATATTCTTATGGGCACGCTATATTTTGACTCTATAAACGCTTTCTGCAAAGAGCACGGTTTAAAGTATATGCCGTTTGTAGGCGAAATCGTCGGACGTCCTTCGGTGCTCGGCGGCACTATTGGCGGCATGGTTGAAGAGGCAAACAGTTACCTTAAAAAAGGCGTTTACGGGTTTGACCTTCTCGCATACAGATATGTGGGAGACGCGGATTTACTCATCCGCGAATTCGTAAAAAAAGTTGACGCCCCCGTATGCATTGCCGGCAGCATAAATTCATATGAGAGACTTGATGCCGTAAAGGCCGCGGGCGCTTGGACTTATACTATCGGCGGTGCGTTTTTTGAAAATAAATTTGACGGCAGCTTTAAAGAGCAGATAAACAAGGTCTGCAGCTATATGGAGCGAAACGATGCTTAAAAACTATTACCCATACGAACACGTTAAAAGCGTTTTTGATATTGACTATAAAAAGCTTTACGCTCTCGGCTTCAGAGGAATTATCTTTGATATTGACAATACTTTGGTGCATCACGGTGATGCTTCAACGCCGGAGGTTGACGCTCTTTTTAAAGAGATTCATAAAACAGGTCTTAAAACGCTTCTGCTTTCAAATAACGATACGGAAAGAATAGAAAGATTTATCAAAAACATCGATACTCTTTATATACCCGACGCGGACAAGCCGTCTGTTGACGGCTATGAAAAGGCCATCCGGATGCTTGGGATTGAAAAGCGCGAAGCCGTCTTTGCGGGCGATCAGATTTTTATGGATATATACGGTGCAAACAAGTGCGGCATGGCAAATATTTTGGTTGATTTTATAAAGCTCCCGGGCGAGACGAAAATAGGCAAAAAAAGATATATTGAAAAACTGATACTTAAAATATACAAACACACTAAATACGCGCACAGACTCGGAAACATAAAAAAGTGTTCTAACAAACACTTCAATCCCCTGACCCCCAATCATGGGGGCAAATAAATTCACTTTTTTGAAACAAGCTAAATTACTCACTTCGCGACTAATTTCCTATGTTATAAGAAAAGAGCAAGAAATATGAAAAGAAAAAAGCTTTTTTGCGAGATAAATCCTACGTGCTACAAAATAGCACTTGAAAAACAGATTATCAGAAGACACATAACGGATTTATTCTGCAAAGATAAAATTGCTAAAAACAAATCAGACGAAAAACTCCCGAACGTTGTATCTGAACACAGCTCAAACATGATCAAAAGAGCGCCCGGCGTAAACCTTACGCATCAGCTGAACAAAGCCGAAAACATTGATATTGCAGGTAAATGCATAAACGGAATAATAATCCGCCCCGGCGAAACGTTTTCTTTCTGGAAAACAGTAGGAAAAACCACAAAGCGGAAAGGCTATAAGGAAGGCAGAATAATCGAAAACAACCGCCTTATAGCAGGCCTCGGCGGCGGTCTTTGTAACCTCGGCAATACTATTCATCTGCTGCTTTTGCACAGTCCCTTGGAGATTACGGAGTTTCACAAGCATTCGGACGCATTGGCACCCGATGAGGGAAAACGCAAACCGTTTGCGGCAGGCACTTCCGTTTGCTACAACTTTATGGATTACAGATTTAAAAATAACACTGATCAAAACGTTCAGCTGCTTATTTGGTGCGAGGGCGAGGAACTCTTTGCAGAGCTTCGAAGTGAAAAGCCTTTTCCGTACAGATATGAGCTGATTGAGGAAGACCACCACTTTAAAAAAGAAGGAGAAAAGTATTTCAGAAACTCCAAAATATACAGAAATGTAATAGACAGGGGGACAAACGAAACAGTCAAAAAGGAACTGATTTTAGATAACCACTCCGAAGTTTTGTTTGACTATGATTTGATACCTAAAGAACTTATAAAAGCATAAAAAAGCTGTGACATTAAGTCACAGCTTTTTTTATTAAATGTCAAATTCGTCGTCATCCAAATCCAACTCAAATTCGTCTTCCTCTTCTTCCTTCATGCACTCATTAAAAATCATAAAATTTAAAAAGTCGTCCTCAAAGTCCACTTTGCCGTCGCCGTTTATGTCAAATAAACCGTCAAAGAATCCCATAAAAATTCTCCTTTCTGTTTACACAGGTTCATAAAACGTATCGGGTTTTGAAGGGTCGAATATTTCGTTTGCCCACATTATGGTTACAAGGTTTTCGGTTTCGGATAAGTTTATAATATTATGAGTATAACCCGGCAGCATATGTACCGCCTGAATTTTATCGCCGCTTACCTCAAATTCAATTACTTCGTCAGTCCCTATCTTGCGCTCACGTATAAGTCCGTGACCGGAAACTACTATAAAAAGCTCCCATTTGCTGTTGTGCCAATGCTCCCCTTTTGTAATGCCGGGCTTTGAAATATTTACGGAGAACTGACCGCAGTCAAGAGTTTTTATAAGCTCCGTAAAGGAGCCGCGCTCATCCTCATTTGTTTTAAAAGAATAAATTGCCTTTTCTTTAGGAAGGTATGAAAGATACATTGAATAAAGCTTCTTCTCAAAAGAGCCTGCGGGTATTTCCGGCATAAGTATCGTTTCGGGCTGGTCGTGAAAAGTTTTAAGACAGTTAACTATATAGCCGAGCGTTGCCTTATGCGTTACGGGCGCGAAGCAGTATTTGCCGTCATCGCACATAACTGCGTTTACGCCTTCAAACTCGCACCTGTGTTCTTTCCCCTCCATGGCGTCAAACATCTCTTCTATAAGATCGTCAATAAAAAGCATTTCAAGTTCAACCGCGGGGTCGTTTACCTTTATAGGCAAATCGTTTGCAATATTATTGCAAAACGTGCCTACGGCGGAGTTATAGTTAGGTCTTACCCATTTCCCTACGATATTCGGAAAGCGGTAAACAAAAACTTTTGCGCCGGTCTCACGTCCGTAGTCAAAGAAAAGGTCCTCGCCCGCTTTTTTGGAAAGGCCGTACTCCGACGTGCCGAATCTGCCCGAGAGCGTTGCCTGCACGGAGGAACTGAGCATTACGGGCGCTTTGTTTTTATACTTTTCAAGTGTATCAAGCAAAGTGCTCGCGAAGCCGAAATTGCCCTTTTTAAAATCCGCCGGGTTTTCGGGACGGTTTACGCCCGCAAGGTTAAAGACAAAACCCGCCTTTTGGCAAAAGCTGTCAAGTTCATCGGGGTTAGAGTCTATATCATATTCAAATATTTCATCTACTTTTATCGCGGGGCGCGTTCTGTTTTTGCCGTCTCTTATGTTTTTAAGGTTTTCGACAAGATTTCTTCCGACAAAGCCTTTGGCGCCCGTAACTAAAATATTCATATTTTTCTCCAAACCATTTTATCTACAACGCCCGTGTAGCTCTGAATTATCTTAACTACTTTGTCGGACACGTTTTCATCTATATAGTCCGGCACGGGCAAACCGTTGTCGCCGTTTTTAACCATTTCAACGGCTAAATCCACCGCCTGTAAAAGGCTCTTTTTGTCTATGCCCGCAAGCACAAAGCAGCCCTTATCAAGCGCTTCGGGGCGCTCTGTCGATGTGCGTATGCAAACGGCGGGGAAAGGCTTTCCTATAGATGTGAAAAAGCTGCTCTCTTCGGGGAGCGTTCCCGAATCGGACACAACCGCGAAAGCGTTTTTCTGCAGGCAGTTATAGTCATGAAAGCCGAGTGGTTCATGCATTATAACGCGTTTGTCAAGCTTAAATCCAGTTTCGTCAAGACGTTTTTTTGATCTGGGATGGCAGGAATACAAAACGGGCATATCGTATTTTTCAGCCATTTCGTTTATTGCCGTAAAAAGATCCGTAAAATTCTTTTCGGTGTCAATATTCTCTTCCCTGTGCGCCGAAAGGAGAATATACTTCCGGGGCTCGAGATTCAATTTATTTAATATATCGCTTTTCTCAATGCTGTCAAGGTTTGCGCGAAGCACCTCCGCCATGGGAGAGCCCGTAACATAAGTTCTCTCTTTCGGCAGACCGCACTCCGCCAAATAGCGGCGCGCATGCTCCGAATACGCAAGGTTTACGTCAGATATAATATCAACTATTCTTCTGTTTGTTTCCTCCGGCAGACATTCATCCTTACATATGTTCCCCGCTTCCATATGGAATATCGGAATATGAAGTCTTTTCGCGCCTATAACGGAGAGGCACGAATTCGTGTCGCCCAGAACAAGCACCGCGTCGGGCTTAATCTCCATCATAAGCTCATAAGACTTTGCTATTATGTTTCCCATAGTTGCACCGAGGTTATCTCCCACAGCTTCCATATATATATCGGGTGCGTCAAGTTCCAAATCTTTAAAGAAAACGCCGTTTAAGTTATAGTCATAGTTTTGTCCCGTGTGCGCCAGGAGCGTATCAAAATACTTGCGGCACTTTTTTATAACCGCCGAAAGACGGATGATCTCGGGACGTGTGCCGACAATTATAAGAAGTTTAAGTTTTCCGTTATCTTTAAAACGAGCGTCATACATAAAGCATTTATCCTTTCATGTCTTCAATCTATATAATTCCGTTATACGTATTCTTTACATCCTCATAGCTTTTAATATCGCCTATATCATATCTTTTCCCGGGCATCTCATACGCAAAAACAGGTGTTTTTGTACACAGCCACGCTATAAAATGGCCCGGCGCGTCAGTGCCGCATCCTTCTTCTATTCCTTCTTTTACAAGCTTAGTATCCTCACGCTTATAATAATAAAACGGCGGCGCGCACCAATGCGAACGCGGCAAAGCGGGCTTTTCTTCCATCGCCAAAACCCTTCCGTTTTCGTCAAGCTCAATAACGCCTGTCTTTCTGAGTTTTTCTAAGGACGGCTCAAAGTATCGCATTATACACGAAGCGTTTTTTTCTTTTGCGTATTCTACAAAACCGTTTAAACTGAAGTCAAGCAGATTATCACCTGCTATTATGAGCAGATCATCGTCGATTTTCAGCTTGTCTATGGCAAACATGATATCACGAACCGCACCGAGGCGCGTTTCGTTAGTGCTTGTGCCGTCGTCCAAAACCGTTATGTTTTCATCTCTTCCCTCTGCCCATTTCTCAAATTGCTTTGCAAACTTATGATTTGAAATAACAATATATTCTTCAACAAAGCCTGAACCTTGTATATCGTCCACAAGCCAGTCGAGAATTGTTTTGCCATTAACCTCTAAAAGCGGCTTCGGAAAATTTTCCGTCAGCGGATAAAGCCTTGTTGCGTATCCCGCCGCAAGAATTAAACATTTCATAATATCACCAAGCTTATATTTCAGCACCGTCTGCGCTTTCACATATATGTACGCTGTATTTTTCTTTAAGGTGCGGGAAATCGGTTAAATACTTTTGGCTTACATTTTTAACTATTTCTTCTTCATACGACGGGTCAATAAACGCCATACAGCAGCCTTTAAAACCCGCGCCGCAGAAACGTCCGCCGTATATACCGTCCGTTTCTGTCATTATTTCGTAAAGCCGTATCTGTTCAGGCGCGCCCGATTCCCAGTTTTTGATACTGCTTCGGCCCGATTCAAAAGAAAGACGTCCGAACGTTTCAATGTCTCCCTGTCTCCAAGCCTCTGCGCCCTCTTCAACTCTCTTAAACTCCGTATACCAATGCTCGCAGCGTTTTGCCCACGGCAACGGCAGTTTGTCTTTATATTTATAGTATGTTTCCGGCGGTACATTTCTTGCATTCGCTTCGCCGAACTTTCCATATTCCATTCCCGAAAAAGCCTGAAGGGCGTAAACTCCTGCGCGAAGCTCATCAACGCGCATATTATACTTTGAACCGACAAGGCTGTGCTCAAGTCCGCTGAAAAATATGGCTATTTTATAGGGCTTCATGGTGCCCGGCGTTTTTATCAGCTCGTAGCTGCCGTCAAGCGTATCAAGATAAAGAAGGTGGTCTTTTTTGCAAAGAACCTCGCAGGATTGGTCAAGCTTGCCTACGCTTACGCCTACATATTCCATTTCGGCTTGTTGTGCCGTATCTATCATTTCCTGCGGCGAAAGACTTATGTTATTAACTCTGCAAAGCGCGGATAAAAACGCCAAAATAACAGCCGCGCTTGAAGAAAGACCGCCAATAGGCAGACTGCCCTCTATAACGCCGCACAAGCCGACTTCAAGCGTATGTAGCTTTGAAAGCGCCAAAGTTGCGCCGCGAAGGTAATCAGCCCAGTCGTTTTCTTTGTTTTGCGGAACCGACGATATATGCCACTGCGCGCGTTTTTGAAACTGCAAGCTTGACATTTCAACAACGCCGTTTCTTTTCGGGCTAAACGCAATACTTATTCCCTTGTCAATTGCAAAGCCCGTTATTTTACCTAAATTATGGTCTGAATGCGCGCCTATAGGACAAACGCGGTAAGGCGCAAATGATATGCCCTCTGCGTCGCGTCCGTAAATTTCAAAAAATCTTTCTTCGCAAAGCATTTTCTTACCTCATTTTTTATAATACTCTTTATACCACTCCGCAAATTTTCTCAAGCCTTCTCTTATCTCTATTTTCGGCTTGAAACCGAATTTTTCTTCAAGCGCAGTAGGGTCTGCGTATGTCACAGGCACATCGCCCGGCTGCATCGGCGCAAATTTTCTGTGCGCTTCAAAATCATAATCCTGCGGCAAAACGCCGGCTCTTACCAGCTCTTCCTGCAATGTATTTATAAAGTCCATAAGGTTTTCGGGATGGCCGCCGCCTATGTTATAAACAGCATACGGCGGAATGGGAAGTCCGTCCTCGCCGTTTTGTCTATCCGGCGCACCGCACATAACGCGGATGACGCCTTCTACTATATCGTCAACATACGTAAAATCGCGCTTCATGTTGCCGTAGTTAAATATAGTTATATCCTTGCCCTCAGCCAAGCGGTTTGTCGCGGAGAACGCGAACATATCAGGTCTTCCCGCAGGACCGTAAACCGTGAAAAAGCGAAGACCCGTTGAGGGTATATTATAAAGTTTTGAATATGCATGCGCCAAAAGCTCGTTTGACTTTTTCGTAGCAGCGTATAAAGAGACGGGGTTGTCAACCTTATCGTCCGTTGAAAACGGAATCTTTTTGTTTCCGCCGTAAACAGATGACGAAGAAGCGTAAACGAGGTGCTCAACGCCCGCATCGCTGTTATCATACGAATGGCGGCACGCTTCAAGGATATTGAAAAAGCCTATAATGTTTGCTTCTATGTAAGCTTCGGGATGGTCTATTGAATAACGCACGCCCGCCTGCGCCGCAAGGTTTACCACAACACCGGGCTTATAAAGCGTAAAAACTTCGTCTATAAGGCTTTTATCCGCAATATTGCCCTTTATAAATTTAAATGCGCTTTTACTGCTTTTAACCGCTTCATTTATAAGGTCAAGTCTGTGCTCCTTGAGCGACGGATCATAGTAGTCATTCATACTGTCAAGACCTATTATTTCAGCGCCTTCGGTTTCATTTAAAAGTCTGATTGCAAGGTGCGCGCCTATAAAGCCGGCTGCGCCCGTTATAAGTATTCTTTTACCGTTTAAATCTATCTGCATTTTATGTAGCTCCTTACTTAAGTTGATTTTTTACATAGTCTGTCGTCAATATCTTTTGGACGATTCCGTCAACATCCAAAACGTTTGTATTATGGGATGTGTATGATTCATCCGCTTCCGTCATTACATCACCTTCTACAAAGAATTTGTCGTAGTTTAAGTCGCGGTTATCCGCGGCAACGCGGAAATAATCGCCCATATCCTCTGCGCGAAGGCGCTCTTCTCTTGTCATAAGCGTTTCAAAAAGCTTTTCTCCGTGGCGCGTACCTATTATTCTTGTGCCCGTATCGCCAAAGAGCTTCTGCACTGCTTTGGCTAGGTCGCCTATAGTTCCGGCGTCCGCTTTCTGGATAAACAAGTCGCCGGGGTTTGCGTTTACAAACGCGAAGCGGACAAGCTCAACAGCCTCGTCAAGGTTCATTAAAAACCTCGTCATTTTAGGGTTTGTAATAGTTACGGGGTTGCCGCTTTTAATCTGATCTATAAAAAGCGGGATAACCGAACCGCGGCTGCACATAACGTTTCCGTAACGCGTACAGCATATAACCGTGCCGCCCCTCTCCGCCGCAACTCTCGCGTTTGCGTATATAACATGCTCCATCATGGCCTTTGAAATACCCATGGCGTTTATGGGATATGCCGCTTTATCCGTTGAAAGACAGACAACTTTTTTAACGCCTGCGTCAATAGCTGCGTGAAGTACGTTATCCGTACCTTCCACATTTGTTTTAACTGCTTCCATAGGGAAAAATTCGCATGAGGGAACCTGCTTTAGTGCCGCCGCGTGAAATATATAATCCACACCGCCCATAGCATCCGAAACTGAACGGTAATCTCTGACGTCCCCTATATGAAACCTTACTTTTTTTGCGCAGTCCGGATGCTTTACCTGAAGCTCATGGCGCATATCGTCCTGCTTTTTCTCATCACGTGAGAATATGCGTATCTCCGAAACATCGGACTCTAAAAAGTGCTTTAAAACGGTATTGCCAAACGAGCCTGTACCGCCTGTTATCATTAAAGTTGCGCCGCCAAATGCTGACATAAAAATCTCCATTCCGTCGCTCCGCATCGACATTTAAAAGTATTAGGCTTTCTCTTTCAAGCGGAGTAAGGAATGAAAGAGATTTTTTGTCCATGTGCGTTTCCGAATCAAAGCAAGGAAAACTTCGCACGGACGATAGATTCCGCCGGAGGCTGACTTGAAAGGCTCTTTCAAGTTTTTCCTCCATGTTACTTATAGACTTTAGCTGTTACAAATGTTTTACCTTTGCGGCTTTCGCCGCCTATTTCCGATATTATTACCCTGCCTTTTCTGCGGAGCGTTATTTTGTCTCCGCCTGAAATTGATTTATCGGGTTTCAAACACAAAACGTCGTTTACATACGCACACTGCGCGGAAACCGCCTCCGCCGCCTTTGTCCGCGAAAGATTAAAAACCGACGCCAAAACGCTGTCAAGCCTAAGGCTTGATACCGAAAACTTAATCTCCTTTGTTTCGGTCTCGGGCTCTTTTATATCCGTTATGGGCAAAGCCTCAAGAGACAAATTCTGTCTTGCCGCCTTTGATAGATTAGTATATAAAAAATCTTCTATTTCCGGTTTTATTATTATATCCGCGGAATTTTCCGACACCAGAATATCTCCTACAAGATCTCGCTTTATGCCGAGATTTAATACGGAGCCCAGATAGTCTCTGTGCGAAAGAGTTTTGCCGCCTCCGTGCGCCGCGCGTATAACGCGAAGATAATCCTCTTTTTCTATATCATAGTCCGGAAGAAAGAGAAGGATTTTGCGTTCCGCTTCGGGAAAGCCGCCCCAAAGCACGAAGCCCGTCCTGAATTTATTTTTTATTTCATGTATATGAAGCTGCTTCTGCATGTCCAAAAAACCCGTAGCGCACGGAATGTTTTTTGTAAAACACGCATTTTCCAGATCCATAATATGCGATAAAAAGATTTTTAAATCCTTGTCATTATCCATTTTTACAGCCTTTTATATTATTATATAATTTACGTCTTTCTTTGTCAAATACTTATCTGTTGCCATACATTTTTTCATAGTAGTTTTGGTATTCGCCGCTTATTATCTCTTCCCACCAATCGCGGTTTTCGAGATACCACTCAATTGTCTTTTTGATGCCGTCATCAAACTTTGTTTCGGGCAGCCAGCCAAGCTCATTATGTATCTTTGCAGGGTCAATGGCATAGCGCATGTCGTGGCCCTTCCTGTCCGTCACAAAGGTTATAAGGTCTTCGCTTTTTCCGAGCTCTTTGCAAATAAGCTTTACAATATCGATATTTCTCTTTTCGTTGTGACCGCCTACGTTATAAACCTCGCCTACTTTGCCTTTACTCAATATAAGATCAATTGCCTTGCAGTGATCCTCAACATAAAGCCAGTCGCGAACGTTTTTGCCCTCTCCGTAAACGGGAAGCGGCTTATCGTTTAAGCAATTCGCTATCATAAGCGGTATCAGCTTTTCGGGGAAGTGATACGGACCGTAGTTGTTTGAGCAGCGGCTGATAGTCACCGGCAGAGAGTATGTTCTGAAATACGACAAAACCAAAAGATCTGCTCCCGCCTTTGATGACGAATACGGCGACGATGTGTGAAGCGGCGTTTCCTCAGTAAAGAAAAGATCGGGTCTGTCAAGCGGCAGATCGCCGTAAACCTCGTCGGTGCTCACCTGATGATACCGCTTTATGCCGTACTTTCTGCACCCATCCATCAAGACGCCCGTGCCGAGTATATTCGTTTCAAGAAAAACAGAGGGGTTTTCAATACTGCGGTCAACGTGGCTTTCCGCCGCAAAATTTACGACCATATCGGGCTTTTCTTCTTCAAAAAGCTTATAAACGCCCTCCCTGTCGCAAATATCAAGCTTTACAAAGCGGAAGTTGGGGCTTTTCATAACGCTTTTGAGCGTTGAGAGATTACCCGCGTATGTAAGCTTATCAAGACAAACTATCCTATACTCAGGATGCTTTTTAAGCATATAAAATATAAAGTTTGAGCCTATAAAACCTGCGCCGCCTGTTACTATAATAGTCATCTCATTATCCCTTCTTTAGAGTCTCCAGTAAAGGTATCCGTTATCTTCGTACTCTTTTCTGTCAAGTATTCCCTTAATATCCAAAAGCACCTTTTTGCCGTTTCCGAAAAAGGCGTCTATATCCTTCATGGTAAGGTGTGAAAAGCTCTCGTGCGCAACCGCCAAAACAACCGCGTCCATATTCTTGATTTCGCTCATATCCGCAAACTCTATGCCGTAAAGTCTTTTAGCCTCAGCGGCGTCAGCTGCGGGATCTGCCACCATCGGCGTTATTCCGTATTCGCCGAGCTCGTTTACTATATCTATAATCTTTGTGTTTCTCGTATCGGGGCAGTTTTCCTTAAACGTAAAGCCGAGGATAGCAACGCGCGCGTTTGCAACGGCTTTGTCGGCTGCTATTAAGTGCTTTACGCAGTTTTCCGCAACGTATTTGCCCATATCGTCGTTTATGCGTCTGCCCGCCAGAATTACCTGGCTGTGATAGCCTATCATTTCGGCTTTGTATGTGAGATAATAGGGGTCTACGCCTATGCAGTGCCCGCCGACAAGACCGGGATAGAATTTAAGAAAATTCCATTTTGTACCCGCCGCTTCTAAAACCGACTTTGTGTCAATTCCCATTTTGTTAAATATAATCGAAAGCTCGTTCATAAAGGCTATGTTTATATCCCTTTGACTGTTTTCTATAACCTTTGCGGCTTCCGCAACTTTGATGCTCGGGGCACGGTGCACGCCCGCGTCTACAACGATTTCGTAAACCTTTGCAACGTTTTCGAGCGTTTCTTCGTCCATACCCGAAACTATCTTTTTAATGTTTTCAAGCCTGTGCACCTTGTCGCCGGGGTTTATGCGTTCGGGCGAGTAGCCTATTTTAAAATCGACTCCGCATTTCATTCCCGACTCGCGCTCGAGTATTGGCAGACAAACGTCCTCAGTAACGCCCGGGTACACGGTTGATTCAAACACAACTATACTGCCCTTTGTAAGGTTTCTGCCAACTATTTCCGATGCGCCTATAACGGGCGTTAAATCGGGCGTATGATCATCGTTTACGGGCGTAGGAACGGCAACTATATGAAACTTCGCTTCTCGAAGCTTTGTTTCGTCCGCGGTAAATTCAACTGTAGAATTTTTAATCTCATCGTTGCCGACCTCGTTTGTCGGGTCAATGCCCGATTTGTAAAGCTCTATCTTTTTCGCATTAAGGTCAAAGCCTATTACGTTTACGCCTCTTTTCGCAAACGCAACGGCAATAGGCATTCCCACATAGCCGAGTCCTACAAGCGATAGCCTTTCTTCATTGTTTTTGATTTTTTCGTAAAGTGACATTATGCATTTCCCCTTTTTACCGTTTTTTAACGGTCAAATTTAAAAATGTTATTATCATAAAGATATTTAGCATATTGCAAATCTTTGTCCGTTGTGATTTTAAAGTCACCGGGCTGTGTCAAAAATGTTTTGACCTTATTGCCCAGCATAAGCATAAGCATCGATGTGCAAGTTGCTCTTTTACGGTATTCCTCTCCGATATTTCGGGTGGCGTTATAAAGCATTTCAACATTAAAACCGGACGGTGTATGAATTTCATACAAATTGCCTCTGTCCAACGAACCGTTTAAGTAATCCCCATCTTCCGATACGGCGATAGAATAAATCATAGGCGTCACCGCCGTTGCATACTTATATTCTAATGCAGTATCAATACATGCGTCAATTGTATTGGGGTTTGAAAAAGGTCTTACCCCCTCTTGAAATACTACTATATCGTCGGGACTCGTCTTTTTCTGCGAAACAATATGGTTCACTATATTGAAAAAAGAGTCTATCCTTTCCGTGCCGCCTTCAACTATGTGAATGCGCCCTATGTCATCGGGGAAAAACTTCTTGAAAAGACTTTCCGTATCCCCGATCCAGTCTTTATGAACAGCTACATAAATCTCGTCAACCCGCTTATTCTTAACAAACGGCTTCATTGTCCATATAACAATCGGGATATCGCCTATCGGCACAAATTGTTTAGGTATTGAAGAACCGGTCAGACGGCGTCCCACACCTCCTGCAAGTATTGCTCCGTAAATCATAATACACCTCTTTTTGCAAACGCAACGGCAATAGGCATCTCTACACAGCCGAGCCCTACAAACGATAATTTCTCTTCTCCACATTTGATTTTTTCGTAAAGTGTCATCATGCATTTCCCCTTTTAATATTTAGTCTTCTTCTGACGCCGCGCCTTATGCGCTTTATCTTCATTCTGAAGGGCGATAAAAGCAGCAGTGCGCTGTCGTCTATATCTTTATCTATAAGCTGTGCGTTGTTTTTAGATATAAACTTCAGCACATCTTTTTTTATCTTTTTATCAATTCCCGTTTCGCCAAACTTTTCTTTTGCGATTTTGTAAAACGAAACAGCCGTTCCGAAATATCGGTATGATATTCTTTCCCATATATCAAAAAACGAAACGGACTTGTAAAAATCAAGCTGCATTTGAAGCGCTTTTAAATAGTCAAACCGCTTGATGCTGATTACGCTTTTTGTTGTGCCCTCGGGGTTTACTCTGTAAAAATACAGCGGCGCCTCAATCTCCGTTATGTTTCGCGCTTCATAAAGCCATCTGCACACAACGGCGTTGTCTTCATATACCATACCTTCGGGAAGCGGGTGCTTTAAAACTATTTCTTTTTTTATAATTTTAGCACAAACTATCCAATAGCAGCCTTTAACAGCGAAAAGCTCTTTTAGTTTTTTTTCGTCAATATGATGTGTTTTTAAGCATAACTCATATTGTTTATCAAAGTCTTCCGGTTTTTTATCCGTTTCCGTATATCCGCAAAAAACTATTTTTGACTTTGTTTTTTCTGCCGCTTCATACAGATATTCGAGCATATTGGGGTTTACCGCATCGTCCGCGTCAACAAAGCAGATATACTCGCCTGTGGCAATTTTGAGTCCCTTGTTTCTCGCTATGGCCTGTCCGCCGTTTTCTTTATGTATTACTTTTATACGGCTGTCTTTTTCCGCGTAATCATCACAGATTTTTCCGCTGTTGTCGGCAGAGCCGTCGTCTACTAAAATCAGCTCAAAATCCCGAAACGTTTGATTTATTATACTGTCAACACATTCGTTTATGTACTTTCCGGCATTGTAAACCGGTATGATTATACTGATTTTCGGCATATTAAACTTCCTTAAACTTAAATCTTCCAATAGTTCTTTAAAGCCCAGAGCGCAGCAAAAATACTGCCTTTGTCTCTTTTAACATTCTTTATGTCATTTTTAAAATTCTCTATTTTAAAAGCCTTGCCCGTAAGATACTTTTTATATCCGTATTTTTTAAATTCCTGCGGAAGGTAATCTCCGTATTCCTTTTCAAAAGAACTTGCTTTGCTTAATTGTTTTTTTGCGCTGCCGGAAGGCAGATATTCTTTTATCAAAAAAGCATAATGCTTAATTGCAACACCAAATGAAACCGGAAAACCGTTTTTATAAAAAAAGTCTATCTGTTCAAGAACTCCCGTAAGACGGTCTGACATTTTCGCGGGACTATCCTTTTGCGACATTATACCTTCGGCATTTTGAAAATAGTAATAAAGCGGTGCTTTTATAACTGCTATTTTGTCACACTGATAAATCAGTTTATAAGTTGTAAGCTCGTCCTCATGAAGCCGTCCTTTGGGGTATCTTATTTTCTCAAAAAGATCTTTTTTATAAAGCCTGCCCCATGCGGTTGTGAAATTATATTCCGTGTATTCAAGCCCTTTTTGAAACATGTTTTCGGGGCTGTCGATTATAACATCATCGTTTTCAATTATGTTTTCTGTTTCGCTTATATCTTTTAAAGGCTTGTGTCCGCAAGAGCTTAAGGAAACACCGTTTTCCGATGCCGCCGCAAACAGCAATTCCAAATACTTTTCATGAACCCAATCATCGCTGTCTATAAAAGTAAGCCATTCGCTGCCGCTGTTTTTAAAAGCCCAATCTATTCCCGCATTTCTCGCATCCGAAAGTCCGCCGTTTTCTTTATGAATTACTTTTATACGGTCATCACACTCCGCGTATTCATCGCATATTCTTCCGCAGTTATCGGGCGAACCGTCATCAACCAAAATCAGCTCAAAATCAGAAAAGGTTTGATTTAATATGCTGTCTATGCATCGGTGTATGTATTTTTCAACTTTATATACAGGTACTATAACACTTATTTTAGGCATAATTCCGAAACCTCACTATAATTCTATAAACAGTCGCAAACTGTTTAGTTTTTAAAGCAACCCCATATGTTTTTTGCGCCCCAAAGCAATGCAAAAACTATTCCGCGGCTTTCTTTTGTGTTTTTTAAGTCATTATTGAACACTTGAAAGTTCCTTTTCCTATTTTTTTTACCTTCTTGCGAAAAAAAGTGTCGCAGCCTTATAGATATCGGATATTTAAATCGTCTTTTCACCCAACGGTTATCATAGCTGTGCATACAGCTTAAATCAAACGGCACTGTATAGCAATACTTATTTGCAGTCATGAAGTCAAACAATGCCTCTTCAAAAGCGTTTTGCCCGGCTCCGTTCATCTTTTCTGATAAGTTCATATTCCGTAATCTTTGCAAATATTCATCAGTTAGATAATCCTTTTGATATATCGCATGATACACAAGTGAATAAAAATAGTCTTCTGAATTCATAGTATAAAACCCAAGTTGACTCAATTTTTTATTTATCAGCATATTCTTTTGCCACTTTTTGTCATAGTATCCGTCTCCAACCGTACGGATATCTAAATCCACATCGCGGTTGCGATAGCTAATCTTATAATGAATACCGTTGTCTTTCTCAAATCTCTTTTCCGCCCCAAGCAGAGCCACCATAGTTTCACGGTCTTTTCTTCCACCGCACAAAACATCAATGTCATTATGCCCTTCCAGCAGAATATCGTCATAAAAGCCTTCCCAATTACGCATTACCAAATAGTTGCATTTTGAATTTATTGCGCTGAAAGCTTCGCGCATATCACTCCAATTCTTCATTTCGGCTCTCCTCTCCCAAACTAAGCAAAAACCACCGAATTTCAACTACGCGACTGCATGCGGCATCTCAAAAAACCGTAAACTTTCAAAGCAAAACCTATAATGGCATTTTTCTTTCCCGATGTGATTATATGAGTTTTTAGTTTTCTTCCCCAAGATGTGTCTTGTGTTTTTTTCTCAAAAGCTTTTATAAGCTTTAAATCATTTTTATCACAAGCATTATTTTTCTTTTCTTTCATGCTTTTTATAAGATTTAATGAAACAAATTTTATGTTCATATAATAAGCATAGTCCGCAGGTTTATAAAGCATTTCTTCAAGCGATGCCGGATATAACGGCAGTTGATTGCCGATGTCTGTATATTCCTTTGACTTTTCCAAAACAACACATTTAGAATTGTCCGAAAAATACTCAACCTTATCAGAATTTCGCAGCCCATATAAAGCCAAAACCGAATCTCCGCCTACTATGTACTCATCAGGATTGCAGTTATTCACCGAGAGATCGGATTTAAAGTTTATAATATTCTCAAATAAAGCTTTGTACTTCAGCGGCTCTCCGTAGTTTAACAATTCTATACTGTTTTTGTTGAAAACTATTCTCCCCGCTTCTATTGCTTCGTCTTTCGTGTCCGTAATATGGATGGAATGGTTTTCTATTTTAAATATACCTCTGATTTTTTCTTTAAGCTCCAATATTTTGTCCAGCTCAATTCCCGCAAGGAGAAAAAACGTTGTCTGAGAAGCCTCTTTGTAACACGGTTTTGCCTTTCCGTCAATACCGGAAAAACCGTTTTTCACATTGCCTATCCAGTCGTGTTTTATATACATATGAAGCATAAGCTGTTTAAGACCGTTATAATTTAAAGCCACGCTTTTCTTATAAATAATCTTCGCACACGCTTTGATTAGATTTTCAGCTTCAGAAAAACGTTCGTCATTATATACGCTCGGCCAAAGACAGGCCACATAAACGTTATCCGCCCAAAGCACATAATTATATGCCATAAAATCAAGATACTCTTCTCCAAGATTGCGTTTTCGGAAAAATCTATAATTATATGAGACGTTTACGTTTTTTAGCCGCACTATCGGAATGGGTATATTATAATAAATTGCTATTGCCGTTCTGTGCGATCCGTCTATTATTGCTCCGTTATTACCGACAGGTACAACAGATTTATCTGCGTCAAATCCGTTTTCTTTAATATCACGGATAAGTTCTTCAAACGTCTTTATATATTTCTCTATTGTGTTTTTTGTTTCTGTACCCGGTTCGGTAAATGTACCGTTTGAAAACGCTCTTATATGCTCTGTGTAAAGCTTCTTTGCAAATTCTAAATTTATCCCCTTTTCAAAACAATCAATATAATACAATTTGCAAATCAAATCTATCCGTTCAGGCACAAGTAGCTGTTTTGCGTCTATAAGCTCAATGTCAACTTCTTCTTCTCTGTCAAGCTCACGTTCCTTGATGAAATACTCCGGTATGAGCTCTTTTATTCTGCCTTTTCCTATAATATGCGCCATCTCGATCTCCCTTAAATCATATAATAGTTTCAATCATCAACTGTATGCAGCAAAAAACACCATTTGGGATGAGTTATCTTTTCCAAAACATTACCGATTTTTTTATAGCATTAAATATTCCACCGTTTACCACAGCGGTTTTATTATCATTTTCTTCTTTGTTTACACCAATCAAATAATCATTGTATTGTTTTGCGCAATATACCAAAGACCGCCTGTATGCTTTCTCAACCGGTTGATCAAAAATATTGTATACAAAAGCTTCAAAGTCATTCATAAGCAAGCCCGGATATTCAGGATTTGTAAATATTGGTTTTCTAAGCATTTCCAAATACTTTTCATCGTGTTTATCCAATTCAATAATTCTGTCAATTACTTCATCAAACGAATCATAACCGGTGCAATTTATAAATGCCTCTTCGTTGAAAATACCGGAAACATCTGAACTGCCGTAGTAAATAGGAATTGTATCCGAATAAAAAGCTTCAACAATTTTCTCCGTAATAAAGCCTTCATGTTTTGTGCTTTCAAAGCAAATTGTAAATTTACTTTTTCTTTGAAAATCTAATTTAGAACCGTCTGCTCTGCTTACGCACTTCCCTTCAGGCATATTGTTCATAAACGAGCCGCTGGATTCCACCCTCTTATATTCTGACAATTTCTTAAAAAAATCTCCGCGCATATTATTTTCAGACTCATGGCTGAAAATAAAATTGGCAAAATACACTTTTTCTTTTAAAATATCAACATTATAATCCCTGTTCTTATCTTTCAATCCCCAAGCGGAATTTTTTACCGTTCCAAAGCACTGCGGCAAACGGAAACTCCTGTCTGAATAATTAACAGGATAGCTGGATATGGCATAATCAACCAAATTAAAATCCGGTATGTAATTTTCGCCCGAAAACATAATCCTAATCTGCGGATACTTACAGTAATCGTAAGGCTTACCAAAAACACTGCAAATTATATATTCCGGGTTAGTATCAACAAATTGTACATCATACTTTTTTTTCAAAACATTAATTAGTATATGAGAATCAGGATTAAAGCCGTCCCAAAAACCCAACAACTTTATTTTTATTGTTTTTTTAGTCATAAACCAACATTAACCCTTTCTATTTCATTAAGCATAACCGAACCGGTGTACTGCCTCTTAAATGCAATACCCTTTTTATATGAATCGACAATACTAAAGTTAATTACTTGAGAAGGATGATCATAACTCAAATGCCGTCCGAGTGAATCTGCCGAAAACAAATCCAACCTGAAATAATAATCTCCTTCTATAATATTTGAAATATCCAACCGAAACTCCTCATCATAGTGCTTACCGCTTGTAACATCACAGATCGGTTCAAACGTTTGTGCCGTTCCCGCACAAATGTTATTTGATGCATAAATTGAAAAATACATTTTTAACCCTTTAATGTTATCATATGCATCAAAACCAACTTTGAACTTAAGAGGTTCGGTACGTTCAAAAACAGCTGTTTCCTTGTCTGAAAAAGTAAAATCCGTAATGTGTATTTTACTTCCGTGAAAATCTGAAGGCCGCTTAGAATCTGTCAATTCATATCTTGCCGGCTTCTCATCGGAATCAAAGCCCAAATACATAGATATAGCTTTCTCAACATCACCGTCAAAAATAACCGTTCCGTGATCCATAACTATACATCTTTCGCAAAGCTGTCTTATAGTGTTCATATTATGGCTTACATAGAGAATTGTTCTGCCCTCTTCTTTTGAAACATCGCTCATTTTGTTGAGGCACTTCTGCTGAAAAGCCATGTCGCCTACCGCCAAAACCTCGTCCATTATAAGTATTTCCGAATCGAGATGCGCGGCAACCGCGAAAGCAAGCTTTACATACATACCCGAAGAATACCTTTTAACGGGCGTATCAATAAACTGCCTTACCTCGGAAAACTCTATTATATCTTCTATCTTTCTGTCAACCTCGTCTTTTGTCATGCCGAGTATAGCGCCATTTAGATATATATTTTCACGTCCCGTAAGCTCAGGGCTGAAACCTGTTCCCACTTCAAGCATACTCGATATTCTGCCGTCAAGATAAATCTTGCCTTCCGTTGGCGCCGTAACGCGCGATAAAAGCTTTAAAAGCGTTGATTTACCCGCGCCGTTATGACCTATTATGCCGAGGCGCTCGCCCTTTTTTACTTTCAAGTCGATGCCGTCAAGCGCCATAAAGGTTTCATTTTTTTCATGCTGCTTTGTGCCTATTTTGGCGTTTGGGTCTTCCTTGCCGCGCTTGCGTGCCCACCAGCTTTCAATATCGCCGCGCAGCGTGCCGCCGCCTATAACGCCCAAACGGTAACGTTTTTTGAGCCCTTCTATTTTTATAGCCAAATCGTTTTCGTTTAATAATTTCTCGTCCATTTTTCTCTCCATTATACGGTGTCCATAAAAGTTTTCTCAACTTTGTTGAACATTATTATGCCGATAAATAAAACGGCAAAAGTTGTAATCCAGCTTATGCCCCAATAGAAAATCGGCGTTGTTCCCGCGCCGAGCCAGCCGTATCGCATAAGCTCAACTATCGGAGCCATAGGATTTAACATAATGATCTTATAAAGCTTTGGCGAAAGTGTTGAAGCTGCGTAAATAATAGGAGTTGCATACATCCAAAGCTGAACGCCGAAGCTTACAAACACTTGAAGGTCTCTGTATTTTGTTGTCATTGAAGAAATAATAATACCAAAGCCCATACCGAGCATTGCCATCTGAATTATTATAAGCGGCGTAAGCATCGCTACGTATGTAATATTAACATTTGCGCCTTTTGCCATATAATAAAAGGCAAAGCCCAAAAACATGACAAACTGAATAAGAAAATTAAGCATTGCGGTTATGACAGTCGCAATAGGCGTTGTCAGGCGCGGAAAATAAACTTTTCCGAAAACGCCGGCGTTGCCGACAAACGTATTTGACGTTCCGGTAAGACACGCCGCGAAATATGCCCACGGCACGTTGCCCGCCATATAGAAAAGGAATTGAGGCAAGCCGTCTGTTGACAGCCCTGCAATACTACCGAATACAAAGGTTTGTACTATCGTTGTGAAAAGGGGCTGAATAACAAACCACAAGGGTCCTAAAACCGTTTGTTTATAACGCGTTTTTAAATTACGTCTAACAAAAAGCCATATTAAATCCTTATACTTTAAAACCTCTTTGAGTTTTAAGTCAAATAATTTATTTTGCGGTTCTATAACCGCCGTCCATTGTTTTGACATTTTAGTTTACTCCCAATCTATGTTTTCTTTAATTACTTTTGCCGGCAAGCCGCCCACGAGCGAGCGCTCAGGCACGTCCCGCAGCACTACCGCCGCCGCGGCAATAATTGCGCCGTCGCCGATTTTTGTGCCTTTGAGTATCATTGAACGCAGACCGATAAGAACATGGTTTCCTATCTCAATCGGTATCGCCGGCTTGTAGTTGTCTCTTTTTATCATATGGTTATCGGAATCCGATATAATAACCTCTTCCGAGATTTTAACATTATCTCCTACGGTTATTCTTTCAAAACACCTCAAATTTGTATGCATATTCATAAAACCGTTTGCGCCCAAAACCAAAGTGGCTCCCCGGTTTACGGCAACGCGGCTTCCGCTGTAAATGCGGTAATTCCCTTTAACGCAAAGCGTTGCATTGTCGCCTATAACAAAGTTTGTTTTTGCGGGCCTGAAATCCTGCCAGCACTTACCTATTTTAAGCGTGCCTTTTATGTCTACCTTAGCCGACGGCGAAATATATGCGTTTGTGTTTTTATAAACAAATATCCTGCCGCCGCAACGCTTTGAAAGCTTGTAGCTTTGTCTTATGTCCAGTCCGTATTCGGAAAGCATTTCTCCGAGTAACGGATTAAATTTTGATATTATTTTACAGAGTCTTTCTTTAAGCATTTTAGCTCCTTATCTTCCAAACTTATCGCAGCTTACCAAATGCAATAAATAAGTCTTTTGGTATTTACCGCTTATTTCATCTTGTATTGTGTCCCTGCTCCATTTTTCATCGCCGATTAAAAATTCGGGTCTTTTACTTACAGTTTTTTCTATGGCGGCGTTTAAATACTCTTTGCGCTGCCATACTCTGCGTATTTGCCGCTTTGATAAGTACTTTTTAAGCGCATTATATATGTCCTGTTTTTTAAGCGCTTTAAGCTTTTTTGCCAAATAATCATCCAAATAAGGTCTGTTTATAACCCCATTTGCGGAAACAATACAACTTTCGCCGCGGTTTCCTTCAAAGGAAAAACACTTTTCGGTTGAGAAAGAGGCGGGCTCGTTATTATCAAAGCATCTGACGCCCGAAAACATTCCGTTTTCATCTGTAAGCGCATTATAGTTGCCGGGCGAATGATCAACCATGCCGCATAAATAATCCAATATGTTTAAGTTTATAAGCTCTTTTTGCAGCTTTGGCGAAACTTTTTTCAAGCGCTCCTCGGGCGTAAACTCCAAAGCGCTGACGCCGCCCGCGTCCTCCATCATATAACCGAATATTTCCTTTTTGTTATCAATATTTAAAAAACAAAACTCACATTTAGGAATATAGTCATGAAGTCCCAAAAGCTTTCCCATCGCTTGATAAGCAAAGTTTTTTGAAGCATAAAACGAATGGTACGCAGGACTCTTAAAAGCTCTTTTGTTTTCTCTGTAAAAACCGAGTTTGCATGATGAAAACCTTACAAAGTAGAGAAGGCCCTCGCACGGCTTTATATCTTCAAATCCTTCGAGACCGACAAGCGCAGGGCTTTCACTGTTTCGAAAAACTTTATATGCGTTGTCTTTGGGATTATATACGCCGCCCATATTTAAAAATAAGCGGAGGTTTTCTTCTTTTTTTAAGCTCTTTAAAACTTTTTCTCTTTCGTCTTCATCGGGCTCATACTGTCCTCTTACAAAGTCATAATAAAAATTGACAAAATCATAAACGTATTCTTTTATCGGCAAATGTTCTTCGCATTGCCTGAAATACTTATTGGATTCTCCCTTTATTTCCATTGTAATGGTGGAAGATATTATATATTTAATACTGCCGTTATCTGTGCAGAAACATTTATCACGGTAATCCGCGGGATTTATCTCCATAAGCCGCGGTTTATTCAGTTTTTCGAAAACGGAAGAAATCTTACCGTATGTCTTCTTTGCTAAATCAATTGCATTCATAGTAAAACCCTTTTATTTGTCACGCGCGGTTTGCATATAATTTTATTAAATCTCTCAAAGCAATAAGCGCCGCTTGAATCTTTCCGCTGCTTTTTGCATTAGAGCCGTATTCCTTTTTAATATAATTTAAAACTTTTCTTTTTGTCTTTTTTAATTCATTTTTGTATTCCGCTTCAGGCACAAAACCTATTTGCTCCTCCTGCAGCGTTTTCATAAAAGCAAACATTTCTTTTTTCTGCGCTTTCGCCGTTTTTGTAAGTTCATCATCCGGTGAATACAGCAGAATACATTTCTGAACATCTCTGCAGCATTCGTCAAAGGTTATCTTAAACGGCACCGGTATATTGTTTGCGTAAAAATACTCAAGTCTGCACATTCTGCCGTCAAAACGGTCTTTTAGTTTTTTGACGGTCAGTTTGCTGTGCGAAATGCTCTCCGGATTATAATAATAGTAATACAGTCTGTCATCATATATGGCTATTTTTTTCAGTGGAAAAAGGAGTTTGTGCGTTAAATATACATCTTCAAAAAGCCTTCCGACGGGGTATCTTGCGTCTTTGAACAACGTTTTTTTATAAAGCTTTGCCCATGCGCAGTTTTGTATCGCATATCTTTTGTCTTCGTACGCTTTGCAAAACATTTCCTCAGGTGTAGTTATAAAAGATTTTGCATTTGATTTTTCATTTGTATTATAATCATGGTCATTTACCGTAAGGAAATAGCAGCAGCTGACATCGCAGGAATTATCCTCCGCGGCAGCTAAAAGCTTTTCGAGCAGTTCGGGATTTACGTAATCATCACTGTCTATAAACGTTATCCACTCGCTGTCGCTATGTTGGAGTGCCCATTCAATCCCATAGTTTCTCGCGTCCGAAAGGCCGCCGTTTTCTTTATGAATTACAGTTATGCGGCTGTCGTTTTTATTGAACTGCTCGCACATTTCGCCGCATCTGTCGGGACTTCCGTCGTCAACCAATATTAAATCAAACTCTTTAAATGTTTGTGTTAATATGCTGTTTACACAGCATTCAAGATATTCCTCAACTTTATACACAGGAACAACAACACTTATTTTCGGCAACTGTTAATACCTCCAAATCCTACCTTTTAAAAAATGCAATTTTACGAATAAACGCTTTTGTTTTACCTATTATTCTTTCTTTTTTATACGCTCTCCATCGTTTTTTTCTGTGATTTATGTTTTTAGTGTCCGTCCAGGATGCATCAAACAAATGAATTGCCGCGGTGTTGCTTGTTTTGTTAAGTTCGCCTGTTATATTATCCTTTGGTGAAAAATAATCTCTTGGAAATATTACAATACTGTCAATCTCCTGTCTGCTGTTATTCATAAAAAAGCCTTGTTTTTTAAGCGCGTCCGATATTATCACAGGGTTTGGAGTCAGGTTGAAGCTTCCGTCCTCCAAAATGAATCTATTGTCATCATAATATGACAGAATTTCTGCATAAACCGGTTCCTTCTCGCTGCCCATCATAAGCGCCGTCATTATCCTGCTGCTATCTTCAAAACCGAAAACGGCATTATACTTAAGATATTTATCAAGCGGTTTTATTAGTTTTACATCTGTATCAAGATATATTCCGCCCTCGTTATACAAAGCGTAGATTCTTGCAACATCCGATACAAACGCCCATTTTTTCGCATTATATGCTTCTTCAACATATGTGTTAAAATGAACATCAAAGTTTGACTCATTCCACTCTTTTATTTCGTAATCCGGACAATACTTTTGCCAGCTTTTTATACATTTCCGCATCAGTTTTGGCTTAGGATTGCCGCCAAACCAGCAGTAATGAATGATTTTTGGTATCATTTTTCTCTCCCTGAATTAAATAAATCAATAATCTGACGAATTATTACGTCCACATCAAAAAAGCTTTTTCTTTCTTCTGTAAGTTTTTTGTATTCTTGAAGTTTTTCTTTATTATTCAGCAAACACTTTAAGCCGTTATATAACCCTTCTTCGCTGTTTTCAACTATCATGCCGTACTTGCCTTTATCAAGGATTTCCGAAGGACCCGTGCAATCGGTGCTGATAACAGACATACCGCACAAAAGCGCTTCCGCAACTGCTAAATTATAGCCTTCGTATCTTGAAGAACAAACATATAAATCCGCCTCTCTCATATACGCGTATGGATTTTCTTTATTGGTGAGCAGTTTAACATTTGTTAGATCGTTTTCGGATATATATTTTTCAAGGTTTTCCTGTTCTTTGCCGAATCCTATTATCCACAAATCAAAACAAAAACCGTCATCACAAAGTTTTTTTGTTGCAGCAAGCAATCTGTCATATCCCTTCACGGGCAGCAGATGCCCCACGCTCATTATTGTAAACCGATCTTTTTTCAGAGGGCATTCTTTTTCTTTTAGTTCCAAAATTTCATTTACCGGCAAAGGATTATATATTGTATAGACGTTTTCACTTCGTCCTATCTTTTCTGTAAAGCTCTCTCTTGCCTGTTTGGAAACGCAGACGATGCTGTCAAACATGTTGTACGCTTTTTTCACATCATCAAAGCTTTTAAAATTGTTGCCGATTCCTTTACACTTTAAAAAATCGCTGTGAACCCATGCTAAATGGGCGGCATTTTTATTTACAGATCCGCTTATTATTTTTATGCACAAGCCTCTGAAAAACGCGATTTCAACATCGTATTTTTCATCGCCGACGTAGTATTTGTAAAGCGTTTTGGCCGAGGCTCTTGTCTCCCACATACCGTCATCATAAAACTTGTGGCGGATATACGGAATTCTGTTTCCAAAATGCTCCTTATACGGCTTGCGGCAAACCTTAACTTTGGGGGAAAGCTTATCCGCAAGGCTCATATCGGGATTTAGCGTCATTACCGTCACGTCATACCCGTTTTCCGAAAGCTTATTTGCAATTGTAATAAGAACACGCTCCATTCCTCCAATACCGAGGGACGGCGCTAAAAACAGAACCTTTTTCAAATTAAAACCATTCCTTTTTATGCGCGGCGCAGTATTTTTTTAAGTGCTTTCTTTCTTTGCTCAAACTGCAAATAAGAATATATTTTTTTTGCGTCACGCGCCTTTATAAACGACCACAGTTTTTCATATCCGCTTGGAATATACTTTACATCATTTACGGTTTTGTCAACAAAACCCAATGACAGTATCTTTTTTATAAACGAAATCTTATCAGCCTTTTTAAGCTTTTCAAGCGGATTCCACGCGAGCAAAAATCCGTCTTCCAAAGAATAAATAAAAGAGTTTTGGTATTTTTCCACTGTATAGTTGTCGTTTAAATCAAACTCATCAAATAAATTCTTAATTGTTTCAAAATACAAAAGCTTTGTTTCTTTAAAATAGTTAAGTCTGTATTTTTTATTTCTTGCGGCGTCATCGTATGCGTAATATGTATAAAGCGTATCCGGTATTATTACCGCCTTTTGAACATTGGGATAGTAGTATAAATTAAATACCTCATCCTGCCCGCGTCTTAAATCGGGAAATCTTAAATTATTATCATCTATTATCTTTTTCTTAAAAAGCTTATTAACGGGTCCGCCGAACAAAACTCCTTCATAGTATAAATGCGAAAAATCTCTGCGGAAGCTTTCTTTATCTTTATAAACCGCGTCATGCTTTTTTGTGTATTTAGTATTTATAACTTTTCCGGTTGCGCTTTGAATTATTTTTCTTTCAACCGAAAAAACAACAATGTCTGCATCGTTTTCACGCGCATTACAGAGTACCGTCTTTAAAAGCGACGGGTGCATTTCATCATCTGCGTCGAGAAAATATATGTATTCCCCTTTTGCCCTGTCAAGCCCTGCGTTTCTCGCAGAACCCGCGCCGCCGTTTTCTTTGTTTATAAATACCACGCGGCTGTCTTTTTCGGCAAACGAAGCGCAAAGCGCGGCGCTTTTGTCTTTTGAGCCGTCGTTTACAAGAATTATTTCAATATCGTCCGCATTCTGCTTATAAATAGATTTCATACAGCGCTCTATACTTTTTTCTGCATTAAATATTGGAACGATAATACTTAAACTAAAGCTCATTTATTATCCTCCTTATATTGCAGTGTTTCATTGTATACGGAATTTCACTTACTGTATTATCAATTATACTTTCAAACTCGGGAACATAAATACAGTGCGGGAAATTTACGTTTTCGCGGGTGAAAAGTATTTTATTTTTATACGGAAGTTTTTCAAACCGATCATAAATATCGCTTGTAAAAAGCACGCTGCGGTTTGACATTTTTATAAGGCATTTGTCCATGTTAATACGCGCTTTGCGTTTGTTCCATTTTTCAACTATTTCTTCGGGTGTTTTATAGTGCAGAAACTGTATTTCTACATCGTCAAGCATCCCGATATAGTATTGCCGTTCCGGCCTTCTGTCCGCATATTTTGAAAACTCTCTTGTCTTAACTTCAACGTCAAGGCTTAAATAATAATCAAGCCTTTCCAAAAACTTTATATAGTCCTCGGGATAAAAGAACAGACCTATCGTCGGCGTTTGATACTTTATGCCGTAGCGCTGATATATAAACCCGCCCCAACAGTTGTCGGAAATTATAGTAAAGTCACGGTTTTTTATCGTTTTGCCGCGTAAATATGCAATTGTCTTTTTCTTTGTATCAAGAAAACTTACATACGTTTTCGCAAGATATTTTTTAAGTTTCATTTTAGTTGTACCTTTTCTTTATGGTAAAAAGTGCCGCGCGAAGTCCGAAAATACTGTATATATTTCCAAGCAGTCTGAGATTTTGGGAGTCTGTTTTTTTCATACATGAAAAAACAAAATCTCTTTTTTTCGCTTCTTCTCTTATGGCTTTTCTTTTGTCTTTATCTAAAACTTTGAAGTAGCTGTTTATTCCGTATATATAATAATACGAATAATATGAATACACGGCGCGTTTAAACTTTTCTTTTGATTCTGTTTCCGAAAAGTATCTGCAACATATATCAACAAGCTCCAGCCGCGTCATTATTTTCTTAAAAAGTATCTCGGGGTTTATTGTAGTTGTTATAGAATTCGGGCGTACTCTTACTTTATAAAAAACTTTATTGAAAAAGTAAAAACCCTTCGAGTTAAAGAATACTTTATTTAAAAACTCATCCTCCGCGTGCCAGCGGAAATGCTCAACAAAATAGAGTTCTTTCTCCGTAAGTACGCTCCGTTTTATAACTTTATTCACGGGCGATGTCGCCATGGGCATTAAAGCTCCGTTTTTCTGTGCTTCCACTATAAGCTCTTCACCGCTTATATCTCGGAAGCCCTCATACCCGTAGTCCGCCTGTCTTTTTAAAACCTCTTTTGTGTTTTCATTAAATTCTTCACTGAGGAAAAAGAGCACGTCTGCGCTGTTTTCCGAAAGAGCGTTATCTATTTCCTCCAAAACGGTACGGGATGCCAAAAAATCGTCACTGTCAATAAACCACACATAATCGCCGACGGTTTCCCGAATTCCTATATTGCGTATTCTCGCAGGTCCGCCGTTTTCAATGTGCCGGGCGCTTATGCGCTCATCCTCCGCCGCAAATTTATCGCACAGCGCGGGCGAAGTATCCGTACTTCCGTCATCAACGAGCAAAACTTCAAAATTCTTGTATGTCTGATTCTTTATTGAAGAAATACACTCTTCCATATATTTTTCCGTATTATAAACGGGTATTACCAAACTGTATTTATACATCTAAATCTCCTTGCTGCACGGTCCGTCTTTATAGATGCAGTCTCTGTTATCTATGATGCTTTCAATCAAATTAATAAGCCTTTCGGCTGCCACATCTGCGTTCCAAACATTTGCCATGGTGTTGTATGCGCCGAGCTGAATTTTATGTTTTTTGTTTTCATCGTCCAAAAGGCTTTTGACCTTTATAAATAAATCATCTTTATCATATCTTTTATATATAAGTCCGTTTTCGCCGTTTTTTATAAGATACGGCACGGAGCCTATTTCCTTGTTCGCAACTACTGCGCAGGCGGAGTTCATCGATTCGTTTAAAACCGCACCCCAGCCCTCGTTTCTGTCAGATGTAAAAAGAAATATATCGGCTTTTTCCATTTCACATCTCACATCTTCGGGAGACATAAAACCTTTTAAGCTTACAACGTCCGAAAGATTTTTCCGGCTTATTTCGGAACGGATTTCGTTTTCTTTTTCACCTTGACCGATAATCTGCATATTAAAGTCATATCCGTTTTGTTTAAGTTTCTCCGCCAAATTTATTGCGTCTTCGGGATGCTTAAGTTCCAAAAGCCTGCCAACCCAAAGAATTGATGATTGTTTTTTTGTTTTAATCAAATCTTCAATATCACTGTATTTTTTTACCTCGGGGAAGTACCCCCAGCGGTACATTTTGTTTTTATATGAATGAATAAACCTGCAGTCGGGCGCGGTATATGCGCTGGCGCAGAGCATATATAAATCTTTGCTTCTGTTTTTAAAATCAGCTTTATATCTCGCACGAAAAACTCTCGGATCGAGTATTCTCCATCTGCCGTCTTTAAAGTATCTTTCGCGGTATCTGAAAGTGAGCTTATTTTCGTAAAGACGTTTTTCTATAAACACATCGGGTGCGGAGCCTATTATTACAACATCGCTCTCAACCCCAAGCTTCATCGCTTTTTCATATTTTTCTTTGTTTTCATAAGCATTTACGGCGTAAGGAACGTCCGTATAGTCGTGATATCCCATACCAAGCCTTTCTTCGGGTACGGGCTCGGTCGCGACAAAGCGGAAGTTATCACCTAAAAGCTTTACCATCGCTTCGCAAAAAGGCGTTTGATGATGCAAAAGAAAATTTGAAAAAAACGTAATCTTTAAATCATTTTTCATATGACTTTTTCACTGCCTCTTTAAAATCTGCAACCCTGTATTTTCCGTCAAAAACACTTGTTAAATCTTTGCTGTAGCATATAGCGCCGTAATAATCCAAAATCCTTGCGTTTTTCTTTAAAAATATCTCAATAAGCTTTCCAAGCATGACCGACTTTTTCTTTGAAGGATATATCGCCGAGCAAAAATCTACTGCGGATATTTCTCCGTCATCCGGACAAATAACACCGCTTATATCGCTATTTACCGCAAGGTAAATAAGCTCACATAAATTATCAAGACAAATTGCACTTTTATATAGTTTTGTAAACGCATATGGTATAACGGGCAGCTTTTCGGCAAGGTATTTATACTGGTCTAAATATTCCGTTTTGCCCCTGCCGTATATGCTCGGAACTCTTATTATTACAACCGAAAAATCATCGCATTGAAGCGTTTTCAAAAACTCTTCGGCGTGAAGTTTGCTTTTGCCGTATGCCGATTTGGGATTTAAAGACGTTTTTTTCGTCACTGTCCCTTTTTGCGCGTCCATATTCTGCGTTGCACCGTAAACCGCCATTGTGCTTATGTAAATAAACTTTTTAACGCCTTCTTTTTTTGCCTTTTCGGCTATGCGGCATGCCAAGCGGTAGTTTACATTTTCATAATCGTCTTCTGTTTTTATATTTTGCGGCGTTACGCCCGCAGCATGTATAAAGCAATCGGTGTTTTCCCAAGAAAGTGTTTCCCACTCACTGCCGCGCACACTTATCTGCGATACGTCAAAGTCTTTTTCTTTTTTAAGTCTTTCGGCAAAGAGTTTTGAAATTTCACCGTTTACACCCGTTATAATTATGTTTTTCATAAGCTTATCCATTTAAAATATCTCTGTATATGGCGTCTATTCCGGCGTATGTATCATCTTCTCCGTGAAGCTTTATCATATCGCCGCGCGCGGAACATGAAATCTTTTCGGACAGTTCATCATCATTGAAAAGTTTTTCAATATATTCCGCCATAATATCATACTCTTCAAAGCGGTATAAAAATCCGTTTTCGCCGTGGCGCACATATTCGGGAATACCGCCGACAGCGGACGCCACGCACGGCACACCGACCATCATCGCCTCTTTTAAAGAGCTTGAATGATTTTCTATTGAAGAGCCTAAAACAAACACTCTTTTTGAAGCAAGCTCTGCGGCAAGCTCTTCCTGCGGGAGGTTTCCGAGCCACACGATATTCTTATCTATATCAAGTTCTTTTATAAGCTTTTCAATAAATCTGTTATAGCCGCGTTTACTTAATTTGTCTTTAAATGAATTACTGCATGCCATTGGGTCTCCCGGCACATAAAGCTTTATATCGGGATATTTTTCTTTAAGCACAGCTACAGCTTTAAGTATCATGTGAAGTCCTTTTAAAGGATAACCCGAGGCGTTGCAGATAACAGAATGTTTTTCCGCTTTTGCGATGTCCCAATGTTGCTTTGAAAAAACACTATTTATACTTAAAGGACATTTATAAACTTTTATCCCCGGAGATGCAAATTTGACGCTGTTGCCGCACCAATCATTTTCACTTATTATCCTTCCTGAGAGGTTAAACATCTCACGCTCTTTTTCCGTGTGACTAAAATACTTTTCCTGCTGTTTTAAAACAGTATCTCTTTTTAAAATGTCCCTGAAAGACACGGCGCTTCTGAGCTCTTTTTGCGTCATACCCGCCGTATAATGTCTTGCCACAGAGCCTATAAAGCCCTGCATATATATAACCGACGGAATACCTTTGGCTTCTCGCAATGCACAAAGCGCATGTGTAAATTCCGTCCCCCATACTTGAATCAAATCGGGTTTTTCTTCGTCTATTAAATCTTTCCATGCCCGTATATTTAGTGGATTGTTTTCATCATATAAAATCGGCACCGAAGAGGGCAGCGCATAGTATCTCACCCCGTCTTCCTCTGTCATTACCGTCTCTTTTATATTTGCCGTTGTCGCAACAGAGAGACTGTATTTACCGCTTCCCTTAAAGCTTTCAAGAAGCGGATCTATCCAGACACCGCGCGATGATTTTCCCGTAAGCTTAGTGCTGATCGGCGTCAGCAATATATTTACTATCCACAATATTTTTTTCATTAGCGTGTCCTCCGCCATAAATCGTTTGCAAAACCACAGGCGCATAAAATGCCAAAACTTCAAGCCACATACCTGTATTTATTGTTGCAAGCACAACCGCCTGTGCAAATATCCATACGACATAGCCATAGTCATATTCACTGTGATACTTCCTGTAAAACATTCTGAATATCTTTCTGTACATGAAAAACAGGAGCAAGATTCCGGCCAAGCCGTATTGTGCGACGCTGTCAAGTATAAATGAATGACCGCTGGTGCCTTTTCCGCCTTCTAAAAGTGTTCCCAGAAGCGGTTTTTTGAAAAATGTTTTGAGAGACTGCTCATAAAGCTTCCACCTGTTATCGGAAAACTCTTCAAGGCCTTCACGCCCCTCGGAAAGTGCCTCAACTCGTTCAGAAACGTTTTCACTCTTTATAACAGCCGATACATTTTTAAGTATGTTTGAGACCATTCCGCTGAACATAAATATAATCAGCAGCGTTGCTATAACCAAAACAGTTATGTCTCTTGATTTCATTTTTCTTCTCATGAAAAACATAGATGTTGTTACAACAAAAAGTATCAGCGCTATTGTATATTCGGCAAGCATCAAGAAGTTAAAAATCACCACTGAAATAACAACCGTCTTAAAAAGCGATATCTTTCCCTTTTTATAAGCCAAAATCAAAAGCGGATACAATAAAACGACCGTATATACAAAATTATATCCGCCTATATTCATCCAACTGTATTTAATAAGCTTAGCGTCATCAGTTGCGTCGGCGGTTGCAAGCCATCTTGAAGCAGTGGGGTAAATTCCGAGACCTCTCATAGTTGTCAGAAGCGTGATTAGCGTTGCAGCAATGATCACTTTTGAATACAATCCGTTGTCGTTGGGATAATAGTAAACTAAATAAATACCAATAACCACGGGCATTATAAAAAGCATTACCTTATATCCCCAAAACAGAACGGGATCGGCGTTTATAAAATACGATATCAGTCCGAACAGTATAAACGGCAATATATCTGACAGATATATAAAGAGCGAATCTTTTTTTCTTTTGCCGACAATAATTACCAAAAAGACAACCACAAAGAGCATGTAAAAATACGTGGTTAAATAAGTACTTACCGCCCTTGAAACAACCGGCATTATGGAATATAAAATTGTAAAAATGACAGCGCCGCGTCTTAAATACTCATTTTTTAATCTCATAGCAAATTCCCTGTTTATGTTAATAATTGTTTTTTAAAAAAACGATAATCCTTTTTGCCTGTGCGGTATTTGACTTGTTTGCCAAAACAAACTCTCTCGCACACTTACCTTTTTCTTCACGTTCTTCCCGCGTTTTTGAAAAGATTTCCGAAAGCGTCTTTGAAATGCCGCGGGGCGTTTCTTCCTCTATTAAATAAATATACGGCAGGTATTCATCCGGCATGCCGGGCAGCTTTGCCGCAAGAAGCGGCGTACCCGATACCATATACTCCATGTTTTTGGAAGGAAACGAATACTTTGTATATTCGCCGTCCGTAGGTCTTGGGTTTACAAGCAGAGCCGCTTTAAGCTCTTCCCTAACTACCGTGTCGTTTGCGCATACGCCCATATATTTTATACTTTCGTTATTTTCCGCAATTTTTTTTATGCCTTCTCTAAAATCTCCGTCGCCGTATATATGAAGTTCTCCAAATTCAATGTCCGCAAGCAGAAATCCTTCCGCAAGCTCTTTTATGCCGTATTTTTTTCTGATGCCGCCGGCATAAATAATTACTTTTCTGCCGTCTGTTTCTTCATATTTTGCGGCAGGTTCAAGGCTTTTTGCCTTAGAATCCACATGCCCTTCAAGCACAATAAACGGCTTGTTTTTCATATTTATTCTGTCATTCATCTGCTTTGTCAAAAGAATAAACCCGTCAAACTTTTTGAAAAGTCTGTTATTTATAAATCTTAAAAGCTTATTATCCGTCAGCATATCGGGAAGATCCGTCACAATGCTTATAAGCGGTATTTTGCGTATTTTGCAGGAAAGCGCCATGCCGTATGCGTTTGCGATATTAAGGCAGTCGCATATAGCAAAAGTATCTTCCTCTTTTTTGGCTTTAAGTATATTTGTCAGTGCGCCGAAAAAAATCATTATGTGGCGCAGAACGGGCAAATTAAGCGTTTTGTAGTAGTGATAGCTTATGCCGTTTTCACATTCGTCTTTTTCGGAGATAAGTATCTTTTTTGTAACAGCGCGGTTTATGGGCAGTCCCGAAAAGCACTTAACCCTTGCGCCGTTTTCCGCAAGACCGCGGATCAATAGACCGTGATATTTCTGGTCGGGGCGCAAAACCGCAATTTTTACGTCTTTCATTATTTCATTGTATTTACTGTCCGTGCAGTTTGAAAAGCCGTATAATATCTGCATTACAAATCTCCGTAGCAAATGAAATTATCATTCTGTATTTTTGAAAGCGGCATGCCCTTTGGGTTTCCGTCTCCGTCATATCCCTCGCGGTCCAATAAACAGCCGTCCGCACCAAAATCGGGGTGTACCATGATTTCAAGATTTTCGGGAATACTTTTAATATCCAAATCATCAAAAGACGCAAAAAACTCCGTCGTTTTAAACCCGTCTTTACGCAGTTTATTGTTGAAACCGTTTTTTATTATTCTTTTATAAAACGGTATTTTGCCCAAGTTTCTGTGAAGCCTTATCTTATCTATCCCGTTTTCGCGGCAAACGCGCGCTATTATAGGATATATAAAAATTGCCGTGTGTATATGGTGGTGCGAATCCGCATGCGTTATTTTTATGCCGCTTCCGGCTATTTTTTTCACCTGCGCCGAAAGCTCTTTATAAAGCGCATCGCGTTCTGTCGCCGTTAATGGTTTTAATCTGTTTATATCTTTGCGGAAATTTGTGCCGTTCGAAAAAGCGGGACATTTTTTAATATCGTCCGTCAAGGGCGCGCCTTCGGTTATATTAAAATGAATCCCGATTTTATCCCGGAAACCGTTTTCTTTTGCTGTATTCAAAGCTTCCGCAAAAGCTTCTCCGTTTGCGGTCATGGTAGTGTCTGTAACAAGCCCTTTCCCGAAAGCTTCTGCTATAGCTTTTGTGCAAGAAATATTAAGTCCGAAATCGTCCGCGTTTATAATAATTCCCATCATTTAATACCCTTTATAATCGTTTCCGCAAGTATATTAATATCACAAGGTGTGACCTTGGAATCCTGTCTGTTAATAGTTTCCCGGCACCCGCCTGTGTTATATGTATAAACCTTTGTTCCGCAAGCTTCCGCTTCGAGATTAACGGTCGGATAATTATCTTCGTACGTTGTATTTACAAAAACGTCCGCCGCCGTATAAATCTCGGCGAGCTCTTTCGCGCTGTCCGTATGCCCTATGCCTATAATGCGCGGCGGTATCTCTTTAAGCTGTTTTTTTGTAAGACCTACCATTACTATTGCAAAGTCGTCCGGCAGCAGCTTTGAGAGCTTTAAAAAATCCGAATAGCCTTTTCTCTTGTTCCAGATATTTGCAACGCCAAGTACTATTTTTTTGTTTTCCAGATTGTATTCCTCTCTGAAATTGCCCTGCGTAGGTTTAAAAACATTTTTATCTATTTCGTTTTTTATCAGTTTAAACTCATATTCTTTTAAAAAGCTTTGATTGGCAAGATCAAAAAGCCACTGTGACGGCGTTATAATTGTCATTTTTGAAACGCCGCAAAATGCCGCCTTTTTTCTTTTATAGTTTTCCTCGGAATTGTCTTTTATAAGGCTTTCGGGATATGTATGCTTTTGCGGGCAGCTGAAGCAGCCGCTTTTCCACTTTTCGCAGTTTATATTTGAAAAATATGCACAGTGACCGGTAAACGCCCAGCAGTCGTGAAGCGTCCAGCGCACTTCCATATCTGGATGCGCTTTTATCCAATCAAAAAGCATCTCATAGTTTATATAATAACCGTGGATATTGTGAAGCCAGAGCAAATCGGGATTATACTCCTCTGCCCATGCCAAAAATTCCTTTGTGGCTTTACAGCTTCCGAGACCGTGTTTATCCGAAAATCTCGTTTTAATGCCATGTAATCTCAGATTGCTCTTTGTGCCTATTCTGACTGCGTATTTTATATACTTTTCAGGCACTCCGGCGCGCCCGTATGCAATTTTAACTTCGTGACCCTGTTTTTCAAATTCTTCTGCAATATCCGTGCATATTCTTCCCGTGCCGCGTATGCCGCAAACGGAATTGATAAGCAATACCTTCATATCACACTCTCCTGCCGAAAATTTAATGTTCCAGTGCCCTTTTTGCTATGTTTTTATATGAAAATACGTCCATACCCTTCTTTTCCGCAACGCTTTTCATACGGTCTTTTCTCTCTATCGCCTTTTCTATAACACGTTTATATTCTTCTGCCGTATCTTTTTCAAAAAACAAGCAGTTGCCGCCTAAATCAATGTGGGTAAAACCTTCCATTTTTCTGAAAATACACGGTTTTCCCATACCCACGGCCTGCTCCCATAAAACCGAGTGAAGCCCCGGGAACGCGACTAAATCTGCGGCGGCAAATTCAGAATATATTTCATTTGAAGTTTTCCAGCCTATATGCTTTACATAATTACTAAGTTGATTTTCAAATTCCGCTTGCAGCTCGGGCGAAACGCTTCCGAAAACCAAAAGACGGATATGCTTATCCGCGATTTCATTGACCGCCTTCATCAAAAGCAAAATCTGCGGTTTGTTATGATCTATCTTGCCGCCGGCAAGAATTAAGATATCTTCATCCGAAGCTCCGTATTCTTTGCGCTTTCCCTCTCTGACTGAAGGCTCAAGCGCTTTCTCCACTTCGTCATCGTCCGCCCCCATTAAGAGCAATTCGCATTTATCGGCGGGCAGTTTGTAAAAATCCTTTAAAAAGTCTACCCTTGCGGGCAAAACGCCGTAAAACATTTCCGCATACGGCAAAAGCTTATGCGCACTTTTTTTCCAGATAACCGCGTGCAGTATATTTTTTGAAATGAAATTCTGTGCGCTGTTATGAAAATCGCCGTGGTTGTCGACAAAGACTTTTACGTCCCTGTGTTTTTTTAAATACTTCGAAACCTTGTCCGCGTCCAGAAACTGACAGCCGTGTATAAACAAAATGTCGGGTTTGGCGCGTTTAAGTTCTTCAAGTGTACCTTTATAGCGCCTCATTTTTTCATAGACTTTAGCCGGCGCTTTATTATTAAGCCTTGTTATTTTAATGCCTTGTGAGTTAGTATACTCCATAGGTCCGCAGTACCGGGTAAGGTCGCCGTTTTCATCGAAAACGAGCCGTGAAGCTATTATTTCAACATCGTATCCCGCCGCTTTATGAAATTTGGGGAGCATATTCTCCTGATATGAATAATTGTCGGAATACGACATTGATAAACACAAATGAACAATTTTCACGGGGCGTCCTCCAAAAACTACTTCCCAATTTTTTCTTTTTCATAAATCTTTGCATCCACAAGATATCTGTACCAATACGCCTGTAAAAACGCAAATATCTTGCCTTCCCTGCCGTCCAAAAAGCCGGCTTTTAAATAGTATCTGTATATGTAATAAAGATGTGCGCGAAGCCCTGACGGAAGCTTATAATAAATGCCGAATTTGATTTTTCTTTTAAACCTTGCCGTTTTGCTCAGCCCGCTTAAATCCTGCCTTTCAATTTTGCTTTGGAAGAAATCAAGCACTTCTCTTGAAGAATACTTGTTATGCTTATCTATCCACGCGGTTAAATCTTTAAAATCATAGTGCAGCGAATCGTTTTTCACCTCAACGCTCCTGCCCGATTTGAGAAGTATATGCTCGTCCATATTTCTGTTTTCCATATATCCGAAATCTTTTTTATAAACGAGCAGTTTTTTAAAGGGATATATACCGCCGTGCTTTAAATCCCTGCCGAGAAAGCTTACTTTAAATCTCAAAACTATTCCGTTTACATCCGTATCTTCGTTTTGCAGACACAGTGTTTCTATTTCTTTTGCGGACTCCTTTGTAAGCCTTTCGTCAGCGTCAATTCTTAAAATCCATTTTGTTTTTACATCTGCATTTTCCACGCCCCAATTATACTGGGTTGCATAGTTTATCCACTCATGAAAAAGCACCTCGGCGCCAAGCTCCTTTGCTATCTCTGCGGTTTTATCGGTGCTTCCGCTGTCAATAACAACAATACGCTTTGCCAAATCGGATATTGACTCAATACAAGCTTTAATATTCTTTTCTTCATTACACGCTAAAATAATAGCTGTCAAATCAATCATCTATTTTACCTCTTTAGTATTTGCCGAGCATCCAGGGCATTTTTTTGCTTATAAATTCAGAACAAACCGCCGATACCGCAACCACAACCACATACAGCAAAAGACTCAGCAATACTCCCGCAGCTCCCGTAAACGTATTTAAAGTCTTACCAAAAGGATAAGTTACGCAGTTTAAAATTATAGGATGAGCAAGCATAACAACAAGCGAGTTTTTGCCGAAATGCTCAAGTACGGCATGCAGCTTGCCTCTTATATAATTGCCGTTTGAATAGAAAAAAACAATTATTGCAAAGCTTATCAGTATACTGCTGCCGAGCGACCCCGCAGGGTTTCTGAATGTTCCGTCAAAAAACGTAAATGTGCTGCCGAGTGTCAGATAAACAGCCACGCCGGCTATAAGCAGAGCCCCCGAAATATATGACAGTGTCTTTTTTGAAAACAGACTCATCGCTTTTCTCAAAAGATAACCGAGTATAAAATAACCGAGACCGCCCGAAAACCTTAAAATCAAGGTTACAAAGGGTTTCCCCTGATCTTTTGTAAAAACATACGGTATAGCCAAAAGGCAAGCGCTTATTAAAAACATAAGCGGCAGACTATTCTTAAACGCTTTAGCTATGAAATAGTACGCTATATATATAAAAAACAGCGTTGCCAAAAACCATACGGTTCCGTTTCCCGTAATAAAGAGTTCGGTCATTTCATTTCTCACTATTTCATCCGTAAGCGAGCCGTCTATTTTCATTACCGTAAGCTTTAAAAACGAGTTTATTAAAGAAAAAACAATGTACGGTATCAAAAGGCTTTTGCTTTTTTTCTTAAGATATGTTATAAACGGAACGTCTTCAATTGATTTTTCGCAGGCGAGACATCCCGAAACAATAAAGAATACGGGCACATGAAAACTTATAATAAATAAGTTGATGCTGCTCATCGGCGTAAACCACTGTATGCAGTGCGCAAAGACTATAAGCAAAATTCCAACCGCTTTTGCATAATCAACATAGTTTATTCTTGCTGTTTTCATGTTTCACCGCCTTCTATCTTGCTTCTTCAAAAAGCAAATCCATTTCATCCATCAACTTTTTCTTATCAAAATTCGCTTCGAAGTATGCTCTTGCATTCTTCTTCATCTGCGATAAATCGCTGTTTTTAAGCTTTAGTATGTTTTCAGCCAGAGCGTCAATATCGCCTATATCACAACAAAGACCGCACCCGGCTTCATCTATTATCCTCACCGTCTCGCCGTATGCCGCCGCAACTATAGGCATGCCGCACGCCATATAGCTCTGAAGCTTCGCGGGAATTGTCATGCCGAAAATTTCAGTATCCATAAAAGATATAAACGCAACGTCACAGCACGACAAGATTTCGGGTATTCTCTCAGGCGGCTGACGGTCTATCATAATAAACTTATCCAAAACGCCCTCGGCCTGCCTTAAAAGGCCTTCTTTATATCTGCCGTCTCCGACTATTACAAACTGAATATCCTCATCTTTAAGCTTTTTTGCCACCTTCGGCAAAACGTCAAGCCCCTGCGCAAAACCAATATTGCCCGTAAACGCTATTTTAAAAGTGCCGTTTTGCGGAATTTCGGGTACGGACGCGTTTTCCGCAGGTTTGTAAAAGTCTTCCGCATACTGCGGCCAGTACATAACCTTTTCATCGCATTTCGCGCGCATTTTTATTGATTTTAAAAATCCGGGCGAAGCAGCAAGTATTTTATCGGACCGGTCGTATATATATTTAACCATTTTGTCGATAGGCTTTATAATAAGCGGAGTTTTTATGCCCGAAACCGTTTTAACGTTTTGCGGCCACAAATCCTGCACATATAAATAGTGCGGGATTTTATGCTTTTTCGCATACCAACAGCCGACAAGCGCCTGCGTCATCGGCGACACTTCAAACGTAAATACCATATCGGCACGAAGCTTTGTAAACGCCTTCCAGAACCAGCCTGATATTACAAACGATATGTAATTTAAAACCATCCCGAAAGATGTACGCCCTCTCGCAAAAAGAGGAATACGCCTGATATCAATTCCGTTCCATGTCTCGCGGCGGCGTTTTCGCCATGAGTAGCCTTTATAGAACTTGCCCCGGGGGTAATTCGGTATACCGGTTAAAACCGTAACTTCGTATCCGCGCTTAACCCATTCTGCCGCCATGTCGTTTATACGGAACTGTTCGGGATAAAAATACTGTGAAACCACAAGTATATGGGGTTTGTCTTTTTTCATACTAAAATCCTCTCAGCTGATTATTCGCCAAAATCATGTTTACTCAGTTCCATGTCATATTTCATATTTCCGAACGCTTTATTTGTAAGCCCGCCTATTTTGCCCGGGCATTTTGAAGCCAAAAACACAAACGGAGCAAATATTTTGCTTACAAAAATCTTGTGATTATTCTCAGCCGCTATTCTCTTTACAATTTCGCTTGTGCAGCCGTATTCCGGATCCTGCGGGAAGAAAATCCCGGCTTCGCCGCTTAAAATAAGATTGCACAAAAACTCGCATAGCCTGTCGATATTAAGCATTGAACGCTCATTTTTGACTTTTGGGAATACGGGCAGCTTCATGGCCATCTTTTTCAAAGCGGCATAGTTGCCTTTGCATCCTTCGCCGTATATCATAGGCGGTCTTATAATCGCTATGTTAAAGCCGTCTTCCTGAAGCTCTCGCAGTTTTTTATCTGCCTGCCATTTCGAGTCACCGTAAAAGTTTGCGGGCTCAGGCTCCGTGTCCTTCGTTATCGTCTTGTCCCTGCCGTATTTTTCGGACTCGCCGTAAATTATAAGCGAGGACATAAATATAAACTGTTTTATACCCTCTTTTTTTGCTTTTTCCGCCGTTTCAACCGCCAGATCCCGGTTTACCTTATAGTAAAGCTCCTTTGTTTCCTCCGAAACATGCCCGACATCCGCGTGCGCTATGCCTGCGACATGATAAACGGCGTCATAGGGCGAAAAATCTTTTTCGCGCCAGTTTTCGTCCAGCATATCAAGCGTATCAACCGTGATGCTTTCGCCGTAGTGTTCTTTTGCCCAGTTTTCAAAGGACATTCCAATATATGAATTTGCACCCGTTATGAGCACTTTTTTATTTTCTGAGTAATTCTTCATGCTTTTCAATCTCTCCCGTTCCGCCTTCGACTACGCCGTCGCTTTTCAAAACGCTTGTAACAGTTCCGAAGAAACAGCGTGCATCAAACGCAAACGCCTTAAATCCGCCTTCCGATAATTTCTTTACATATTCTCCGTCAAGCCCTGCTTTAACGGGTATCGGAAGTTCATCGCGTCCGTTTATCTGCGCCCAGCCGGTAAGCCCGGGTTTCACGCCGTTTGCGCCGTATTTGTCGCGCTCCCGGATTAAGTCATCCTGATTCCACAGTGCGGGGCGCGGCCCTATAATTGACATTTCCCCAACTAAAATATCCCAAATTTGCGGAAGCTCGTCAAGCGAGCTTTTGCGAAGGAATTTACCTACGCGCGTTATGTAGCTTTCGGGGTTTTCGAGAAGATGCGTCGGGGTATCGTGCGGCGTTGACATTTTCATACTGCGGAATTTATGCAGTTTAAAAAGATGCTTGTCCCGCCCTACGCGCTTTTGCGTAAAAAACACGGGGCCGGGGTCGTCAATCACTATTGCTGTTGCCACAAGCAGATAAAGCCACGATAAGAGGATTAGCCCCAAAAATGACATAATAAAATCTATAATTCTTTTAATATATTTTTCATACATAGTTTTGCAATCTCCAAAATCCGGACACACCCATAGTTATACAGATTTTATTATAACAAAAAAAAGCCGAAATGTCAACTGTTTTACGGCTATTTATCGACAATTCGAAACGGCAGATTTTACGCATTTTCTGTTGAAAAAGTAACTGCCTTGTGGTAGAATACGAATAGACAAAACAGTAATGGGGGAAATCTATGTTAAATACGATGTTTAAAAGCATAATTGAAGGCGACTTATCGCCCATAGTTGTATGCGACACAAACTCCAAAATAGTTTATATGAATCCGTCCGCCAAAGCGCGCTATCACGCGGATTTGACGGGCAAAAGCCTGAAAGAATGCCACAATGAAAAATCAAACGAAATGATAGAAAAAGTGCTTTTATGGTTTAAGAAAAGCAAAGACAACAACAAAATTTTCACTTTCCGCAATGAAAAAGAGAACAAAGACGTTTATATGGTCGCTTTGCGCGACGATGACGGCAATTTAATAGGCTATTATGAAAAACACGAATACAGAGACAAAGAAACGGATACGGTTTATAATTTTAAAAGGTGAAGGCAGGGCATGAACACATTTGAAAAGATATACGCAGTTGTAAAAGAGATACCGCGCGGCAAGGTCGCAACATACGGGCAGGTGGCGACACTTGCAGGAAACCCCAACTTAGCAAGGGTTGTGGGCTACGCTTTGCACGTAAACCCCGACCCCGCTTCCATTCCATGCTACAGAGTGGTAAACCGCGAGGGAAAGGTTTCAAAAGCTTTCGCTTTCGGCGGCGAAAATGTTCAAATACAGCTGCTTAAAGCAGACGGCATCAAGTTTCTGCCCGACGGCAGAGTTGATATGGAGAAATACTGTATTAAGATTTGATATCAACCAAAAACAGTCTCCCCAAATTTTTGAGGAGACTGTTTTTTAATTATCTTGCTGTTTTTCACGAATATTTGAAATATCTTCAACCGTGCCGCCGCCGTTATCATCTTCGGCGCGGAAAGCGCCTTTTTCGGCAAGACGCACGAAAGCGTCAACCACATCGCTTGTGAGCTGTGTGCCCGAAACCTCTTTTATTATGCTTATTGCCTTGTCATAATTCATACGTTTCCTGTACGGGCGGTCGGAATACATTGCGTCAAAAGTATCGGCAACTGCGATAATCTGCGCAACTCTCGGAATATCATTGCCTCGAAGTCCGTTAGGATAGCCCCTGCCGTCCGGACGCTCATGGTGCGCTTCTGCTCCGACTACGATATCCGGCATAAGACTTATGCTCTTTAAAACGTCATAACCGCGCTGCGCATGTGATTTTATGATGCTGTATTCTTCATCCGTCAATTTCCCCGGCTTATTCAGAACCTGATCCGGAATACCTATTTTGCCGATATCGTGCATCAGCGCAATATTATAGTACTTTTCAACCGTATCCTCGTCATAGCCGAGCTCTTCAGAGAGCATACGGGTGTATTTTGCCACACGCATCGAATGGCCCTGCGTATATGAGTCTTTCATATCTATAACCTTGGCGAAAGACTCAATTATTTCACGAATCAGCTGCTTATCTCGCTGCTGCTGCTTACGGAGCATATCAATTTCATCGGCTTTGTGCAGGTTTATAGACATTTTAAGTCCGATGACAACACAAGCCAAAAGAAATGCGGCGGCTATCAGAATTATAAGCAGCATATATCTGTGAATATAGTCATATATTTCGTCCATCGAAATATCCGCGCCCGCATAAGCTGCGCACTTACCGTTTGAATCGTATATAGGTTCATAGTGCGTTAAAAGCCAGCCGAAATAGCCCTTGCTTTCGATAGTGCTTATGGGCTTTCCGCTGAGAAGCGCGGGGATATAAGGCTCAAAGGATTCGTCAAACTCCTGTATTTCACCAAGTTCGCCCGGCTCTTCGGGATCGGTATCAAACACAACGTGGCATCCGTCCGGTCTTATCTGATAGACATATAAATATTTTAAATGCGGCGTATTCTCTATAATATCTTTAAGCACGCCGCTTTGAGCGTCATACTCAGTATCCGCACCATTTTCAAGCCACCCGTTAATACGGTCTGCGTCAATCTCTTTTGCCGCCAGTTTCGCGGCGCCGGTAACGGCGCTGTCACGGTCTGATCTTATCTGTTTTGTAAAAATACTTATACTTGTAATTGTTATAGCAGCAGCCATGATAATCGCAAGCAATACCCAAATGACCAACAATCTTTTATGACGGCTGCCGTGGGCTTTTGTTTTCATAATCATACTCCTATAAACAGTATTATTATATATTATACACCATTTTGCTCCCGACGTCAATCCGTATCAATCACACCGCAGATTTATGAATGTAGGTTTGTCAATGATGTGTTACAAAATTTCTAAAACACTTCGCCATTATCAAGGAAAGCTTTTATGTAATCGGCAGGAGCTTTCCAGTTGAGAGGACGCATAGGAAACTTGTTATAGTTATAGTTGTGTACCTTTA
>JAFZQX010000014.1 GCA_017620205.1 Clostridia bacterium | reverse complement strand
TGATAGGTCACATGTGTAAGTGCAGAGATGCATTAAGCTGAGTGATACTAATAGACCGAGGGCTTAACCTTAAAGGTTAAGGAAAATTATATGAGTTATGCATTGTTTAGTTTTGAGAGCGCAAGCTTTCAAGGAAGAAGATCCGGTGGCAATGATGCAGAGGTCACACCCGTTCCCATCCCGAACACGGAAGTTAAGCTCTGTAATGCTGACGATACTTGGCGGGTGACTGCCCGGTAAAATAGGTCGCTGCCGGAACTTCTTTATTTTTTTAGGACTTTTTCAAAGTCCCTATTTTTTTGCCTTGAAATAGGCTGTGTTTTGTGCTATACTTATTCATCATAACAAAGTGTTTAAGGAGGTAATACATATGAAAAAGCTTATTTTGATTTTATCTTTATGTCTTGCATTGTTTTTCTGTTTATGTGCTTGCGGAAACGAAGAATTAAATTCCGCTAAGCCAAACAATGATTCCGTTCAATCAACGGATGAGCCTGCTCAGGCCGAAACTGCGGTTGACTCGGTACCTGCTGATGATGAAGATTCGGCAGACAGCTGGAAACAGGCATATATAAATTATCTTGAAAGTCTTACTTCGAATGAAAGTTATAATATAGATGCAGAAACTTTTGCTTTGATAGATTTAAACGATGACGGCATTCCCGAACTCTATGAAGATCACGGCTCAACGGCAGGCGGTGCGGAAGTTTTAACTTACTTTAACGGAAACCTTGAAAGTCAGTATATGTACACTTACGGATTGCACTATATAGAAGGCGAAAACCTTTTCAGAGATATGGGCGGTCATATGGACGGATATTATGATGAAATATACCGTATAGAAAACGGAAAGTTCATATCGGTTGCAAGCGGCGCGTACGGAGCAGAGGACAACACAAACGTACAGTTTGATGAAAACGGAAAGCCCATATATGAGTATTATTGGGAGGATACGGAGGTTTCTGAAGAGGAATACGAAGAAATGCTGAATTCCGTATATGATACCTCACGGGAAACAGATCCATACAGTGAAGAGCTTATGTATGATTACAATGAAATTTATGATGTTATAGAAAACTATATAGGATAAAAAGGAGTTATGATTTATGGCAAATGAATTTGACAACACCAAAGGTTTTTCACGCCTGCCGCAAAACCCGGAATTTATTGACGATATGAAAAAGTATCTCCGTAAGACACTAAAGTATGCTATGATTTCGGTTCCGATAATCTATATTGTGGTACTTATTATAACAGCTATTGTATCTGCAAAAAAAGACGGGCTTGATATGAGAACGTTTATACCCGTTGCTATAGTGCTTCTTGCTATATTTGTTATTATCGGTATATGTGTATGCATTTCGTCGCTCAGAAATATAGGCAAGCTTAAACTGGACAGCGTTGACGGTACGGTTATAAAAAAGAAAAAATGGAGTACATACGAAAGAGAAGGCAGAACCAGAAAAACAAAATACCTTATTACAATAGAAACAGAAGACGGAAAAAAAGTAAAGGTTAAAGATGCAAAGGCAGCGGCGGTTTTTGAACACGTTGAGGAAGGCGAAAAGGTGCGTTTTCATCCGGGCTATCCTTTTCCCGTTGAACTGTTTGATAAGTCAAGAAACGGCGTAAATGTATGCGCTTTTTGCGGTGCCGCGAATGATTTAAACGCAAAAACTTGTACACGCTGTAAAAATCTTATGCTTATCTGACTTTGTGTTTTTTCACAACAACCCATATCATTGGAGGTAATCAGCAATGGAAAATGAATTTGCCGGTATGATTGGATTTTCGAAAATCCCTGAAGATTCCGGCTTTAAAAAGGATATGAAGAATTATGTGAATAAAAAGTATAAATTTGCTTTTGTTGTTCTTCCGATTCTCTATATCATTATTTACCAAATCACCGCGATTATTACAGGGATCAAAGATGAAATCAATTATGCCAGAATGCTTATACCCGGTCTTGTGCTTTTGGGTATTTTCGTACTTGTTGCATTAGTTATACTCATCGTGTATCTATTGAGTGTGAAAAAGCTTGAAAAAGGCGCTAAAGACGGAATGGTAATTAAGATTAAAAAGCAATATAAGGAAGACGATTCAATAAAGAAATGTATACTGATATTAGAAACTGAAGACGGGAAGAAAATTAAGGTTAAAGGTAAAAAAGCTATAACTGTTTGTCCGTACATAAGCGAGGGAGATAAAGTGCGTTATCATTACGGTTATCCTTTCCCTGTTGAGATTTATAATAAAGATGCAAGCGGAGTTAATGTCTGCCCGTTTTGCGGATTTGAAAACGAATTAAAATCATTCAAGTGCGCACACTGCAACAATATGTTGCTGAAGTAAATATATAAAGGAGATTAATATGAAAAGAAATATTCTGTTTTTGATGGTTATGGCTGTTTTGCTGCTTTCATTCACAGCGTGCGGCGGCAAGAAGGTCAGTCCTGAGGACGCCGAAGCTATGGCGGGGAAATGGGTAGTTGTCGCTGCGGAAAAGGGCGGCGAAGTGAATCCGCAGGAAGGAGAAATAACCATGCAGTTTGGCGCAAACGGCAAGGTTGACTATACGATAGACGGCGAAACAAATAAATACGAGTGGGAAAAAGAAAACAGCCTCATAACAATATGGATAAAAGAAGGCTCGATAAAAAGAGGCCGCACGGCAGAGCTTGAAGGCGATACTTTAACTCTTTATTTAAAAGATGATGACGGCGAAGCAGTTAAGCTCATATTCGGAAGAGAAGGGACGGATGCGGCTAACCCGGATCAGTATATCACGGAGGATGCCGTGGAACAGCCGGAATAATCAATGAAAACCAAAGTGGGAGCATGAGAGGAACAAAAACTCCGTTCTTAAACGGCGTTAAAATAAAAACTGTGATTGAATACGCCCGTGCATGAATGCACGGGCGTATTTTTGTCTCCGATAAGAGAAAAGTGGTAATAATAGTTTACTATTTTACATGCGCAAAGCCTGTGTTTTGTGAATATTGAACATAAAATCGGACTTTGTAGAGAAGATTACATTGAAAAAATGTGAAAAACAACGAAAAAGCATTAAGTGTACAAAAATACATGTTTATATTACGTTTTCACATGTACTGACAGCACGCCGAGTGATATAATGTATGTGCATTATGGCAAATAGGAGGATTAGTATGAAAAAAGTATTTGGCAAAACTCACAAAACGGCACTGCCATTTTTGGCAGTGCTGCTGTGTGCAATGATGATTGTATCATTGCTTCCGTCTGATATTTCAGACGTTTACGCAGCAGATTGTTATTACAATGTGCTCGTAGAATACGCGTACCCCAACGCAAGCGGCAATACATTCTATAACCACGGTTATTATTTTGCGCCGAAAGCGCCGGGTAAATATCAGTGTATCGTTTTGATTCACGGTCAGGGCGGTATGCAGAACATGAAACCGCATATACTCGCGTTTATGAACGAATGGGTAAAAGCGGGTTGGTTTGAACCTGCGGTTGTCATTATACCGGAGATAAACCACAACCCGGCAGACGGAGCCTACAGCACAGGCGAAGTTAGAAGCACGGGCGATTTTACGGGTTGGATTACAAACCAGTACAGATGGCCGCTTCTTTACAGTCATATTAAAGACGGCACGTTCTGCGACAAAATTGATACTACAAAACCCGTTCAGGTTGCAGGCTACTCAATGGGCGGTATGACAGCGCTCCAGATAGGCTGTGATCCTAATTTCAGAGATGAAATATTTGATATAGGCGCAATAAGTCCTTCGAGAGGTATGTATCTCGGTGAAGGCAAAGGGGGCTGGTATGAACATGCTTCTGATATTTATTGTTCAAAAGACCCCAGAGCGAGGATACTTCTTACTTACGGCGACGCCGAAAGAGGTGAGGCTCCTTCATACGAAAAAGTTTTTGAAGAGGCAGTAACGAAGTATTCAACAGCAATTACATCTACGGGAAATAACGACGGATTGAATCTCGTTGTTAACAAATGTCCGTATGACTGGGGCGGTCACGCATGGCCTCTCTTCCAGAAGGAAATCTTCATGTGGATGTATCTTAACAAACACGGCGTATTGCCGAGCGTTGAAGTTACGGAATCGGCTTGTAACTACAGAATGCCGACAACGCCCGAGGTTGTAAGCGAAGAGCTTGATTTAAGCAACGTAACTCTTCCTTCAAAGCTTATCGACCTCGATATGTCAGGCTATACAAAAGACACAACAACAAATCCTGCATCGGGCACAGCTTCAATAGGTAACGTTACAAACAGCGGTACCCGCGGCACTTCTACAAGAGTTGTTATGTCAAACTATGACACATCAAATTCACAGAAGCTTGAAAAGAAAACGTTTACAAACGGCGTAAACGAACAAACGCCGTATCTGGAATTCACAAAGAATACTACTCTCGTTCAGACGGCTAACAACAAGAGATTTATATCAGACAGTATTCTTGAAACACAGGCAAATACAATTTCATTCTGGGCAAAAGTTCAGCCCGGACAGGAAAGACGTAATATCTTACACTATCAGGTAAATTACGGCTCGGATTCGCATGTGCTGAGACTCTGCTCCGATTCAAGCACATCAACCTTGTTCCTCTGCAACGGCTGGGATGACAGCTCGGGCGGCAAGCCGAGAGTAAATATAAACGACACAAACGGCAAATGGGCGCATTACGTTATAACAAACCCCGCTTATGATTCGGAAGGCTCTAAGACACTCGGCGTTTATATTGACGGCTCTTTGGCGTTTGAGAAAACTGTTACAAAACCCAGCGGCACGCTCCAGTCCGCAAAACTCGCATTCGGCGGTGAGGCAGACGGAAATCATACAATTTATTATCCGGACAGCCTTTCAATAAGCGAAATTGAAGTATATAACGGCGTATTAAGTACAAAACAGATATATAAGATAAACGAGATGGGCGCAAATAAATTTGACGCCGAGGCAACACAGGCAACACCCGACGATCCCGATCCCGTAGATCCCGATCCCGGTACAGGCGACAATGCGCTTATCGACCTTGATATGTCATCATACGTAAGCGACACAACAACTCAGACGGGCGACACAAACACTATCGGCAGTATTATAAATAACGGTACACGCGGCGCTTCTACAAGAGTTGTTATGTCAAACCGCACAAGTACATATACAAACCAAAGTCTTGCAAAGGAAACGTTTGCAAATGCCGCAGGCGGCACAACGTCATATTTGCATTATACGCAGAACGATCAGCTCGAAAGCGCGAATAATACAAGACGTTTCTTACAGGACAGCGTTCTTGAAACACAGGCAAACACAATTTCGTTCTGGATTAAAACTTCCGCGCCTACAAGAGAGCGCAGAAATCTGATGACTTACAGCGCAACTTATGACGGAACAAACACGAACATTTTGAGACTTTGCACGGATACAGGCTCGGCAATGTCAATATATGACGCATGGGACACCTCGTCCAAAGTTGAACTCGGAAGTCTTTGGAACAAATGGGCAAACTATACTATAGTAAACCCTGCATATACAAACGGTACAAAGATTGTTAAGATTTATGTAAACGGCGAGCTTAAACTGACCAAATCAATCTCAAAACCGTCGGGAACACTCGGCACTGCCACGCTCGGTTTTGCAGGCTGTCCCGTAACTACAGGTTCTATATACTATCCCGAAGATATGTCCTTCGGCGGCATAAAAGTATATTCCGGCGCTATGACCGCTTCAGAAGTTGCCTCTGCATATAACGCGGGCAAAAATAAATTCACGGATACAGGCAATGCCGTTACGCCCGACATAGAGGGCTATACATTCTCGGACAGCTCCGTAGAATATGACGGCGCAAGTCATAACATAACGGTTACGGCGGCAAACGGCGCTACTGAGGGCGTAAGCATAGCTTACACATCAAACGGCGCGGCATTTACCGGTGCAACGGAAGTGGGCACATACCCTGTAACTGCTACAATTACAAAATCAGGATATAACACCCGCACTTTAAATGCAACGCTTACAATAACGGCTAAGCAGACAGATCCCGATCCGGCTGACCTTGGCGACACATATCTTGAACTTGATATGACAAACCTGGTACCGGAGAGCTTCACGCCTACGGCAAGCTCCGTTGCGGCGTCTTCCGGCATCACAAAATCGGGCGACTGGGCGACGGGTACAACGCTTGGTTTCTCACAGAGACCTAACGGAGAGACAACTCTTAAAAAGGGTTCGTTTGAAAACGCTGATAATGGTACTACAAATTACCTTGATTACTTTGACTCGGTAATTTACCCCAATGTAGCAACGGGTAATTCCTATGCACAGCATCTTATCAATTTGCAGATGCATAATAATTCGTTTGAAAGCGCTGACAACACAATTTCATTCTGGCTTGATGTAACAAAGAGCCATGTCTGGAAAGAGATCATGTGTTACAGAGTTGACTACACTTCCGGCGGCACCAAAGGCTTTGAAACTTTCGACCTCGGCGTAAATTCCGACGGTACATGGAACGCCGTAAGCGCTCCCACATCGACAAGTCCCTCTGACGCAGCGACAGGTGCGTTCTCCGTTTCCGACGGCTGGAAGCACATAGTTATAACAAACCCGAAACGTTCCGGAAACACAAAGACAATGAACGTTTATATAAACGGCGCACTTAAAAAGACAGTAACGCTTGATATTCCCGACGGCGCAACAATTGACAGAGCGACAATATCGTTCTTCTCTAAATCTGTCGGAAGCTATACATCCGATGACGGCCCGTGGAGAACACGCGAAGCAGTTGCAGCAGCAGGTAAGATAGGCGACTTTAAGATTTACCGGGGCGCTTTGAGCGCTTCCGCAGCATCGGATGCATATAACAACAGCAAAAACAGATTTACACAAACAGGTGAAGTGGAATATCCTCAGATAGAGGGTTACACGTTAGAAAACAAAACTGTAGCGTATGACCGCGCAACACATATGATTTATGTATCGCACGCGGAAGATGCAACAGACGGCGTTACTATTACATATACATCAAACGGCTCTACGTTTACAGGCGCTTCCGAAGTTGGCTCATACCCCGTAACGGCAACAATTAAAAAGTCCGGATACGACGACCTCGTACTTACTGCAACGCTTACTATAAATTCCGCAACAATACAGCCGGTAGGACCGCAGTATGCGACATCCTCGGAAGATATATACAGCGGCAAAATAGTTCGTTATACGCTCAATGACGAATGTGTAGGTTATTACTTCACACCCAAAAAAGCAGGCAAATATCCTACTATTATTCTTATCCACGGTCAGGGCAGCGTAACATCATTCCAGGAAAGACTGCAGTCAAACTTTGAAAGATGGGTAAAAGCAGGTTATTTCCCGCCCGTAAACGTTGTAATTCCGGAAGTTCTTGACTACACGGGCGGCGGCAGCAACATAGACGACTTCCAGTACTACATTATAAAATCACAGCCGAAGAGATTTAATACGCTTCTTACAAGCATTGAAAACGGAACGCTTTCTCCGCAGATAGGCACAGACAAACCCATCTACGTTGCAGGCTTCTCAATGGGCGGTATGGCGGCCGTTTACGCAGGCGACGAGTATAATACACGCCTTAAAAACGTCGGCGGTTTGAGCCCGGCTAAAAGCTTCTATCTTGGTGAATCCTCAGGTACAAGCGGCTGGGGCTTCCGTTACTGGGCAAAAGATATTCACTTCGCTGATGATGCAGATGTATACCTCTCCGCGGGCGAGGGCGAACAAAACGGCGAATTCCTGGCGACTATAAACCGTTATGAACAGGGCATAGCATATAACAATCCCGATGTAGTTACGAAGTTCGTAGCTCCGTCCGGTTGGGGAAACCACTCATGGGGTCTCGCACAGAAAGAAATCTTTATGTATATGCACTATATAACATACGGCACAATTCCGAGCCAGTCGGTTGTTGAAAGCGTTTGCAACAACGCAAACAGCTATACAGCACCAACGGTTATTTATGAAGAAGAAGAACATACGGGCGAATATGTAGAACCCGAAACAATTACGGGATATACTTTCGCAAACGATACGGTAGAATATGACGGTCAGAGCCATAACATAACCGTTACGGCAGGCGCAAACGCTACCGGGGGCGTAAGCATTGCGTATACATGCGGCGGCGCGGCATTTACGGGCGCTGCGGAAGTTGGCACATACCCTGTAACTGCTACAATCACAAAAGCGGGCTGCACGCCTGTGGTTCTTTCTGCTACGCTTACCATTACGGCTCAGCAGACGCCTCCCGATCCTATAGAAGAAGGCGACACGCTCTTAGACATTGATGTTACAAACATGGCAGTTGATGTTGGCACATACCCGTATTCCGGCACCTCCGGAGCCGTAGATAACGGTGAATGGGCAGGCACAACAAATACGGTTATCCGTTCAAAGAACGGCGTAACAATCGGCAAAGAGTCATTTGCAAACGCAGCAGGCACAACGACAGATTATATAAAACTCGAAAACGAAAACTATGCTTGGGCCGAAAACGAAATAGGCTTTAACTTCAGCAATACCGATTTTGAAGCTTATGACAACACAATTTCATTGTGGGTTGATCCGGAAAGGTATACGGACAAGAACAAGGAAATCCTGCAGTACTATGTAGAGTATGACGGCGGTGTAGCTTCCTTTGACCTTTCTATGAACACGGAAGGCGACTGGAACGCACAGAATAACTCAGTTGCTACAACTGCGGATGCATATTCTGTACCCGAAGGCTTTAAACACGTTGTTATTACAAACCCAAAACGCTCGGGCGGCTCAAAGACAATGGGCGTATATATAAACGGTCAGCTTAAGGATACAGTAACACTGAGTATTCCCGATAATGCAACTATTACGGGCGCAACAGTTTCCCTTGCAGCGCGCAACGAGGGCAACGGATTTAGAGCCCGCGTTCTCAAAGCCGGAAAATTCGGCGATATTAAAGTTTACTCAGGCGTTATGTCTGCAAGCGATATCGCGTCACTCTACAGCGCAGATGTAAACAGATTTACCGAAGAGGGCAGCGCACCCGTACTTCAGGATATCACGGGTTACACATTCGAAGACGCTTCGTTCGAATTCGACGGCGCTACACACAATATTCTGGTATCCGCAGCTGTTGGCGCAACAGAAGATGTTGATATAACATACACATGCGGCGGCACAGCATTCTTGGGCGCTTCCGATGTAGGTACATACGATGTAACCGCTACAATCACAAAAGAAGGATACAATGACTTAGTACTTACAGCTACTCTTACTATTACAGAGGAGCAGACACCGCCCGCTTACGACGGAGAAATTTTGGTAGACCTTGATCTTACGGATTTTGCTCCGACAACAGAAGAAGGTTCGTCCGGCATTGTAAATATAGGTACAAGCACAACTGCAATTATCAGCGCTTATTCTTCAAACAAAGTAAGACTTACAACGGACTTCCTCTATAATAAAGATGATTTGTCCGCACCGAAGAAAGTTATAAGAATATCTCACAGCAACCCGGCGGGTGAGACGGGCAACGCGTTTAAGATAACAGATCCCGCGTTTGAGTCGCAGGATATAACGCTGACGTTTTGGACGAACTTAGACCCGATATCAAAACAGATACAGGGCAGCTCATATTATCCGATAGTTCAGTACAATGCTAAGCGCGATGACGGAACATTCAGAAATACTGATGACGGCACAAACTCACGCGGCAGACTCTGGCAGGCAACGCTTGAAACAAATGAGGAAAGCGGATACCTCTGGAGCGATAACTGGTCAAACGGAACATTTGGAGTAGGCACAGATAAACAGTGGCATCACGTTGTAATGACAATTCCTAAGTTTACGGACGGCGCTAAAACGGTTCAGGTTTACGTAGACGGAGAGCTCAAACTTACGGAAAGCTTAAGCCTCGGCGGACACGGACTCGCTGAGTCATGGATAAGTCTCGGTGCTGACGAAAACGGCGGATATATCCCCGGCGACATCAGCTTCTCAGACGTTAAAGTATACTCAGGCGTTTTGAGCGAAGACGGTATCGCAAATATTTATGACAACGAAAAAGACGCTTACGATACAATGGCATATACAAAGCTTACTGCTAAAAACGCAGACGGCACAGCTATAAATAAGCTTTCAGACCTCTCTGCGGGCGATACGCTTACAATCGACTATAGCGAAAACGTAGGCGAAAGCACAAGAATTTTCGCGGCATGCTACGATGCGGACGGCGAACTCCTTTCCGCAAATACCGCAGAGGCTGACGGCGAAGGTTCGTTTGAGCTCCAGATTCCCGAGGACTTTGAATATGTTAAAATCTATACATGGAACGGTCTGACGCTTTCGGCAATTCAGAAAGCTACAATACTCACAAAATAAAACCAAATAATTAAACAGGAAGTCCCTGCAAAGAGCAGGGGCTTCTTTTTTGCTGCCCGCTTGTTAAAAATGACAAAAAAACACAGACAGTAAGCTTAAAATTTTTCTTTACAAAAACTACATGATTGTGGTATAATATTGAAGATTGGAATTATGGGGTGGAATATCCTCAAAAGTTTGGAGCTGTGCCATGGAACAGACAGGTTTTGTACTTGAAACCGAAGACGGTAAAGCACTTGTAAGAGTTAAGCGCGCAACTGCGTGCGGCGAAAACTGCGCGGACTGCAATTTGTGCGGTGATAAGAAAATAGACAGATGGGTTATAAATGAAGCCGGCGCCCAAAAAGGCGATACGGTTTTGCTTTTTACAAAAAGCTCTTCCATATTGCTTATGGCGTTTACCGCGTATATAGTTCCCATTATAGTCGCTGTTTTAGCGTGCGTTATTTTAACAAAATGCAATGTGCCGCAGGCGGCTGTGGACTTCATTTCAATAGGTGTTTTGCTTCTGTCTGTATTAATAGTTGCGAAAGCGGGTCTTTTCCGCGGCGAAAAGTATAAGAGCAGGATTGCGGAAGTTTTGAGTTCGGAGAAAAAAGATGAGCAGGATTAAAATTATAACTGGCCATTTCGGAAGCGGAAAAACGGAAGTTGCCGTAAACCTCGCAATGCAGGATAAGGGCACAACAATAGTAGACCTTGACACCGTAAATCCGTACTTTCGCACGGCGGATGCAAAAGAGGAACTCGAACGGCACGGCATACGCGCAATAGTACCCGAATTTGCAAACACAAATCTTGATTTGCCGACATTGCCGCCCGAAATATATTCCGTTTTTCAAAACGACGGCAGAGTAATATTTGATGTCGGCGGTGATGATGACGGCGCCCTGGCGCTCGGCATGTATCATAACTATTTCCAAAAAGAAAACCCAGATATGTATTTTGTTGTCTGCACAACGCGCCCTTTAATGAGCACGGCGGACGATGTAATAGAAATGATAAGAAATATAGAAGCCGCGTCAAGGCTTCGCGTAACGCACCTTATAAACAACACGCATCTTTCAAAGTACACGGAGATCGATACGGTTTTAAAAGGACAGGCGGTAACGGAAGAGGTAAGCCGCAAAACGGGAATACCTATATTGTTTACAGCCGTCCGCGAAGATTTGAAAGATAAAATAGCTGATAAAATAGGCAACAATGTCTTAGGACTTAAATTATATTTAAATTTACCATTTTAAGTGAGAAAGGAAGTAGTAAAATGCCAAAGGTTACATTTAACGAAGACAGATGCAAGGGCTGTGAGCTTTGCGTATCTGCATGTCCTAAACAAATAGTAAAGCTTGCAAAAACAAGACTTAATAAAAAAGGATTTCATCCTGCCGAAGTCGTGGATCCCGATGAGTGTATAGGCTGCGCTTTCTGCGCAACAATGTGCCCCGACGCGGTTATAGAAGTTGAAAGATAGAAAGGATTGAATGAGATGGGCGAAAAAGTTTTAATGAAGGGTAACGAAGCTATCGCCGAGGCGGCAATCCGCGCGGGTTGTAAAATGTTTTTCGGTTATCCTATAACTCCTCAGACAGAACTTGCCGCATACATGGCAAAGCGTCTTCCGAAAATAGGCGGCGTTTTCCTTCAGGCTGAAAGCGAAGTTGCGGCAATAAACATGGTTTACGGCGCGGCATCGGCCGGCAAAAGAGTTTTGACATCATCGTCAAGCCCCGGCGTAAGTCTTAAACAGGAAGGTATTTCATACATTGCAGGATCAGACCTTCCCTGCGTAATTATAAACATCGTTCGCGGCGGCCCCGGTCTCGGCGGCATCCAGCCCGCACAGAGCGACTATTTCCAAGCTTGTAAAGGCGGCGGCCACGGCGACTATCATCTTATAGTTCTCGCTCCCGGTTCTATCCAGGAAATTGTTGATATCACAAAAGACGCGTTTGAACTCAGCGAAAAATACCGCATGCCCGTTATGATCATGGGCGACGGTATGCTCGGTCAGATGATGGAGCCTATCGAGTTCGGCGAAGAAACGGAAGTAGTGGTTCCCGAAAGAGATTACGCTACAAACGGAACACAGATGAAGAGACCTCACAACATTATAAACTCTCTTTACATCGAGCCTTCCGAACTTGAAAAAACAGTTCTCGAAAGATACGAGAGATATAAAAAGGTTGAAGAAAACGAAACCCGTGTTGAAGAATATATGCTTGACGACGCTGAATATGTAATTGCAGCATACGGCACAATTGCCCGTGTTGCAAAAACAGCTATTGCAAACCTTCGCAAAGAAGGCATAAAAGTCGGCCTTATCCGTCCCATAACGCTCTGGCCTTTCCCGTCGGCATCTTTTGCAAAAGCAGCTGACAAGGTAAAAGGAATACTTGACGTTGAAATGAGCATGGGTCAGATGGTTGAAGACGTTCGTCTTTCCGTAAACGGCAAATGCCCTGTAGAATTCTTCGGAAGAACAGGCGGCGTTATCCCGACACCGGGCGAAATTTGCGACGCTCTTAAAAAAATGAAGGAGGGAAAATAAGTCATGGAAAAAGTATTTGAAAGACCTAAAGCACTGTGCGATGTACCTCTTCATTACTGCCCCGGCTGCACGCACGGTATAGTTCACCGTCTTGTTGCAGAAGTTATAGATGAGCTTGGTATTGAAGGTAAAACAGTAGGCGTTGCGCCTGTTGGCTGTGCGGTTTTCGCATATAATTATTTTAACTGTGATATGATAGAAGCGGCTCACGGACGTGCTCCGGCTGTTGCTACGGGAGTTAAACGTGCTCTTCCGGAAAACGTTGTTTTCACATATCAGGGCGACGGTGACCTTGCCGCTATCGGTACTGCCGAAACAGTTCACGCAGCATCCCGCGGTGAAAACATTACGGTTATCTTTATAAACAACGCTATCTACGGCATGACAGGCGGTCAGATGGCGCCGACAACTCTTGAAGGACAGGTAACACAGACTTCTCCTTACGGTCGTGACCTTAAAACACAGGGTTATCCCGTAAGAGTTTGCGAGCTCCTCTCAAATACAGGCGGCGCTGCATATCTCGAACGCGTATCTGTTGACAGCGTTCCCAATATCAAAAAAGCAAAAGCGGCTATCAAAAAAGCGTTTACAAACCAGATTGAGGGCAAAGGCTTCTCGCTTATCGAAGTGCTTTCGGCCTGCCCGACAAACTGGGGCTTAACGCCTACAGAAGCGCTTAAATGGCTCAGAGAAAATATGATTCCTTATTATCCTCTCGGCGTATACAAAGATAAGGAGGCAGAAAAAAATGACTAATGAATTTGTTATTGCCGGTTTCGGCGGACAGGGCGTGCTCTTTATGGGCAAGGCTCTGGCATACATGGGCATGGCTGATGAGAAAAACGTTTCATGGCTTCCTTCATACGGCCCCGAAATGCGCGGAGGTACGGCTAACTGTCACGTTATCGTATCCGATGACCCCGTAGCATCGCCCCTTATCATAAACCCGACAACGCTTTTCGCTATGAACCTGCCTTCACTTTTGAAGTTCCAGGATTCAGTAGTTGAAGGCGGATACATCGTAATTGACGAAACGCTTATTGACCCCGCTGAAATTACGAGAAAAGATGTAAACGTTGTTGCAATCCCCGCCGCTAAAATCGCGGAGGAGATGAATGCCAAAAAGCTTGCAAACATGATACTGCTCGGCGCATACATTAAAAAAAGCGGCTTTGTATCATACGAAACAATGAAAAAGGGAATAGGCAAGAGCATTAAGAAACCCGAAATGTTTGAAATTAACATGAAGGCTATGGATAAAGGTTTTGAACTCTAGAATACCAGAATATTAAAGGAGCGAAAAGAAAATGAACAAAAAAAGTATTGAAAACATCGAAGTTGCCGGCAAGAAAGTACTTGTTCGCTGCGACTTTAACGTACCGCTTGACGCAGACAAAAACATCACAGACGAAAACAGAATTCTCGGCGCTTTGCCGACAATCAAATACCTTGTAGAAAAAGGCGCTAAAGTTATTCTTTGCTCACACCTCGGCAGACCGAAGGGTGAATTCAAGCCCGAATTCAGTCTTGCACCCGTTGCAAAGAGACTTTCTGAACTTTTAGGCAAAGAAGTAGTTATGGCTAAAGACGTTATTGGCGACAGCGCTAAAGCCGCAGTAGCCGCAATGAAAGACGGCGACGTAGTTTTACTTGAAAACGTTCGTTACCACAAAGAAGAAACAGATAACGATCCGGCATTCTCTAAAGAGCTCGCTTCCTTTGCAGACGTTTTCGTAAACGACGCTTTCGGTACGGCTCACAGAGCGCATGCTTCGACAGCAGGTGTTGCTGATTATATCCCCGCTGTTTGCGGCTTCCTTATCCAAAAGGAAATTGACATCATGGGCAAGGCACTCTCAAACCCCGACAGACCGTTTGTAGCTATCCTCGGCGGCGCTAAAGTTGCAGATAAACTCGCTGTTATTTCAAACCTTCTTGAAAAATGCGATACTCTTATCATAGGCGGCGGCATGGCGTTTACTTTCGCTAAGGCAAAAGGCTATGAAATAGGTAAATCCCTCGTTGACGATGAAAAGATTTCATACTGCAAAGAGATGATCGAAAAAGCCAATAAGCTCGGTAAAGAATTATTACTTCCCATCGATACGGTGGTAGCTTCCGACTTCCCGGACCCGATTGACGGTCCCGTAGACGTTAAAACAGTTGATATAGACGCTATTCCCGCTGACATGGAAGGCCTTGATATAGGCGAAAAGACACGCGCGCTCTTCGCTGATACTGTTAAAAACGCTAAAACAGTTGTTTGGAACGGACCTATGGGCGTATTTGAAAACCCGACACTCGCGGCAGGTACAATAGCTGTTGCAAAAGCGCTCACAGAAACTGACGCTACAACAATCGTAGGCGGCGGAGACAGCGCGGCAGCTGTTAAAAAGCTTGGCTTTGCAGATAAGATTACTCATATCTCAACAGGCGGCGGCGCATCGCTCGAATTCCTCGAAGGCAAAATCCTTCCCGGTATCGATTGCTTACAGGATAAATAATAAAACATCAAGGGACTGCATAACATAGCCTAACAGTAATAATTCGAGCCGTGGTTTTTTTCGGCAAATTTACGCCAATATTGCGTCAAACACCTTGAAAATACGTCGGGTATTCTCCGCGGTGCTTTCCTTATCTTGACGAAAATTTGCTCGAAACAAAACTCCTGCGGACTTAAAACTATGAGATTTTGTTTGATTTTTGCCGCAGAGGGCGAAGATGGGCTGGCGCCCATCAAGACCCGATAAGGTGAAAAGAGGCAAAATATCGACGTTTTAAGCAGGTTCGGATTAGTACTGTTAGGCTCAATGCAGTCCCAAACTTTGTTAAATATGAAAGGAAAGATAAAAATGGCAAGAAAAAAACTCGCAGCAGGTAACTGGAAAATGAATATGCTTCCCTCGGAATGCGGAGCATTTATTAAAGAACTCGCAGAAAAAGCAAAAGGCGCTTCAAACGATATTCTCGTTTGCCCGACAGCCGTTTGTCTCCCCGCAGCAATTGAAGCCGCAAAGGGCACAAACATTCAGGTTGGCGCACAGAATATGTACTTTGAAGAAAAAGGCGCTTTTACCGGCGAAATTTCTCCTAATATGATTAAAGACCTCGGCGCAACACACGTTATAATCGGTCACTCCGAAAGACGCGAATACTTCGCTGAAACAGACCGGACGGTAAACAAGAAAGTTCTTTGCGCTCTTTCGCACGGCTTAACTCCCGTACTTTGCTGCGGCGAAACACTTGAGCAGAGAAAAAGCGGCATTACTATAGACTTTATCAGAATGCAGCTTAAAATCGCTTTCGGCGGCGTATCAAAAGAAGACGCTGCAAAAGTTATCGTTGCATACGAACCCATCTGGGCTATCGGCACAGGTGAAACTGCAACACCCGAACAGGCAAACGAAGTTTGCTCAGCTATCCGCGCTCTTATCGCTGAGCTTTACGGCGCAGATACTGCAGAAAAAATCATTATCCTCTACGGCGGCAGCTGTAACGCTAAAAACGCGGCAGAACTCTTCGCTTGCAGTGATATAGACGGCGGACTCGTTGGCGGCGCAAGCCTTAAGACAGAAGACTTCTCAATTATCGCAAACGCGTAGGGCCAAAAAAATGCACAGACCGCATAAAGCAAAAAAAGAAAATATAAAGTAAAAAAAGAACTTTTGTTTTATTATTTCTGAAGATAATTTGATGCTTTATGCTACGAACAAACGTCACCTCTCGCTGTACCTATGTACTGCTTCGGGTAACCCCTTCGGGTTCCGTTTGTCCGTTCTGCACGATTTTTTCTTTCCCTTAAATAAAGGAGAAGAAGAAATAGCAAAATAACCGTTGAAAGAGGTTAAAGGTATGAGTAAACCAATAACACTTATTATAATGGACGGCTTTGGCATAAACAAGGAAACAAAGGGCAACGCCATTGCCGCCGCAAAAACTCCTAATCTTGATAAATACTTTAGGGAGTATCCGAATACGTGCATAAACGCTTCGGGCCTTCACGTAGGTCTTCCGGACGGTCAGATGGGCAACTCCGAAGTAGGTCACACAAATATCGGCGCCGGCAGAATTGTTTATCAGGAGCTTACAAGAATTACAAAGTCAATAGAAGACGGCGACTTTTTCGAAAACGAAGCGTTTAAAGAAGCAGTTGAAAACTGCAAGAAAAACGATTCCGCTATCCATTTTATCGGTCTTCTCTCGGACGGCGGCGTTCACAGCCATATAAACCACCTTTTCGGTCTTTTGGAGCTCGCTAAAAGAGCTGGCCTTACTAAGGTTTATGTTCACGCCATTATGGACGGCAGAGACGTATCTCCGACATCGGGCGCAGGTTATATAAATCAGCTCAAGACTAAAATGAAAGAGATAGGCGTAGGCAAAATAGCTTCCGTTATGGGAAGATATTACGCTATGGACAGAGACAACAGATGGGAAAGAGTTAAAGAGGGTTATGCGGCTATGCTCGGCGGCGGAGAAAAAACAGACGATGCCGAAAGCTATGTAAAAGCTTCTTATGAAAAAGACGTAACAGACGAATTCATTATCCCCGCAAGTCTCAGCGAAGGCGCTATAAAAGAAAACGACAGTATAGTTTTCTATAACTTCAGACCGGACAGGGCAAGGGAGATAACAAGAACATTCGTAGATACAGATTTTTCAGGATTTGACCGCAAGTATTTCCCCGTTAAATACATCTGCATGACGCAGTATGACGCTTCAATGCCGAATGTAACGGTTGCGTTTAAGCCCGAAAGCCTTAAGAATACTTTCGGCGAGTATATTTCGTCCCTCGGCAAGAAACAGCTGAGAATTGCCGAAACGGAAAAATACGCGCATGTTACTTTCTTCTTTAACGGAGGCGTTGAAAAAACGTATGAGGGAGAGGACAGAGCGCTTATAGCTTCTCCTAAGGTTGCAACGTATGACTTAAAGCCGGAAATGAGCGCTTTTGAAGTTTGCGAAGAAGCACTCAAAAGAATTGAATCGGACAAATACGATAACATAATCTTAAACTATGCAAACTGCGATATGGTAGGTCACACGGGCGTTTTCGAGGCTGCTGTAAAAGCAGTTGAAACGGTTGATACATGCGTAGGCAAAGTAGTAGACGCAACACTCGCTAAAGGCGGTAAGGTTATTATAACAGCCGACCACGGCAACGCAGACAAAATGCTTGAAGACGACGGCGTATCGCCCTTTACGGCGCATACAACAAATATTGTGCCGTTTATAGTTATAGGCGAAGACTGCAAACTGAAAGATACGGGTGCGCTTTGCGATATTGCACCGACTTTGCTTGACATCATGGGCATAGAAAAACCCGCCGAGATGACGGGAGAGTCACTTATTATCAAGTGATTAAGCTATAAAAAAAACAGCTGTGACATCCTGTCACAGCGCAGACCGCTGACAAACTCGGTCTACCGCAAAGGGGACGTATTTTGTCAGTAAGTTAAAAGAATTAACACAGTTTTTTTATTTTTAAAATACAGCCACAAGAGATTATCGAAATCCCTTGTGGCTGCTTGCTTTCCGCGAATTTAAACTCTACCGTACTTTTTGTACGCCGACGAATTTAAATTCGCGAAATATACCGTCGTTTCTCAGCGTCCTAACAGATTGATGACTTTGTCACCAATCTCGGCTATGACATTCTGTCACGGCTGTTTTTGCGTTTTAACGCTTATTTTAAGTTATAACTGATCTCTGCCTGCAAAGAATTAAACTCGTTTAATATCGCCTGTTTTTCGCCTTCAGACGCTGATGATGCACGCGACTTAAGCGACGAAAGTCTGGAACTGAAATCGCTGTACAAATCGGGATTTGCAAATGAATCGGCTGACGGTATGGAGTATGACAAAACGGGGGAGACGTCAACAGATTTTAAAGCAGTACCGCCTGATGCGGATTTTGCGGAGTTTTGAGCGCTTTCGTTTTTCATAGGCGTGCTGCCGTCGTACGATGCGGAATAACTGTTATATGATCCGCCGCCTGCCGCTGTGTCTTCGGCGGCTTCGTTATCGGCTTCGGGTATGGCTTCTCCTCTGTCCGTTGTTTGCGGTCTCGTAGGCTCCGGCTTAGTTACTTCCGTATCTGCGCTTTGCGCATTTGATGAAGAAGCGTCTTCTTTTACTTCGGCAGCAGTTGTGTTGTTATCGCGTTTTGCGCTTTCTTTCTTCGTCTCGTGAACGGATTGCTGCGGTGTGCTTTGCTCTTTCTTTTCCGGGGTTTTTGCAGGTGCGGCAGTGTTATCCGTGTCTTCGGATTTCTGATCTTCCGAAACGTCTACGTCTGAAACGGCTGAAACCGTTTCGGAGTTTGATTCTTCTTTTGAATCATCTTTTATATACTCTTCTGTTTGCGCAGTATCTTTCGGCTTTTCAGTTGTTATAAAACCCGGCATGTCACGCACGGCATGAACAACCAGAATAAGGGCAATTGCCGCCGCCATAACCGCAGCCGTTTTTTGATATTTTTTCAAAAGCGATATTACTTTATTATTCTTGGGTATTGCTATCTCAAAGTCTTCGGGCAAATCCGTGCACTGCGTTTCTCTCACGGCTTCGCCAAGTTCTTTTAGCGCCACATACTCTTTTTTGCAGTCTTCGCAGTCGTATAAATGCATTTCAAAATCCATTGTTTCTTCTTTTGAAAGCTCGCTGTCTATGTATTCATTCAGTTTTGCTTTTATTTCTTCGCAGGTCACAGATATCACCACCTTTTACTTAGTTTGACGAAAAATAATTATAAAAGTTCCTTTTTTGTTTTTAAAAGTTTAAAAAGATACTCTCTCGCGCGGGAGATGCGCGATTTTACAGTTCCTTCCGATATTTCGAGCGTCTCTGCGATTTCGGAATATGACATACCTTCGTATTCGCGGAGCAGCAAAACGGTTTTGTAATTTAAGGGAAGCTCTTTGATGCAGTTTTTGACAAGATCACGCTTTTGAGAAAGCATAAGCGCTTCCTCCGGTGTGGGGAGCGACGTATCCGCCAAGGTTTCCGGGATTTCATCTTCAAAAACCGCTTTGTTTTTGCGGAGCGTATCGATACAAACGTTTTTTGTGATTCTGAAAATCCAGGTAGATAGTGCGCTGTCGCCCTTAAAGCTGTGTATGGAACGGAAAATCTTTATAAAGACTTCCTGCGTCGCATCCAGTGCGTCCTCGCGGTTTCCGAGCATACCCATGGATATAGAGAATATGCGCGCTTTATAGTCTTTTACGAGCTTTTCAAAAGCTTCACTGCTGCCGTGTTTAAGCTTTTCGGTAAACACGTCCATGGATACACCCCCTTTTTCGTTCGTATATTCTAATTATAGCTCAAATAATAAATAATTGCAATAATAATTAATAAAACGTAAATAATAAAAGTGCGTCTTGAAAAAGATATATTTATGTGATAAAATAATACTCTATACTACCCTAAGCAGTTGCTTTAATATCCGAACACGCCTAAAACAAGTAAAATAGTCCTTTGTCTTTGTTGCCGGTCTTGAAATACGACACGCATTTGCGAGTATTTTAACAAAGCAGTGGCGTAAAAACGCACACCTAAAACGTGTTTGGAAATTAAAGTAACTGCTTAAAGAAAGGCAATGGTGTCTTATGGCAAATTTAAAAAGAGAAGCAGTTCTGCCGCTTATACCCGTTCGCGGCATTGTAATATACCCTTCTATGATTTTGCATTTTGACGTTGCGAGAAAACGCTCCATAGACGCACTTGAAGCGGCTATGGCAAACGGTCAGCAGGTCTTTCTTGCAGCTCAGAAGGAAACGGCTAATGAAGAGCCGGATATTGATGAAATATATGGCGTCGGTACAGTTGCGAAAGTAAAACAGCTTTTAAAGCTTCCCGGCAAAACCGTGCGCGTTTTGGTTGAAGGCTTGTACAGAGCAAAGATTTCAGAATACACAAAGCGCGATCCGTACTTTGAATGTGACGTTATAGAGTGCAAAAGTATTCAGAGAAAAACTGAGGGTATAGAACTTGAAGCCATAAAGCGCATGATTTCCGATATATGGAATGAATACACGGCCATAAAACCCAAAGTGTCCGCTGAGCTTTACGCTAATATTGAAAACATGGAAAGCCTTTCGCAGTATGCTGACAGTATAGCGTCAAGCTTTCTTCAAAAGGTTTCCGACAAGCAGGAGATTTTGGAAGAATTCAATGTTTATAAACGCCTTACAAAGCTTGTTGCCAAAATGAGCGATGAGCTTCAGCTTGTCCGCACGGAGATGGATATTTTAACAAGAGTTAAAAGCCAGATGGACAAAAACCAGAGAAACTATTTTCTCCATGAGCAGGTAAAAGCCATCATGACGGAGCTTGGTGAGGACGCGGATGAGATTGACGAATATAAGGAAAAGATAGATTCCCTGCCGCTTCCCGAAGAAGCGCGCAAAAAAGCTTTAAAAGAGCTGTCGCACCTTGAGAAGATGTCGCAAAACAGCGCGGATTCAGGCGTTATAAGAACATATCTCGATAACCTTCTTGAAATGCCTTTCGGCGTTTATACAAAGGAAAAAACATCGCTTAAAAAAGCTGAAAAGATATTAAACGACGACCATTACGGCCTTGAAAAGGTAAAAGAGAGAATTCTTGAATATTTATCCGTGCGCATATTAAAAGGTGAGCTATCGGGGCAGATTTTGTGCCTCGCGGGCCCTCCCGGAGTCGGCAAAACGTCTGTTGCCAAAAGCATAGCGCGTGCGCTCGGCAGAAACTACGCGAGAATTTCTCTCGGCGGCGTGCGTGACGAAGCGGAAATACGGGGTCACAGAAAAACGTATATTGGCGCCATGCCCGGCAGAATTGTAAACGCAATAAAGCAGGCGGGTTCTATGAATCCGCTGATACTTTTGGACGAGGTCGACAAGCTCGGCGCGGACTATAAGGGCGATCCTTCTTCTGCGCTTTTGGAAGTTTTGGACAGCGAGCAGAATTTTGCTTTCCGCGATCATTATCTCGATATTCCGCTTGACCTTACAAAGGTTATGTTTTTAACTACGGCAAATAATCTTGAAACCATTCCGAGACCGCTTCTCGACCGTATGGAGGTTATAGAGATCTCGGGCTACACATCACAGGAGAAAGAAAATATCGCTCTTCGCCATCTTGTGCCGAAAGCGCTTTCGGAGCACGGTATAGAAAAGCACGAGCTTAAAATTTCGCGCGGTGCAATTGACGATATTATTTTATATTATACAAGAGAAGCGGGCGTCCGCAATTTGGAACGCGAAATACGCCATATATGCCGCAAAGCGGCGGGAATGATAGTCTCGGGCGGCGAAAGCGTATCCGTCACCCGCAAAAACATTGAAGCGTTTCTGGGCAAACGCAAGTTCCGCTTTGAAACGCTTTCGGGCAGGGAAGACATAGGCGTTGCGCGCGGTCTCGCGTGGACGGCTGTCGGCGGCGACACTTTAAGCATTGAAGTAAACGTAACTCCCGGCAGCGGAAAAGTTGAACTGACGGGACAACTCGGCGATGTTATGCAGGAGTCCGCAAAAGCCGCAATAAGCTTTATCCGTTCGCATGCGGAAGAGCTCGGCGTGCCACTTGAGTTTTATAAAACCTGCGATATACACATGCACGTACCCGAAGGCGCAACCCCGAAAGACGGTCCTTCTGCGGGCATTACAATTTGCTCCGCTATGGTATCTGCTTTGTCAAACCGCGCAATACCTTCGGATCTCGCTATGACGGGCGAAATAACAATCCGCGGCAGAGTTCTGCCTGTCGGCGGCATTAAAGAAAAGGTATTGGCTGCATACCGTTTCGGAATAAAATGCATAATTATGCCCGAGGAAAACAAAAAAGATCTTGACGAAATACCTGCGGAGGTAAAAGACAAACTTCGTTTTAAATTTGCAAAGGATATGAAATATGTAATTGACAATGCGCTTATTCCCGTTGGCAAAACGGCAGAGCGTGAAATACAGTTTCCTATGGAAAGCGACAAGTGTGCACAACTTACGCAGTAATATTTTAGGCAAATTTGCATATTGAATATTTATTCTAAATATAGTATAATTATACAATCAAACATACAGAGGTGACTTATCATGGATTTACAGCAGATTAAAGATACCGATAAAAAATATTTTATGAATACTTTCGGAGAGAGGACTCCCGTTGCGTTTGTATCCGGTAAGGGCATGGATATTACCGATACAAAAGGCGAGGTTTACAAAGACTTTTTCGCGGGCATAGCCGTTACCGCACTGGGTCATTCTCATCCGAATATTGTAAAAACAATAAAAGAGCAGGCGGAAAAGCTTTTGCACACATCGTCGCTCTACTATATAGAATCGCAGGCGTGTCTTGCCAAAGAGCTTGCTGCGCGCTCCTGTTGTGACAGAGCGTATTTTGCAAACTCCGGTGCGGAAGCAAACGAAGGTGCTATAAAGCTTGCAAAGATTTATCACTACAAAAAGGGCACGGGCAGAACTGATATTATAACGCTCAAAAAGTCTTTCCACGGCAGAACGCTTGCTGCAGTTGCCGCAACGGGACAGGAAAAGTACCAGAAGCCGTATGCACCGCTGACACCGGGATTTACGCATGTTCCCATAAACGATATAGAAGCTTTTAAAAATGCCGTAACGGACAAAACTGCGGCTTTTATGGCAGAATTTATTCAGGGCGAAAGCGGCGTTCATCCTTTGGACCCTGATTACATAAAAGCAGTATTTGAAATTTGCCGCAAAAACGATATTTTGATTATTGATGATGAGATCCAGACGGGCGTAGGCAGAACGGGCAAGATGTTTGCTTATGAGCATTACGGTGTTGAACCCGATATTATAACGATGGCAAAAGCGCTCGGCGGCGGCGTGCCCATTGGCGCAGTGCTTGCAAAAGAAGCGGTATGTGCGTTCCAGCCCGGTGACCACGGCGGCACTTTCGGCGGCAATCACTTAGCCACTACAGTTGCGCTTGAAGTTTTAAAGACAATAGACGAAGAAAACTTAATCCAAAAAGCCGGGGAAAACGGCAAATACTTTGCAGAAAAGCTTTCAAAAATAGCGGGCGTTTCCGGCGTGCGCGGCAAAGGTCTTATGATTGGCGTTGCGGTAGGCAAAAACGCGAAAGACATTGTCCGCAAAATGTTTGAGAAGAAATATCTTTTGGGCGCTGTCGGAGACGATACATTGCGTATTCTGCCGCCGCTTATAGTTACAAAAGAAGAAATAGATAAATTCTGTGAAACTCTGGAGGAATGTATATGAAACATTTAATAAGTCTGCATGACCTTACAACGGAAGAAATACACGGCATTTTAAAGCTTGCCATAAAGCTTAAAGACGAAAATAAAAAGGGAATAGAACACCACCTTTTAAAGGGCAAAACGCTCGGCATGATTTTTACAAAATCGTCAACAAGAACGAGAGTTTCGTTTGAAGTAGGCATGTATCAGCTCGGCGGCTATCCACTCTTTTTAAGCTCTAATGACATTCAGCTGGGCCGTGGCGAAACAATTTACGATACAGCAAACGTTTTGTCGCGTTTCCTTGACGGCATTATGATAAGAACTTTTGCGCACAGTGATGTAACGGATCTCGCAAAATACGGTACGATTCCGATTATAAACGGTCTTACGGATTTGCTGCACCCCTGCCAGATTTTAGCCGATCTGCAGACAACTTATGATCACAAGGGCAAGCTTGAAGGCTTGAAAATGGCGTACATAGGCGACGGCAACAATATAGCAAACTCGCTTTTATACGGATGCACAAAGGTTGGCATGGATATAGCCATAGGCTCGCCCAAAACGCATATGTGCGATGCTGAGGTTGTAGAAAATGCCAAAGAAGACGCTAAAAAGACAGGCAGCAGTATTTTGCTCACCGAAGACCCCGTTGAAGCTATAAAAGATGCCGATGTTGTTTATACAGACACATGGTGCAGCATGGGTCAGGAAGCCGAAAAAGCTGAGAGAATAAAAATCTTTAAAGATTATACGGTTAATAAAGAACTCTTCGGACACGCGAAAGATGACGCTATATTTATGCACTGTCTTCCCGCATACCGCGGCTTTGAAGTTACGGAAGACGTTATAGACGGCCCGAACTCAGTAATATTTGACGAGGCCGAAAACAGACTTCACGCGCAAAAAGCCGTTATGGTATCCGTTATGGGGGATAAATAATGACAACGCTTTACATAATAAGACACGGCGAGAGCCGCGGTAATCTTGAAGACAGATTTGTCGGCTACTCGGACTGGGGCCTGACAGAAAAGGGATTTGAACAGGCGAGACGTCTCGGAGAATATATGAAAGGCGTAGAAATAGACGCCGTATATTCGAGCGACCTTATAAGAGCTGTTGACACCGCGAAACCGTTTGCGGACTATAAAGGACTCCATATAATAAAAAGAAAAGATTTGCGCGAGATAAACGGCGGCGATTGGGAAGAGATGACCTTTGAGGAAATATCAAAGAGAAACCCCGAAGAATTCGCAGCGTGGAAGTATGACTTTTTAAACGCTATAACCATAGGCGGCGAAACAATACGCGAGCTTTCCGAAAGAGTATACCGCGAGATGGATAAAATAGCGCGCGAAAACGACGGCAAAAGAGTTGCGGTAGTTTTTCACGCAACTGCAATTAAAGTGTTTCTGGACCGCCTCGGCGATCATGACGGCTGGGTTCCGAACGCTTCCGTTACAACCGTTTCCTACGAAAACGGAAAGTTTTCCGTAACAGATAAAGGATATGCAGACTTTCTTGACGGTTTAATCACAGTATTAAACGCAGATTTATAAAACAAAAGCCTTGACGAAACGTCAAGGCTTTTTCGTTAACTATTCATTATTAAATATTAATTATTATTTATATTTTTCTGTATCGCGCCCCATGTGGTGAAATTTATTGTAAACGATGACCACGCTATAAGAAAAACCGCCATTAAAACAACCCATATAATTACGGCAAACACAATGTGCAAAGACGAAAGGAAGAGCACTAAAAGACCGTGCACGGCCACGAGCGCTGCGAGCGTCAGCAAATTCCAAGGAAGGTTTGAAAGTGCAAAAAGTATGGAATTTTTGAAAATATCCTTAAGGCTCATATCGAACGTAACCATTAAAGGATATACATAAAACGACGCAATTATCAAAAAGCATCCTAAAACGGCAGAAATTACAGCGCTTGACGGAAAGTTGAGATAATAATATACTGCCGCATTTAAATATAAATAAAACACAAGCGTCAGTATTATTCCCGCAAGCATACCCTGTTTAAAATTCTTTTTTGTATGCTCAAAAAAGTCGCTTGCGACAAACGCATGCTCCTGCCGTGCAAAATTCCTGCATACATACGTAAGTCCCGCCGTTGTGGGACCTGTAAACATCAGAGGCACAAACGGCAGAATGGGCAGGAGGGCACGCCCTTTAGAAATATTAATAAAGAAATCTGCAAGTTCGTTTTCATCGCCTGTGAAAAACCCCCACATCAAAAAAACAGATAAAGCAAAGAAAACGATGTTGCATAAAAAATACAAAATATTTAAAACCGATAATCTGCTGAGCTTTCTCCAAAGAATATTAAAGTAACTGCGCTTTAGCGCTTCTTCTTTTGTTATGCCCTTGCCGGACTTTGAAAATCTGTAAATAAGTCCCATAACTAAAATCTCCTATGCAGAATATTATACAGAAACAACGCTTAAAAGTCAAGAAAAACGCATGTTGTGACGAAAATAAAAATTCATAATTTGTTTATTGACTTTTGTAATGATTTAAACTATAATAATAGCATAATATTTCTTAAGGAGAGATTTAAAATGGTAGTAACAAAGGATACAATAATTGCAGATATTCTTGATTTTGACGCTGAAACAGCTCCGTTTTTCTTTGAAATCGGAATGCACTGTTTAGGCTGTCCCGCATCACGCGGCGAAAGCCTTGAGGACGCTTGCGCTGTTCACGGCGTTGATCCCGACGTGCTCGTCCAGAAACTCAACAACTACTTCGCGTCTAAATAATTATCGCAATAGAAGGGGAGGCAAAAGCCTCCCTTGTTTTTTAGCGAATAAAGAATAAGTAAAAAGCGGAAATGCATTTGCATTTCCGCTTTTTGGTGCTCGAGACCGGAATCGAACCGGTACGTCTTTAAGGGACACGGGATTTTAAGTCCCGGGCGTCTGCCAGTTCCGCCACTCGAGCATTTAACACTAAAATATTTTATCATATATTGGGTGTGTTGTCAATAGCTAAAAGCAAAAAAGAAAGACGAAAACGAAAACAGAGATGTGTAAAACAGCTTGAAATATTTGCTGAAAAATGCTACAATAAACAAAAAAGCAGTGGGCGCACATTTGCGCTGAAAAAGGAAATAAAATGAAAAAAACGGTTATCGGTATCCTTGCCCATGTAGACTCAGGGAAAACAACACTTTCCGAAGCGCTTTTATACGTTTCGGGCACGATTTCGTCTATCGGCAGGGTTGACCATAAAAACACATTTCTTGATACAAATGAAATAGAGCGCGACAGGGGTATTACTATTTTTTCAAAGCAGGCGGAGCTTAATTTGGGTGAAACTTCCGTGTCGCTGCTGGATACGCCCGGTCACGTTGATTTTTCTGCGGAGGCGGAGCGCACTTTGTCTGTGCTTGACTATGCTATTTTGGTTATAAGCGGCGCGGAGGGCGTTCAGAGCCATACGGTTACGCTCTGGAATATGCTTTCGCACTATAATGTTCCTACGTTTATTTTTGTAAATAAAATGGATTTGACGGGAGCTGACAAAGAGAATGTTTTAAATTCGATGTGCGAGAGCTTCGGCGAGGGCTGCCTCGATTTTTCAGCGGATTTTTCAGAAAACGCGGCGCTTCTGTCACAGGAAATGATGGACGAATATCTTGAAAACGGCAAAATAGAAACCGGAACGCTTAAAACGGCAATAGCCGCGAGACAGGTTTTTCCGTGTTTTTTCGGCTCGGCTCTTAAAAACGAAGGCGTTAAGGAATTTGCCGAAGCGCTTGATAAATATACGGTTGCCCGCAAATACTCCTCGTCGTTTGGCGCGCGCGTTTATAAAATTTCTGAAGACGAAAAGGGCAGGCGCCTTACGCATCTTAAAATAACGGGCGGCACGCTGAAACCGAGAACGGTAATTCCTTTTGAGGGTAAAAGCGAAAAAGTTGACGAAATCCGCATTTATTCCGGGCAGAAGTATAAGGCTGTGCAGGAGGCAGAAGCGGGCGGCGTTTATGCAGTGACGGGCCTTTCCGCAACGTATGCTGGACAGGGGCTGGGCTCCGAAGCCGATGCGGCGTCACTCATTACAGAGCCCGTGCTTTCATATACAGCAATTCTCCCCGATGGCGTTGATATTCATACTGCGCTTGCGGCGTTTAAAAAGATCGAGGAAGAAGACCCTCAGATGCGCGTGTCTGTTGATGACGGTATGAACGAGATAGGGATTCAGGTCATGGGCGAGATACAGCTTGAGGTTTTAAAGCGCATTGTGTCGGAGCGATTCAATTTTGACGTGTCATTCGGCCACGGCAGAATAATATATAAAGAAACAATAGAAAATACCGTTGAGGGCGTAGGCCATTTTGAGCCGCTTCGCCACTATGCGGAGGTGCATCTTCTTTTAGAGCCCGCAAAACGCGGCAGCGGACTGACGTTTGCATCGAACTGCTCCGAAGATATTTTGAGCAAAAACTGGCAGAGGCTTATCCTTACGCATCTCAAAGAGAAAACGCACAAAGGCGTTTTAACCGGTTCGGAGCTTACAGACGTAAAAATTACTATAGTAAACGGAAAGGCGCACGTAAAGCACACAGACGGCGGTGATTTCAGACAAGCGACATACCGCGCCGTGAGACAGGGTCTTATGCAGGCGGACGGCATACTGCTTGAGCCGTGGTATTCATTTACGCTTGAAGTGCCGCTTACGGATACGGGCAAAGCTATGACAGATTTAGAACAAATAGGAGCCGAATTCGGACCGCCCGAGTCAAACGGCGATATATCCGTAATAAAAGGCAGTGCGCCCGTTTCTGCTATCAGAGACTATCATAAAAAGGTTGTCGTTTACACTCACGGCATGGGCAGACTCAGTTGCGTTTTCGACGGATATGCGCCATGCAAAAATTCATATGAGGTAATAACGGATATGGCATATAACCCCGAAGCCGATACTTTCAATACTCCCGATTCCGTATTCTGCGCCCACGGCAGCGGATATATCGTAAAATGGGATGAAGTGTTTGACAATATGGATTTGCCGCTTATAAATACTAAAAAAGATGAAGTTATTTCCGTACAGCCGGCAAAGCGCGAAAGCAAGGCGGCAAGTGAAGAAGAGCTTTTGGCGATATACGAGCGCACATACGGAAAAATCACGAGGAAACAGTATTCCGAGCCGGTAAAGATTAAGGAATTCAAACCTCAAAAAATCAAAGAAACTCCCGATATACCGCTTTATCTGTTGATTGACGGCTACAACATAATTTTCGCGTGGGACGATTTGAAAAAAATAGCCGAGACAAGCCTTGAAGCGGCGCGTGATACTCTTATAAATAGGGTCGTTAATTATCAGGCATTTTGCAAAATAAATGTCATTTTAGTGTTTGACGCTTACAAGGTAAAGGGAAATCACGGCGAAATAGAAAGGATACACGGCATAAACGTGGTATACACAAAAGAAGCGGAAACGGCGGACGCGTATATCGAAAAGACCTCGCGCGAGCTTGTAAAAAAATACCGCGTGCATGTTGCAACTTCGGATAATTTAGAGCAGGTAATAATTTTCGGACAAGGCGCGGTGAGAATATCGGCTTCCGAATTCTTGCTTGACATCAAAGCGGCGGACGAAAAAATGAGAGAATTTATAAGCCGTTATTCCGAAAAAAACGCGGGCGAACAGATATCGGATACAATCCGTCTTGACTAAATAGTGAGGTAGTAAAATGGCAGATGTAAAACTTATAAAGCTTGAACCGTGTGACCGCGAGCAGTTTATACTTGACAATCAGGAAGCCTTTAATTACTGTGCGCTTGAAGAATTCGGAATGCGTGACAATCATTTTGAAGAAGACGGTGAGATAATATCTGCAGAAACCATCGGCAATGCAATAGACGGCGGAGAAGCATACAGGATAATGCAGAACGGTCAGGCGGTAGGCGGCGTGGTAATAAAAGTAAACGGTAAGCACGGAGAACTTGAACTGCTTTTTGTTTCGCCTAAATGCCACGGCAAGGGTATAGGATACGCCGCATGGTGCGAGGTTGAACGGCTGCACCCCGAAGTGACCGTATGGGAAACGGTTACGCCGTATTTTGAAAAAAGAAATATTCATTTCTATGTTAACCGCTGCGGGTTTCATATTGTAGAGTTTTATAACAGTCATCATCCCGACCCGAATGAACCCGATGCTTGCGATAATCAGTTTGAGGACGGCATGTTCCGTTTTGAAAAGAGAATAAAATAGAAAATAACAATGATAATAATCAGTAATAGTGTACACGCAGATTACATAATTAAAACACTAATGCTAAAAAGGAGGTTAAGGTATGTCTGTTATAGGTAAAATACATGAAATTTCTTTATATGGACTATTGACAAGTATTGTATGCATGGCATTAGGTAAATTGGGAATTAAGGATTTACTTGATTCGTTTGCTGTTCCGGGAAACTTCGGTATGCTTTTTATGTCTTATCTGTTTTGGGCATCGGTTCTGTTTATTCCTATATCAATAATTGGAGCATTTGCGACAAAGTATTCCGATGGAGGAGAAGGGCTTAGCTTTTATTCAGATAATATTTTAGTTATAATGTTTGCACACATAGCAGAAGATATTCTTGGATTGGTTTTAACTCCGTTTTGGTTTTTAAAAGATTTATTTTCTAAGGATTTAAGTAAATGGAAAATCATAGATTATTCTACATATCTTTTAGAACTTATTTTTATAGCAGTTGGTTTACATACAGCGTTATGATTAATTCTTCTGTGTTTCGGAACATGCAAAAAAATAGAAGACACTGAGAAACGACGGTATATCTCGCGAGCTCAAATTCGCCGGCGTACATAGGTGCGGTAGAGTTCCCCGTTTGTGAAAAGCAAAAAACCCCGAAGGGATTTTGATAATCTCTTCGGGGTTAGTTTTAATATACAATACTTATGATACCGTCTTAAATTACGCTTTGCCGTTGCAGCCGAGTACGTTTACGAGTTTATGCTTAACCATGTCTTTGATAGCTATACGTGCGGGCTTTAAGTACTGACGGGGATCGAAGTGATCCGGATGTTCAGCAAAGTGCTCGCGGATAGAAGCTGTCATTGCAAGACGAAGGTCAGAGTCGATATTGATTTTGCAAACGCTCATTTTAGCAGCGTCGCGGAGCTGGCTTTCCGGGATACCTACGGCATCGGGCATTTTGCCGCCGAAGGAGTTGATTTTCTTAACGAATTCCTGCGGAACGCTGGAAGAACCGTGAAGAACTATCGGGAAACCGGGAAGACGTTTTGAAACTTCTTCGAGAATATCGAAACGAAGCGGGGGCGGAACGAGTTCGCCTTTTTCATTTCTTGTGCACTGTGCTGCTGTGAATTTATATGCGCCGTGAGATGTTCCTATAGCGATTGCGAGAGAGTCACAACCTGTTCTTTCAACGAATTCCTGAACATCTTCGGGACGTGTGTATGAAGAATCTTCAGCGGAAACGTTAACTTCGTCTTCAACACCTGCAAGTGTTCCGAGCTCAGCTTCAACAACAACGCCGTGAGCGTGAGCATAGTCAACAACCTCTTTTGTGATGCGAACGTTTTCTTCGAAGGATTCGCCGCTTTTATCGATCATAACGGAAGTGAAACCGCCGTCGATACAGCTTTTGCAAAGCTCGTAGCTGTCGCCGTGATCAAGGTGAACACAGATGGGAAGGTCAAAGCCTGCAGACTGTTCTGCATCTTCAACAGCCGCTTTGATAAGGTTCATTAAATAAACGTGTTTTGCATAGGAACGTGCGCCCTTTGAAACCTGAAGAATAAGAGGAGCTCTTTCCTCCATAGCAGCTTCTGTGATACCCTGGATGATTTCCATGTTATTAACATTGAAAGCACCGATTGCATAGCCGCCGTCATATGCTTTTTTGAACATTTCGGTAGATGTTACTATTGCCATTTTTATACCTCTCCTTTTTACTATTTTCTATTGGTATATTCTAACATATTACAGCTAAAAGTCAAGGGATTTTGCATAAATTTATAAAATTTCTCTTTTTTCACCAAAAACAATTGATTTTTAATACTTATTATGATATATTTATAAACTGTAAATAAAGAAGAGTGTGCAAGGCACGCAAAAATAACATATTTTGAAAGGAAGAGATTTAAATGAGTTTAAAAGGTGCTTGTATTATCGGTCAGTCCGGCGGCCCGACATCGGTAATTAATGCCAGTGCTTACGGTGCAATCAAAACTGCACTTGACAGCGAAGAGATTGCAAAAGTATACGGAGCTTTAAACGGTATCAAAGGCGTTCTTGACGATAATCTTATCGATATGGGAGCTGAAGATCCTGAGGAACTCGCGCTTATGAAATATACGCCTTCCTCGGCGCTCGGTTCCTGCCGTTACAAATTAAAAGACGCAGAAGATGACGAAACAGATTACAAGAGAATTCTTGAAATCTTCAAAAAGTATGACGTTCGTTACTTCTTCTACAACGGCGGTAACGACTCCATGGATACATGCAACAAGATTTCAAAATACATGCTCAAAAACGGTTATGAATGCCGCGTTATGGGTATTCCGAAAACAATTGATAACGACCTTGCCGGCACAGACCACTGCCCCGGTTACGGCTCTGCTGCAAAATATATTGCAACATCCGTTATGGAAGTTTATCATGACGCACGCGTTTATGACACAGGCATGATCACAATTATCGAAGCAATGGGCAGAAACGCAGGCTGGCTCACAGCTTCCGCTGCACTTGCAAACATCGGCGGAAACGGCCCCGACCTTATCTATCTCCCCGAAATCCCCTTCGATATGGATACATTCTTTAAAGATGTTGAAGACATTTACGCAAAACAGAAAAAATGTATCGTAGTTGTTTCCGAAGGTATTAAGGACAAAGACGGCAAATACATTTCAGAATACGGCTCAAACCTCGCACAGACAAAGGATAACTTCGGTCATTCACAGCTCGGCGGTTTGGCAGCATACCTTGCAAACGTAGTAAAAGAGAGAACGGGCGCAAAGGTTCGCGGAATCGAATTATCACTTCTTCAGCGCTGCGCAGCACACTGTGCTTCACAGACAGATATTGAAGAATCCTTTGCAGCAGGAGCTGCAGCTGTTTCAAATGCAATAGCAGGCGTTACAGACAAAATGGCAGGCTTTGAAAGAACAGTTGAAAACGGCGCTTATAAGTGCAACGTTAAACTCTTTGACCTTTCAATAGTTGCAAACACAGAAAAGAAAGTTCCGAGAGAATGGATCAACGAAAAAGGCAACGGTCTCAATCAGCAGTTCATCGACTACGCTCTTCCGCTTATTCAGGGCGAAACACAGATGAAGAAAGAAAACAGCTTACCGAGATTTGTTAAACTTAAAAAAGTTAAAGCACAGTAATCAAAAGATAAGCTAAAATTTCAGCGTGTTTTTTCGCCTGCATTAAAGGCGGAAAAGCACGCTTTCTTTTAAAGGTGATTCACATGGAAAAAGAAATGAAAAAAATAGCCGTTTTAACAAGCGGGGGAGACGCTTCGGGCATGAACGCGGCGGTGCGCGCCGTTTGCAGAAGCGCAATATCAAAAGGACTTGAGGTTTTCGGCGTAAACCGTGGCTATGAAGGCCTTATCCAGGGCGATCTTTTCAAAATGGATCTGCGCTCCGTTTCGGAAATCCTTCACAGAGGAGGCACGGTTTTATATTCTGCGCGCTGTCCCGAATTTAAAACAAAAGAGGGAATAGACAGGGGCATAAGAACGTGCAAACAGTTCGGGCTTGACGGCATCGTTGTAATAGGCGGCGACGGCTCTTTTCGCGGCGCGAGGGATTTGTCTCTTGCGGGCATTCCGTGCGTCGGCATTCCCGCTACAATTGATAATGACATAAGCTGTTCCGATTACACAATAGGCGTTGACACGGCGCTGAACACCATAATTGACAGCGTCGATAAAATCCGCGATACTTCTCATTCGCACGACAGATGTTCTCTCGTTGAAGTTATGGGAAGACGGTGCGGCTATCTCGCGCTAAATGCCGGAATCGCGACAGGCGCAACAGCTATAATCGTTCCCGAGAAAAAGTTTGATTTTCAAAAGGATATTGTTGAGCGAATGCAGTATACGCGCGGCATCGGCAAAAAGCATTTTATAATTCTTGTTGCCGAGGGTGTTGAATACGAGGGCGGTACGGTGCAGATGGCAAAAGATATAGAAGACGCCACAGGCGTTGTAACAAGAACAACTGTTCTCGGTTACGTTCAGCGCGGCGGCTCACCGTCAGCAAAGGACAGAATAATTGCAACACGTATGGGCGTTTATGCAGTTCATTTGCTGGCGCAGGGGATAGGCAACAGAGTTGTAGTTGTAAACGGCGAAGATATAGTTGACTATGATATTAAAGAAGCGCTTGAAATGAAAAAAGAGTTTGATGATGATTTGTATCAGATTTCAAACGAAATTTCCATTTAAAAATTTTAAATTAATGTATGAAATATTGACATTTAAAGAAAATAGTAGTATAATTAAATTAACAAATCGAATGGAGGTTATTCCGATGCAGAATAAAAAACCCGAAGCTGCTCCTGCAAAAGCAGTAGATGCAGCTGCAAAAACAGCAGCAAAACCCGCTGAGGTTAAACCCGCTGCTAAACCTGCTGCAGAAAAGAAACCTGCTGAAAAGAAAGCAGAGAAGAAACCTGCCGCTAAAAAGCCGGCAGCTAAAAAAGCTCCTGCAGCAAAGAAAACAACAAAGAAACCCGCTGCTAAAAAATTCGCTCCGAAAGAAACTGTTACACTTCAGTATGCCGGTGCAGAATTTGATTTTGCAAAAATCACAAAAGCAGTTGAAGCTGACTGTAAGAAGAAATTCAAAGACACAGCTAAAACTCTTAAGATTTATGTAAAACCCGAAGACAGGGCGGTTTACTACGTTGTAAACGACGATTTTTCAGATAAAATCGAACTTTAATTCAAATTTTAAACAAGCGCAGCCAAATAGGCGGCGCTTGTTTTTTTGTATAAAAATATTGTTTTTTGTAAAAAAATGTGCTATTATAAAAATATCTTTTTATAATTTAGGAGGTAATAGAATTGGAAGCAACAATTTGGACAATCTTGCCGCCGCTTATTGCAATAGTGCTGGCGCTGATTACAAAAGAGGTTTACCTTTCACTGTTTTTGGGCGTTATTTCGGGCGCCTTGATGTATACGCATTTTCATCCCGTAGGCGCACTTACGGAAATGTTTAACATCATGGGTGATAAGGTTTCGGGTAACATAACTATTATTATTTTCTTGGTTCTTCTCGGAATGCTCGTTGCGCTTATGAATAAATCGGGCGCGACAAGAGCATACGGAAACTGGGCAAAGAAATCAATAAAGAGCCAGCGAGGTGCGCTCGCAGCAACATCTGCCCTCGGCGTTTTAATTTTTGTTGACGACTATTTCAACTGCCTTACAGTTGGTACGGTTATGCGCCCCGTTACGGATACGCATAAAATTTCAAGAGCAAAGCTTGCGTATATCATAGATGCAACTGCGGCTCCCGTATGTATCATAGCTCCCATATCAAGCTGGGCTGCAGCTGTCGGCTCATCGCTTCCGGAGGGCAGCGGTATAGAAGGTTTCTCACTGTTTTTAAAAACAATTCCGTTTAACCTTTATGCTCTCTTAACTCTCGCTATGGTTGTATTTTTGATTGTTTCGAAAATAGACTTCGGCTCAATGGCAAAGAGCCTTAATAAAGAAGAAACAGAAGGTATAAACGCTGCAGAAAGTATGGACAATCTTGTAGTGGAAAACAAAAACGGACGCATAAGCGACCTCGTTCTTCCCATAGTTGTTTTGATTGTTTCCTGTATCGGCTTTATGCTTTTCACGGGCGGTATTACGGAAGGCGTAGGAATTGTTGACGCGTTTGCAGACTGCAGCTCTGCATTGTCTCTCGCACTCGGCGCATTTATAGCAATCGTGTTTACAGCGCTTTTGTATCTCCCGAGAAAAGTTGTTTCGTTTAAAGAGTTTAACAAGAGCCTTGTTGAAGGATTTATCGCAATGGTTCCTGCAATTCTTATTTTAACATTTGCATGGACCTTAAGCGGCATCTGCAGTGAGGACTATTTAAACCTCGGCGGATACGTAAGCGGCATAGTAGAGTCAAGCAATATATCTCTCGGCTTAATCCCCGCTATATTCTTTGCGGTAGCTTTGGGTCTTGCGTTTGCAACAGGTACTTCCTGGGGCACATTTGCAATACTTATCCCCGTTGCAACTTCCGTTTTCGGCGGAGAAGTAAGCCAGCTTTTGGTTATAACTGTTTCAGCAATACTTGCCGGAGCTGTTTGCGGTGACCATGTATCTCCGATTTCGGATACAACGATTTTGTCATCAACAGGCGCGCAGTGCAACCATATAGAACACGTTTCAACACAGATGCCTTATGCGTTCCTCGTTGCGGCTTGCTGCTTCGTAGGCTACCTCGTATCGGGCTTTAGCGGAAACGGCTACTTAGGCCTTTTGGCAGGTGCTGTAGTGCTCTTTGCAATTCTCTTTGGTATTTATGCTTCTGTTAAGAAGAAAAAAGCTGCATAATAAACCGATAAAAACTAAGGCTTAAAACTCATCATGAGTTTTAAGCCTTTTTTCTTTGCACTTGCTTCCGCAGGCCTACTTTTGTGCGACAAAAGTAGCAAAAACGTGGGGGATTTCGATTTCCCCCCAAACCCCTTGAACCGACCAAGGCTGCCGCCCTGGACCCGCTTTGTGGACGGATGATTATTGTACGTAATACGCCTTCCCCTAACAAGGGGAAGGTGGGGCGCTGCGCGCCTCGGATGAGGTGTTAAAGAAAACATTTAAGCAAAAAAAAGAGTTAATACCGCTTGCACTTAATGGGCTGCAATTGCCGGTGGGTGAAAGCAGTTTTAACTCTATAAAAACAATATCATATTAAAAAATAATTGTCAATACTTATTTTATGCTTTAAGACTGTCAATTATAGCCTTCGCCGCCGTTTTTCCTGCGCCCATAGCAAGTATAACCGTTGCCGCGCCTGTTACAACGTCGCCGCCGGCGTAAACGTTTGCTTTGGAAGATAAACCGTCTTCGTTTACAACGATACATCCGCGCTTGTTAATTTCAAGTCCTTCCGTTGTGTTTTTGATAAGCGGGTTGGGTGACTGACCGAGCGCCATAACAACCGTATCGGCGTCAATTGTAAATTCAGAGCCTTCAACGGGGATGGGTCTGCGTCTGCCGGATGCGTCAGGCTCGCCAAGCTCCATTTTAATGCATTTAAGGCCGCCTACAGCGCCTTCGCCGTTATCTATAATTTCAACGGGGTTTGTAAGTACGTTAAATTCAATGCCTTCTTCTATTGCGTGATGAACCTCTTCGCGGCGGGCGGGCATCTCGTCCATAGAACGTCTGTAAACGATAGATACCTTTTCGGCGCCCATACGAAGTGAGCTTCTTGCCGCGTCCATGGCAACGTTGCCGCCGCCTACAACGCAAACGTGTTTGCCTATATTTACCGGCGTATCATAATCTGGGAACTTATATCCCTTCATAAGATTTATTCTTGTCAAAAGCTCGTTTGCCGAATATACGCCGCAGAGCATTTCGCCGTCAATTCCCATAAAGCGGGGAAGACCTGCGCCCGTACCTATAAATATTGCCTTAAAACCGTCTTCAAAAAGTTCGTCAACAAGCTCTGATTTTCCTATTACGTAGTTTGTCTTTATCTCAACGCCCATATCGCGGAGCGAATCAATCTCTTTCTGAACTATTTCTTTGGGAAGTCTGAACTGCGGAATGCCGTACATCAAAACGCCGCCCGGTGTGTGCAGTGCTTCAAAAACGGTAACGTCAAAGCCTGCCGCCGCTAAATCGCCCGCGCATGTAAGACCCGCAGGGCCGCTGCCGCAAATTGCAACTTTAATGCCGTTTTTCTTTATTTCTTTTTCTTCCTTTTTGCCGTGCTCCATAAAATAGTCTGCCGCGAAACGCTCAAGTCTGCCTATACCTACAGGCTCGCCCTTAATGCCGCGAACACAGTATTTTTCGCACTGGTTTTCCTGCGGACAAACTCTGCCGCAAACGGCGGGAAGGTTGCTTGTGGATTTAATTATCTCATACGCGCCTAAAAAGTCCTCTTCGCGTATCTTTTCAATAAACTCGGGTATGCGCACGTTTACGGGACAACCCTGCATACAGGGCTTGTTTTTGCAGTTGAGGCACCTTTGCGATTCTTCGAGTGCCTGCGCCGCCGTATAACCCGTTGCAACTTCTTCAAAGCATTTTGCGCGCATTTTGGGGTCGAGTTCGTTCATTTTTACTTTTTCGGGTGACATATTAGCCATAATTTATATCAAAGCCTTTCAGTTTATTATTTTGTTTCGCCTGTAAGTCTGCATTTGTGGTTTACGGAAATCTGCTCCTTTTCGCGGTAGAAAGCGCCGCGGCGCATAGCGGAGTCAAAATCAACCAAATGTCCGTCAAACTCGGGTCCGTCAACGCATGCAAACTTCGTTTCGCCGCCTACAATAACGCGGCAGCCGCCGCACATGCCGGTGCCGTCTATCATAATAGAGTTCATGCTGACAACGGTTTTGATGCCGTAGGGGCGCGTAAGCTCCGATACGGCGCGCATCATAACGAGAGGGCCTATGGCTATAACCTCGTCAAACTTTTCACCGCCCTCGATTAAATCTTTAAGTATGTTTGTAACAAAGCCCTTGTTGCCGTTTGAGCCGTCGTCCGTTGCAATATGAAGGTGGTCGCAAACTTTGCCCATTTCTTCTTCAAGAATAATTATGTCTTTGTTGCGGAAGCCTGCAATGCCCGTAACTTCGATTCCGAGGTCGTGCATAGCCTTTGCCTGAGGATAAGCGATTGCCGTGCCGAGTCCGCCGCCTATTACGCAAACCTTTTTAAGACCGTCAAATTCGCTTGCACGTCCGAGAGGGCCTGCGAAATCGAGTAGCGCGTCGCCCTCGCTTAAAAGACCTAATCTCTTTGTGGTTGCGCCTACCTTCTGGAATATAATGGTGACTAAACCTTTTTCTCTGTCATAATCAGCTATTGTGAGAGGAATTCTTTCACCCTGCTCATCAATTCTGAGGATAATAAATTGACCTGCAAGAGCGTGCTTTGAAACATTCGGCGCTTCTATAGTCATAAGCGTTGTCTGGTCATTGAGCTCTCTTTTTTCAACTATTTTGTACATCTTATACCTCTAACCTTCTAAAATTTTATACATTGTGGGAGCGTCGTCTTTGCCTATGTGTTCGCTCTCTTTTAAAACCTCAATTTTAATTGTTTTCGTGCCGAAGCCGATGGTTACTATATCGCCGGCTTTTACATCCGAGCCCGCCTTGGCGGCTCTGCCGTTTATCGTAACTCTGCCCGCGCTGCACGCTTCGTTTGCTATGGTGCGGCGCTTTATAAGGCGCGAAACCTTTAAATATTTATCAATTCTCATATTTTCCTCTTAGGATAATCTTTTTTCGTCTATATCTTCTTTAATAAGCTTAATTGCGTCTTTTGTAGCCATGGCGCCGAGATCGCCGTTTTCGCCTCTTGCGCGAACTGAAACGTTGCCCAGCTCTTCTTCCTTTTCACCGCAGATAAGCATGTACGGAATCTTTTCAAGCTGAGCCTGGCGGATTTTGTAGCCTGTCTTTTCGTTTCTGTCGTCAACCTCAACGCGGATTCCTGCCTGCATAAATTCCGTGCGCAGCTTTTCGGCATATTCCAAATGCTTTTCGGAGATGGGCAAAATTATTGCCTGCGTAGGTGCGAGCCATGTCGGGAAAGCACCCGCGTATTTTTCAATAAGCAGAGCAAGCGTTCTCTCGTAGCAGCCTATTGACGTTCTGTGAATAATATACGGGTTTTTCTTTGTGCCGTCGCTGTCCGTATATTCCATGCCGAATTTCTCGGCGAGCATCTGGTCTATCTGAATTGTGATAAGCGTATCTTCCTTGCCGAAAACGTTTTTGATCTGAATATCGAGCTTCGGACCGTAGAATGCGGCTTCGCCAATGCCTACTTTGTAAGGAATTTCAAGGTGATTTAAGATTTTTTCCATAATGCCCTGAGCTTCGTCCCACTGCTCTTTTGTGCCTATATACTTCTCGCGGTCATCGGGATCCCACTGTGAAAATCTGTATGAAACATCTTCAATAAGGCCGAGAGTTGTGAGCATGTATCTTGCCATTTCAAGACAGCCCTTGAACTCGTCCTCGAGCTGATCGGGACGGCACATTAAGTGTCCTTCCGAGATTGTAAACTGACGAACGCGGATAAGACCGTGCATCTCGCCGCTTGCTTCGTTTCTGAAGAGCGTTGAAGTTTCGTTATAGCGCAGAGGTAAATCTCTGTAGCTTCTCATTTTATTAAGATATGCCTGATACTGGAACGGGCATGTCATCGGACGGAGTGCGAATACTTCCTTATCACTGTCGGGGTCGCCCATAACAAACATACCGTCACGGTAGTGATCCCAGTGGCCCGATACTTTATAAAGATCGCTTTTAGCCATGTAAGGCGTTTTTGTAAGCTGCCAGCCGTGCGCGTATTCCGTGTCTTCAACAAAGCGCTGGAGTGTCTGAATAATTTTGGCGCCCTTCGGAAGCAATATAGGCAAGCCTTGACCTATTAAATCGCTTGTCGTAAAAATACCGAGGTCGCGGCCGAGTTTGTTATGGTCACGCTTTTTAGCTTCTTCAAGCATTTCAAGGTATTCGTTTAAGTCGCTCTTCTTTGTAAACGCGGTAGCATAGATTCTCTGGAGCATTTTGTTTTTCTCGTTGCCTCTCCAGTACGCGCCCGTAACGCTTAAAAGCTTAAACGCTTTGATATATGAAGTAGAGGGGACGTGCGGACCTGCGCAGAGGTCTGTAAAGTCTCCCTGCTTGTAGAAAGAAATTGTTTCGCCTTCGGGAAGATCTTCTATAAGCTCAATCTTGTAAGGCTCATCCTTCATAAGTTCTAAAGCTTCATCGCGCGAGAGCGTGAAGCGTTCTATTTTTATATTTTCTTTTACTATCTTTTTCATTTCGGCTTCTATTTTAGAAAGGTCTTCGTTTGTAAAGCCTTCCTCGGAGTCGAAATCGTAATAAAATCCGTCGTCAATTGCGGGGCCTATTGCAAGCTTGGTACCGGGATAAAGTCTTTTAACCGCCTGTGCCAAAACGTGCGATGCGCTGTGGCGGAGCGTTCTTTTTCCGTCGTCGCTGTCAAATGTCAGAAGTTCAACCGTGCAGTCCTTGGTGATGGGAGTGGAAAGCTCGCAAACCTCACCGTCAACATTTGCGGCCAGTACCGCGCGCGCCAAACCCTCGCTTATGCTAAGCGCTATTTCATAAGGAGTTATGCCGCTTTCAAATTCTTTAATTTCATCTCTTAATTTAATTTTTAACATGTTAAACACCCAACTTTCATATTTTCTAATTATATAATTTTAAGTGCTTTGTGTCAAGCTTTATCTACATATTAAGTGTATTTAAATGTAGGTTTACAATAGATGTGTTACATTCCGGCATATTTTCATACGAGTAAACTCATATAAAAATATGTCGGCTAAAAAAGTAGCGAACAGAAACTTTTTGTGTTAAAGTTTAAGTACCACCAAAAACCACACAGAAAGGA
>JAFZQX010000046.1 GCA_017620205.1 Clostridia bacterium | reverse complement strand
TATATTCTCTACGCCAAGATTTTTTATTACGCCGTCAAGACCAAGCCATCCTATTATTCCGTATGTACTTCCTCCCGCCGCGAGTGTTTGAGCCGTCATTGTGACATTTTTAATGACATGTCCGTCACCGTCAAACGTGCTCTTAAAAGTAGTTCCGCCGGGGAGAGTGTGGCTTCCGCCAACACCGATTGCGCGGGATATCGGCATATATGCGCTAACTCCCGACATATCAATATCAGCAGTTAACTTATAGTATTTGCCTACTGCGTATGTCGTTCCGGTTGCTGAAGAGTTGGTAAGTGTTGCAAGCTGTGTTAAATCTGCCGCTGTCTGAATTAAAAACGGGTCTGCCTGCGTACCGCTTCCCGAAAAATATTGGTCTGCCATTACCGGGATGCTTAAATTCATTAAAGTCATCACCATTGCAACACAAATTGCAACAAGAATAAATTTTTTCTTCATTTTAGTTTTCTCCTTTTTATTAAATATTTTATTATTTATATATAAAGGCTAAATGCCTAATTTATATTAATTCAATTTCGGTAATAAGCTTTTGCTTGAGCGATTTTTGCGAATAAATCGCAATACTGTGAACTTCTTTGCCCGTACCGTCAGAAACTTTTTTTATTAAATAATGATCCGGTTTCCAATTATCAGGTTTAATTTTCGTAATAATACCATCGTAAACCACTTCAAACCCATATTCGGTTTCTGATATTTCTCCATAGGTGTTCAAGTTGAATATTGACGAGCATTTTTCCTGATACTCCACCTCATCCGTTATAACAAATCTGTTAGCCGCATCTGAGAATATACTCCTTATATTTTTCTCAAACAAACCTTCACTCCATGCGCTTTTTAAATCTGTCGAATAACTTAAAACACCGTTTTCATATTTTGAATAAAGTATCTTCCCTATTTTTCCGTTTCTCTCCAAATCTTGCTTTGCGCCTTTAATATCAGGAATAAGCAGATTGTGCATTTGCGGTTTTTCATACTCTTTTGTGTCTGAAGATGAATAGTCACAAACACCGCAGTCAATAAAGATTGGAGTTCCATTGGCTTCCAAAATGAACGAACCTTTATCACTGTGCGAGTGACCAAAAGTAACGAGTCCCCCTCCGGAAATATGCATATGAATACTGCCAAGACTATTGCTTTTACGCTTTATCATTGTATGTCCGACAGTATTAAGAGTTATAAATTCGTCATCTTTTTTATATAATTCTTTGACATCTTTTCCGGCTGTATCGGAAATCATGATAAGTTCCGCTCCGTATGGCGATCCCGGTTTACCTGCAAGCTTATAAAACATTCTGTTCCAAATCGGTTTATCGCTTATTTGCGAAAAAAACGCCGGTATAAGAGGATGATATGTCCCGTAACTTCTCGTGTCATTTATCGGCAAAAATGAAAATCCGTCATTTATATCAGACAACATACAAATTGCAAAGTTTTCAGATTCTTTTATGATGTCAGGTATATATTCTTTAAGCGTGATTCCTCTGTTCCTTGCAAGAATATACATGCTTATGATCATACTTCTGAATGAGTCCATCCAATACGCAGGACCTTCAGCGCTGCCGCCGTCATCAGCCGAATAATTGCTCCAAATTGCCAATAAATCTCTTTCTGCCTCATCAAGACGTGTCTTGTAGCGCGGGTATCTCTTTGAAAGACCTGTAAGTATCGTTACAAGACCACCTGCAAAAAATACACCTTGATTCATATTCCAAATATAGTCCATAGTCTTAATGTCGGCGTCTATACGCGGCAAAGCCTTCATTATTACAGCGTCAAAAATAATATTCCTGCCGTGCCATGTGAGAAGACTTCCAGCCCAATCAAGAACTTTGATACATGCAACGCCTATACGTTCCTCGGTAAAAGAACGGTGATGCCATGTTGCGCCGGGAAAAACCCCCATAACGCTTTCGCACCAAAACTTACAGCAACATAGCGACAACGCCATACGGCATGCCATTTTCAGTTTATCTGTATCCCCTTCTACAAGTCCTACAAACGCAATATCTTCCATATATTTGCAGTATTCAGCTTTATTCAAATCGCGCTCACGGACAAATGACCTGTTTATATATGGAGCAAGCTCCCCGATATACCTTTCGGGTTCATCGCTCATGTGCTGCTCTGCCCGTGTTTTAAGCTCTGAAAAAACTATTGAATACGGTTCTTTTTTTACTTTTTCTCTGATTGTTTCAAGTCCTTTGCCGTCAAAAAACACTCCCAAAACCGGGTTGAGTACGGAAGGGACACACTCAAAACACCCCTCCCATTCGCTTGAAAACCCGCTTTCTTCATTTTCCATTTCCTTTTGCAGTAAAGAATTTGAAAGACCGAGCCACGAAAGAGTTGCATCGGCTGATACATCAGACGTGTTTGTAAATTCAAGTTCAATGCCTGTAATCTTTTTTCCGTGAATACCGCCGTCATACTCTCCCGCCGCGCCTTTTCCCTTTTTATTCAGAACCACTTTGCTTTTTTTGTCAATTGTACAGGAAATTCTTATGCAAATCTTATCCGAAACCGATGCGAACATACGGAATATATCATATCCTGATATGTTAAGATCGCATTTCCGTTTTATTGCGAGCGTTTCACCCGCTCCTACCGTTATGCGAATGCCTGACCAAAATACAGAGGCGCTCGAGTTTCTGCCTGCCGTAATATTGTACGGCGTCAGTCTTGAATATTTATGATGACCCGGATAAGACTCACCGCTGTCCCAAAAAGGTTCAAAAACCGTTTCTGCATTATTGATTTTAATATTATTCATATTAGTTTTTATTTATATAACAGGTTGTAGAGCATTACTGCAGCTTCCGCTCTTGTCGAAGTTTTCTCCGGCATAAATGTACCGTCGCCCATACCGTTTATAACCTTTGCACCCGCCAAAGCAACTACCGCTTCCTTTGCGTATTCCGCTATATTATCCTCATCCGTAAACGTATTGTCTGTCACCTTGTAAAGGCTTACCTCGCAATATTTAATTGCACGGTGTAGTATTGTTGCCATATCCTGTCTTGTTATAGGCTGACCCGTACCAAACTCTGTCTCGGATATACCTTTTATAATGCCGCAGCCGACGCCTGTTTCAACATAGCTTGCGTACCATGCATCAGACGGAATATCCGTAAACTTCAGCGCCTGTTCCGGCACGCCGACCATATTAAGGCTCTCTATTACCATTTTCAAAAATTCTTCTCTTGTTACATTATCTTGCGGACAGAACATATTATTGCCTCTGCCCTTTACTATTCCGCGGTCAGCAAGCGTCTGTACAGCTGTTATAGCCCAAGGAGCGCTGTCCATATCAATAAAGCCTTCATTTTCAGGCGGTTCAATAATATACGGTCTTTCGGTGTCTTCGGTAGTTCCGCTCACCGCAAATGAACTTGATACACCGCCTCCCGATGAACTTTTACCTCCCGAGCCGCCGCCGGAACCGCCTGAGCCTCCGCCCGAGCCTTCTTTTGTGTCTTCAAGCGCATCTTTAAATGCTTTTTCGACATCATCAGGCGTACTTGCTGTTTTTAAACTGTTATAAAACGTTGCCGCAAAATTGTTCTGTTTAGTCTTTGAAAGAGTATTGTAGTCAGAAACGAGTGAATTATCTACTCCCACAATATCGCCTTTGTCAACAAAATCCTTCAAAGCAGAACGGTCAAGCTTTTTAATATCGCGCACATCATTTATTTCTTCAACCGATTCTCCGAAAACTGTGACTTTATCTTCTTTAGCTCCTGCAACTTTTCCTGTTACATAGGCACGTTCCGTCTTTGAAAAATCATCATAGCTGCCGCCCGCGTCTACATCAATATCCGAGGCATATTCCGAAAGAAATGCTTCTGTCTTTGACTTATCGGTGCAGTCATTTATTTTCGCTTCCGCTTCCGTCTTTCTCTTTTCATTAACAAATGTAAATTCAGTTTCGTGCAGCTGTGTTTCACCGGATATTTTCACTCTTGCCGTGTATTTGCCGGACTTTTCGTTTTCGTCAAACCGGCAGATATATCGAAAACCGTTATCAGCATCAACAAGTGTCTGCACAACACAGGAAACGTTATTGTTAAAAAGGCTTACGCTGTTTGCTTCGGAATCGCTTTTAACGGAAGAAATATCCTTACCCGGACGGACTATCATTACGGTTACATTAGAACCCTCGCTACATTTGGTGCTTCCCGAAACGGTTGCATTGTAACCCGAAACATCAACGTTTAAGTCGCCTTCCGCATGGACCGCAAACGTGGCAAACAGTATAATGCAGCATATTAGTGTTAGTTTGGTTAATTTAGACATATTGCACTCCTTTCAAGCAACCTTATTCTACAGAAGAAAGCTCTGTTCTCGCTCCTGCCGAATATATCGAGAAATAGCCCTGTTTTGCTACGGGCTGATCTGAATCAACATAATCAAATACCGTCTCGCCATCTATCGTTACAAACACACGTACTGTCTCGCCGTCACCCATTGTAACTGCGCCGAATTCAAAATCATACTCTTTGTTTTCTTCAATATAAGTGTTTTCAACAGACAGATAAAAATTTTCACCGCTTTGGAACTTCTGTAGTTCTAAAACATCTTCCTTAATAAGGAAAATATAACACGGTGTGTTCCAAGGCTGTATCAAAGGATTTTGCGCTCTGATACCAAACGAAAGCCATCTCGAACCGCTTAAATCACTCATCTTCATTTTTGCCTTCAGCGATTCGTCAGTTTCTATCATCTTTCCTACATATCCCACAGCTCCGTCTGCCAAGAGTTTAAAAGAATTACCAGATATTTCATGCTTGGCACCCGACCAGTTGTTTTCTGCAACAAGCAACTGTTTTATATCTATAGGAGTATAGGTATAATTCTTTGAAGCGTTAAACTTTTTAATCTCACTTGTAAGCACATCGTCAGCATTATCTATGCTCTTTTGCGAAGCTCCGTTACTTGAAACAACTCTTTCTGCGGAATCGGTCGTTCTTTTAAGGACATCACGCGCACCGATCATAGTCTGTCCTACGCCATCGCCTTCTGTTGAAGTATCATATAGTGTTCTTGCTTTAGATATTGTCGCCTTCAGAGATGCCCTGTCAACATTTTCCTGCACGGCGGTTGTAAAGTAACTTACGTTCCCTTCGGTATATCCTCCGTCTTTAGCACAAGAGCCCACTTTCCAAAAATACTTCTTTCCTCCGTATTTCAAACCGTCAAGTGTAATTGACTTTTTATTGGTTTCGCCGATATAAGCCAAATCTTCAAAATTCTCATCTCTCGCAACTATAAGCCTGTATGTAACGGCACCGCTCGCTTCTGTCCATGAGAATTCAATGTTTTTAGCTTGTATATTCTCCTGTCCTTTTAACGGAAGCAACGTGTTTGATGAAGTTACATCTGTCTTTCCGCCTATACCCGCGCTTGTTATATCAAGAGGTTCAAAACCATCAATATACTCTGAAAACGTCTTTCCCGGTTCTAATAGATTTAAACCGTCACACTCCTCTTGAGGAATAATACAATTATCTTTAAAGGTTTGATCTTCAACCATCGCGTCTACTAAGTTGAAATCGGTCTTGCAAGAAAAGACATTGTGTTCAAAAACATTACCTTTGGGAGTAAACAAATCGTCATAAGGCATATTTTTCATATATGGATACTGCTTATCATATATTTCAGAATTTGCGAGGTATTTGTCCTTCCAATCATTAAATCTGGTCTGAAATGCATATGTATTATATGAGTTTTGTGTACCCTCAGCAAAGGCAGTACGAAGTGCTTCATTTGCTGTTTTTGCCGCCTGTGCTGTTATTCCGAGGGGATATCTCATAACTATACCGGTATCACAGTTGAGAATTATGTTATTCTTTATCTCGTTATAGCTTCCAAAGTGAAGGTATATACCGCGTGTTATGTTTTCAATAACATTTCCGTATATTGAAACACCTACCATACCGTCATCAAGGTATATAGCCTGTATATCACCTGCGCCGGGACAGTCATGAATATAGTTGTATCTTATAGTATTACCGCCGGACGCCCAAAGACGGCCTGTATATATAACGCCCATATCTCCGCCTTCGTAAAGGTAGTTGAATATTTCGTTATATTCCATTATGTTATTGTTGCCTTTAAAATCTATTGCCATACCGAGACCGGAACTAATACGGTTATGTGCTGCTCTGTCACCAATACCATAAAGCGCTATCGCGGGTACATAAGTTTTTGCATAAGTGCCGACACGTTCAAAAATACAGTATTCGATACTATTGTTGCTCGGCTGAAGTGTTTTCGTGTCACCGCTTGCCGGTATCCATATACCACCCCGTCCCAAATCATGAAGATACGTATTTCTTACCGTATTGTTTCTGCCGGAAAGATTCATAGCGTTTCTGCCTATATTGCGAATCTCGCAATTATTTATAAGTGTGTTATCACAGTCATTTATATCCAATCCGTATCCGCAGCTGCCTTCAAACACAATGCCTTCAAAAGCTATATTCTTTGTATTTTGAAGTGTGACAAGCGTTTCACTACGTGCTGCAAGTCTGATATCCGCATTTTCAAACCCTTCCGGAGGATAATAGTAAAGTATTTGGGTTTCGTGGTCTAAAAACCACTCGCCCGGATAATCTATTTCTTCAAGAAGATTTATTATTGACCAAGTCTGACCTGCCGCAAGCGTATAACGGGCGGCATTTGCAAGACTAATTGTCTTTGCCGCAGGGTCAATTTTAGTTATTCTTACAGAATCATCAGCCCAGAAATTGCCTAAAAAGCCGTAAACCCAAGCTTCTTTGGCATTTGTCCAACGCGATGCTCTGTCTGTTTCAAATTTAAAAGAAGTTGTCGCGGGCGATAAAATCTTTTCATAGCTGTTGTTAGGCCAATGTGATATAGGCTGTAGTTTTCCGTCAACTATAAACTGTAACGCAGACGGTGTGTACTGCCATAAACCGTAACGTACAAAGCCCGCGTCGCTAACACCACATTTTGAAATATCAAGTTTTAAAAGCTTCCCTCTTGTCACATCGGGAACTCTGTCAAGGGTAGCTGAATCCGTTACCTTTTCAAAAAGATTTTTGTCAACCAATACATCGTTTGAAATGATAACTTCCTCACCGTTATATGCTTCAAACCTAACGCTTTTGTTTTTTGTTTCCGCATCGGTTAGTTTTATTCCCTCACCCGCTGTATATGTTCCTTCACGCAAATATACCGTAATATCCGTAAATTCAGGTTCATCTGAAACAACCTGAACAACTTTTGCAAGGCTTAAAAACGGTTTTTCCTTTGTGCCGTCGTTCTCATCATTTCCCGAAGGAGAACAGAAATATTCTTTTTGGACGGTTTCGCTTTGCACCTCATCAACAAGAGAGTCTATGATACTTCCGTATATACGCTCATTTGAGGGTTTTATGCGCGTATAGCAATCCGACTCTTTAAGGTCATTTATAATGATTCTCGATATAACATCGTGCCCTTTGTCATCAGGTCTTAAATTACCGATAAAAAGATCTGAATATTCAAATTTTCCATATCCTGAAAGGATCTCTCCGTCAAGGCGGATGTTATGCACATAAATACCGTAATGCTTTGCAAGAGCCAAAATATCTTGCTCACACGATTTCCCTTCATTATTGGGCAAAACAATGAAATTTACTGCGGATGATTCGTTTCGTGCGTACAGCGCTCTTATTATTGCCTCGGCGCATGCAAGGTCTTTTTCGGTTTCAAGTCCGTTAAAGGATAGAAATGCAATACCGGGTTTTAATGTTTCGGGGTATTTGCCAAGTGAAAAATAACCGCCCTCAAAACCGCGAACACTGTCCGAAAGATTTATTACATTCATATGTTCCCTGTTATATTCTTGACCGAGATAGTCTGCCAAAACATATGTGTATGACAGTTTTTCGTTTGATGCTGCTTCAAATGATGAACCCAAACCGCCGAAAAACAAAACATTTATCTCGCTTTCGGGATCAAACGGAACACTTGCAAAAGCAGGTACTGAAATGCCAAGCACAAGAGCAAAGCATATTAAAATTGATATTATTTTTTTCATGGTTTCCTCCCCATGTTTGGCATATTTCACTTAAATATCACTATTGACTGAATAGCTGTGTACCACTGATATGTAAATACCGGACTCGCTTCGCCTTCAAACGCGGCTACCGTCTTGATACTGTCATAATTTCCGACAGTTGTAGTCTTTTTCTCGCTGTCATAAATCAAAACTTTTGCAGACGGGTTTCTGAGCAAAGTTTCAAAACTGTCTCCGTACTTGAACAAAATGTATTTATTATTCAAATTCTGTACAAGACCGCAAGTGATTCTGAAATCGGAATAATAACCGGTTTTATATCCCCCATGATACAACTTGCTTGCAGCGCCCTCGTTTTTCATTGCTATTTGAATTTTTGTAACTCTGCCGAGGTCATCGGCAATCCAACGTATAATATCGCCGGGCTGTGCGCCGGATTCTGCAAAAATACTATCGTCTTTCAACGGTGCTTTTACTTTAGCTCCTGACTTTACAGATGTTCCGTTTATAGTAAGATGTATTTCTTCATTCTCATCCAACACAGTTGAAACACCTTCAAAAACAATCATTTTATTGTCTTCTTTTTCAGGAACCGCATCAAGTGTATCCGTTCTTACAATCATAAGCGGAATATATTTAAATTCATCCATATCAAAACAGTAAACCGACGAATTGATAAGCTCATAAGCAGTCGCTTCACCCAAGGTTTTTTTGACCGAAAAAGCCTCATCATTACTTAAATCACTCGGTATTCTGAAAAGCTTCAGATTTCCGTCATAAACATATCCTCCGTCAATTGTTGTAGCATAGGATTTCCCGAAGTATCTTGTGTTTTCTGTGATTATAGCGGAAAATCTCAAGTGATTCTTTTCAATTTCGGGATTGTCGCTGTCTGTTTCTACGGTATCAATTTCCGATACATTTCCGTTAGAATCAAGAGTGTATTTAATAAGCTGAAAAAACGGACCGGCACCATCTCTTGGAATTGAACTTAACGCAAAGAAGGTATTTGATGATGATTTTAGCGTATCAATTGTCGAAGACGCTGTTTTTTGGAGCTTACCGTCTATATAAACCTTGTTCCGGCAGTTGAATACCTTAAATACGCCGTCAAGTGTAAAAATTTTCATTTGAACTATGTCTGAAAACATGTCTTCGCAATCTGCACCGTACAAAATGCCGTATGAGAGCTGATTAGATTTATCAACAGCCGTAATTTTATCGAAATAGTTAAGATAAAACTTTGCTGTATCGCCCGGATTAATTTCATAATCATTTAAGTCAAAAACATACGCCAACTCATATTCCGCGTCGTCTATCGTGAATTTTCCGGCTGTGATATCCACTTCTTTTAATTCACCCGACACCTGCTTATTTGATATAAGAACTTCAATATATTCTGCGTTTTCATATATGGTTTTTGTCTCTAAATCCATCTTATCGGCTGCTATTGAAACAACGCTGTCGGTTTTGATGCTATCATATGACACAACGCCGTTTGAAGTCTTATAAACAACATTTCTATCACTGTTTTTTATATCAAGAGTATATTGTTTAGACGTATCGTTTTTATCAATTACAGATACCGTTCCGTCTTCAGCATACACCTGCCCAACCCATACGGTTATATAGCTTTTTACAAATATTGTTTCGTATTTACTGTCACCGTCAGAGTCAAGCAACGTTACACTGCCTTCTTTAATATTAAAATCCTTATCCGAGTATAGAGGATTGTTTGTTCCGTTTATTATCACGGAAGCACTCTCGGATATTTTTGTGTTGTATGTCCTGTCATTTTTCCAATATGAAAATATGCCGTTTCTGAAGCTTATAATATCTTCAGCAGGTATGGTAATAGATGTATTTATGTTTTGTGATACTGTTAAGTTTATAAGCTTTAAGTCAGATAAGTCACTTTCACCGCTGCAGTAAGCATATACATACATACCAAGGTATTGTCCGAAATCCTCAGAAGTGCGGATATTGTAGCCGCCGACCCTTATAAAGCCTTTTGGACACGCATCGGATTTACCTACCGCTGTAATATCTGTTGCCTGTAAAACACCCTCTATTTTATATACGTTAAGCGTTTCACTTAAAAGTGTCTTATTCTTTTTTGATTCATATCTTTGAACTGTACCGGAGCCTACAACCTCAAGCACTTCGGTATCAAGTGCTCTGAAAAGCAACTCTACTGCTTCCCCTTTTGTTATCGCTTGTTCCGCGCTCTTTTTAAGTCCGCCGAGCAAATTCAATTTTTGTGCCTGTATCATATACTCCGCGTCACCGCCGCCGCGTGTGGAAACAACATCACCATAACCGAGAAGTACAACCGCTCCCATGACAGCTTCGCCCATCGTAAGATTTTCAAGCGGTCTGAATTTTTTATCGGTATATCCGTCCATTGCCCCCATTCCCACAGCTGTTTCAATAGCCGCAAAATAAGGATACCCGGCACTTACGTCTGTAAATGACGGAGTTGCGTCTGATGTAACCGTACCGCCTGTTCTCGGCACACCGTAGAACACGCTCACAATCTGAGCGAATTTTTCTCTTGTTAAATTTTCTTCTGAATACTGCATTTCGTCTTCCGGAACCAGTATTCCGAGATTTTCTAATGTTTTAACCTTATCAAGATAGCTGACATCTGCCGAATTGCCTGCGGCAACAACATTCACAGATAAAAGCGTAGCCAAAAGCAATGCCGCACACAGTACGGTAATACACTTTTTTACGATAGTTGAAAAAGTATTGTTAAACATTTTTTGCTCCTTTCTATGCAAATAATCAGTGAATGTATGCCCGACATACGGCATTCATATCATTTATACTGTCCCAAACCATTACAGCAATACTGAAACCGTCTTCAATATCATCGGGAATATGCAGTGTGACAGAAAGCTCATCTTCTCCCGATTTCGCGATTTTAGCCGTATCAAGCGCCGCATATTTCATCACGCCGTTTTTATCATATAATGCTAAAATTACGGCTGCATCCTGCGGATTTGAAGCATTTAAGTTTCTGATATTTACCGTTGCGATAACATCGTCGCCTCTGTTTATGGTTGCTTCTGAAAGAGGTTTTCCGTTAAGTTTAACATCTTTTACAGACAATGCAGCTCCAGTTGTAAAGGTGATCTCTTTTTCCTCCGCCTTTGCGCTTCTGCCGTACGCATCTTTAACCGACTGAACAGTTTTGGGTACGAATATTTGATAGCGTGTGCCATATTCAAGTGCCGGCGATATAATTACATTGTTTCCCGAAACTTTGAATGTGACATTTTCAACACTTTCGCCGTTTTTCAAAACAACTATTCTATCAAGTGTATCAGGATTCATTTCTCTGTCAAATTCAAGCACGGCATTGTAGTTCGCAGCAACATTTTCCTGCCCGTCCGCAACAGCTTCTCCATGTACAGTTATATCAAAGCAAGCCGTTTCCGAATGTTGAGAGTCATATTCCCATGCCAATACAGGCATACCGGAATTCAACAGAGCGTCATCCGCAATAAATGCTTCTCCCAATGTTTCCGGCCTCAAATTCTTAACGCTTTCGTCTGAATAACAATTATTAGTCTTCATGTAAGATCCGGTTGCCGAAACGTCTCCCTGGATTTTTTTATGCGTTGTATAGCAATTATTTGAGGCATAGTTTGCATTACCGCAACTGCCTAAAATGCCGGCGGAGAAATTACCGTTTACAAGACTATACTCAAGTCCGGCTGAATAACAGTTTGTTATATCGCCTGCATTACCTATAGTCCTTCCTGCAATACCGCCAACATATGTGGGTTCGCTTGAAGTTGCAGTAACCGTCATTCCTCTTACATAGCAGTTGTCTATTAAAACATGCGCATTTACAGAACCCACTATACCGCCGATACACAACCTGTTAGCGCCTGCGTTTTCTACTGTCAGATTTTCGACGCCGAGGTTTTTAATACAGCCGTTCGCGCCGAGGTATCCGACAATTCCGTATGTATTTCCGTATGTGTTCATCACAGCAGAATTCATAGAAACATTTTTAATGACATGTCCGTTGCCGTCAAGCGTTCCTTTAAACGCGCCGCCCGCCGCTACCGACTGGTACATATTAGTTGCACGGGATATCGGTATATATGAACTTTCATAAGACATATCTATATTATCTGTCAGCTTATAATAAACTCCCGTGGCAGCATATTTGGCGGCGGTATCATCAGAATTGGTCAGACTTGCAAGTTGTGTTAAATCTGATGCCGACTGTATCAGAAAAGGCTCGTCTTCAGTACCTTTTCCCGAAAAATACGGATCAAATTTCTCAACATCTCCTATATCATCATATCCTTCTGTGCTTTCCCACTGTAAAACCGGAAAACCATCATTTTTTACCGTTTGATTTTCTTTAAATGCCGAACCTAAATCTGACGCCGAAACATCTTTAGGTTCTACAGCAGTATAACAGTTTGATACGCTCATGTAAGAATTTGTGGCAGAAACATTTCCTTGAATTTTTGCATATGTCGTATAACAGTTTTCAGCACTATATCCATTGGCACCGCAGCTGCCCAAGATACCTGCTTTATTATCTCCTTTTGCAACCAAGCTATAATCAAGGTTTGTTGCATAACAGTTAGTTATTGTTCCGGTCTGGGAAATAGTTCTTCCTGCAATACCGGCAACATACGTTGTCTGCGTTGTAGCAGCTGTTACGCTCATCCCATTCACATAACAATTGTCTATCGAAACTTCATTAAATATCGAGCCAACAATACCTCCAATACATAATCTATCTGCGTTGCCGCCGTTAATCATAACATTCTCAACGCCGAGATTCTTAATAACACCTTTACTGCCCAACAGCCCGATAATACCATATGTTGCGCCATATACCGAAATCGCTTCCGTCATTGTGACGTTTTTGATTATATGTCCGTTTCCGTCAAAAGTCCCGGTAAACGTTGAAGCTTCTTTTGTATACATAGATGTTCCGTATGAAATCGGTTTAAATGAATTACCCGACAAATCTATGTCGTCTGTAAGTTTGTAGTATTTTGTTGCATAATCAGCAGTTGCTGCTGTATTTGAAAGTTCGGATAACCTTATCAAATCGTCACTGTTTGAAATAATATACGGACTTTCCTCTGTCCCTTCACCTTCAAACTCACTATCCGAATATGCAACTACAACATTTAGCAGCAGAATTACTATTACTAATAAAATTGAAAACAACTTGCTTTTCATGAGGCAAAATCCTCCCGGGTAGTATTATTTTTTATTCCAATACTCATCAATCTGACGTTGTATTTCGTCTTTAATTGTATATATTCCGGCCGTTTCAAGCTTCTTTCTGTATTCATCCATATATTCGTCAGGATTCTTCGCTCCGTTAGCGATTACTCTTGTATATTCGCCGCTAACCGCCGCAACCTGTGATATTTCTGTTTTTATAGGTTCTGTATCAAGTACGAATCCAAGTATCGGAGACTGTTTTGCCGAAAGATTGAGCTCCGCTGTTTCCTCCCAAAGATTGTCTTCCTGACCTTCAAGCAAATAAGCGTTAAACTGATTTCCGAATTTCCAATCTGCATTCGGATTATAGCCGGAATCCTCTATTTTTTTAACTTTGCCCTCTTCATTCAGTTCGTAATGCTTTCCTTCGATACCAAAGCAAATAAGGTTATACAGTTCTTTATCTGTATTTACAAGCTCTAAAAGTTTGATTGCCGCTTCAGGGTTTTTACAATTATAACTGATACCTGTCATAGCCGCAAGACAATTGCTTTTTTTAAGATAAGGCTCCTGCATCTTTATAAAGAACAAATCCCGTTGATATTTTTCCTTATTTTGTTCTTCCGCTCCCGGTTTCCAACCCGCTGTTCCAGTTGCAAATCTGCCTGCAATAAAGTCTTGCGTGTCATCTCCTGCGGCAAGAGCATCAGGTCTTATATAACCTTTAGAATACCAATCATAAAGAGTTTTAACACCCTTCTGATATTCGGGTGTATCCCATATGAGTTCTACTTCTTTTGTGCTTCCGTCTGTTTTTATAACAACACCTGAACTAATATCTTCATACTTGTTCATTGTCCAGAAATTAGTTCCGCTTCTGTTTGCATTATACGGAAAAATACCGTTTTCGCCGTTTTTAACCATCTCCAAGTACGGCTCTAAATCTTCCATTTCTTTTACAGTTGAAAAATCAAAATCGTATTTATCGGAAATGTCTTTAAATATAATCAGCGATTCTTGCGGTGCCATAATTTGCAGGTTGGGTACTGCGTAAATTTTATCATTTACTTTGGCAACTTCCCAAGCATAATCAGGCAACGCCTCTTTAAGCTTAGGAGCTTCTTTTTCCAATAGATCCGTGATATCCATCAGGCCTTCTTTGTTTACCGCATCAAGATACGGATTTACATAGCCGGTAAAGCACAGGTCAAAATCATACCCTGACGCCATGTTCATTTTCATTCTTTCTGTATATGCTCCTGTATCAATATACTGAAACTCTACCTCTACACCTATTTTTTCTTTTGTTATTTTATTGATTTCCTCAGTAACTGCCGCAATATCAGGCTGTTGGTCACCCGGAAGAAGCCATACTAACTTTCCTCCCTTTTTCTTGCCGCAACCGCTTAAACTGAGGCAGCAAACTACCATTAAACCTGCCAAAAACAAACTAATAACTTTTTTCAAAATAATGCAACTCCTTTTTATTTATTTTAAACCCGTTACACACCTAAACACCGGTTTCTCGGTTTCAAGCCACCTATTTACGGGTAAATTTAACCTTTTACTGAACCGACCGTTAAACCTTTGGTAAAATACTTTTGGAAGAACGGAAATACTAAAAGCGCCGGACCTGCAACAGCAACAGCCATTGCCATACGAACTGTTTCGGTTGGCAACTGCGTTGCGTCAATCATATCAGAAGTACCCGCCTGTTGACTTTGTTGCAGAAGCTGAACATTCAGCATTATGCGTTGAAGCAAATACTGCAAGCTTATGAGTTTCTGGTCATTTATATAAAGCATTGATGTCATCCAGTCATTCCACTTATTTAAGAACGTAAAAAGCATAACCGTTGCAATTACAGGCTTAGAAAGCGGAATTATTGTACCAAAGAAGATCCTGTACTCGCTTGCGCCGTCAATTCGCAAAGACTCAACAATTTCATTCGGTATACCCTGTATAAACGCTCTTAACATGAATACATGCCATACGCTGACCATTCCGGGTAAAATATATATCCACATTGTATCACCAAGGTGCAAATACTGAGTATTTAAAATGAATGTAGGAATGAGTCCGCCCGAAAACAATGTTGTAAAATACAGGTAAAAGGACATTCCCTTTCTGCCTTTGAGTTCTTTTCTTGACAGCGGATATGCGATCAAAGCCATTACGAGAGTATTCAATACCATTGTAACAACCGAATAAAATATGGTAACTTTATACGCATTCAGAATAGATGTCGGGTTTTTAAATACATATTTATATGCATTTGTACTGAACACTCTCGGAATTATGTTATAACCGTTAAATACTATATCTTTCTCATCTGATAACGATACGCTTACCAACAGCAAAAACGGAAACAGGATTATCGCACATATTATCACAAACATAAAAGATAATATGAATTGCCTCTTTTTTTCCGCTTTTTTTAAACCGGTTGATTTATTTTCTTTTTTAGTCATATTCAAATCCCCTTTTTTAACTCATGCCCTTAAACACATGTGTATTTTAGAAAAGGGCAGCATCCGGGTCAATTTTATTTGCAATAGCGTTTGTAATAATTACCAGCACAAAACCGACAAACGATTGAACCAATCCAATAGCAGCGCCCATTCCCATATCGCCGACAACTCTCATAGTTCTGAAAATATATGTATCAATTACATCGGTAGTCGGATAAAGGGCACCTACGTCTCTTGTAAGCTGATAAAACAATCCGAAGTCCGCTCTGAAAATATTACCAATCTTCAAAATTGTCAATATTGTAATAAGCGGAATAAGTGTTGGCAAAATTACATATATTGTCTTTTTAAAATTTGTAGCTCCGTCAACCTCAGCAGCTTCAAGCATACTGCTGTCAATCCCCATAAGCGCGGCATAATAGACAACGCTGTCCATACCAACATGCTTCCATAAAGAAAACAGTGTAAGTATAACCGGCCAAGCATTCGGCGTTGAATACCAGTCAATGCCTTTTATGCCAAATTTCGAAAGTAATGCGTTAACTAATCCGTAAGACGGATTTAAAAGCGCAAACACCATATATGACACAACAACCCATGATAAAAAGTGAGGTGTTATCATTATTGTTTGAAAGACTTTTGTTTTGGCTCTGCTTTTTACATTATAAAGCATAATTGCAACAAACAGCGCCGCAACCGTACCCGTTATTATAAAAATTGTATTAAGCAGCAACGTGTTGCGTGTTATAACAAAAAAATCCTTTGATTTAAAAAAGTATTCAAAATTCTTAAACCCAACCCAATCGCTGCCAAAAATACCTTTGCTGTATTTATAATTCTTAAATGCCAGAATAACCCCGACCATAGGCAAATAACTGAAAACAAACACCGAAATTATCGCAGGAATACACATTGAATAAAGCTGCAACGAAACTCTTTTCACTTTAAAGCGTTTCTTACTCGCATTTTTTACCATTTCCGTTGTTTTTGCTTCTTTCACTGCTACATCTCCTTCCAAATTCAATTCTACATATATAATTTTAGAATACCTTCATATTATTTTCAAGGCGTAATATTACTTTTTAAAGGCACAATATTAATAAATCTCGCATATGGGAATTGCATTTATAGTTATACTGTTGTATAATACATAAGAATTCAATTTTACGGAGAGTGCCTATGTACAACATGATTATAATTGACGACGAGTCTCTTGTGCTGAATTATATGACAGAATTTATTGGCAAAGAGTTCCCTGAAATCAACGTGGAAGCCGCATTTTTTGTCAGTGCTGATGCTTTAGACTATCTGAAAAACAATAGCGTTGATATTGTATTGACAGATATATCAATGCCCGAACCCACGGGTATTGATATTGCTGAGTTTTGCCACAATGAAATGCCGGATACCATAGTAATATTTTTAAGTGCGTACAGGGAGTTTGAATACGCCCATTCTGCAATTGATTATGATGTATTTGACTATATTCTGAAACCTCTGTCCAAACAGAACCTTATTGACAGTCTTTCTTCCGCTTTGACCAAGCTGGAAAGTCGTGTCACGACTCCTGATTATCCAAGTTTTACCGAAAATGAATATATTTTGCTTTGTCAAGAAGTTTTTTCCGATTTAATATGTTCGTGTATAAGTGACGAAGATACTCTGTACGAAAAACTTACTTCTGTCGGTTTATCTGATAAAACCGCAGAAAATCCAGTGTGCACATTTAATCTTCACATACCGAATTTAAATGATTCAACCGAAAACATCAAAGAAAAAAACGCTTTATTTGAAAGTATACTTAATTTGACATGTCAGAACACAAATGAAGTGTTTTTTGCTCCGATTTGGTACACAAAAAACAGAATAGAGATTATAGGTATCAGTAAAAGTCTCTATACTACCACCGACTCTATAGTCTCTCATTTTGATGTACTCGTTAAGAACAAACTTAATGAAAGCTTTAATCTTACCACAAATATCACGATAACCAATGAGTATCCCTCTATGAAGTCATTATTATCCGAACGTACAGAAAGCGAAGTTGACGCCGATTCAAAAAGAATATTTCTTGAATATATAGAAGAAAACTACAACAATCACATTTCGCTTGATATAGCCTCAAAGCATTTCAATTTCAGCAGGGTGTATTTTTCGGTTTATTACAAAAAATGTACCGGTGAAAATTTCAGCACAACGCTCAGCAGGGTGCGAATCAACAAAGCAAAAGAACTTTTAAAAAATCCAAACGCTAAAATTACGAGTGTTATGCGGGAAGTCGGATATAATCATTCTACGCACTTCTATAAGACATTTAAAAACATTGTTGGGTGTTCTCCCGCCGAATATCAGAAAAGATACATTGAAAAACAGTAATTTTATACTTTAGCCTTTTATGAAAGGAAAATAATATATGAAAACCTCATTAAGAGAAGCAGCAAATATCATAAAACAGTTTAAGCGAAAAAGTTTATTAACCAAGTATTTCATTACTTTTTTTCTGTCTCTTGTTATACCCATATCGTTTCTGATAGCCGTAATGTATTATACATCGCAGTCAAGTGCCAAAAATGAGTTGGGCAACTTTGCAATACAATCAACCGTTATAACCGCAAATACCTTAAACACTTCTTTAGACAGTTTTCATAACGATTATTTGATTTATTTAGATGATTATAACGTGCAAAACTTTTTGGCAGCAAACACAGACGATGTTTCTAAACCCAACGCTTTTATGGATATATCTAAAATAAGAGAAAAAATGAATTTGCATATGTTATCATCTACATATTTAGATTCTGTTTATCTTTACAGTTTTAAAAACAATTATGTCATCACAAACACTTCCGGAAATCAGATAGACCGTTTCGGTGATACAGAATGGTTAAATTATTACAATAGATACAAACAAAACTATTTTATTACCCCTCAAAAATCACCTTATAATCATATTTCCATATGTTATGAACTTAATGACGGCAACCATCCTACAGGTCTTATTATATTCAATTTTGATTTATCCCGGTTCCGTCAAACGCTTTTTTCAGAGAAGAATAGTTCTATAACATCTGCAATTTTGTATAGCAATATCGGTGAACCGATTTTTGTCTTGGGAAAAGATTTAAACCAATTTGACAATATTAAAAACAAACTCAAATCAGATACTAACCAACAAATACAGTTAGATGTTGAAAGCAACTATATACACTGCTATTCATCTTTAGAACGCACTAATGATATATTGCAAGTATCCTTTTCAACAAATAATTTGTCAATGAAAAATAAATACTCCACATTATTCTTTGTTTTGGGATTGATTATATCTTTATTATTGGCGGGTTTTCTTTCCATTTACTTGTCCTTCAAGTTTTACAATTCAATTTCAGGAATAATTATGCAAATTACAGAGTCTGATATCGGTAATTCTGCTTCAGAAGAACATAACGAGAAAAAATTTGATGAAATATCATTCATCAGCCAAAATTTATCACGCTTAATTATGAAACACTCTATGCTTGAGGATGATCTTTACCATAAGATAGCAAATTTGAAACGAATGCAGATTATGACGTTGCAATCACAGTTGAATCCGCACTTTATATTCAACACATTAAATCATATAAGCATACTGACACTTGACGCAGGCGAAAAAGGTGAGCTTGCAAACAGCATTATTTCAAATCTTTCCGAACTTTTGCGTAGCTCTCTTGCAAATAAACAAAATATTGTTGATGCCAAAACGGAGATTGATTACACAAAAAAATATCTTGAAATTGAAAAAATAAAATATAGTGATAAATTTGATGTAAAGTGGGATATTGACAAAAGAGTTTTAACATGTGCTGTTGCAAAATTCATGCTTCAGCCTATCGTGGAAAACTCATTTATACACGGCATTCATAAAGTTAATGCCCAAAAGGGATTATTAAGTATAAGTGCTCAGGTAAAAAACGAAAGTATTATTTTTCAAATTAAAGATAACGGTGCGGGAATTAGTTCAGTAAATCTTGAAAAAATACGCGAAAAACTTAAAACAGACGATTTGCCAGATGCAGAACACATCGGTCTTTGCAATGTTCATCAAAGAATTAAATTGATATTTGGAGAAGAATATGGAATTACAAAAATTGATTCACGCGGCGGCGAAACAACCGTTGAAATCACACTTCCAAAGCAGGAATATAATTAAATTCCATATCCGTGTTATATATTCAGATTGAAAATACGAATATCTACAGTTTTATTGTGTTAATATACGTGCGGCAGAAGCAAGCTGGCTTCTGCCGCTGTTTTGTGTAACTACAACCACCAGCAATGCTGGTGGGATAAAAAAGCTTTAGCTATGCGTAGAAAAAAATATCCTCCTTTGATATAATAAAGGCAGGTCTAGCCAACCGCCAAAACAAATCAAAGGAGGAATCAAGTAGTGAAACTTGATACAGAAAGTCTATCACACACAAGATGGAATTGCAAGTACCATATAGTATTTGCGCCTAAATATCGCAGACAGGTGATATATGGAAAAATAAAAAAGGACATAGGAATAATGTTAAGAAAACTATGTGAATACAAGCAAGTGGAAATATTAGAAGCAGAAGCATGTAAAGACCATATACACATGTTGGTAAGCATACCGCCCAAATATAGCGTATCACAAATAATGGGATATTTAAAGGGAAAAAGCTCGCTAATGATATTTGAGAAATATGCTAATATGAAATACAAATATGGGAATCGTCATTTTTGGTGTAGAGGATATTACGTAGATACAGTAGGAAGAAACAAAAAGGCGATAGAACAATACATAAGGAATCAACTACAAGAAGATGTATCAATAAGTGGTCTTGATTTTTCACTTTCAGTGTGGTAAAATATAATCACCACATATTTTAAAGTCAATAAAATGCGCAATACAAGTGTACATTGCTAATGTGTAAAAATGTACGCTCTTCTTAGTATGCTTGTCTTGTGCAGTAACTTTGAAATGTGTGGTAACATTGAGTCGTACATTTTTCGGTGTGCGATTCCTTGCGAACGCACACTTTTTTTATGCTCTGATTATATCATACCGGAGGTTAAAATGGAAATAAAACTCGATCTTTTGAAAAAACACATCTGCGACACAATAAACAATCAGCTTTGCGATTTTGAGATTGATGTCAATGAAATAGCGAATACTACCGCTGTCATGGCTCTTTTCGAGATACAAAAAACCCTTAAAAACACGGACTTATCAGATTTTGAGGTTGTAGAGGAAATAGTCTGTGTCTTTGAAAAATACAACTTGGATTGCGGAGCCAGGCACGATTTTTAAGGGTTTTGACCGTTTTAATAGCAATTAGGTCTGCGGAATATTGTAAACCCCACGCTTGAAGCAGTTGCAAGCACAACGTTGTTTGCGCCGCTTGAACAATGGATAACAAGGATATTTCCGCTTGTGTCACGTCCGACGACTATTCCTACATGGGTATATCCGGAGTTAAACGCCAAATCGCCCGCCTGTACGGAAGATGCGTCAACCAATGTACTTGCCGCTTTTTGTCCCAAAGTGCCGTGTCCTACGGCCACTCCCATGCCGCTGTTATTAAACGCCCATGTCACAAACCCGGAACAGTCAAGTCCGTATGCCCTTATTGTGCCTGATGACGGGCTGCCTGCGGCTGAAACTCTCTGCATTGTCCCCCACGCGCTGTCCCAGCCTATCGCGGAGGATTTACCTCCCCAAAAATAATTTACCTTACCGACAAGCGACGCAGCATTTTTGACTACGTCCTTTCTTTTTTGCGGCAAACTGCTCGGCAGGCCCTGAACAACGGCATTTACATTGGCGTCGGTTATGGCAAGGCTTTGACTTGAAGATGCCAAGGCGTCGCTGTCCTCAAGCAAAGCGTCTACCGCTTCCTGTTGTTTCCTTGAAAGAGAATACATTGAAAAAAGCTCTTCCTTCGTTTTGCCCGTTATGGTAATAGTAAGCCTTGTCTTTGTGTTTCCCGCGTCATCTGTATAACTTGATGTAGTGTAATTTACCTCATTGGCACGCCTGAAAACATCTTTTAGTTTTTCTGCCTTGCCCGCATCAAAAACAACTACATCTTCCGCCGTGTTATCGTCTACACCTGCTGTTTTTGCCGCAAATACGGCTAAAATCAGATTTGTGTTTGTCTGATTGTTTACTATCTCAACATCATCATGAGCCACAGAAAGCTCTATATTCTCGACTATCTGCGTCAGTTCGGCATTACACTCCCCTATTATCTGCGAAAGCGGAACGGTTCCGACGTCCGAAACCTCTTTGGATATGAATATACCAAAAGGACTTGCCGCAACCGCGCCTACAATAATAATCACTATAAGCGCTACTATCAAAACTGCCCAGCCACCTGCGGCAACCAAGGCGGTTATGAGCTTTGTAACAGCTTTCACGGCAAGTTTTGTAAGCTTTATAGTAATTTTTCTTGCCTTTTTAGCTGCCGCTTTTGTTACCTGCGCCGCTTTTTGTGCAGCCTGTTTAGCGCTTTTTGCCGCTTCTTTGGCGGCTTTCTTTGAAACCTCCTTCTGCGTCTTTGCAGCTCTCTTGGTTGATTTCACGTTTTTTTTCTTTATTGTCTTGTTAGAGTATATACTGCCGCTTTTTACGGCGTTTTTGGCATTGCCGTTTATTGCGTTTCTTGTCTTTACGTTGTATCTTAAATTTGTTCTGCCCCTAGGTGCGCTGCGGCTTATCTGTTTGGGTTCTATCCTTTCGCGCTGAAGTTCTGATAGATAACTTTCTTTTGTTTTAATCTGCGGTTTCGCTTGCTCCGAAGTATGTAACCCATTGTCGCCATGCGCAGATATATTCTGCATTTCTGCTCTCTTTTCCGCTTCTTTGGTCTTTTTCAGCTTATCCGTTACATATTCTCTGCGTGCTTCCATGGCAGATTTCGGCTTCATTTTGTCAACAGAATACTCGTTTTTCCCTTTAATGCGTTCCGAAACGGTTTCGTTACTATGTCCTTTGATATAGTTCTCCTTTGTTTTAATATCTATCTTTTTAGCGGATATATCTTTTTGCGTCGGCTGCTTTGACTGAGATTTTAAGTATTCCTCTTTAGTTTTCGGTTTCCCATCCGTCACCTTCGGCTTACTGTCTTTTGCGTTATTCTCTGAAAACCCCTCTGTTTTAGGTTCGTTATGAATATCGGGCTGTTTGCCCTCTGCCTGTTCCCTTGTTTTCAGCTTGTTCTGCTCTATTCTTTCCTTTACAAACGCCTTGCCCTTGCGATACGCCGCATCGCTTGCCGCAAACGAAGTGTTCTCAACGCTTTCCGCCGCTTCTGTATCCGCCTTTTGCAGATGCTCTCCCCCGTTTTCTTTCAGGGTTTCTTTATTGACAGCTTTTTTGATAAGTGCATCTCTTGCAACCGATTTAACGTCTTTTACGGTGTTTACAATAGCGTCCTTGCTTTTTACCGCAACTTTAGGCTTGCTGTTTACTACCTTTGGCATTGTTGTCGGTTTCATCTTTATATCTTTTTCGCCCACTTATTTTCACCTCCAAAAAAAATGAAGGTCAGTAACGACAATTCATTACTGACCTTCATTTAACTGATTTTAGCCTTCACCCGGCTTGGTGGACATGAGTTTATAGAGTGCAGTATCGGTAGGAAACTCATTCACAAAAGGCACTATTGAACCGCCGACCTTTATAAGTCCGCGCCCCGCGCCTGCGTTTGTGATATAACTCATCTGTGTGTCCGAGATATTCAAAAGCTCCGATAGGTCTTTTCTGTCCGAAGGAGATTGGTTTAGCATAAGCAGAAATTCGCTGTTTGACAGCATTCCTCTTGCCGTTTCATTAAGCAGACAGTCGGAAATGTTCTGTGTAATACCCGTTAAAAGACCTCCGTATTTTCTGAAACGCTTCCACGCCTTCAACAGAAAATCTGCGCTGTACTGGTTTTTAAAGAATAAATGCGCTTCGTCTATATACACTCTTGTGTATTTGCCTTTCTTTCTGTTCTCTATTACTCTGTTCATGATATTATCAAGCATAATGAGAAGGCCTATTGATTTCATCTGTTCGCCAAGCTCTAAAATATCATAGCTTATTATTCTCTTGTTTACGTCTACATTGCTTTGATGTGCAAATGCGTTAAGGCTGCCCGTTGTAAACATTTCAAGGCAGAGCGCAAGGTCGTGCGCTTCAGGCTCCGGCTGATTTAAAAGCTCGTCACGAAGCTGCATAAGCGTAGGCTCTTTATTGCTTCTGCCGTTTATATAGTCCGCAAACACTCTTATGGTACAACGGTCAATGATAGATTTATCCTTTGCGCCTACGCCGCCGCCCAAACGCGATGAACCGCTTTTAAGCAGTTCGTCAAATATTGAGATAAGAAGCTCGGATTTCATTGATATTGGGTTTTCGTCCTCAACGTCTTTGTTTATCGACATAGCGTTTATATGGTTATCCGACGTGACAGAAAGTTTTATGCACTCACCGCCCAAATTCTTAATAAGCGGCGCATACTCCCTTTCCGGGTCTATTATGATAATATCGTCTTTTGAGAATATCGCGGCAAGCGCTATTTCAAGTTTTGACGCAAATGATTTACCCGAACCCGATACACCGAGTACAAAGCCGTTTCCGTTTAACAGCAGCTTGCGGTTACACATCAGAAGGTTATGCGATATGGCGTTTATGCCGTAATACAGACCGCCTTTTTCTATAATCTCCTGCGTTTTGTACGGCATAAGTACCGCTGTGCTTTCCGTTGTAAGCGTTCTAACGGCTTTAACTCTCATAAGTCCGTAAGGGAGTACGGTGTTTAGTCCGTCCTCCTGCTGATACCTGAATGTTGCGAAGTTACACAAATGCTTTCTGCCGATTGAGAGAAGCGTTTCGGTATCGTTATTAAGCTCGTCAAGCGTGTCAGCGACATGAACAAGCGTTACGGTTACAAACATCATTCTCTGGTCACGCGTTGTAATATCGTCAAGAAACTCCTTGATTTCCTTTCGCATCTGCTCCATTTCGTATGGGATATTAGCGGAAAAGTTGTTATTCATGTTCTGCTTCTGCTGCCATTTCGTAATATCCGTTTCTATGGCAAGCAGCTTTTTCTGAACCTGTTTTACCGCCTCATCCGTAGGTATCGGCTGAATATCAACGGATAACATCATGCTGCGCGAAAAATCCGTAAGCTCAGAAAGCATACTGTCCTTTAAAAACGAAGGGTATTCTTTTAAGAATATAACCCTTGCATACTTTTCTCCGATACGGATATGATCGCTTTTAAACTCTATGCTATCAGGACATATAGCGTCTTTGAAATGCTTGCCCTTTGCCATTTCCTTTCGCATATCAAAGCCGAATTCACTGCTGTCGCCGTTTCTGAAAAAGTCATAAAAAATACGGAGCCGCTCTTTATAGCCAAGCTCCGTTGTTTTGGAGGACAGTTTTGCATAGTCAGCCCCAAGGTCATTGCCAACGCGTGTAAAAAACGTCCTCGCTTCTTCTATATTCTTCTTCTCGGTTGAAACGGTTATGTATTTATCATGCACTATATTGTTACTGTCCGCCATTTTATCCGAGAATATTTCGGCAAGCTCGTTTGCATAAACGGAATAGTTATCATCGCCGTTAGGCACTGCAAGGCTTGACAGCATCTCACGGCTGAGTTGTCTGTTAAACACGCTTATCTTTGCCGTTGCGTCTGTCGGCAGACCGTTTATAAGCGCCGAGTGTGCAAGAAACATGGAAAGCTGGTCATCGTCGGAGGCTACGGCATAGTTTATATCAGAAAAACGCCATGTCTTTGTATAGCTGTTACCGCATTTGAAAACGCCGTCCTTATACAGTCTGTCAATAGGGATTGATTGCTGGACTGTCCTCGCTATCTTCCTCTTTTCTTTCTTTTGTTTTCTTTTTCCGAACAGGAACATCTTTAAGCACCTCCTTATATGCCTCATATAAATAGTTTTCGCTCTCATATTTACGAACACCCGAACAGATAAACTCGCTGTATATATACGCCATTACAAACTGTTCAAAGTTCAAACCGTTATATTTGAAAAAACCTGCCGCAGCAAGCGGCGCGGCGCATACTATGCAAAGCCATGACACAGTTTCCTTATCAAACACGCCTTTTAACCCAAAGTATATACCCACAGCCGCGCCAAGCGCGCCCGCCGAGCATATAAATTGGCGCATTGAGAGACCAAAAAACAAACTTTCGTGATAATCCTTAATCTCTTTGTTTATACGGATTTCCAAGTCCTACACCTCATCTTTCGGGTTCGTTCTTTTTGGGGGCTTTAGGCTGTATATCCGTAGGCTTTCTGCCGTCAAGCGGTTTGATAAACCCTATTTTATCACAAACCGACATTGTCTGATTGGTAAGCGGTCTTTGCCATGCCTTGCCCTTCGGTGCCCATTTGAAACCGTTTTGTTTGAGTACGCCTATTCTCTCGTCCGAAGGCTTTTCTTCAAAAACAAGCTGCAAACGGTTATTTGCAAGGTTTACAACCGCTTCACCGCCGGAAAACTGCCAGCTTTGGAATACGGTTTCAGGCTTATTCTGCAATCTGTCAATAATTGCTTTGAGTCTGTCTATCTCCTTTCGGTTATCGGTAAAGAACTGACCGGGATACGGTGTTTTCTGTCCGTCTTTAACCTTTGCGTCAAGCACGGCAGACTGTTCATCGTCTATTTCCGGATATCCTGCCGTTGTGCCGTTTACAGTATAATAGTCATTTACCGACTGCATATATGAAAGCCTTTTTTCATTCGATTCTATATTTTCGTTAAGTTTTGCAACTGCATTTGTATCATTACTTTTTATTACTGAATTAAACATATATATATCCTCCTTGTTAAGTTCCAAGCATTTCTTTAATTATTCTGTCAGAGCCTTTTATAAGCCCTACTAAAACAAGCATGTTGAAAATTACTTCTCCGAGATACTTCCAAATCATTGTAACCGTTGTAATGCTTGTATCTATGGACGGTGTACTTGAGCTTGAAAATGCAGAAAACACTATGCAGGCAAGTACAATTACTGCGCCCTCCAAGCATACTCCGACGTATGATTTAAGAAAGTGTTTTCCCATTTCCGCCGTAGCTTCACCGCCAAAGGCTGCAATAGGAACGGGCGCAAGCGCTGTGTACATATACAGCCTGAAAAACCTGCCGTAGACCGACATTATCATTATAAATGACATGACGGTTATGAAAAGGCTGCCGAGTATTGTGACAAGCCACAGCGGGATACTTGCCCAAAAGCCTGCGTCCTCAACGGCTGACTCAATGGCTCCGGGCAGGCTAACTGACGCCGCACCGACACCGCCTAAACTTCCCGCTATGTTTTCAACAACACCGCCGCAAATTGTATATACGGATACCATAAGGTCCATTGCCGATGTTATAGCGACTTTTGTAGCTATAAATCGGATAAAATGCCTTAAAGCATACTCCGGTCTTTGAAAGTCCCGAAATGAAGCTGTGCTCTTAAATATTGACATGGCAAAAAAGAGAACCAACAGCCCAAGCCCGATAGCTTGAAGCCCGCCGTTTATGTTTTGGACAACGCTCCAGACCGCCCCGCCTTTAAAATCCTGCGGAGAAGTTGTTACAAGCGTCCATATTTCGCCCATTTTATCGTTCCATGTTGAAAATGCGTTCTCTAAATTTGCCACAATCCAGTTGTCGGACAAATGTAATCCACCCCCTTATTGAAAAAAGGCAACCTATCAATTAAGATAGATTGCCTTTTCCAAAGAATTAGCTGATTATTACATAATCATATCCAAAATATCTTTTGCAAAAGCTATTACAACGCCGCCGAAGAATGTTAAAAAGCCGTTTGCTCTCTGCGATGCGTCATGCGATTTAAGCGAAAGACCTATCTGCACGATACCAAAGCCGAGCAGTATAAGACCTATCGCCTTTATTGCAGAAAAGATAAACTCCGATAATCTGTTTATTGTAGATAACGGATCTGCCGCAAAGACCGTGTTTGTCATTAGCGACATGATTATTGCTACGGCTATAAGAATGTATCTTATCACTCTAAGGCTTTTGCTAAATCTTTTGATTTTGTTTTTCATGTTGAATAACCCCCTTTATTATCTTTCTATTTCCTTTACCTGTTTTGCTTTAAATTTTACGTTGTCAAAACATTCTGCGTCTAAAATGTAATCACTGTTTCCCCATTTGGACTCCGCTATCATTTCAGCTTCTTCACGCGAATCTGCTTTGATGTCAACCGTCATTTTCAGAGTTTCGGTTATCGTCACCTTGTAGTCTTTCATTGTTGCCTCCAAAGTCTAATAATTCTATATTTGATAAGTCATCATTTACCGCAAAGCTCAGATCACGTCTGAAATACTTGTTTTCTTTGCTGTGCGAATACGGCTTTGCGCCGCCGTCTGCCGTCATTTTTATATTCGGATGCGAAATAATATCAAACTTTTTATCCATAATAGGCTTTTCGCCCCTTATAAACACAAGCGCGTTTGAATTATCAAGTAATCTCACTTCGTCAAGCGTTAAAAGCTCTCGCCCTGCGTTTTGGTAGTTTGTGTTGCTTGAGCCGTGCTGTCCTTTGGTTATACCCCTTGTCCTTGTATCAATGGTTTCTTTGCCGAGCATTTTTGATATATACTCATGTGTTGACTGTTCATTACCGCCGAGATACAGCATTGTATCGCAGTTGCCGACCAAGCTCTCCCAATTATCCTTAAAAAGCGCTTTAAGCTGCGCCATATTCTGAATTATTATACTTACGGAAATTCGCCTTGAACGCATTGTTGCAAGCAGTCTTTCAAAGTTATCGGGAAGCGCGACGTTTGCAAACTCGTCCATTACAAAATGCACGGGCACGGGCAACTCACCGCCGTATTCATGGTCAGCTTTATAATAAAGCTCCTGAAAAGCCTGTGTATACAGCATACCCACAAGATAGTTAAAAGAATTATCGTTATCGGGTATTACGCAGAATATGGCTTTTTTGCGCTCGCCCATGCTCCCCAAATCAAGATTGTCATACGATGTCATTCTCGCTATTTCGGGCAAATTAAAGGCGGCAAGTCTTACTGCCGCTGAAATCAATATGGATTTTTCTGTTTTCCCGCTCGCCTGCTTGAATATTTTGTATTGCTTCAGCGCTATGTGTTCGGGGTTTTCTTCTTCAAGTCCCTGAAACAGCATATCAACGGGAGATTGGTACTCATCGTCATCTTCCATTGCCGCCGCATTTTCTATCATAAACATGAGCATTTCAAAGTTCTGCTCCTCCGGCGGCGCTTCATGCAGAAGATACAGCATAAGTGCAGTATCGAGCGCTATTTCGGATTTCTCCCAAAAAGGATCGTTTTGCTGTGCGTTCTTCGGTGTTGTATTTTGAATAAGGTTAGTTATGAGCTTTATAACGTCCTCGTCCGTTCTTACATATACAAACGGGTTATATCCGTCGGAGTCTTTCGGCGTTATAAGGTTAAAAACCTTCACATCATAACCCTTTTCAAGCAAAAGCGGCGCTACTGCGCGGAGCATTTCGCCTTTCGGATCGGCAATTATAAAAGAAGAATTGCATTGCATAATATTCGGCTTTGCATAAAACCGCGTTTTACCTGCGCCCGAGCCGCCGACCACAAGAACATTCAGATTTCGTCTGTGCTTTTTGGCATTTAGCCCTATACGCATTGTCTGTGTAATTATAAGGTTATTACGTTTGTCCTTTTTATCAGCATACTTTTTGGCTATGCTTGAAACCACTCCCCATTTGGCAGAACCGTGTTCCTCTCCGGGCCTGCGGTTCTCTCTTGATGAAAAGTATATTCCTATGCCCATAGCATACAACAGCAAAAATATTAGCACGGTCTTTATGCTGTATTCGTTTATCACTATATGCATGGGATTTCCGAGCGCAGTGTTTATACTGTCTAAAAGGTCAAACAGTTTATTGCCTTCCGCATAGCAGCCTGCAACCAAAAGCGCAAACCATATAACAACGGGCGCGCCGCAGGCAAGCAGCACGGCAGTAGTTTTTGTATTGTTTTGTCTTCTCACGGGGTATCACCCCTTATCCTTACCATAAAAACACCTCCCCGAAAGCAAAAAGAGGATGAACTTTCGTTCACCCTCTCGTTTCGTATTATTTATTGAAGTATTCGTTGTGTACCTTCATAAGCGCTTCGAGCCTTGCGTTTTGCTGTAACCATATTTCCGATACGGGTACAATCTTTATCTCATTATCAAAAGTCTGAAGCACTACATGATTTCCTATAACCGTTCTTGACAGTATCTCGTTTTCTATCTGACGTTCCGATAACCCTTCGGGAGCTTTCCATTTTGCCCATAATATTGTATTTTCTTCAAGGACTGTTTCGGTAAGCCTGTTTGTCATCTCGTTAGGACTACCGTACCAACCGTCAAATTCGTATCCTGCCTTTTCGGTTATGAACTCATCAAGATTTACAACCGTTCCGCGCGGCATTTGCAGGAAATCAACATTTGAGCCGCCCTCTGTCGCAAAGAACAGATACACGTTATCATTTGCCGACACCGCAAACCCCGCAAGCATTAAAACCGCTACTGCCAAACAAAAGATTTTCTTTTTCATAATCAGATACCTCCTCAAAAAATATTGGTTTGTTTTCTATCTGATTTGATTGTATCAGCAAAAATAATAAAACGCAAAAAAATTACGGTTTAAAAAAATTATTTTGTCCACGTTTCAGCTTCGCCGGCTTTTGTTGCCTTATGTGTATTGGCTGCTTCCTCTATATCGTAATATGCCCAATGTGCGTTGTTTTTAAGGTCTGTGAATTTATTGAGAACAGACAGGTTTTTGTTTATATAGCTTTCATCGGCTTTTCTGCCTGTCGCGCGGTTTACAACAGTTACAACCTCCGCACGGGTTATATTGTTATCGCCCTTGAAAGTGCCGTCTGCATAACCGTTTAGCCAGCCGATATTTTTAGCATACGCAATATCGTCATACGCCCAATAACTGCTGTTAAGGTCTGTATATTTAACGGTTTGCCCTGTTTTCTTAACTTCGTTGAACAAGCCGTAATAGCGTACCGCCATTGTTACAAATTCGGCTCTTGTAACCGCTTTTTCCGGTCTGAAAGTCTTATCCTCATATCCCTTTATAATGTTATACTTTTCAAGGTATGCTACATCTTTGGAGAACCAGTCTTTTGCCTTAACATCGGAGAATTTGGAACTGCCGCTTATAGTTTCGCCTTTCTTTTCGGAAATAAGTCTTGCAAAGATTGCTGCGGCTTCTGCCCTTGTCATGTCCTTTTCCGGTCTGAACGTTCCGTCCTCATAGCCGTAAATATATGCTTTATGTTCTTCGGCTGTTGTATTGGTTTTTACTGTTGCCAACGATACACCACCGCCGGAGCTTCTGCCCGAAGATGAAGAACTGCTGCCTCCCGAGCTTTTAACGGGAACCGTTATTTTGCCCTTTGAGTCGGTTGATTTTGTTGCTTTGCCGTTTTTGTTATCTGTTACCGTTACGGAAACGCCTTTTACGGTCTTGCCGTCTTTGTCAAGGACTGTAACGGTTGTCTGATTTGAAGTTTTCAAAGTCTTGCCGTCGGGCAGTTTTACGCTTATTTTGCCTTTTTCATCACGCTCTACATAAGCGTTTTCAATGGGACCGTCCTTGTTCTCTACCGTTACAGTATATCCGTCAACAGTAACTTTGCCGTTTTCATCCGTGTAACCGAGGTTTGTTTCGGGAACGGTAGTTTTACCGTCTGAATCGGTTTTTCCCGTTGCAGAATAGTCATTGTCCCCCACTACTGTGATTTCTACTTCCTGCTGCGGTGTGCCGTTCTGGTCTTTTACTATGATAATTATAGGCTGCTCATTTGAAGGGATTATGCCTTCGGGAAGCGTAACAATTATATTGTTGTTTTCATCAACCTTTATAGTACAGCCGGGAATAACTGTGTTGTCCTTGTCTGTTACGGTTACTACATAAGTATTTGTTTCTTCTTCGCCCTCTGTGCCTATTGTTCCGTTGTTTTCGCCCGTATTGGTGCTGTCCCCCGGAAATACAGCCTGTCCGTTTTCGTTTGTTGTGCCTGTCGCGTGATTACCGTTTGCGTCCTCAATAGATATGTTAATGTTTTCCGCGGGCTGCTGTGTTTCCGCAAAGAATACGGTTACAGTTGTAGGATCTGCAATATCAAGCAGTCTGCCATTAGGTAATTTAATTGAGATGTTATCGTTTGCGTCTATTATAACCTCACCGTTAAACACCGGAACACCGTCTTTTCCTGTTAAAAGAACAGAGAATCTGCCTACCTCTGCGTTGCCGTCCTCGTCAGTCCTGTCTATATCCGCAAGTTTCGGTATTTCAACATTCTGAAGCTTTTCACCGCATGTTGTACACTCAATATGTTTTTCACCGCTGTTTTCAATAGTTGCAGGCGTATCAATAATCCATTCGGAAGGAGTATGACCGAGCTGTTTTACAAAGTCTGAAATATAGCTTGCTCCGCACTCGCTGCATACATAAGTTGAAAAGCCGTGTTCTGTGCAGGTAGGCTCTGTAACTGTTTTTGTATATTTATGTTCCGCTTTATCTGTGTAATCGCCTGTATATTCATCACCGCAGTCTTTGCACTTATATACTGTATATCCCATTTCGGTACAGGTCGGGGCAATTACCCTGCTTTCGTAGGTATGACCTTTCGGAAGCTGTAAAATTGTTCCGCAGTCCTCACATATTTGAGGTTCTGTGCAGTTTGCAGGCGCACCGGGTTTATGACCGTTTGCGGATGTTGATTTTATCATCTTATCGCCACATCTGCTGCAAGTGTATTCTATAACGCCCTCGCCTTCACAGGTGGAGTTTGTCACCGTCTTGCCTTCGTCATAGTCATGTCCCAAAGGTTCTGTATAATCCGTTACATTGGTTAAGCCGCACATTGAACACGTTGATGTTGTGTAGCCTTTGTCTGTGCAGGTAGGCTCTTTTACTATACTCTCAAACGCATGAGATACTATGGGCTGAATATCTGTTAAATATGTATCTCCGCACAATTCGCATTTATGCTCGGTATATCCCACCATCTGACAAGTCGGATTTATTGTCTTTACATTGTATTTATGCGCTCCTGTTGTTGTGGTTACTGTATTGAAATCACCACAGTTTTTGCAAAGGTTAAGTATCAAGCCGTTTTCTTTGCAAGTAGCGTCTTTTATCGTTACCGTTTCATAGTCATGTCCTGTCATCTGAACATAATTCTTCTTTTCAAGTGCTCCGCAATCTTTACACTGCCATCTTTCGTAGCCGAGTGTATTACAGGTCGGCGGTACAGTTTCGATATATCTGAAATCATGTTCGTGTGTTTCGTTTCTTGTTTCCGGCATGATAATTGTTACACTGATTTCAGGCTCGTCAAGAAGCCAAACGTAGCTTACGCCGTTTTCCGTCATGCTCTCGCCGTCATACATATATGTTATTTCATAGTAAACCGTGTTATATCCGGCTTCCGTAAAATTCGGAGCTGATGTAAGGTTACACTTTTCAGCCGTTTTACCGTAGCGGATTGATGTTTTTACGCCTCTGTCCGACAAATCCGAAACTGTCAGAGTATGAGCGTCTCCGTCAACTTCGCCATAGTATGATGTAATTACGGATTTTGCAGTTACATACTCGCTCGTTTCATAGCCGCAGTCATCACAATGCTGATGAATACAGAAGCGGTTATTTCCAAGCTGTGCATCAACTACTTCTGTAAAATCATGTGCTTCTTTTTTGTTTGTGCCGCGCTCTTTTGTACCTTTGCAAAACTGACAATACTTTCCGGCTTTGAGCGTTACTGTATGATAATCTTCGTCATAAGGCTCGTATGTTGTATTATCAAAATCCAAAAAGAAATTATAATCACACGGGTTAAGACAATATACATTTCTGTTAAAATCATAAGCTCCCGGCCCGTCTATTGCGTTTATTGTACCGCAGCTCTGGCAAACAGATTTTGTCCAATGATACCCGGTGTAATATGCGTCCTGACCCGGTATACCGCTGTCAAGGTTTCCTTTTGATGTTCCGTCAACACAAGTGCCGTCCGAATATCTTACGTTGCGATTGAGCGCTGTTTCGCCCGATTTTGTGTATTCCGGAACTCTGTATGTCATACAAGCCGTTTCTTTATCGCACACGGGACAATACTGTGTTTCGTATGTGACTGTAGCGTTCATGTCCAATTCATTCGTTCTGTTGTTTACTGTCATCCATACGTCCGCAGGATCAATATACTCATTATGCTGTGCTGCAGATACGCTTGGTGTTACGGAAATTACCATGTGTACTGATAATATGATTGATATAATAGATTTAATAGCTTTCTTTATAGACATTTTAAACTCCTCCAATTTAAACTGAAATTATATTTTTGCATGAAAAAACCGCCGTATTTCTACGGCGGCACTCTGTACCTGTTCGGCTTATATATCATTATCTGCTCTTACCTTTCTTCTTTGACTTTTTCTTTTTCTTGCCCTTTGCAGGCGTTTCGTGAACTTTTGTTTTCTCAATGCTCTTGCCGTCCTTCTTCGCCTGATGCTTTTTAATATCTTCAATTTTTTTCTTAACAGAAGGTTTCTTATTAGTACGGCTGTCCGTGTTGTCTGAACCCCCGTGCTTCGTATATTCGTTCTCTGGCGGATTTCCTTTTGCACGGGGCGGTGCTTTTTTTGCTTTTTCTTCTTTTTCTTTCAAGTCTTTGTCTTTTCCTTCCGAAGAGTTTTCGGGTTCAGGCTCCGGCTCAATTTCCTTTTCGGGAGCCGCATATCCCATCTTCTCCATTATGTAATTGAGCTTTGTCACGTCCTCCTGCTTTGCGATAATATCACAAAGTCCCGTGTTGTTTGTAGCGTCCTTTACAGCCGTAAACAAAACGCCGTATTTCTTCGCTTCCGAGTTGAATTTGTTTATATCGCTTTCTTTAATCTGCAATATACAAAGCGGCTTATCAGATTTAAGAAGCTTTTTAAGGTTTGTTTTGCCTTGCAGCTTATTATCCTCTTTCAAAAGAGCGATAATTATGGCCGCAAGGTTTTTTGCACCAAGTCCCGTAAGCTTTGCGACTTCTTCTGTAACCTGCAAGCCTTCCTTTACCATTAAATCAGCGACCTCTCCGCTTGTATTCATTCTCTTTCATCTCCTTCTCCGCCTGCTCTTTTAAAGCATTGGCGCTGCTATACTTTTCCGAAATTCTGTATGAATCCTTAAATATTGCTTTACACATTCGTACATCAACACGAAGTTTTATGAGCTTTTCATTTATCTTTTCTGCTTTTTCTTTAATTTCCGTCTCATTTTCTTCTGTCCTCGAAGCGTAAAGCCGGTTTCTTTCTTCCACTAACGCATTTATCTCACCCTCTTTCGCTTTCTGATAGTCTGATAGCTCAAAACCGGTTTCAATATTGTTTTTGAAAAGGAATTTAAACTGCTTTTGATAGCGGTCAAGCTTTATAAGCTCGTCACGCATAAAGAAAGACACCCTTTGAGGCGTCTGCTTTTTGCGTATTATTTTTAAAAAATACAGATAGTGAAAATACAGCGCCTTAAACCCTTTCAGCTTTATGGGTTTCATATTACCGTAACTGCCGCTGAATTTATATTCCCTCTGCCTTTTTATCTCTGAAGGCGATGCCGCTCTTATACCGTTTCTCTGTGTTGTAATCCTTTCTTTAATATCCTCAAGCGTATAGCCTTTGCCGAGATTGTAAAACCTCATCGGCTTTTTACCGCAGGCGGGAATAAATGAAGTGTACTTTATATTTTCACCCTGTCTGTGTATCCTGTATCCGCGCTCCTCAAATATCTTCCAAAACTCTTTCATTGTATATGAAGAAAGAATCATTTGGTCTATTTCCTCACGCACCTGACCTCTTATTGTCGGTCTGCCCTCTTTAAGCGCTTTCCATTCGGCATAGTGCATACCGCGCCTTTTCGGATTTTCTATAACCGACAGGCAGTTTTCTCTGCAAATCTCATCAGAAGTTTTGCGAATATCAATAAAGTAGTCTTTATAGTTATTAAGATACTTTGAACCGTCCAAAAACGATGTCGCATTTATAATGATGTGGTTATGCAGATGTGAATGGTCTAAATGAGTAGCAAGCACACATTCGTATTTATCGGCAAACAGCCTTTCAACAAGCTCCTTGCCGCATTTATGTGCCAGTTCGGGCGTCGCTTCAAACGCTTTAAAGGATTGAACTATATGATATGCAACCACTTCGTTCCTTCTGCGTCCTCTCCCAAAACGCTTTTGCGTTTCAACCATATCCTTAAAAGGAGCTTTTTCTGAACATCTGAAAGCGCTTACATATTTACACTGTTCCGTCTTGTCCTTATTGGTTATATATTTTATTACTCCCTCGCCCGCGTCAATATCAGGCTTTACACTTGTCTTTTCGGGATTGGAGATATAGTTCAGGCTTGTATCGAGTCTTGATTTTATCGACCATATTTTTGTTATAGCCATTTAACCCAACCCTCTCATCAGCTTTACAATATCGTTTTGCAGTTTCTTGACATCATCAATTTGCCGCTCACTTATATTCTGCGTTGCATTGGCTATATGTGCTATTTGATTTATATTGTTTCCTATATGGTTAATTTCTCTCACAAGCTGAACATACTCATCGGGCGGTCTTGCCCTCACTTCTGATTCCACTATGAATTGACGTAAAAAAGGTCCCATTGCCAGCCCTGCCGCTTTAGCTTTCTGCTTCAAACATTTATGCTCTCTTTCCGTAAGTAAAACAGTAAATTTAATCAAATTAAATCACCTCGTTTCGTTTAAAAATGGGGTTTTAGGGGCGTAGCCACTAACAAGCGGGAAATTTGATACGGCAAATTTCCGTGCTTGCTAAAACAAATGCTTCCGCATTATCACTTTTTTGCGATTTTAATCGTACCTGCCGAAAGCGGCTTTTATATATTGGTATGTGTCATATTCCAACTCCCCGTCAGAAAGCATTTCTTTTAAGCGGTAGAGCAGTTCCAAGTAATACCTTATGGTATTGCACTCAATGGGAAACCTGATATATATATTGCCGTGTTCCTTTTTCATTTTAAGTCCGCAAAGCGTGTCTATGTGCATAAGGATATGCACAATATCCTTTTCAGTTTCAAGCAAAGGCGCTTTTATTGCTCCCTCGCTTATCCCTAATATGTCGCACATTTTTAAACGTGTTTCTTTTTTGGGCTTTCTCTCTCCGCTTTCATACTGAGCTATCCGTATTTCAGCGGTTGAATCTGAAAACCCAAGCATTTTGCCAAGATCTTTTTGCTTTAATCCGAGATATTTCCGGCAGAGTTTCAATGTCATGCCTTCGATATTTTTGCCTCTTATCATGTCCGTTACCTTTCCCTGTCCCTATCCTTTTCGTTCTTCCCATGCTCTTTAGTATTATCCTCTGCAAGTGTATTTGCGTATCTCTCAATAGTTTCTCTCAGCATATCCATATACGAGCAGTCTGCGTTTAACCATTCTTTATAACAAGCGGCAAGAGGCTTGTCGAGCTTTACAAGCTCCATTATCTGCTCGTCCGTTAAATAATCACACTCAAAAGTCATAAGAATATCATCGCGCAAAGCCTTTTCATAGGCATGGGAAATTATCTGTTCCGGCGGGAGCGTTTTCAGATATTCGATGAAATCACTCTGTTCTTTTATTGCCTTTTCATATAATAAACCTCTTAAATTTTCTGTACTCATAAATATCACCCTTTCTGATTTTGGGCACAAAAAAAGTCTGCCGATTCGTATTGAATCAACAGACTCTTTTAAGCCTTTTTAATTTCCTATACATTTTATAATAAGCTTATTCGTTATTATACGGTCTGATGTGCCTGAATAAATAAATCAATATCTTGAATGATATAGTTTGTTCCTGTTGTATGAAGCGCTTCAAAGCAACTTACGATGTATTCTGAAATCCCATAGCGTCGGAACAGCTCTATAACCTGCTTTCCGGTTAAATTCTTTGCCGATTTATACTGTTCAATACAAAATATCAAGAAATTGCCTTCTTTACTCATATGTCATACCTCCTCCGGAAAAACAAAGCTACCCAATTTCTGTTCTTCGTCAAACATATTATAAAGTGTCAACGGACTTAAATGCCATAGCTTTGTGTCTTCTTGCTCCAATTTCTCATAGACCGCTGAATTATAAAACATATCAGATGCCTCAATTTCGCTGACAGCATAGTTCTCAACAATAAGTTTAACAACATTAGGTACTATAAGTATAAGCATAGATTCAAATTTATCTTTTTCCATTAAAACTCATCCTCCGGAACCGTCCCTGAATATTTCAAAAATGACAACGCTTTTTCTGTTGCAAAAACCATTTGGTTATACAGTTTCTTGATTTTTAAGGCATCAAGCGTTTGTTCCTTTGATAAATATCCCGACTGATACAGGGTAAATGTTGCATAAACATCATCATTGGCAACGGGACCGTAAATAACATCAAAATTCTCGCCGTCATAGTTGCCTGAACGATTATCAGAAACAAAATCAAGCCATGCTTCACTCGGAGAATCAAATTTCAGAACAGAACACTCCGAAAATAGTTTATCCTCATCAACAACATATATGCTAACCTGTTTTGAACCCACTTTTTTTCTTTTATACACCTTTTCGGCAAAGCTTATTGCCTGCGCTTTATTTGTGGTTGTATAAAAGCCATATCCAAAATCAAGAAATCTGTTCTGCGGAATGAGCTTCGGGTTTTCAACAACATAATTGCTTCCATGATAAAGTATCATTTATACTCAACCCCTAACATATACCTTCACGCTTATTATATCATTCATTTCTTTGATTTGCAACGCTTATTTGCATTATTTGCCGTATCTTATCCAAGCGCTGCTTCTCTCGCTCTGCATATGGTTTTTTATATTCTTTTGTGTAAAATGTATTGATTATCTTTTTATCTTTCCAACCCCACTGCCTTTTTAAGCGGTATTTCTTCCGTGTCGCTGTCATCGCCGAGGTCTGCGCCCTCATGTTCTTTCTTATCCATATCAAGCAGCGCGTCAACCTCTGCAAGCCTCTTTATTTTCTCCTGAAGCTCTGCTTCCTGGGGAAACTCTTTTTGTACTTCTGTCTTTGCGGTTTCAAACTGCTTTTTGGTTTCTTTAAGGTTTTCTTTTACGATCTCAATCTTTTTTACAAGACCTTCAATCGTATTATCAATCCTTTGCAGGTTTCCGTAAACATCAGTACCAAGCTCTAACTTATGACTCAGATTGCCTTTAAGCGTTACATAAAACACTTTGTTCGCCGTATCAAAAGACAAGTCCATAGAAAAGCCTCTGTAATTGCCGATTTCCGTAGGATCGGGTGATGTCATCTTCTTACAGCGTTCAAGAAGCGCCAAACCCGCTTGTTCTTTATCGGTATATGGCATACCTTCAATAGTCATCGGGTAGAACACATCTTCTTTTTTCGGATACTTCTGCGCTATTATAATATCGCCTTCAAACCCTTTTATACGCTCCGTGAGACTTGCAATTTCACGCGGGTATTGTTTTATTATTTTGTCCTCAAGGCTGTACTTTTGGCTCATAAAGCTTGATTTAATAAGTTTTAGCTTCGCAACCTGCGTGTCTAAATCCATTTTTTCCTTAATATACGGATTTCCCGTTGCAAGCGCTTTGACTTCTGCATATGACAAAGCCGTTTCATCAACGTCCTCTGCGCTTCTGACAGGGGATTTGCTTGTCATTATCTGACCGATAAACTTTTGCTTGTTCTCGACAAGCTGCCACATATAGCTGTCAAACGTATCTTTCGTTACATACCGCCTTATATGTACGTCCGGATTTGTGTTCCCCTGCCGGATTATTCGACCTGCGCGCTGCTCTAAATCGGCAGGTCTCCACGGACAATCAATATCATGCGAGGCGTAAAGAAGTCTTTGAACATTGGTTCCCGCGCCCATTTTAGGCGTTGAACCGAGCAGTATTCGTATATCGCCTTTCCTGACTTTTGAAAAGAGTTCCTTCTTCTTGACTTCGGTATCGGCATTATGAATAAACTCTATCTCGTTTTCAGGTACTCCGTATGACATCAGCTTGTTCTTTATATCCGTGTAAACATTAAAAGTATCGTCATTTTTCGGGGTTGATAAGTCGCAAAAGACAAGCTGTGTTCCGCGTATATCGTTTGTCTGCTCCCAAATATCAAATACTTCCTTTGCGCACGTTGAAACCTTTGAGCCTTCTTCATCCGGCAGCATAGGGTTTATAAGGCGCTGGTCAAGCGCGAGCTTTCGTCCGTCATTTGTTATTTTAAGCATATTATCAACCGTTGGGTCTACCATTCTGTTTCGTACCCTTTCGGCTCTTTCCGCAAGCTCCTTTACCATATCCTTTTGTATCTCGGTAGGCTCGACCGCTATTGTCTTATAGTGCGGTGTAGGCGTCGGAAGATTTAGCATATCAGCCGTCTGTATATCCGCCACGTTCTTGAACATTGACATAAGCTCCGGAAGATTAAAAAACCTTGCAAATCTCGTTTTGGCTCTGTATCCCGTGCCCTCCGGTGCAAGCTCTATCGCAGTTACCGTTTCGCCGAAAGTTGAAGCCCATGCGTCAAAGTGCTGAAGATTTTGTTCTTCCAACACCTTATACTGCAAGTATCTCTGCATGGTGTATAACTCTACCATACTGTTTGATATTGGCGTGCCTGTCGCAAATATAACGCCCTTGCTGTCTGTAATTTCGTCAAGATACTGTGTTTTCATAAAAAGGTCTGATGATTTCTGCGCTTCTGTCTGCGATATACCTCCGACATTGCGCATTTTGGTATAAAGAAACAGGTTCTTATAGTAATGCGCCTCGTCTATGAATATCCTGTCAACACCCAATTCTTCAAAGGTTACAACATCGTCTTTCCTTGTCTGATCATTGAGTTTTGCAAGTTTTGTTTCAATTCCTCTTTTTGATTTTTCAAGCTGTTTTATAGTGAAGCGCTCCTGCTTCTGCTCTTTCGCTTCTATAATGCCGTTCATTATCTCGTCTTTTTGCTTTTCCAAGATGGCGACTTGCCGTTCATAAGACATCGGTATCTTTTCAAACTGCGAATGGCCTATTATGATTGCATCATAATCCCCCGTTGCTATCCTGCCGCAGAACTTTTTGCGGTTTTTGCTTGTAAAGTCCTTTTTTGTTGCAACAAGGATATTCGCCGCAGGATAAAGCTGCAAGAACTCAGCCGCCCATTGCTCCGTTAAGTGATTAGGCACTACGAAAAGCGACTTATTGCAGAGTCCCAAGCGCTTCATTTCCATTGCCGCAGCTACCATAGTCCATGTCTTTCCTGCGCCGACCACATGACCGAGAAGCGTATTCCCGCCGTACATAACCCTTGCAACCGCGTCCTTCTGATGTTTGCGCAGCACTATTTCGGGGTTCATACCGCTGAACGTGATATGGCTGCCGTCATATTCACGCGGTCTGTTTGAATTGAATTTTATGTTATACAGTTCTGTCAGCCTTTCACGCCTGTCGGGATCTTTCCAAATCCAATTTTCAAACTCCGCTTTGATAAGGTCTTGCTTCTGTTGTGCTATCATTGTCGCTTTTTTGTTTAAAACAGGCTTTCTCCTGCCTTCTGCGTCTTCAACATAGTCGAATATGCGAACATCTCTGAGGTTTAGAGATTCTTCAATGATTTTATATGCGTTTATTCTGTCTGTTCCGAAGGTGTTTGTAGCTTTTATGCCCTTATCATAGCTCTTGTTAGAAATAGACCATTCGCCCGTGATGTTTGAGTAATTGACGTCTATCTTCTCTCTCGCATACCAACCGGGTGAAAGCAGTTCAAATACAAATTCTTTTATGTCCGCCGTCGGTATCCATGTTGAGCCAAGCTTTACTGTAATCTCGCTTGCAGATAAGTCTTTTGGCTGCACAGCCGTCAGCGCTTCTATATTAACCTTGAACGCATCATTGCTCTCTCCCGCTTGTTTTGCAACTGCCAGCTTATGTCTGACGTCACCCGAAAGGTATTCGTCTGCCGGAAGATATTTCGGCTGATATATATTGCCTTCTTCATAAAGCGGATTCAGAAATATTACGCTTTTTAAATCCTCATACAGCTTATCCTCCGTCTTGCCCGTAAGCTCTGCCATAAACTCCATGTCAATTTTAGCCTTTTCGCCAAGCGATACGGCAAGCGCTTCGGAAGCAGTATCAACCTTTGTTATCTCCCTTTTTGCGCCGATTGTCCTTTTGGAAAACATATCGGCTTTTCTTTCAAGCTCTCCGTTTTCGTCAAGAACTTCAAGCGAACAGAGAAGAAAATAACTGCTGTCATCGGAAAACGCCATTGAGTTGCCGCGCGAGTTTATAATCCCGTACTTTTTCGTGAAATCGTCATACAGCTTATTCAGCTTTTCCTGCTGATTTTTAATAGACGCGTCTGCATATCCTTCTGTCTGATACTCCATAAGCTCTCTCACGCAGTCCCTTATCTCAATCATGCCTTTTATGCGGTTCTGCGCTGTTGTATTTAAATCAACCTTACGCATTATGCTGTTTTCACGGAAATATATCTCTCCGTTTACCAAAGTATAGCTGAAGTTTCTGACATTCGGATCTGCGGGCAAAGACAAATCCTCGTCATTTGAAATATCCTCAACTTCGTATTCGGTAATGGTGGCGTGAATATTCTGTATCGCCTCATTAAGCTGCTCCGATAAAGGAACATCGTCATACGGCGCACAAGTAGGCGTAGGCCCGAAAGGACCGCTTACCATTTTCATCTCACCGAGTATCATATCGGGATTGTTTACAAAATAGTTGTTTACCGTAATTCCGTTTTCGAGTTCTCCGAGTTCTACCCAATCGGGCATTATATCCGTCATTCTGTCACGTTTTTGAAGGAACAGAATATCAGATGTCACTTCTGTACCCGCATTTTTCAGGAAAGCGTTGTTCGGAAGCCTTATCGCGCCTACAAGGTCTGCCCTCTGCGCTATATACCTTCTCACTTTGGAATTATGCTTGTCCATAGTACCGCTTGATGTTATAAAGGCTACTATACCGCCGGGGCGTACCTTATCGAGCGTTTTTGCAAAGAAATAGTCATGTATCAGGAAATTATGCTTGTTATATTTCTTATCGGACAGCTTGAAATCCCCAAACGGCACATTGCCTACCGCTACATCAAAAAAGCTGTCGGGAAGCATTGTATCTTCAAAACCCTCGACAGCTACTGAATTTTTCTGATATAACTGCTGTGCAATCCTGCCCGTAATGCTGTCTATCTCTATACCGTATATTTTGCTGTCCTTCATGCTTTCGGGTACCAAACCCATAAAATTGCCTATACCGCAGGAAGGCTCTAAAATGTTACCCTGTGAAAAGCCCATGTTTTCAATCGCTTTATACATGGCTTTTATTATTACGGGAGACGTGAAATGCGCCGTAAGCGTTGAAGCTCTTGCCGCGTCATATTCTTCGGCTGTAAGCGCTGCTTTAAGCACTTGGTATTCGCTTGCCCAATTTTCTTTCGTTTCATCGAAAGCGTCGGGCAGTCCTCCCCAGCCTACATACTCGGATAACACTTTCTGCTCGTCCTCCGTTGCAAGTCTGTGTTCGGCTTCGCAAGTTTTTAAAACCCGTATAGCCTCCATATTCCTTCTGAATTTCTCTTTCGGACCGCCTACCCCAAGTTCATCGTTATCAATTACAAAGTTGTTTCTTTGCGTCATTGGGATTTCGGGGTATATGACTGTGTTTGCAACTTTTGAGGGTTTTGCCTTTTCAAACTCCGGGACAATACGCTCTGTTTGCTCTGCCTGTGAAAGTGCAGCCTTTACAAAGTCAACTGTTTCTCTGCGAAAAACAGGGAAACCCGTTCCCGTTTCAAAAGTAATATCTTTAAGTCTTACCGTTCCCGCCTCATCGTTTACACTCTCAACCGCATACTTTCTGTCCTCAATCTCAAGCTCTTTGCCTATAAGATTTTCGGTTTCGCGTCCCGTCAGTTCTATGCCGTTTGCTTCCAAGTATGAATTTACAGCATTTTCTTCCCCCTTAACATCTGATATTTTTCCGTTTTCGTCATAGAAAACTGTTATATCACCGCCGTTATATTCAAGAGTTTCTTTCGATAAGTGAAAGCCTTGATTTCCGACATTGTCAAACCATTGTCTTGCAAAAGACGAAAGCTCCTGTGCCGCCGCATTTTCGCCGGCTATCTGATGAATACCCATATTGTCCTGTCGGTATTCAAGCGGCTTTAATGCCTTATTTTCAAAGTCAATCTCAAAAACCATTTCCGGATCGTACATCAAATCGCCGTTTTGCTCATAGGTGTGCGAAATTGACATTGTATTTGCGGACAGCTTATTTATATGTATAGGCATGAAGTTTTTTGACTCATACAAAGCATATATGACATTACCTTCAAGAACACGCGGTGCAAAGCCATTTATAAAGTTATAGTTTCGCTGCTCGTATGTAAGCGCGGTTTGCGGCGGTTTTGTCGCTTTCTCCCATTCTTCTTTCGCAACGCGCATTACCGTTTCATCATCCCAAGGCTTATCTTCCGCATTTTCTCTTGCTGTTTGTTTTGGCAACAGTTTTTCAAGCTGAATTATCAAGCTGTCTTTAAAGGCAATCCCTTCATTGTCATCAACCATTTGCTCTGCGTATTCATTAAGGTCATTTATAATCGCCCGTACGTTCTCCGGCTTTGCAAGCGCTTGTTCCATTTCACGAACCGCATCTTCATGTGTGTCACCGGGATTCAGATTATCCATATACTCATAGAAGTCATATTCGTGTATGAAGTCCACCAACTGTTCTGCAAGAGGTGTTTCCTTTTTCTCCGGAATACCCAACGCCTTATCTCTTGAAAGAACTCTGTGCTGCGTCCTGTCACCGTCAACCAAAATTACGTCAAAGCCTTTTTCGGTTAGGGCGTTTACGTTTTCTTCAAGTCTGAAGCTCGGAAAGCCGCACATGGGATAGTTTATGTCTTCTATGCTTCTGTGTGTCAGCTTAAAATCAAATGTTTCTGCGATAAGTTCCGCATCTGCTCCGAGCGCTTCATGGAAATCGCCCACCTGAAACAGTGCAATGCACTTTCCGTCATTTTCCCTATGCACTCTTTCATAAAAGTCCGCAAAGCTCTCCTTCTGCTCCTCTTTAAGAAACGGCGCAAGCTGTTCATCGGTTAAATACACTAAATCGTCAAAGGTCATTCCGGTAAGTCCCGCTTCTATAAGCTCCCGAAGGCTGTTATACTTGTTTTCTTTAACAACGGTGTTATCGACATACTTTGTGACAGCGAAATCAAGAAGGTTCGCTTCAACCTGTATTTCGTGTTCCCCGTCCTCTGTTTCCGCAAACGCAAGACTTACCTTTTTAAGATTTGTATAATCCCCGCCGTCAGCTTCAAGTTCATTTTTCATATACTCATCAATAATGCTTTTAGCTTTATCGAGCATAGCGGGTGAAGGCAGCGGCTTAATTAGGGCGGGAAACATATTAAAAGTGCCGGCAGCATACTTTTCAAGCATATTGAGCGCTTTTGTCCGAAATGCGTATTCTCTATCTTCTTTGGGCGTTTCCATAACAAGATTGCGAAGCTCCGTTATCATTTCATTAAGCTGCTCCGTGCTGTCCATCTTTTCGATAATATACTTATCAACATCTGTATCGAAAAGGGTTTCTCCTTTAGGATAAGGTCTGTATGCAAAATCTTCTTTCAGGTTATAGAACGCCCAATGCACGGCGCTTGCTATTTCTTCCTTTTCATATTCGGGCATAAAATCTATATTGGATTTATCGAAATATGTGCCTTTCTTTATCTGTATATCTATTATTTTCGCAATCTCATTCCATTTAAGCAATGTCTTTGCGTATGGCTGCGAAAGATCGCCGTGACTCAGTTCAATGCCTTTGCTGCCGTGCGATTCGTTGATATATCCGTTATAGCTGCCGCCCGTTCCATATTCTTCTTTCAGAAACTTTTGTCTTTCCTGACTGTCTGAATGTTCGGTAAAAAAAAGATATATTCTGTACTTCCCGTGCTGAAAGTCGGAGCCTTTAAACAGAGCCTTTGTTATTTCGTCCTCGGATATATACCTTTCGGGAGGCACATACGAAAGCTCCTGCGCCGTGTACTGCTTGCGGACAATATACAAATCTTCAAGCATTTTATTGGTTTTGTGGGGATTGATATACCGAAAACGGATGACATCATTATTTTTATCGTATATGTCGCATAGCTTTTGTACCGCTTCTTTTATAGTGTCAAGACCTTCCTGTGTTTTCAAAACTTTTACAAGTCTCTCAACATCATCGGGAAACCCGCCCGTTCTTTCAAATATGTCATTTAAAAATATGCCGGCAAGTCTTTTATCTTCATCAAAGTCTATATCCCTGTACATATACCAAAAGTTTTCTGCGGTTTTGTTATAGATATATTCGTCCAAGCGAAGAAGCGTGTCGGCAGGTGCAAACCTGCCCATATCCAACAGCTCGTCAATTCTTTTCGCGGCGTCTTCCCACGAAACCAAATGTGCATTACCCCTTTTAGCAGTAGTTTCGTATGCTATTCTGATTCCGTCCGAGTTCCACCATGCCGCCATAAGCCTGCCGTCTATGACAAAGCCTTTCCCGTCAGTCCCGAAATACCGCTTCAAAAACAACGCCTTATCATCAAGAGGTTTGTTTTTGCTAAACTCAGCGCATATTTCAATAATGCTGTTATCTGAATTGTCACCGTCGCACAGAACTATGTCTATAACCTCCTGCGGCATAGAAAAAGCAGGGCGATTACCGTTTAATCGCTCTGCCTCTCTTTGCATATTATCTAATGCGTTTGACTCGTCAAACAGTTCAAAAAGGTTTAGCTGTGAATTAGCTGTTTCAGAACTACCTCTTCTGCGGAATGTTTGAGGTTGTTCATAAGTCCCGTCCACATCTGCGGGTTTTCCGCTTTCATCTTCTCGGTCACGCCCTCCGCTTCCGCCATTTTCTTCACCATCGACTGCACCTGCTCCCTCGCCATGCTGTCTATCTCCGAGAGGTGTTCCATCAATGTACCTGTCAGCATCATCGCCGAGTATATCGCTCTCCGGTTCTGTTTCAGAAACTTCTTCCTCATCATCCCGTACTTCCCTATCTGCTTCTCGTTCTTCGGAGCTTCCAAGTTCGGTATCAGTATCCCGTTCTCGTTCCTGTACGTTATCTCTGCCATGTTCAACCGTCCTTTCGTCTTTAATTTTGTTTTCTTCATTTGCATTATACTTCTCTTTTTGCGCTTCCGCAAAAATTGTTGCGGATATTTCTCTTAAAGCCTGTTCGGATATTTCGCTTACCGCATTTCCCAATATTGAAATCGTAGGCGCGGTGTTAAAGTCTATTATATGCGAAAAGTCATCAGGGTTTATAATATCTTCGGGGTTAAGCCCCAGCCTTTTAAGAACCAGATATGCAATAGACGCTTCTGCCGTCTGACAAAACTCCGCGTCTACGCTAAAACTGTCAAGGTACGCAAGATAGCTTTCTCCTTCCGTATGCTCAAACTGCGATAAATAGTCCTGTTTATTATCCTCAACCGCGTTATGTACGGCGCATATAACGGCGTCGGTTATAGTTGTTGTTACTTTAAGCTCTCCGAAAGTGTTTTCAAGAGTTTCTATAATCGAATCTTCGTATTTATCGTTATACTCCCAAAGTCTTATATCAATTCCCCTTGCGCCTTTATTGGTGTCGGAAACGTCAAAAACATGGTCAAGATAGAACGCAGAACCTCTTTCACGCAGAAGTGCTATACCTTTTGCGCCTTTGTTTATTCGCCTGTTCAGCTTTTTGTTCCATGTATCAAAATCGGCGCACGCACGCGCGTCCGGGCGCTGTGCGAATATCAGGACTTGGTCATGGAATGAATACTTATATTGCCAAGACGCCGTATCTAAAAAAGCCATCCACTTTTCGGCAGATGACATCTCATTTAAAACTTCTTTTGAAAGCTCCGTTATGTAATTTAACTTACTTTGCAATTTTATCACCCCTTTCTACCTACTTTTATCGTTTCGCATTTTTTCAGCTTCCTTTATGCCTTGCGAAACTGATTTTATATCTCCGTTTTTGAGTTTTCTCACAAAGCTCTCCTTATGCTGTTCGTTCATACAGTACGCATATCTGCACAGCTTTTGCACATTACCGAGTGTGTCGCTCTTCGGATTTACTATTCCGCATATCCTTTCACCCATATTATCGTCGGGAGTGAGCTGAATTTGCAGCGTTCTTGCGTTGTCGAGCTTTATTAAGGCAGGCGGCGTTAAAACGCCTATGCTTTGCAAATTGCTCTGAAGGTCGGCGCTGCGGCAGGTTAAATCTGCAACAAGATTGTTTGTAAGAAACCGCACACTTGCTATAACCATTTTTAATCACTCCTTCCGCTCTCACCTTTCGGGTTCATTTTTTTGCTTTTTCTTTTCGTTAAACGCCGCTTTTAACATTCCGTTTGCCGTTTCCTCACTGTCTTTTAAAAAGTCTGGAGTTCTGTTTATAAACTCTTTTAAGCAATCCATGAATTCAGGTGTGTCTATATCAACTAAATACTGTCTGCAACCATAGTTAAGGTAATCAAAAAAGCTCACCACGTCATTTTTCCACTTGGCAGCTTCCCTTATCAGATCGTAATCGAATTTGTTATATACAAGCTGACCTCCGGCAGTAGAATCGGGGTTATAGTATATCTCCTCAAACCCGTAATCTGTCTTGAAAAACTTGTCCTGATTTATTTTTCCGTAATTCTGCTCTACAAACTTTATATTTTCCGCTTTAATAGCAGTATTCTCGTCAATCTCTGCGGGAGAATATGTAATTCCGATTTTCTCCATCATTTCCGCCCATTGACAGATATGATATACGTCACCGCCAATTTCGGCATGATAATCATCAATAAATCTACATTGTAACTTGTCAGTATTACCGTTAGGGTATTTTACGGAAACATACCCGCCGTCAGGTATCTTGAACAGGTCATTGTAGTTGCTGTCAATAAAGCGTATTTCTTTCTGTTCCATTATCTCTCAACCTCCTGTGTCCTTTTCGGAAATTTCCAACCATATACATCTCCAATATCATCGCCAAGCCTTCTTGTTACGCGGGAAATATCTTGCCTTGTTGCCTTACCTTCATATATTTTTTCCTGCAATCTGTCTATTTGGCTTTCTGTGACATTATCCTTAAAAACGCGGTATAAATAATGGTTTGTGCCGTCATGGTGAATTGCAGTACAGCGAAAATCGCCGCGGTTATCAACATACCATTCGTTCATATCACAATCAGAATACAGACAGTCTTTTATATTGCCACTGTCAATCATCTTATACCCCTGCACTCTGCCGTTCCAAAGTCCCAAGTCGGCTATTACGATTATCTTTTCGGGAAGCTGAATGTTGAGGTTTACTCTTTCATCATCCAAGTAATAGCCGTTTATCTCATACATTTTTGCCGTAAGCTCGTCATCAGAAGCATTTGGGTATTCTGTTTTAAGGTCGTCCCGCCAATCATCAAGGTCTAAATTTATATCTGACCAAACAATGTGCTTATTAGCCATTATGTATCCATCTCCTTCAGCTTTATACGGCTAACAATTCTATAACCGTGCCGTCTTGCAATTTCAGACATCTCTGAAATGATCTGTCTGCGTTCCTCCTTCTGAACTCGCCGGAGAGCTTCGTATGCCGTAATGTCAAGGCATCCGCTGCTGTTATACTTTAAATCATGCTTGCTCCTGCCCGCCACAGCCTATCACCTCTCAACCCCCGGTTCAGAGCGTTTTTGCTTCTGCCCGTCATGTAATTCTTTGCTTATCCTGTCATTTGTTTCAATATCTGATTTAGTAGCAAGCCATTCCGGATAGTATTCCTCTTTGAGTATCCCCATAACATCAACGCGTCTGTACTTCATTTTCTCGCCCGAAAACAGTTCTTCACAGAATACCGATGTGCCGATACCTTCTGCTTTTGCGCCGTTGCCGCCCGTACAGCGTACTATCTGATAATGCTCGTTCCTGTATTCGGGGCTTATCCTTTCAGGCTTTAACACAATAATCTTACCCTCAAACGATTCATTACTGATAGGTATGCAGGCTTCTTTTGTTATAACGCTTGTACTCCTGTCAGCCATGTTTTTGAGCTTTTCTATTTCTTCCGTTATCCTTTTTGCGAACATTTCCGCCATTTCAACATAATCTCCCGAAACATAAACATTTCGGTACATTTCAAAGATTTCGTTGCTTTCATAGTCTGCAACAAGATAGAAATTCCCGTTTGTATCGTCCATGTTCTCGCCGAGCACAACCTCGCGCCCGCCTATTTTCATTGAGTTTATAACCGTATAATCGCCGGCTTTTCTCACTTTATTTTCTGTTTCATTCATTAAAATCACCTTTCCTTTTCCGGTTCTTTATTATTTTTTAAAACCTCATAAAACTTTGCTTTCTCCAAGCCGCGCTTACAAAAGTCCTTTTGAGCCGCAATAAGGCTTGTATGATAATGTCCCCAATAGTAATCCTTCTTGTTATTACACTCCCAAGTCACAAAACTGTTTGGGAGACTTTCGTGAACACCCAAAACAATTTCCGATTCGCCTATGGTAATCGCATTTACAATTATATATCCTGCATTTTTTCTGAAATCCATACGTCAAACCTCCATAAAAAAAGACGAACACATTTATTCCGTGCCCGCCTTCTTTGCGTTTTCAATTTTTCTGTCCTCTCTGCCCGATATAACAAGGCAGCACATGGTTCCCATGCCAAATATTGCTCCGAGTACGAAAGCAATCAATAAAAATATCACGGTTTTCATTTCTATCTCTCCTTATCTTCTCTTTTACGATGCCAATTTTCAAGCAGTTTTATAATAATATCCTCCATCTGCTTTTTGGTATAGTTCTTTGGGAAAAACTTTTTAAGCTGTTCATTATTAAGTGTTATTTTAACTTTATCGGGTTTTTGTTCCTGCATAATAGAAAGAATCACATCGGGATTTAATCTGTCATCGTCACTAAATTTGCGTATCTTCTTTGCTTGTTCAATAGACGGTGCTGTTGCCTCACTCTCAATAGCATACAAAACCTCGCTTTGAGCCTTTGAGCCGAGATAAGATAATTCAACGGCGGCATTTAAAGCAATCTCCTTATTGTCAACCATATCAAGTATTGGTTCTATAAGGTTTGTAAGGCGTATGTAGCGCTGTATTTGGTTGCGACTATCAACTGAGTTTTCAGCCATTATTTCAACACTTTTTTTATTTTCCAACTTGTGACCAAATTGGTCACAAGTTAAATCAGTTCTCGCGCCTTGCCTTTTCATGGCTTCAAGCTTCATTTCATACGCTTTTGCCCTCTCGCTCGGCAATATGTTTTCTCTTTGCAAATTGCTGTCAACAAGACGGATAATTGCCGTATCATCGTCAAGCTCTTTAATGACCGTTGGAATTTCAGGTATTCCTGCCAGTTTACAGGCGTGAACACGTCTGTGTCCAGATATGATTTCATAACCTCCGTCCGGGTGCGTCCTTACAAGTATCGGCGACAAAATACCGTTTTGTTTTATACTTTCGACAAGCTCGTCCATGCTTTCATCTTCAAGAACTTTAAACGGCTGGTCCACAAACGGTTTTAATTCCTCGATTTTAACAGACTTTATTTCTTCCGCTTTTCTGCCCTCGTCTGTTTTAAACAAGTCATCGAGTGTAGTCTTCCCGATGTTTATCCCTATGTTTGCCATTATCAAGCACCTCCTTTGTCAGATTTCTGTACGCTTCCGCCGCAAGTCCCTTGCTGTCATACGCATAAACGCTTTTTCCTACAGCCGAAGCCTCAGCAGCCTTGACAGTATGAGGTATCTCCGTTTTAAAGATTTTCAGGTATTTACCGTAGTTCAGCCTTATTACCGATGAAACCTCTTTGTTATACAGCGTTCTGCGGTCTACCATTGTAACCAATATGCCGTTGAATTTTAAGTCCGGATTTATCTGGCGCTGAACTTTGGTTACAGTTGAAACGAGCTGCTCTAAACCTTTAAGCGGCAGGTAGTGCGCCTGCACGGGAATAATCACCTCATCTGCCGCCGCAAGTGAATTTATTGTCAGCATACCGAGTGACGGTGTGCAGTCAATAAGCACATAATCGTAATTTTCTTTTACCGAGTCGATATAGTTTTTAAGCACTCTTTCACGGCTCATCACGTTTACAAGCGCTGTTTCCATGCCCGAAAGCTCTATGTTTGCCGGTACAAGATCAACGCCTTCGTTATGGCGCAATATGCCCTCGCCCTGCTTTATAGGCTGTTCCTCTATCGTCTTTTGCATGAGGGTTGAAAGAGTAACGCTCAGCTTGTCAGGTTCCTGATAACCCAAGCTCTGCGTCAAACTGCCCTGTGCGTCGCAATCTATAAGCAGTACCTTTTTCCCCTCGTTTACAAGTCCTATACCAAGATTTATGGTTGTTGTGGTTTTGCCAACTCCGCCCTTTTGGTTTGCCACCGCAATTACTTTACCCAATTTTCATCAGCCTTTCCCTTCTTAATTTTCGTATCAGTTCGTTGCCGTCATAGTCACACAGCAGCGAAAAATAACCGGATCTGAAGAATTCTTCGATAGATTTTCTTACCTCATCATTTCCGCTGTATCTGTAATCCTTGATTGCCTGAACCACTATTGCTCTTGCAAGCATTTGATAATTTTTGTGCAAATCACTCATCTGCCGACACCCCCGCTCTGTTTCCGTTTTTCAAATCGTAGTTTACTTTTGCGGAAAACCAATTATTTGAGGTTTCAAAAGACCTGTAAATAGTTGTAATTAAAAATGCCCGTATATTACGGACATTTGAACTGTTTTCTCTCAAAGCGAGATATATGTATTCAATATGATTGCTGTTTATACTCAAAAACCTGCTTTTTACTGCGTCATGGGGATAGTCTTGTTTGTTTATGCGTATATACGGCTCTTTTCTGCACACGACATCTACCATAAGCGCAACTATTTCATCAAGCCATTCCTTTTCGTATCTTTCACACAAAATATCATACTCAATATTTGCTTTAATGATTTTTTTATACTTTGTGCGCTCGTTTATCCATCCTATCGTATCAATCACCGTATCGGCTTCGGCGGCGTCATATTCTTCTTTGTTGTTTGGATATGATATGATATGATTGATAGATTCAGTATTATTATATTCAGTATAACTATTATCAGTATTATTAGATTTCGATTTCCGAAAGTCTTGTATTTCGGTTTCCGAAACTCTTGAATTTCGATTTTCAAAAGTCTTGACTTTCGATTTCCCGAAGTCTTGACTTTCGGTTTCCGAAAGTCTGCCTTTTCGATTGCTTTCATCTTCGGTATAGAACTTCTTTAAATAGACCAAAGCGGGCTTTCCCTGTCCCTGTTTTCTGCGTTCTATTAAACCTATTCCCTTTTCGCCGTCAAGCTCAGCGAGCATTTTTGTTGCTTTTTCCGTCCCGCAGTTCATCTGCTCCATTACATCGTTTGTAGTGAAATATATATATGCCCGGTTTCCCTCGTCAACCCAACCGTTTTTGACAGAAAGACACATACGGTCAAGCATTAAGCCATACAAAAGCTTTGCGCCGTCGGACACTTTCTTGAACATAGGCGAAGTAATAAGCAGCTTCGGTATTCTGTAAAAGGCGTATTGCTCTGCTTCGCTTCCGTAGAAATAATCAAATTCCACAGCCATGTTTTGTACCTCCGTTTATTTATTTTTTTATATTAAAAAAGACAGCCTATATTTTTATAGACTGTCAATATTGTCACGCCAATAAAGATTAAATACGACTACACCGTTTCTTTTTCATTTGATATAACTAACCTATTTAGAAACCCATGTCCCAATACTCTTAGAATCATTTGAAAATAATTTCAAGTAAAATCGGGGAACGTAATGTTGGTTTTTTCCCATAACTTAAATCACCCAAAATATTATATCACTTTAAAAGAAAAAGGTCAAAAGATTAGCGTTTTTTCTTATATAACCAAGACACTAAAATAAGCCCACTATCAGCAGGAGTATTAAAACTAACAGTAAGCTTATCTTAATATATAAAGATTAAAAGATTATTCAGTTTGTGTGTCAGACTCTCTACGCCAATTTTTACGCCAATTTGCCATAGAATAGCATGGCATAACATAGAAATATATGGGGATTGTGATTTTTGAAAAACCTTGAAAAGCGCCGTTTTAATGCGATTTATAGAGATATATGATGATATATGAAAACACCCGATTTTTTACAATACCTAATTTCATTTTAATCACCTTATTCATTAAAAATGCAATTTCTATTATTTTATCATAATATAAAGGTGTTTTCAACAGTTTTTGGAATTTATTGAATATTTCTTGATATAAGGGAAAAAAACATTGCATTTTAACGATAAATATAATATAATATATGTGTAAATTTATGTCTTTAAGGAGGATTTTATATGAAACTTATTATTTCAATTATTCACAACGAAGATGTAAATAAAGCAATAACGGATTTAAACACAGCGGGCTTTTCTGTTACAAAGCTTGCAACAACAGGTGGTTTTCTCCGCGCAGGAAATGTCACTTTGATTGTAGGCGTTGAAGAAGAAAAAGTTGACGAAGCAATTAAAATATTTGAGAAAACATGTTCAACAAGAAAGAAAATAATGGTTTCACCCATGTCTGTAGGTATGGCTGAAATTATGTCAAACCGCCCCATTGAGGTTGACGCGGGCGGTGCAACAATTTTTGTTTTAGATGTTGACAGGTTTGAGAAAATCTGATGAATATTTACGGCAAAACTAAAATTGATTCATATTTTCAAAACCTTGTAAAATGCAAATCGGTAGGACAGTTTTATATTTTTGAAGGACCCGACGGAGTCGGCAAGAAAACATTCGCGGATTATTTAGCCTCTATGATTCATTGCGAAAGCGATGTAAAGCCCTGCGGCATGTGCCCTTCTTGTATTAAACACCAAACACACAACCATCCCGACTATATCCGTATTGAGAATGATGATTCTGAAAAGGAAAAAAAGAATATATCGGTTGAAACAATAAGACGTTACTCACGCGACATGTTTGTAAAACCGTTGATTTCGGATACAAAGATATATCTTCTTGACGACGAGAAACCCTTGGCCTCTGAAGGTCAAAACGCTTTTCTAAAGATTTTAGAAGAGCCTCCGTCGTATGTTTTGATCATTATGCTTATCAAAAACAGTTCGTCATTACTCGAAACGGTTTTATCAAGAGGAGTTAAAATATCAGTTGACCCTTGTACCCATGACGAAACAATTAATTATTTAAATGATAATTTTCCCTCCTCATCTCACCGCGCCGAGCTTATAGCTTCGTTTTCCGGCGGCGTTTTGGGAAGCGCAAAATCTCTGGCTGAGGAAGACAGTTTCTTTTCTATGCGGGACGATTTTTATAATTTGTTTTCAGAGTTTTCGTCAAACGGCACAAAAGCCTTAGAGAATACACTAACGTTTATTTTAAAGAATAAAGACAATGTGTATGATATAATAAACCTTATTGTTTCTTGGCTTCGCGACATAATATGTCTTAAAACATCCGATGAAAAACATATAATTAATTTTGATTTTAAAGATAAGCTTTCCGTTTTTGCCTCAGGCATTACAGCAGAAAAAGTTATTAAAACTGCCGACGAGGCCGAAAAAATGGCAAAGCACTTTACAAAGGGAAACAATTTGGAGCTTTGGTCCTTAAACATGCTTAAAAATTTAATTTGATAAACTTGAAAGGTAATAAGTATTATGGCAAAAATAGTTGGAGTAAGATTCAGAGACGGAGAAAAAACATATTACTTTGATCCCGGCGAATTTGTTTTGAAAACAGGCGACGATGTAATAGTTGAAACAGCACACGGAACACAGATTGGGAAAACGGTTATTCCCAACACGGAAAAAAAAGACGATGAAATTGTAGCTCCTCTTAAAACGGTTATAAGAAGAGCAACACCAAAAGACTTAAAGCAAGCCGAAATCAACAAAAGCAAAGAGGCTGACGCTTTTAAAATATGTAACGAAAAAATCGCAAAGCACGGTCTTGATATGAAGCTTATAAGCGTTAAATATTCGTTTGACGGGAGCAAAATACTTTTTTACTTTACATCAAGCGGACGAGTAGATTTCCGTGAACTTGTAAAAGATTTGGCTGCTGTATTTAAAACGAGAATAGAGCTTCGCCAGATAGGTGTGCGCGATGAAGCTAAAATGCTCGGCGGTCTGGGGATTTGCGGAAGAAGCCTATGCTGCGCTACACATTTAAGTGATTTTCAGCCGGTTTCAATTAAAATGGCAAAAGAACAGTGCTTATCTTTAAACCCCACTAAAATATCAGGCTGCTGCGGAAGACTTATGTGCTGCCTTAAATATGAGCAGGATACTTACGATGAACTTATTAAAATAACTCCCCGCGAAGGTTCCATAGTAAAAACACCTGACGGCAACAAAGGTATAGTTGAATCAGTTACGCTTTTAACAGGAAAAATAAGAGTGAAACTTGACAAAGACGATGAAAACATTTTAAAAGAATACCATCGTGACGAATTAAAAATTTTAAAACACGCAAAAGTCAAGGAAGACAAAACAGACGATGAAGAACTGAAAGGTTTAGAATAATTTAAAGCCCCGTTTTATTCGGGGCTTTTATATTTGTTATTTAAGAAGTTCTGTTATTCTTTTTGCGGCTTCTTTCGTATCCTCGGGATCACCGAACATAGAAAAGCGGAAATATCCTTCGCCGCATGCGCCGAATCCCGATCCAGGCGTGCCTACAACCTGAATCTCGTTTAAGAGCTTGTCAAACATTTCCCAGCTTGATACGCCTTCCGGACATTTCATCCAGATATACGGCGCGTTTTTACCGCCGCAGTACCATATGCCGAGCTCATCCAAAGCTTTCATAAACACTTTGGCGTTATTTTTATAAATCCTAATATTATTATGTATCTGCTCCTGACCTTCCGGAGTAAATACGGCAGACGCACCTTTTTGTATAATATACGAAACGCCGTTTGTTTTGGTCGTTCTGTTTCTAACCCACATAGCGTTTAAATTCATACCGTTTCTTTCGAGTGTTTTTGGAATAACGGTATAACCGAGACGCGTACCTGTAAAGCCGGCGGTTTTTGAAAGAGAACAGATTTCTATTGCGCATGTTTTCGCGTCCTCTATTTCAAATATGCTGTGCGGCAAACTATCGTCTTCTATAAACGCTTCATAAGCTGCGTCAAATAAAATAACACTTCCGTTTTTATTTGCGTAATCTACCCATTTTTTGAGCTTTTCACGGCTGAACACCGCGCCCGTAGGATTATTTGGTGAGCAGATATAAAGTAAATCAGCTTTTAAATCTTCTGTGGGTTCAGGCAGAAAGCCGTTTTCTTTATTTGAAGCCAAAAACTCTATTTTTCTGCCCGCCATAACATTTGCATCAACATACGCGGGGTATGCGGGCTCTATAACAAGAGCCGTGCCGCTTCTGTCAAACAAATCGAGTATATCGCCGAGTTCATCGCTTGCACCGCTTGAAACAAATACCTCTTCGGATGAAAGGAAAACTCCCCTCCTGCCGTAATAATCAGCTATTGTTTCACGCAGAAAAGGCGCGCCGCATTCAGGCATATATCCGTGAAAAGATTCTTTTTCAGCCTGGTCGTTTACGCCCTCGTGAAGCGCCTTTATAACCGCGTCACAAAGCGGCAGAGAAACGTCTCCTATGCCCATGCGGTATAGATGCTTATCGGGATTCTTTTCAAGATACGCTTTTATTTTCTGAGATATATTATAAAAAAGATATGAGTCTTTTAAATTTGCGTAATTCATGTTGGGTGTTATCATAGCTTTAATCTCCATTCCGTCGCTCCGCACCGACAAAAATAGTAAAATTCATCTCTTTCAAGCGGAGCAAAGGAATGAAAGAGATTAAAAGGCGCATGTGCATTTTCGAACGATGTGAGGAAAAATTTGCACGCGCATAAAATCCGCCGGAGGCTTAATAATGTGAAAGGAACTTTCACATTATTTCCCCCTCAAACGAAATTTCGGCAGGTCCGACCATTGTGACCTCTCCTTCATCGTCTATTTTTATTTTAAGCGTTCCGCCGTCAAGCATAACCGAAACAAACTCGTTTTTATGGCAGAAAGTCTGTGCCGCGGCAGCCGCAACAGAAGCGCAGGCGCCCGTTCCGCACGCCATAGTAATGCCGCTTCCGCGCTCCCATACGCGCATGCGCAAAGAGTTATCCGAAAGCACCTCTACAAATTCAACGTTTACGCCGTCCGGAAATCTTTCATGTGTTTCAATTTTTCTGCCAAGCTCCGCTACAGGTGCCGCTTCCGCATCGTCAACAAATATAACGGCATGAGGGTTTCCGACAGATACGGGAGTCATCAAAACTTTTTTGCCGTCAACAGTTAGCGTCAAATCGTTTGACACTTCGGCTTTGCCCATCTGAACGGAAACTTCTTTTACTGAGCCGTCTTCAACCGTCATATCAAGCGTTTTTATTCCCGACAGAGTTTCAACGGTTATTAACTGTTTATCAGTATAACCTTTATCGTAAACATATTTACCGACGCATCTTATTCCGTTTCCGCACATTTTTGCTTCGCTGCCGTCGGCGTTAAATATTCTCATTTTAAAATCGGCGACATCTGAAGGCGATATAAGCACAATGCCGTCAGAGCCTATTCCGAAATGTCTTTCGGAAAGCTTTATTGATAACTCTTCGGGGTTCTCTGGAGAACCGTATATATAAATATAATCGTTTCCGAGTCCCTGCATTTTTGTAAACTGCATTTATTTCGCCTCCATGTGCTTTTTAGCTGCTCCGATAAATCCTGCAAAAAGCGGATGAGCCTTATTGGGACGGCTTTTAAATTCGGGATGATACTGAACGCCTACATAAAAGTCTCTGTCTGTAAGCTCTACGGTTTCAACAAGTCTGCCGTCAGGCGACATGCCGCTTAAAGTAAGGCCTGCGTTTACCAGCGCTTCGCGATATTCGTTATTAAATTCATAACGGTGTCTGTGACGTTCCGAAATAATATCCTCACCGTAGCAGCGATACATTGCTGTGTCTTTCTTTATCTCGCACGGATACGCACCTAGACGGAGTGTTCCGCCCTTATCAACATCATCGCTCTGACCGGGCATAAAGTCTATAACCTTGTTTTTGCAACACTCATTAAATTCGCCCGAAGAAGCGTCTTTTATACCTGCCGCGTATCTTGCAAACTCTATTACGGCTATCTGCATACCGAGACAAATTCCGAAATAAGGAATGTCGCGCTCTCTTGCGTAATTTGCTGCAAGTATCATGCCCTCTATTCCCCTGTCTCCGAATCCGCCGGGTACAATAATTCCGTCAAGGTCTGAAAGCATTTCTTCGGCTGTCCCCTCTGTTATTTTTTCCGAATCAATCCAGTTAATGTCAATGCTTGTTCCATGATTATATCCGGCATGGCGGAGTGCTTCCGCAACTGAAAGATATGCGTCGTGAAGCTCTGTGTATTTGCCGACAAGTCCTATCTTTACCGAGGAATTCAAACCGTCTATTTTTTGCACCATGTCTTCCCATTCTTTAAGATCTGCTTCTGGCGCGTCTATTCCAAGCTCACGGCAGACAACAGACGAGAAATTCATTTTTTCAAGCATTAAAGGCGCTTCGTAAAGGTTTGGAATTGTCAGATTCTCGATAACGCAGTCGGGCTTAACATTACAAAACAAAGATATTTTATCGAAAATAGATTTTTCAAGAGGCCTGTTGCATCTGAGCACTATGATATCAGGCTTTATTCCCATACCCTGCAGTTCTTTAACGGAGTGTTGTGTCGGTTTTGATTTGTGCTCGTTTGAGCCGTGCAAAAACGGCACAAGCGTTACGTGAATAAACAAACTGTTTTCTTTACCCACTTCAAGTGATATCTGACGCACGGCTTCAAGAAACGGCTGTGACTCTATATCGCCTATCGTGCCGCCTATCTCAGTTATAACAACATCAGCCTCTGTCTTTTTACCTACTCTGTAAACAAAGTCTTTTATTTCGTTCGTTATATGCGGAATAACCTGCACCGTAGAGCCTAAATACTCGCCGCGGCGCTCTTTGTTTAAAACATTCCAATAAACCTTACCCGTTGTAAGGTTTGAATACTTATTAAGATTTTCATCTATAAATCTTTCATAGTGGCCGAGGTCAAGATCGGTTTCGGCACCGTCTTCCGTAACATATACTTCGCCGTGCTGATATGGACTCATTGTGCCCGGGTCAACATTTATATAAGGATCAAGCTTTTGTGCGGCAACTTTTAACCCGCGGGATTTAAGCAGTCTTCCGAGGGACGCTGCCGTAATCCCCTTTCCGAGGCCGGAAACAACGCCGCCTGTAACAAAAATAAATTTAGTCATTTTATTGTCTCCTTTTTTTAATTTACTCCCACTCAACAGTTGCGGGAGGCTTTGAAGTTATATCATAAACAACGCGGTTTATGTTTTTAACTTCGCCCGTTATTCTGCCGCTTGCGCGCTCTAAAACCTCATATGGAACGCGCGTCCAGTCCGCCGTCATAAAATCGTCTGTCGTAACGGCGCGAAGCGCTATAGTATAGCCGTATGATCTCTTATCGCCTACAACTCCGACGCTTCTTGTGTCCGTAAGAACGGCAAAATACTGATTCGCATTTATCTCCGCTTTATCCATTTCATCTCTGAAAACAGCATCGGCGTCCTGAAGTGTTTTTATTTTATCTTCTGTTATATCACCTATGATTCTTACTGCCAGACCCGGTCCCGGGAAAGGCTGTCTGAAAACAAGCTCTTTCGGTATACCGAGCTCTAACCCGAGTGCTCTTACTTCGTCTTTAAAAAGGTCGCGCAAAGGCTCAACTATCTCGTCAAAGTCCATATTTTCGGGCAAGCCTCCGACATTATGGTGGCTCTTTATAACGGACGCATCGCCCTTACCGCTTTCAATTACGTCCGGATATATTGTACCTTGTGCAAGCACGTGAATCTTACCGAGCTTTTTGGCTTCCGCTTCAAATACTCTTATAAATTCCTCGCCTATAATCTTTCTTTTCTGCTCAGGCTCGGAAACGCCCGAAAGCTTTGATAAGAACCTCTCTTGTGCGTTTACTCTTATAAGATTCATTCCGAATTTGCCTTTAAAAGTACTTTCAACAAAATCGGCTTCATCTTTACGCAATAAGCCGTGGTCCACAAACACGCAAGTAAGATCATGACCTATCGCACGGTGCAAAAGGAGCGCCGCAACAGAAGAATCAACACCGCCCGAAAGCGCGCACAACACCTTTTTGCCGTCTAATTCATTTTTATATTTTTCTATTGATGTTTCAAGGTAGTTATCCATCTTCCATGTCCCCGAAACGCCGCAGACTTCATAAAGGAAATTATGTATGATCTGCGTGCCGTACTCTGTATGGATGACCTCGGGATGGAACTGCACACCGTAAAGGTTTCGGCTTTCATCGCACATTGCCGCGTTTTCGCAAAGCTTTGTGTTTGCAATTGTTCTAAAAGCCGGCGGCAAATTTTTAATATAATCGGTATGGCTCATCCAGAAGATAAAGCTTTCCGGCACATTTTTAAAAAGTTTTGAGTCTCCCGAAAAAACTTCGGTTTTTCCGTATTCACTGAGACTCTCCGCGCGTTCAACAGTGCCGCCTGCAAGATGCGCCATGAGCTGATCGCCGTAGCAAATACCGAGTATGGGTATGCCCGCATTTAAAATCTCTTTGTCAAACGAAGGCGAATCCGGAAGGTAAACGGAAGCGGGACCGCCCGTGAAAATAATCCCTTTATATCCTTCGTTTTTAATCTCTTCAAGTGTTATTTTATTAAAAGGCTTTATTTCGGCAAAAACGTTTTGTTCTCTGACGCGTCTTGCGATAAGCATGTTGTACTGACCGCCGAAATCGAGAACCAAAATCTTCTCTTCCATGACATCTCACTCCGAATCAAATGACAAAAGGCGTGTTAAATGTCATGTTTACATTTAAGACGCCTTTGCCTTTAATATTTAAAGTTTTAAGTATTAAACAATACCCTGAGCTTCCATAGCATTTACAACTTTTTCAAAACCTGCTATGTTTGCGCCAACAACGTAGTTGCCTTCAAAGCCGTATTTCTTAGCTGCATCATCGAGGTTATGGAAAAGTGTAACCATGATGTTTTTGAGTTTTGCGTCAACTTCTTCGAATGTCCAGCTGAGTCTTTCGCTGTTCTGGGACATTTCAAGGCCGCTTGTAGCAACGCCGCCTGCGTTTGCTGCTTTGCCGGGTACAAAGTATACGCCGTTTTTCTGGAGATACTCTGTAGCATCGAGAGTTGTGGGCATGTTAGCGCCTTCACATACTGCTGTTACGCCGTTTGCAACGAGTGCTTTAGCGTCGTCGATAAGAAGCTCGTTCTGTGTTGCGCAGGGAAGCGCGATATCACATTTAATGCTCCAAACGCCTCTGCCTTCATGGTATTCGGAGTTCGGTCTGTAGTTTTTGTATTCTGTAAGTCTTGCACGTTTAACTTCTTTGATTTCTTTAAGAGCTGCAACGTCAATGCCGTCGGGATCGTATACCCAACCGGTTGAGTCGGAACATGTAACAACCTTAGCGCCGAGCTGATGTGCTTTTTCGATAGCGTAAATAGCAACGTTACCTGCACCGGATACACAGATTGTTTTGCCTTTGATGTCAATGCCGTTTGTTTTGAGCATTTCAGCCGTTAAGTACAAAAGACCGTAGCCTGTAGCTTCTGTTCTTGCGAGAGAGCCGCCGAATGAGAGGCCTTTACCAGTTAAAACGCCTTCAAAAGCGCCAACAATTTTCTTGTACTGTCCGAACATGAAACCGATTTCACGCGCGCCTGTACCGATATCACCTGCGGGAACGTCAACATTGGGTCCGATGTATTTATAAAGCTCGTTCATAAAGCTCTGGCAGAAAGCCATAACTTCTCTGTCTGATTTGCCCTTCGGGTCAAAATCAGAACCGCCTTTAGCGCCGCCCATAGCGAGACCTGTAAGAGAGTTTTTAAACACCTGTTCAAAACCGAGGAACTTCATGATACCAAGGTTTACGGAAGGATGGAGGCGGAGACCGCCCTTGTAAGGTCCGATTGCGCTGTTAAACTGGATACGGTAACCTGTGTTTACCTGTACCTGACCGTTATCGTCTACCCAAGGAACTCTGAACTTAATCTGGCGTTCGGGGTTTACGATTCTTTCAAGTAAAGCTTCTTTTCTGAATTTTTCCTCGTTTGCTTCTACAACAACGCGGATAGATTCGAGAACTTCCTTTACCGCCTGGTGGAACTCCGGCTCAGCGGGGTTCTTTGCCACTACTTGTTCGATTACTTCATCAACATAAGACATAAATATATACCTCCTAAAAAAAATAGACATAGAAAAAAGGCATAGGTGTCCCTTTGAAAAGACGCCTTTGCCTTTAACTTTTTATATTATACACGCATTTTAAGTATTTGTCAACAGTTTTTTTAACTATTTTTTAAGTTTTTCAAAATCGTTTTTGCGGATTTCCGTTCTTCTTATTTTACCGCTTATTGTTTTCGGAAGCTCTTCAACAAATTCAACCATTCTCGGATACTTATACGGTGCCGTGTGGGACTTAACATACTCCTGGATTTCCTTTTTGAGTTCATCCGTACCCACAGTGCCCTTTGTTAAAACAATGGTAGCTTTTACTATCTGACCGCGGACCTCGTCCGGCACGGGGGTTATAGCGCATTCGAGAACGTACGGAAGCTCCATGATAACGCTTTCAATTTCAAACGGGCCAATGCGGTATCCGGAAGATTTAATAACATCGTCAATTCTGCCGACATACCAAAGGTAGCCGTCTTCGTCCATTGTTGCCTGGTCGCCGGTATGATAATATCCGTCATGCCACGCTTCTTTTGTTTTTTCTTCGTCAAGATAATATCCGATAAAGAGGCCGCAGGGCGCGCCGTCTCTCGTGTCAATACAAATCTCGCCCGTATCGCCCGTTTTGCACTCGTTGCCGTCGGGATCAAGTACAACTACTTTATAAAGCGGACTCGGTTTACCCATAGAGCCGAGTTTAGGTTTTGAACCCACAAAGTTAGCGATTGAAAGCGTTGTCTCCGTCTGACCGAAGCCTTCCATTATAGTAAGACCCGTGGCCTTTTTAAACTGGTTGAATACTTCGGGATTCAGCGCCTCCCCCGCAGTTGTTGCATATTCTATTGAAGATAAATCATACTTTGACAAATCTTCTTTTATGAAAAATCTATACATTGTCGGAGGTGCGCAGAACGTTGTTATGTTATACTTCTTAAACATCGGCAGAATATCCTCGGAATGGAATCTGTCAAAGTCATACGTAAACGTTGCGGCTTCACAGAGCCACTGTCCGTACAGCTTGCCCCAGAGAGCTTTTCCCCAGCCCGTATCGGAAATTGTAAAATGCAGACCGTTGGGGTTTACGTTATGCCAATGTTTAGCTGTCGGATAATGACCGAGTGCGTATTTATAAGAATGTGTTGCGATTCTCGGATAGCCTGTTGTACCGGACGTGAACAGCATAAGCATCGGATCGTTTCCGCAGGGCGTTTTCTCCGTGCGTTTATAGTTTGTGCTGAAACGTTTCATTTCCGTATTAAAATCGCGCCAGCCGTCTTTCTTGCCGCCTACAAGGATTTTAAGCATTCCGGGGAATTCCTCTGCAGCTTTTGCAGCTTCATCGGACACCGTGCCGTCAGCCGTACATACAATAGCTTTTACCTTAGCGGCTTTGTATCTGTATGTAAAGTCGTGTTCAACAAGCTGGTTTGTGGCGGGTATTGCAATAGCGCCGATTTTGTGAAGCGCGAGCATTGAGAACCAGAACTGGTAATGGCGCTTTAACACAAGCATTACCGTATCGCCCTTTCTTATGCCGAGCGACTCAAAGTAGTTGGCTGTTTTAGCTGAATATTTTTTCATATCGGAAAAAGTAAATCTGCGCTCCGATTTATCGTTTGCAACCCACATCATAGCAAGCTTGTCAGGGCTTTTATCCGCTATCGCGTCAACACAGTCATATGCAAAATTGAATTTATCTTCGTTTTTGAACTTGATGCCGTTAAAAACGCCGTTTTCGTCATAGAAAGATTCAATGAAATTATCGGCAACAGTTGTGCCGTCTTTTGTTTTTTCTGCTGCTTTACCCGTTCCGAAAGGAGCTTCGGGATATTCTTCCGAAACACTTCCCGTCTGCGGATTTAAAACAATCGCGTGAAATTCGCATCCGCCTTCCGATACGGCTATCATTCCGTGAGGAATAATGCTGTTATAAAAAATTGAATCACCCTCGTTTAAAACGTCAACGTGCGTTCCTATCTGAACTTTAAGAGAGCCTTTCATGATAATGTCAAGCTCCTGACCGTTGTGCGAGTTTAGTTTCATGGGAGCGTTCTGTTCTTCCGGAACATACGGGAATTTAACAAGAAACGGCTCTGCAAGCTTATCCTTAAACTTAGGCGCGAGATTGTTATAAACAGCGCCCTGTTTTTTAAGAATTTTAAGGCCTTCGCCCTTTCTTGTTACGGCGTATGACATAAGCGTTGTGCTTGTGCCTTCAAGAATATCTACAACTTCAACGCCGCAGGCTTTTGCGCACTTGTAAATAAAAGTGAAACTAAAATCCGTTTCGCCTTTTTCAAGCTCTAAATACTCATCAAGCGTAACGCCCGAAAGCTTCGCAAGCTCCTCAGCCGTAAAGCCTTTTGCTTCACGGAGATTTTTAATTCTCTGTGCAACCTCTTTTAAACTGTACTCCATGCTTTTGTCTCCTTTCAAATATAGAAACAATCACAAAAAACAAAAAACCCGTCTCAAAATTGCTTTTGAGACGAGTATTAAACCCGCGGTACCACTCAAATTGTGAAATGTAATTTCACCACTTACCGAGCTCTAACAAGCCCTTTGCCTTAACGCAGCAATACGGAAGGAGTCTACTCGCTTTCGCTTTCGGTCCTCCGACTCAGAAGTGATAAGTCATTGGAAAGCTCCGCCATTGCCTCGCACCACCCGGCAACTCTCTCAAGGTTTCGCAATCCGACCGTCTTCGTCACAGTCGTTCTTTGTGATATTCAAATTTTAGTTAATATTATCACAATCCTTTTTGTTTGTCAAGTGTTTTTCAAAATTTATTCTTCATTTAAAAGACTGAGCTCTTCCCATATTTCGTATAAGCTTTCAAGTTTTGTCTCTTCCGCTTCAATTTTCTCCGTAAGCTCTGCAGCTTTTATATAATCCGCGCCGGTGTTTAATAGCTCCGCCTTCATTTCCTCTATGCCGTTTTCTATTTCAGATATTTCTTTTTCTGTCTTTTCAAGTTCTTTTAAAAGCTTTCTCTTTTCTGCACGCTCCCTTTTATCTTTTTCGTAATCCGCGCTGCCTTTTGACACTGTTTTCTCCTGAGTTTTAGCCGTTTTTTCTGCGGATTTTTCAAGATAATAATCGTAATTGCCGTTATATTCCTTTGTGCCGCTTTCTGAAAGATAATATATCTTCGTCGCGATTTTGTTTATAAAATATCTGTCGTGCGACACAATAAGCGCTGTACCGTCATAAGACAAAAGCGCATCTTCAAGCGCCTCGCGCGATGCTATGTCCAAGTGGTTTGTAGGCTCATCGAGAAAAAGCATGTTAGGCCTTTTAAGCATTAGCTTTAAGAGCGCAAGCCTTGCCCTCTCTCCGCCCGAAAGCGCAGATATTTCTTTAAAAACATCATCGCCCGTAAACAGAAACCCCGCAAGGCGGTTTCTTATCTCGGTATCTGTCATTTGAGGATATTCACTTCTAATTTCGGCAATAACCGTGTTTCCTTCGCGAAGATCTGAAAAGTGCTGTTCATAATATGCGATGTCAAGCTTTGTGCCAAAGCGTATTTCGCCCGTGTCAGCCTCTTCCCTGCCGTTTATTATGTTAAGTATTGTAGACTTTCCGCTGCCGTTGCCTCCCAAAAGAAAAGCCATGTCGCCAAGATGCAAATTAATTGATACGTTATTGAAAAGATATTTTCCGTCAAACGCTTTTGAAAGGTCTGATACAAAGAGACAGTCGTTTCCGCTTCTTCTCGCTGTTTTAAAATCCATATAGATTTTATCAGCTGCGCTTTCGGGTTTTTCAAGTGCCGCAAGCTTTTTATCAAGCATTTTCTGCTTGCTCTCGGCAGTTTTAATGTTTTTCTCCCTGTTCCACTGCCGCTGCTGTTTTATAATGCCTTCTATGCGGCGTATCTCTTTCATATCGGTTTCATAATGCTTTTGCATTATATTTTGCGCGTTCTTCTTATATTCGTTATATATTGAATAACTGCCGTCAAAAACGGTAAGCTTTTTATTATCAAGATCAAAAGTCTTCTGCGTTACTCTGTCAAGAAAATATCTGTCATGCGAGATAATAATCAAAGCGCCCTGATACGAGCTTAAATAATCTTCAAGATATGCGATTGCCTCCATATCAAGATGGTTAGTCGGCTCGTCCAACAGAAGCAGATTGCAGTTTGACAAAAGAAGCTTCGCGAGCGCAGCTCTCGTTTTTTCTCCGCCCGAAAGCGCCGACACGGGAAGCGACAAATCGCTTACTGTAAATCCCAAGCCAATTAATACGGCTCGCGTTCTGGATTCGTAAGTAAGACCGCCCAAATTCTCAAATTTCTGTGAAAGTTCATGCTGCTTTTCAATAAACTCGGAAATACTCAGACCCATGTCTATCTGTTTTGTGACCTTTGTGTGCTCATCTTCAACTTCTTTTATATATTTAAAAACAGATATGACTTCATCGTAAAGCGTTGTGTTTGAGTCTTTTAAAGCATACTGTTCCATATAACCTATTGAAAGCGAGGACGCGCGTACCAGAGAGCCCTCGTCAGCTTCATCATATCCGGCTATAATTCTGAAAAGTGTGGTTTTGCCTGCTCCGTTTGAACCGATAAACCCTATTTTTTCTTTTTCGTTTACGGAAAAAGAAACATTTTTAAAAAGTGTGTTTTCTCCGAAGCTTTTTGAAACGGAGCCAACGCTTAAAATTGCCATATTTTTCTCCTAATGTTATTCTTAACAGTTGTTTAAAACAAAAATTTACATAAAATTAATAAAAAATGCTTGATTTATTCATCCAAATATATTACTATATATATGTAACGTTTATGAAAGGCAGTGATATAAATGGAAGAAAACAACAAAACAATGAAATTTAAGCCTCAGCTTGACCGGTCGCAGCAAATTCTTAATGTAATTTCCACTGTCTATGACGCTTTAACGGAAAAGGGATATGACCCTACAAGCCAGCTCGTAGGTTACCTCATATCGGGTGATCCCACCTACATCACAAGCCACAACAACGCGCGCGGTGTTATCAGCCGTGTTGAGCGCGATGAAATCATAGAGCTTTTGGTAAAAGACTGTTTGAACAAGCTGGATAAAGACTCAGAATAATCTGAATATTTTTAAAAACGGAATTGCGCGCGAAAGTGCGCAATTTTCTTATATTACAGGAAATCCGCGCAAAAGTGCGCAGTAGTTTGCCTGTTTCAAAAAGCACACCTGACAGCCATAAAAAAACGGACGTCGGAGCGTTGACGTGTTGAAAATACTTTTTTCAGTCTTTTTTTATCACACAAACAGCCATTTTTACAAACATTTCTTTAGAAAAAGACAGTTTTGCAGCAGGTTTTAAGAATCCCCGAAGCGGAACCTCGGAGTAATACTCCGGAGCTATGTTCATGGCTTTGAGGATTTTTTTAAACCTCTTAATAGTCATTTTGTTAATATAAGAAAAATACTCTTTTCCGTTTTCGTCCTTTGATATTCTGAAGTTTACTCTGTCTTCCCCGTCGGGAACATCTTTAACAAGCTCTTTATATCCCTCAATCAGCACATCGTCAGGAAAAAACATCTGTACCCAGGGAATATATATAGCGTCTGTCAGATGTGCTCCCATCGGATGGTAATACGGAGGGAAGTTTATAAAAATTCTGCCGCCGGGTTTTAATATTCTCAGCATTTCTTTAATCGTTTTTTCCGGTTCAGAAACGTGCTCCATAGCGTCGTTTACTATTATCGTATCGGCAAATTTGTCTTCAAACGGCATGTTGGCGGAATCGCCTGCTACAAATTCAAACTTATCTGAAAGACCCGTCTCCTCTGCAAGTGCCTCCGCTTCCTCTCTGTATTTATCAAGCAGTTCAAGACCGTAAACTTTTTCTGCGCCGAGCGACGCATAGTATAGTGACTTGCCCGCTGCACCGCAGCCTACGTCAACAACAATTTTGTCTTTAAACATCTGCTCTTTCGAATATCCCTGAAGATATAATTCTATAGTTGTTTCCCCGTTCTCATACTGCCACATGGCATAGCTCTTTTTACCCTCGTTCTGAAGGTTAAAAGGGTGCGTGGGCGCCGGGAAAAGATTATTTAGTCCAAGTAATATTTTTGTACGGGTTTTCATTTATATTATCCTTTCAGTTCCTTATTTGTTTCAGCCGGAGTCAGAAGTTTGGTCGTTTTTACCCCGACAAGATATGAAACACTGTATAAAACCGGGATAAAAAACAAAACCAAAAAATGCAGCGGCGTTACTTTTTCAAGATTGAAAATAACATTATCAACCGACAGGAGAAGCCAGAAGGGCGCCTGCCACAAATCATAGAAAAAACCGGCAACATCGAAAGAGCTGCGGGATAAAAGCAGCCATACCAAAAGCAGCGCCGCAGGTATTTCGGATATAAGACTCTCACATACCGCCTTAAAAGGCTTTACTCTGTTGTATCTTTTATCCTTAGCGCCGTTTTCAAAAGCAATGCTTGAAATATAAAACATATATATAAGCATAACAAGTGCCGTAAAAATTACGAAAATGAATTTATTTGAAAAAACAAACGAAAAGAGATTAAGCGCAAAAAGCGCAATTACTGCGCAAAATACTCTCGCAAGTAAAAGTTTTTTAACATTCTTTATCATATCAAAATCCTCAAATTACAGTGATTTTAAAACGAGCTCTACAAAATCCTCATTATTTTTAGTCATAACAAGTTTATTCAGTATGTTTTCCGTAACCTCCGTAAGCGGCGCATTTCCAAGCGCCTTGCGGATTGTCCACATAGCCTCAAGCTCGCGCGAAGAAAGCAACAGTTCTTCCTTTCTCGTGCCGCTTTTATATATATCAACAGCAGGAAAAATGCGCTTTTCGGAAAGCTTTCTGTCAAGATGTATTTCCATGTTGCCCGTGCCCTTAAACTCCTCATAAATCATGTCGTCCATTCTGGAGCCGGTTTCAGTCAATGCCGTGGCGAGTATTGTCAGTGAACCGCCGTTTTCAATATTTCGCGCCGCGCCGAAAAAGCGTTTCGGTTTGTGAAGCGCGCCGGGGTCGAGACCGCCGGAAAGAGTTCTGCCCGTAGGCGGAATGGTTAAATTATAAGCGCGCGCAAGCCTTGTAATAGAGTCGAGCAGTATTACTACATCCTTACCATGTTCAACAAGTCTCTGAGCTCGTTCTATTACTATTTCCGCAACCTTTATATGATGCTCCGGCGGCTCGTCAAACGTTGAATATATAACCTCGCCGTCTATGCTTCTCTGCATATCCGTAACTTCTTCCGGGCGCTCGTCAATAAGCAGAACGAGAAGCTTTATATTCTTGTCGCTCTCGGTTATGCTTTTTGCTATGTTTTTAAGAATAGTCGTTTTACCGGCTTTGGGCGGCGCCACAATCAAGCCCCTCTGACCGTAGCCGATAGGCGCGATAAGGTCTATAAGTCTCGTTGCAAAATCAACCTGATTTGCGCGCAGCTTAATTCTTTTGTTTGGGTAAATAGGCGTGAGTGCGTCAAACGGCTTTCTGTTTATGGCAATATCCAGAGTGTCTCCGTTTACGGTGTCAACATAAATAAGCGCGGGAAAGCGTTCGTCTTTTTGGAAGCGTGCTTTACCCGTCACCTCGTCGCCCGTTTTAAGATTAAATCTTCTTATCTGCGTAGGTGAAACATAAATATCGCCCGTACCGCTTAAATAGTTGTCTGTGCGCAAAAATCCGAAGCCGTCAGGCAAAAGCTCTAAAATGCCCTCAACCTGATTTACATTTGATTTATTGCTCTTCTCCCCTTCGTCCTTTTCGTTTTTTTCTTCTATACTTTCGGGAGAGGTATTTTCCGCTTCTTTTTCTTCATGTAATCTATTTATCTCGTCTATAAGCTCCTGTTTTTTAAGCTTATAGGCGCTTTTTATCTTAAGTTCCTTTGCGATATCGCGCAGTTGTGCCAAAGACATGTCATTATAATTCATGTTCTCACTCCAATGGGAATTTTTTAAGAATCAAAAATCTTTAGAATTAACAGAAGTTATTTTAACACAAAAAAATGAAAAAATCAAGACAAAAAGAGGACGGATATTTAAAATATCTGCCCTCTTTATCATTAAAAATCAGACGCTTTTGCTTTAAATGAGCGTCCCAAAGGATGCATGCTGTTATCCCAGATAAACACCTTATATTTATGCTGCATATAGGCGTCGTCCGAAGCATACGAAAACTCATAATCGTTTAACGTATCAACCATCTCCGCCGTTTCAATATGAATGACTTTACCACCCTCATCAAACGCGGCGAAAATAAGTCTGCCGTCCTCTGTGGGGTTTTCAACCTCCGCTTTAACTCTTACTATTGCGCCCGTTTTGCGGCATTCTACTATTTTCCCTTTAAGCGTTTTATCCTCAAAAACCGTATATGGACTGCTATTAGAGCCGTCACCCACATCGAATATGGTACTTGTATTTAAGTAAAACGCGGGGCGCACTCCGATGCTTCCGTAATTTGAAGTGTTTTCTGAAACATCGCCCTGTCCGCTTGTTCTGTACCTGTTTACGGTTCTTGTTCCGACATCGTAATAATCGGTATATTTATCCAGGAAGCCGTATAGACCTATTCCGGCGTCCGGCGTTCTTAACCAGTAATTCCACTTTTGGCCGCCCGCAAAACCGTCCCGCCCTATAAAATTTGAATTTGCCACAGCTTTATCGGTAAGCTCTGCGCGGAAATAATCCTCGCCTAAAATACCGGAATTATTATATATTGTGTTTACCTGTTTCACGTCAAGCAAAAACACAGTATCCGTTACTTTTTCGGAATATGCAGTTGCATAGTTTTTTACAACGTCTTCAATAAGGCTTTCATATTCGTGCTTTGCGCTGCCTGATGTAAAGTAGTTTTTACTCCATTCGCAAGCGCCGACTATTGATTTCTGCTGCGCTGTCTGCATGGCGTTGCGTTCGTGACGGCTAAAGTTTGTTAAAAAGCCCGCCTCGTCCGCATAATCGTTATAGCCGTACCAGACATGGTCTGAGTCCGGAGGGTTGCCGCAAAGCCATATAACTTCGCCTGCTGCGGCGTTTGAATTCAGCCAGGAGCGGATATTGCTGTCACCCCAATAGTTTGAGCCTCTTGCTCTTCTGTCATAATTGTCCATGCTGTGCGAACCCGACGCGCTGTTTGCGCTGACGCCCGCATCAAAAGGCTTTAAGCATATTATCTTGTCTGAAACCATAAGCGGCAAATAGCCGTTTTCGTAAGCCGTAACAGTATCTGCTGAGTCGGTTGACGGTATGCCTGTCTCGCTGTCGTAAGCCGTTATCTTTTCAAATGCAACGCAGCGCCATAATATGGGCTCGCCATAGTATGTGCCCATCTCAATATAATCTCCGACCTTCAAAAGGTTTGCTCTTTTTTCCAAATAAAACGGCTCCGTTTCCGTCCCGAGGCCGTATATCCCCTCAAACGCTTCCGTATTTAAGTAAAAAGCGGGACGCACTCCGTTATAACCCTGATCTGCATAAGCCGCATAAACTCCGCCCTCAGCCCTTACTATGCGAACATTGGCGCTTACACCGTTCGTATTTGCGCGCGGCGTGCGAAGCCAGAAGTTCCATTTTGCGGAAGACGAAATTTCTTCCGTGCATTTTAAATTCTTTACGCATTCTTCGGTCGGCGCACCTATATAGTATCCTTCGCCGAGAATATTACTGTTATTATAAACAGCATTAATCTGCTTTACATCGGGGAGGAAAAAGCTGTCCGTAACTTGCTCGGAAAACGCAAATCTGTAGTTTTGAACAACTTTATCGATATCGCTTTTATAACCATGATATTCTCCTACCGGCGTATTTGAGCCGTCAGTACAGTTTTCGTAGCAATCAAGCAGCTGCTTCTGCGTTACCCTCTTTACGGCGCCGAGTTCTTTTGCCGTAAAGTTTGTCATAAAGCCGGCTTCGTTATCATATCCGTTTAAAGCTACTTTATCGTCAGAGGGAGCGTTGCCGCAAGCCCATATAACATCTCCTGCATCTGCAGATGAATTCAGCCAGCAGCGTATATTTGAGTCTCCCCAATAGTTTGAGCCTTCCTTCACTCTGTTTAAACAGTCCATTTCATCAGAAAAATGACCTCTCCCATGAGATGCGCTTGTGTTTTCACCTGCCGCGTCAAACGCCTTAAGGCAAATAATTCTGTCAGCCATCATAAGCGGTCCGTTTTCATCAATATCTACACATCTCCAGAGTATGGGCGCTCCGTAATACGTGCCCATCTGAAGATAGTCACCGATTTTAATCCCGGTATCTGCATTTACAGAACACATCGGCAACAAAGTAAATATCATAATCACAGCCGTGATTAAAGTTATAATTTTCTTGTTCATTTATTATGCCCTCCTTAAATCCGCAAGTATTATATCATATAACCATGTATTTGTAAACATTTTCACAGTTTTAAAAGAATTTGCATATTATTTAAGTGTCGAATAATATAATCTGCACGTCCACGGGGGTGTTTGTTTGAATAAAAAGATATATGTTGCGGGCGGAGATTTGCGCCTTTATCACGCATATCAAAGCATTCTCAAAAAAGGATATGATGTCATATACGAAAAAGAGCCTTCGGAGAAAAATACTGCCGAAGCCGACATATTACTTTTTGGCGTACCCGTAACGCGGGATAACAAAACGCTTTTTTTGCCTCAAAGTGACAAAAAAGTGTATCTTTCTGATATAACAAAAGCAATTGACAAAAATAAGCTTTTAATCGCAGGCAAAATCCCAAAAGGTATATTTGGCTGTAAAACAGAAGATTTGCTTTTGCGCGATGATTTTGCGATATTAAATGCCGTTCCTACCGCCGAAGGCGTTTTGGAAATTGCTATGCGCGAAACGGATTTTTGCCTCAGCGGCGCCAATTGCCTTATAACAGGCTATGGCAGAATAGGAAAAGTTCTTTCAGACAGATTTAACGCCGTAGGAGCCTGCGTAACAGTTACAGCAAGGCGCGACAGCGATCTTGCGCTTTCATCGGCTTTGGGTTTTAAGGCGATACAAACCGCAGATGTAATTAATCATATAAAGGATTTTGACATTATAATAAACACCGTACCGTATTTAATATTCACCGAAGAAGTTTTGAAAAACGCAAGTAAAGATACTCTTTTAATAGACACCGCATCATCTCCCGGCGGAGTTGATTTTAAAGCCGCAAAAAGCCTTGGCGTTAAAACAATTCACGCACTTTCCTTACCGGGAAAGGTTGCTCCGAAAACAGCCGGAGAAATTATAAGCGATTTAGCTTTAAAAATCATAAACGGTTTTTGAGAGGAATGAACACTATTGGATTTATCCGGTGTTAAAGTCGGTTTTGCGCTGACCGGCTCATTTTGTACTTTCAGCGCAGTTTTGCCTGAGATAAAGAATCTTGCCGACGCGGGTGCCGATATAACGCCTATCATGAGTGAAGCGGCAAGAAACACAGATACGCGTTTCGGAAAAGCGGAGGGTTTTGCAGACGAGATTGAAGAAATAACCGGAAAAAAGATAATTTCAAAAATTACGGAAGCAGAGCCTATCGGTCCTAAATCTTTACTTGATATAGTAATAATAGCACCGTGCACGGGAAACACAATTTCAAAGCTTGCAAACGGCATTACGGACAGCTCCGTGACAATGTCAGCCAAAGCGCATTTAAGAAACGGAAAGCCCGTTTTAATAGCCGTTTCAACAAACGACGGACTTGCCGCAAGCGGCAAAAACCTCGGCACGCTTTTAAACACCAAAAACATTTTCTTTGTACCGTTCGGTCAGGACGATTATATAAAGAAACCGACGTCGCTCGTCGCGGATATGAAAAAAATTGTTCCCGCCTGCTCACTGGCACTTCACAGGCGGCAATTACAACCTTTAATACTTTAGAAGCAAAAAGAGCTGCGCAATTAAGCACAGCTCTTTAAAAATGTTATTATATCAAACACCGAGTTTGTTTCTTCTGATCTGTTCAAGTGTTGTGCAATTTGATGTCGGAACATAACCCGGAAGCGGAAGGATTTTCTCGTTTATAGCATCGAGAATCCATTCAGGCTGCGGGAAGAAGTAGTTTTCAAGCTCGTGAGCAGGTGTGATCCAGTTACGGGCACCAACAACAACCGGAGGAGCATCGAGGTAATCGAATGCCATTTCGCTGATGTTCTGAGCGATTTCTTTGAGATATGAACCGCGTGAGCAAGCGTCACTTGCGAGTACGATTCTGCCTGTCTTCTTAACGCTTTCGAGAACCTTTTCGTAGTTAAACGGAACGATTGAACGTGCGTCAATAACTTCAGCGGAGATACCGTATTTTTCCTGGAGCATATCAGCAGCTTTAAGTGCACGGTAAAGTGTTGCGCCGATTGTGAGGATTGTTACATCGCTGCCCGCGCGTTTAACATCGGGCTCACCGAACGGAATTTCATAGTATTCAGCAGGAACGCCGCCTTCATGGAACTGTTCGCCAACATCGTAAATTCTCTGGCTTTCAAAGAATATAACGGGGTCAGTACCGGAGAGAGCGCTTGCCATAAGACCTTTAGCGTCATAAGGTGTTGCGGGGAACGCAACTTTAAGACCCGGGATATGAGCAACAATTGATGTCCAGTCCTGAGAATGCTGTGCGCCGTATTTGCTACCAACGGAAACACGGATAACAACAGGCATCTTAAGGATACCGGCACTCATTGACTGCCATTTAGCGAGCTGGTTGAATATTTCGTCGCCTGCACGGCCGATAAAGTCACAGTACATGATTTCAGCAAGAACACGACCGCCACTCATAGCGTAACCTACCGCACTGCCGACAATAGCTGCTTCCGATATCGGTGAGTTGAAGAAACGGTGATACGGAAGTGCTTCAGTAAGACCACGGTAAACAGCGTATGCGCCGCCCCAGTCTCTGTTATCTTCGCCGTATGCGATAAGAGTAGGATCTTTATAGAATCTGTCTATAATAGCTTCGAACAAACCGTCACGGAGCTGATATACTTTGTTCTTTGAAACGGGCTTGCCTTTTTCGTCAAATCCGAAACGTGTACGTCTTGCGATCTGCTGTACTCTCGGATTTTCTTCCATAGGCATAAGTACATCGGGCTCTCTGTCATCGAATTTCTCAACTTTTTCGTTTGAGAACATGATGCTTTCGATTGTATCGGGATTAACATCAAGATTGATACGCGGTGAAACTTCGTCGTTAATAGCAAGACGAACGATTTTTTCCATACGTTCGATGATGTCTTCATCCATCTTCGTAAAGTCTGCTTCTTTGCCGACTTTAGCTTTTTTAAGTTTATCCTTGTAGTTTACGAGAACGTCATGCTTAGCCCAAGCGTCTTTCTCTTCCTTAGTTCTGTAGCTGTCTGCGTCTGACGGTGAGTGACCTGCCATACGGTATGTAAGTGTATCGAGGAGAACCGGACCTTCGCCCTTCTTGATGATGTCAATCTTGCGGCGCATAGCGTCGATAACAGCAAGCGGATTGTAACCGTCAACACGTTCTGCGTGCATCTGGCTGGGTGTGATACCTGCGCCGATACGAGCGAGGATACCGTATGCCATTGTTTCGCCCATTGTCTGGCCGCCCATGCCGTACATATTATCAAAGAAGTTGAAGATTATCGGCATACCTTCGTTGTAGCCTTTCTCCCAGAGTTTTGCGATCTGGTCCATGGCTGACATGTTGAGAGCTTCAAATACAGGACCGCAGCCCATGGAAGCGTCACCAACGTTTGATACTACGATACCTTTCTTCTGGTTAGCTTTCTTAAAGAGAGCAGCACCGAGTGCTATTGTAGCGGAGCCGCCAACGATAGCGTTGTTCGGGTAAATACCGAAGGGAGTGAAGAAAGCGTGCATTGAACCGCCGAGACCTTTGTTAAAGCCTGTTTCTCTTGCAAAGATTTCAGCCAAAGCACCATAGAGTAAGAAGTCCATAGCGAGTTCTTTTATGTTGCCTTTATCTTTCTGTTTGCCTTCGATAACTTTAAGAGTTTTACCGCCGAGGAAGTTTTCCATTACGGAATAGAGTTCTTTCTCATCAAGCTTCTGAATAGCGGAAAGACCTTTAGCGAGGATTTCGCCGTGGCTTCTGTGTGAACCGAAGATATAATCATCGGTTGTTAAAAGATAAGCCTGACCAACGGCAGATGCTTCCTGACCCATTGAAAGATGGGCAGGGCCCGGGTTGTTGTATTCTATACCGTTGTATGCGCCTGTTGTTTTGATAGAATAGAGCATATCCTCGAATTCACGGATAATACGCATATCGCGGTAAATACGGAGGAGGTCTTCGTTTTTGAAGTTTTTGCTCTTCTTCTCTTCTTCAATTGTTTTTTTGTACTGGTTTACCTGAATATCGGTAAACTTCACTTTGCCCGGTTTTCTAAGCTCGTTAGGATCCAGGAACAGTGACTTTGTCATTTTACATCATCCTTTCTATTTAATCTGAAAAATAGCTTCTCTTATAATCTCACATACTGTCGGATGCGGGAATACGAGTTCTTTAATATCGTCAATTCTCATCTGTGTTTCAACGAGGATTGATGCTGCAACAATAAATTCTGAAGCGTAGTTGCCGATTACGTGACAGCCTAAAAGTCTGTTTGCTTTCTTATCAACGATAAGCTTGCAAATGCCGCCCTTGCCGCCTTCTGCAACGTATCTGCCGCTGAATTCCATCGGGATTTTAACAACGGAGAAATCATAACCGCCTTCTTTTGCTGCTTTTTCCGTAAGACCTACAGCGCCTACTTCGGGGTTTGTATAGATAACGGAAGGAATAGCGTCATAACGCATGATGTCGCGTTTGCCGAGAATGTTGTTTATTGCAACTTCTGTTTCTCTGTAAGCTGTGTGCGCAAGCATGATTTTGCCGTTTACGTCACCGGACGCGTATACGCCGGGTACATTTGTCTTCATGTATTCATCTGTAACGATAGCGCCGCGCTCGCACATAACACCGATAGTTTCAAGACCGATTTCTTTAGTTCTTGCGCGTCTGCCGATAGAAAGGAGAACCTTTTCGGCAGGAGCTTTCTGGGTTTTGCCGTCTTTTTCAAATTCAACATTTTTATCCGTAACCTTTGTAACTTTAGCGCCGAGGTTGAATTTGATTCCACGCTTTTCGTATTCTTTCTGGAGAATAGCGCTGATATCGCTGTCTGTGGGACCTGCAATATGGTCGAGCATTTCGATAACAGTAACTTCAGTACCAACGGAATTGAAGTATGAAGCCATTTCAAGACCTATAACGCCGCCGCCTACAACAACGAGTGTTTTCGGGATTTCGGTAAGGTCTAAGATTTCGCGGTTTGTAAGCACATGACCGCTTTTTACGCCTTCGGGAACGCCCGGAATCGGCGGAACAACTGCTTCGCTGCCTGTTGAGATAAGGAGCTTATCGCATGTGTACTGTTTGCCTGCGGCTTCAATTATGTAACCTTCTGCGTTTTTGCCGGCTATAACTGCGTGTTCTTTTAAAACATCGCATTTGCTGCCTTTAAGCTGCATTTCAATACCGGAAACAAGAGTTTTAACAACCTTGTTCTTTCTTTCAATTACCTTTTTCTGGTCGATTGTTGCGTCTTTAACCGTTATACCGTAATCTGCGCCGTGCTTTGCATAGTCAAGAGCCTTTGCACAATAAAGAAGTGATTTTGAAGGAACGCAGCCTTCATTAAGGCAAACGCCGCCGAAACTTCTTTCTTCGATTACGAGAGTTTTAAGACCTGCATGTCCTGCGCGCTCACCTGCGAGGTAACCTGCAGGGCCGCCGCCGAGAACTATAAGATCATATTTCATCAGAAATCCTTCCTTTCAAATGTTTAATATTCTTATTTGGAAAGCATCAGGCTGAAGTTTTCAAGGCCGAATGCAACGTCACGGAGCATACGTGCTGCGGGAGCACCGTCAACTGCTCTGTGGTCAAATGTAAGAGAAAGACCCATTTTCTTGTATGTTTTAATCTCGCCGTTTACTTCGCGGATACCTGTTGTAAGAGTATCAACGCCCAAGATACCTGTCTGCGGCGGATTGATAACGGGTGTGAAGGATTCAACGCCCATAGAGCCGAGGTTTGTAACAGTAAATGAAGCGCCTTGTAAAAGGTCGGGGTTAATTGTACCGCCCTGAGCTGCAGCCGCGAGCTTTTTAGCTTCTGCGGAGATCTCATTGAGTGATTTATCGGAAGCGGCAAAGATTGTCGGAACCATAAGACCTCTGGGTGTATCAACCGCAAGACCTAAGTTAACCTTTGAGAAGTATTTCATTGTGTCGCCGGTAAAGTTAGCGTTTAAGTCTTTGTGGTTTAAGAGAACTCTTGAAACTACGTAGAGAACGATGTCATTAAGAGTTATATTCTCAAGACCGAGTTTTTCGCCTGCCGCTTTAACTTTTGCACGGTAAGCCATAATTTCGGTAGCATCGAAAGTAGTATTTAATGTAAGCTGTGCCATCTCGGAAAGTGAAGCGTGCATGCTGCGCGCAATAACTTTTCTGATATTTGTAATCGGAACTTCTTCGATTTCGGGCATAGCTGCGGGAGCTTCAACCGAGGCTGCTGCGGGAGCGTTTGCGAGATCTTCTGCACGAACTTTTCCGCCGATGCCTGTACCTGCAATTCCTGCACCTGCACCGCGGGAAGCGCCGAGACCGCCGTCGATTACATCGCGAACGTCTCTTTCAATAATTCTTCCGTAGGGGCCTGTGGGTGTTGCTGCTGTAACGTCGATACCTTTTGAATCTGCAAGAGCGCGGGCTCTGGGAGACGCTTTTGTGTCGCCGGATGTGTTTACTGTTGCAGCGGGTTTAGCAGCTTCTGCTTTCGGAGCTTCTTCTGCTGCAGCAGCCGCTGCGGGTTCGTCATCGTCTTCGGACGCGGGTTTGAAAGCAGATGTGTCCTCTCCCTCATTACCTATAACGCAAACGTTTGTAAGACAGGGAACGTCGTCGCCTTCTTCAAAGAATACGTCAATAAGTGTACCTGCAACTTCAGCTTCCTCATCGAAGGTAGCTTTATCTGTTTCATAGGTGAACAGCATATCTCCAACATTTACGCTGTCGCCTTTCTGCTTGTGCCATTTAGCAATGATACAGCTTTCAACCGACTGACCCTGCTTAGGCATGATAATTGGTGTAGCCATTTAAAAAATCCTTTCTTGCTCATATTTTAAGTTTCATCACGAGCTATGATGAAAAATTTTAAGCGTTTTCGAGCAGATATTTCTCTGCTTCTGCATTCCAGAGACCGTTATGTCTCTTAACTATCTCAGCGAGTTTTGCAAACATTTCATTGTCTTTTCCGAGTTCTTCAAAATCCGCAATAGCCGTTAAGGGAAGTTCGATATTTGTGTAAATAAGCTTTTTACCGCCCTTTATATTAGGAAGATTTAATGTTGTTTCAACGCTTGCGTTAAGACCGCCGATATGGGTAATCATAGCCGCGGGATTGAGGCTGCCGCTTTCCATCATGCGGAGAGATTCAATCATATCTTCCGTGTTGCCGCCTGATGTACCAACGATATGCGTTGAAGCATAGTGAACATTATAGAAGTTAAATTCAGCTTTGAACTGCGGGTCAATAGGACCTGCAAAGAAGTTGAGACAGCCGTCTCTGCCCAAAATATCGTTACCCATTTCAACAACGGGACGTACGGGAGCATAAACGAAAACATCGTCAAAGCCGTTGCCGTCAGCAATAGCTTTGAGATCATCTGCTGTTTTGTCTTTAGTATTAAGATAAATAAGCTCAACGCCGTGTTTTGCAGCTTCTTCAACAGTGAAGATGCTTGCAGCTCTTTCGAGGCGAGCGTCGTCGATATCTGTTACAACGAGTTTTTTCGGCTTTAAGGGGCCGTGAACGGCATAGTCAACAGCGCCGAGACCCATAGGACCTGCACCTGCCAAAATTGCCATATAGCCTCCGTCTTTTATGCCCATCTTATGAACATAGCTGCCGTTTGTTGTATGATACTGTGCATGGAAAGCGCCTACGATACAGCTCATAGGTTCTGCCAAAGAGCCGTAGAAGAAAGCGTCACCGTTATAGTGCAAAAGACTCTTTGTTTCCATTACTTCCTGAGGGATTACAATATATGTAGCCTGACCGCCGATGTACTGATAGGAATAACCGGGTGCTTCGAGAGAGCCTTTGTAGTTCATAGCGGGCTGAATTGAGAAGCGCTGACCTACGCTCCACTCATCTTTCCACTTGTCGCCTACTTTTACAATCTCACCGCAGAATTCATGTCCGATAATGATGGGGTTTTCCGCAACATTGTTCGGAACACGTTTGTGGTCTGCGCCCTGTTCTGCCGCCTTAAAAGACGACATGCAAATTGAATCTGAAATAACTCTGGCAAGTATTTCATCATCTTTCATTTCCGGCAGGTCAAATTCTTCAAGTCTTAAATCTTCTTTGCCGTAAAGTCTTACTGCTTTTGTTTTCACTTGTATATCCTCCTTAAATTTAATTTACAATACTTTTAAACCTGATTTTTTAAGCTGTGCTTTTATGCGTTTATCAAAGTTATCGTCGGTTACGAAATAATCAATATCGGAAGGCTGTGCAAAAGTAAAAGGATGACCCTTGCCGAGCTTTGTGCTGTCCATAACGACAATAACGGTTGTAGCGCCTTTAATTGCCGCTTGTTTTAACATGCATTCGTCATAGCTGCCGCATGTAAAACCGTTTTCGGTAGTAAACCCCGATGCCGCAACAACCGCGATACCTATATTCAGCCCCGATAAAAACTCTGCAGCGTGAAGGCCGGAGAGCGAAATGTTGTCATGGTTTAAATGGCCGCAGACAACGCTTATATCGCAGTTTCTGTTCTTTGTAAGCTCCATTGCGATATTCGGACCGCTTGTAATCGCGAAAAGCGGTTTGTCGCCGAGAGCTTTGACAACCTGCATAACGGTGCTGCCCGCGTCAAAAAACACGCAGCTGTTATCTTTTATTAACGCGGCAACCTTTTTGCCGATTTCTTCTTTCAGTTCGGGGTTTATAAATTCTCTGCGGTTATAAGATTCTTCTATTTGCATTGAAAGATGCTTTATGCTTTTGGCTCCGCCCTTTGTGCGGACGATTTCGCCTAAGTTTTCAAGAAATTCAAGATCACGCCTCAGCGTCATGGTAGAAACTTCCGGGAAAAGTTCTGAAAGCTCTGTAAGAGTAACATCGCCTTTTGACACTATGTATTTTGATATTTTGTCACGTCTGTCTTTCAACACATTCACCTCCCGGATAAAGAATTGGAAAAAACCGCTTTTTGAAAAAAAATCACATTTTTATTTATTATACATGAAAAAAATTAACATGTCAATGGAAAATCATAAAAATAATGATAATTTGTAAATTTATTTTTAATATAAGTAATCTTTTTTGACTTTGATGTGATTTTATGGTAAAATAACTTAGATTTTTCGAAAGGCAATTGCTATGGAAACTATAAATATCCAAAGGAATGATGCCGGGCAAAGGCTTGACTCTTTTCTCAGAAAGATTATGCCCGAAGCTCCCGCATCGCTTATTTACAAATATATAAGAACGAATAAAATCAAAGTCAACAAAAAAAAGCCCAAAAACGATCTAAGGCTTTGTGAAGGTGATGTTATAACTTACTTTGGAGACAGCTCTCTTTTGCGCCGCAAGGAGTTTACACCGCACGCAGCTCCTCTGGAGGTGGTCTTTGAAGACGAAAACATTTTAGTGGTAAACAAGCCGCCGGAGATGGCATGCCAGCCGGACGATAAGCACCGGGAAAATGCTCTTTCGGAGATAGTTAAAAGCTATTTATACGAAAAAGGAGAATATGATCCTTCAAAAGAAATGTCTTTCTCTCCCGCGCTCTGCAACAGGATTGACTTTAACACCTCCGGGCTTTGCATTGCCGCAAAGAACGCAGAATCTTTGAGAATCATAAATGAAAAGCTTAAAGAGCGTGAGATAAAAAGATTTTATATATGCGTAACGGAAGGTATCCCAACCCCACCTGAAGGCATAATTAAGACTCAGGTAACAAAAGATACAAAGGAAAACAAATCACGCATTGTTATGTCCGGCGGAAAGACGGCCGAAACGCATTATAAAGTTCTGAACGAAAAGGGTGGCGAAGCTCTCGTTGAATGTGAAATAATATCAGGCAGAACACATCAGATCCGCCTTCATCTGTCCTCAATAGGATGCCCAATAAAAGGCGATCCGAAATACGGCAACGGCGGCAGCGGTCAGTTTTTAACCTCGCACAAAACCGTATTTGCTTTCAAAACTGACGCAGGAATACTTAACTACTTAAAAGATAAAACCGTAACCGTACCACCCCGCTTTACTTTTTAACTTGACATTATTTAACACTTTGTTATATACTTATAATAATTGATTTAAATTACGGGAGGCAATGATTTTGAACAAAAGAATCATATCCGTATTATGTTGTCTCTTGCTGCTGCTCACAGGCTGCAAGGGACAAAAGAAAGAGAATAACGATCAAGGGACAGAAGCACCTGTTCTTTCGGGAAACATCTCGCTTTACATGGCGTCGCCCGATACTCTGCACCCTTTATATACAAAGCAGTCGTCTAACATACCCATATACAATCTTATATATGACGGTCTTGTCTATATAGCGGCTGATTCATCCGTTGTTCCGCAGCTGGCCGAAAGCTGTACGGTATCCAAAGACTGCAAACGCATAAGATTTACTTTAAAGCCCGATATTGCATGGCATGACGGTACGCCTTTCACTGCCTACGATGTTTTATACACCATAAATCTCATAAAAGACGAAGAAAACCCAACCATTTATACAAACCAGCTCAGCGCAATAAGTGATGTAAAAGTTGAAGACGATTTAAACATTGTGATTTATCTGGATTATCCGTACACAAGAATAGTAAACCTTATGGATTTTCCGATAGTTCCCAAGCACAAAAAAGATATATATGAAACGCCTTGCGGCACGGGACAGTATAAATTTGTTTCTATAGATTCAAACAAATCTATGTTCCTTACAAAAAACACACTTTGGACTCTCGGGGATATGCCCATTGAAGAAAATATCGAAGTTAAAATAACAGACAATGACACAACCGCATTTTCCATGCTGAGGCTGGGAGAGCTTGTTGCTGCAAACGCAACCGCAAACGATGTTGCGGATATAGGCTTTTTAGATAAAATGACTGTTTTGAATTATCCTACTCTGAAATATGAGTTTATAGGTTTTAATTTTAACAACACTACGCTGAGCGACCTTGCGGTGCGCAAAGCTATATCGGCAGCTATAGACAGAAGCAAAATCGTTGAAGAAGCATATTACGAACTCGGCATTCCCGCAAACTCCCCCGTTCCGCCTTCCTCTTATTTATATAATAAAGACGCGGACAAAGTAGACTATTCAGAAAACTCATGCACGGAAATATTAAAAGAAGGCGGCTGGGAAGACGGCGATAACGACGGTGTTCTGGATAAAAACATCGGCGGCGTATCGTATTCACTCGCAACTACAATGATAGTTAACAGCGATAACCAGATGAGAGTTAAAGCGGCTGATATGATCGCCTCAAAACTCAACCAGTGCGGAATGTATATCACCGTTGAAAAGCTGCCGTTTGAGGATTATATTTCAAGACTGCAGTGCCAAAGCTTTAATATGTTTCTCGGCGGCGTAAACTTTTCACAAGCTCTTGACTATGGCTTCCTGCTTTCAACAAATGCGGCGTCAGGCGGTCAAAACTATATGTTGTATTCATCATCCGATATGGATTCGGCAATTAATGACACATACACTTCCGTTTCTACGGAGGATTTGAAAAAAGCTTACCTGCAGATACAGTATGTATTCACCAGAGATATGCCTGTAGTGGGTCTTCTTTTTGAAAACAACGCAATTATATACAGAAACGCCATTTTGGGCGTTGAGGCGCCTTGTGTTTCCAGACCGTTTTGCAGTATAAACAAATGGCGTTTTAACAAAGAATAACGAAAGGTTGAAAAACTATGAACAAAAGATGTTTTGTACCTGCGGATATACTGATACCCGAAGGAGTTGATATGACAAAATGGAGCGTGGTCGCATGCGACCAATACACTTCAGAACCCGAATACTGGGAAAATGTTGATAAAAACGTAGGAGACGCTCCGTCCGCCCTCAGAATATCTCTCCCCGAAATATATTTAGGCAGGGATGACACGGCAGATAGAGTTTCAAAGATAAACAGAACCATGGAAGAATACGGCCCTCTTTTCAAAGAATATAAGTCTTCCATGATATATGTTGAGAGAACATTTAAAACAGGGAAAGTGCGCCGCGGCATCGTAGGCGCTGTTGACCTTGAAGAATATGACTTTTCAAAGGATTCAGTGTCTCTTATAAGAGCAACCGAGGGCACGGTTTTAGAGAGAATCCCTCCCCGTGTGGCGGTAAGAGAAAAAGCTCCTCTTGAAATGCCGCATATAATGATTCTCGCTGACGATCCCGGCAAAACAATTATAGAGCCTATAGCTTCAAAGAAAGATACATTTACATGTGTTTATGATTTTGAGCTCATGGAAGACGGCGGACATATTAAAGGCTGGCTTATCCCTGAAAAAGAAATCGACACTCTGACTTTAGCATATGAAAAGCTCGCAGATACCGATCTTTTTAACAAAGAGCACGGTACAAACTGCGGCAGCCCCCTGCTCTTTGCCATGGGCGACGGAAACCATTCCCTGGCAACGGCAAAAACTTGCTATGAAAACTTAAAGAAAGCCGTATCTGCAGAAGAAGCTCTTGCATCACCCGCACGCTTTGCTTTGTGCGAGCTTGTAAATTTGCATGACGATTCTCTGGAATTTGAAGCAATACACAGAGTCGTATTCGGAACAGATGCCGAAAAGCTTGTATCGGAATTTAAAAAATACTGCAAAGAAAATCCTGCCGATAACGAAGCTCAGTCGTTTATTATATACTACGGAGAAAACGAGCTTTCTTTGACAATAGAAAACCCTCCGTTTTCACTCGCCGCAGGAACGCTGCAGCACTTTCTTGACGAATATATAAAGGCAAACGGCGGAAAGATTGATTATGTGCACGGCGATGATGTAGTAAAACGTTTGGGATCGGAAAAAGGCAATATAGGCATTTTGCTTCCTGCCATGCCGAAAAGCGCTCTCTTTAAATCCGTGGCGCAGGACGGTGTTTTGCCGAGAAAGACTTTCTCCATGGGCGAAGCGTGCGAAAAACGTTTCTATCTTGAATGCAGAAAGATTAAATAGGAGATTAATATGAATTATAATAACGCTGAAATTACAATTTCCGCAGTATCTCCCGCGCAATACCCTGCCACAACCGTTCCCGAGATTGCGCTTGCAGGGCGTTCAAATGTAGGCAAATCGTCATTTATAAATAAATTTTTAAACAGAAAAAGTTTAGCGCGAACAAGTTCAAAACCCGGTAAAACCGCAACGCTGAATTTCTATAATATAGATAACTCGTTCTTTTTTGTTGATCTTCCGGGTTACGGCTACGCCGAGGTTTCAAAAGCAGAACGCGAGAAATGGGCTAAGATGATAAATTTATATCTTACTACAAGAGCTCAGCTTATCACAACCTTTTTAATTCTTGACGCGCGTCATAAACCTACAAAAGACGATATAGCCATGTATGAATGGATAAAAGCACGTCACGGCTATGTAAATATTATCGTAACCAAGCTTGACAAGCTCAAAAAAAGCAAAATAGACGAAAATATCGAGCTTATAAAAAAGACGCTTAATTTCGGTGAAAACGATGTTCTTCTCCCCTTCTCCGCCCAAAGCGGTATTGGCGTTTCAGAGGCGCGGGAGCTGGTAGAAGGACTTGTTACACAATAAATGTAAAAAAAAAGAAAGGACAAATAATAATGAAAAAAACAACGCTTATTTTATGCTTAATCGCAGCTTTGCTTTGCTTTGCATCATGCAAGAAAGCAGAAAACACACAAAACCCCGGCACTTCAACGCAGACGGCAGAAACACCTGATGCTTCAGCAGAACCGCAAGCCGAAAACGGTGATGAAGACACAGCAGCGCCCGAAGGCGAAAACGAACCCGCTGTTTCAAACAACAAATTAGAACCGGCTACTTATTACGGCGGTCCGGTTAAAAGCATTGAAGAAGATAAAATCGTAATTGTTTCCGATATTACCGATGAGGAAATAGAGTTTGCTCTTTCCGAAAAAGCAAAAAGCGATATAGCGCATTTCTCTGTTACGGAAGGTACGATAGTCGTAGTAGATTATGAGCTTTCCGAAGACGGAAACACAAAGACCGCTACAGATGTGAGTCTTGTCAGAAACAACTTACCGAATAACTAAATTAATCAAAAAACACGGCAGTTGATCTGCCGTGTTTTTTTGATTAATTAACTTAGTTTAAATATATATATTATCAGTATTGTTATGATAACACACTAATTATTTATGTAACCTTTTTTGGTGCTGTTGTATTCACTAAGTATTTCTTTGCTGCTTAAAACGCCTTCGCTGACAGTAACCTTACCGAGATAGAAATCCGAGGGCCAGAAAATATATCTGCTGTTTTCCAGCGCTTCGCCTGCAAAAGCGAGTCTTACGTTCTCAACATCACCTTCCGGCTTTGTTACGGTTTTTTCAAATGAATATCTACCGTTTATATAGACTTTCATTGTCTTTTGACCGTTTTCATCATATTCGGGGTTAGTAATTGTTATCTGTGCCCATTTATTATTCAGTTTATCCGTAGCGTTGCCATATACAGCCGCCTGAAGTCTGTCAACAAGTCTGTACACACTTTCTGTTGTCGGAGACTGATCGATAGTAAAGAGGTGTTTTTCTTCTGACTCACCATCATATTTTACATTATAGTCAAGAAGGTTATACTCTGTCATAGCTCTGTTGTCAGATACGTATTTTGCCCAGTACGTAATTGTATTTGCCTGTTCCTCAAGTTGTTTTTCTTCTATAACAGTATACTGATTTCCCAAGTTACATGTTTTAGTGTCTACTGTTCTGTGCAAACAGGGCGCAGGAGCATTTTCGAGCGAAAGGTCAATATGAATATCTGAATCAAGCATCTCTTCCGATGACATTTTTACCAATGTTGTATCTGCCCACATGCCGTTGTTTTTGATATTTCCGATAGACCCCTGATAATTATATGGATACCATAACAAGTCTTTTTCGTATGTTGACATATCAAGATCTATATATTTTGTTGCTATTATCGAAAGCGTTACCGGGATTTCAAGTGTGTTATATCCGTCCTTAGAAATATAAACTGTAATCGGGTATGTTCCGATTTCCGTTGCGCCTGTAAATTCTGATCCGTCACAGATATATGAAATGTCAACGCCTTCGGTTGCATCGTTGTCAACGCTAACCGCTACCATATGGTTTTCGCCGTCATACGGAATTGTAATTTCTTGATCTATCGAATAACCTACAATTTCTTCTTCATCAGCTATATAATAACAGCTTTTTTCTGCGAAATCTTCTAAAATCGCTTCTTTGCTGAGCTCTCCATCGTATACTTTTATATCACCGATAGATATATCTCTGGGCCAGAAGCAATACGCATCCCTAACTGCATAACCGCCAAAAGCGATCTTTGCTGATTTTACTTTTCCATCTGGAACAGAAACAGTCTGAGAACCTAAGTATATACCGTTTACATATACTTTCATTTCTTTTTTGCCGTTAACTGCTTCGGAATTAACAACAGTATAGTGTGCCCATTTACCGGCTGCAATATCTGTTATATCTTTAAAGATTCTGCTGTCATCTTTATCCACAAGAATAAATTTTCCGTTATACGTCGTCTTCTGGTTTAAAGAAAATACTCCCTGTGCATGACCGACAGATGGTTCAATACTGTAATCAAACAGATTATACTTACAGCCTGAAGATGATATGGGTGTGTATTTAGCCCAAAATGTAATTGTGTTTGAACCGGTTTCAAATTCTTTGTATTCAATTGTGTTGAATCTGTTTGCGTCGTTACATGCATATGTATTGATTGTTCTTCTCAAATATGCCTCATGGCGGTCTGCGCCTATATTACGCATATACTTTGAAAGGTCAAGATTTGTCCACCTTCCACTCTGCGAAGACATTTTAATTACAGGCGCGTCTCCCCATGTGCCGTTATTTACCAAACCGCCTATAGATGTTATCACGCTATCAGGGTCAGTAGAAGATGTATCCTTTTCATATGTTGACATATCAAGGTCAAGGAGAGTCTCTGTATCGCTAATGTGCTCAATCTCATTTGAGCCTTCTAAAACGAGTTTGGTTTGTAATTCAAGTGTTTCATAATCTTCTTTGGTAATTATTATTTTAACATCGTGTGAACCAGCTTTTGATGCGCCAGTGAATTCATATCCTTTTGCATTTTCATAGCGGATATGCACACCTTTTGTTGAATCCTCGGCCACATCAACAGCCACCTTATGTATTTTGCCGTCACACACTTCATGAATTTCCGGCGCTATGGAATAACCGTGTATCTCTTTGACTTTAGTTGAATATTTGGGAAGTTCCTCGTTGTATAGATTTAATATTTCATCATCAGTCATTTTGCCTTTATATACTTTTACATCGCCGAGATAAAAATCTTTCGGCCAGAAGAACCAATCAGCTTTCACAGCAAATCCGCCAAAAGCAATTGTTGCAGATTTAACCGGTTTTGATTCAATTGAGTTTGTTAAACTCTTTATACGCTTTCCGTTCACATAAATAACCATACTCTTACTTGAACCGTTTGAAGGGTAGTTTACAAGTGTATACTGTGCCCATTCACAAGCGGCCGTGTTGGTAAGATTTGCAATTTCTTTGCTCTGCGAATAGCCGGTAAGGAGAAAATCACCTTTATTCGTAGATTTCTGATTTAACGCGAATGCGCCTTGTTTAGTATCATCATCATAAGTTAAGCTATATTCAAACAAATTATAGTGGCATCCGTATCTGCTTACCGGAACATATTTTGCCCAGAAAGTAATTGTATTCGTCATTTCTTCAAGTGCGGGCTCTTCAATTGTGTTAAATCTGTTTGCATCGTTGCAGACAGGTGTATTTATAGTTCTGTGCAAATATGAAGTATTCGTATATGTTGAGTTTTGAAAACGCTCTCTTGTAAGATCAAGAGCGTTCCATCTGTCTTTCTGTGCTGACATTTTAACGATTGTTGTCTTGTTAAAAAGACCGTTATTCTTTATCTTGCCTATAGAGCCGGAAACCAAATCAGGGTTTGATTCTCTGTCTTTGGAATATGTAGACATATCAAGATCTATCATCAAATCTCCGTCATCAATAATAACGGGCTGTGGATCCATCAATTCAAATCTGCTTTTTTCGGCTGCATATAATTCAGAAGGTGCACCTAAAGCAATTATTCCGTCATATACAGTAAAATCAGCAAAAGATATTTCCGCCGGCATTGAAGATGTTGATGTGTTAGAACGAACAGCTTCACCGCCTATTGCCAGTTTTGTTGTTGTTACATAATGTCTCGGTTTTTCAAACGGATAGTATTTTATCTGTGTACCGTTAACATAGAGTATGCATATCCTCTTGTAAGACTCATACTCCTTGCCGGATGCATCTACCTTAACTCCCATATCCTGATACTCACGGAATGTAAGAGCATAATGCACCCATTCACCGGCAGAAACTTCAGGGCATCTGTTACCCAAAGAATTCCCGTTTTGGTCAACCAGTACGTATTTACCGCTTTCAGTTTTCTTTTGATTAAGTGACAACAGCTGTGTGCCGTTTACATTGTAGTCGAATATATTTGTCATATCAGCGTCGGTTTGAGGAGTAAACTTCGCCCAAAACGAAATTGCAAAAGTGCCCGAATCAAGATCTTTTTTATCAACAAAACAATTATTGTTGTTTTGCGCAGATGCATTCTTATCGGCATTTTTGCGCATATAATAAACTCTTTCACCGTCAACGTTTACAAACACATCTTTGTCGATACTCATACCGGAGTTTTTTTCATAATACATGGTAACATTTGCATTAGTATTCAATGTACCGTTATTTGTACCGTTCCATGTTGTGCGTACTTTACCGTTGACAGTTGACTGGCTCGACGTAAATGAGCTGAAGTCAAGATCAATTAGCTTGTCGTTGTCTACCCCTGCAAAAGCAATACTTGCGGGTAAAGCGCTTAAAATCATAATTGCTGTCAAAAGCATTGCCAATGTTAATTTAATTTTGTTTTTCATGACATACCCCTTCAAATAAATAGTTGTTGCTTAAAATGTCAATCTAATGTCTGTAAAAATGTCAATCATAATGTCAATCATAATGTCATCCGGGAATCATATACATAAACTGTACAACACGTATATGTATTAATGTTTCCTAACGCGCGTTATAAAAAGTATATCATTTACAATATTACATGTCAACATGCAAAAAATAAATTCTCAAATTTCATCCAAGTATACCTATATTTGTAAATCCACAAAAAAAGTTTATTAAAATTCAACAAAAAAAACAGACGGCAGCAATTATTGCCAACGCCTGTTTTTGTGACTATTATACAACTAAACCGTTGTCTGTTAATCTAACACTTCTGTGTATTTGTTTTTGCTTTGCATATAAACGCAACGAATATCTTTTTCGCTCAGCTCGCCGTCAAAAACTTTTATCTCTCCGAGATTAAACTCAGTCGGCCAGAAAATGCAGGATGTCGGAGAAGCTTCACCGCCAAATGCAAGTTTTACGTTCGTTAAGTTTCCGTTCGGTCTGCAAACCGTCTTTGAGCCTAAGTATATACCGTTTACGTATACCTTCATCTCTTTCATACCGTCAACGTATGCAGGATTTGTTATTACATAATGTGCCCATTTGCCTGCCGCTTCGTCTGTGACAACGCCAAAGACCGGCGACTGCCATCTGCCGGAAAGCCTGAATGCACCGATTGCAGACGGAGCCTGATCAAGCGTAAACAGGTGTGTCTGTACACCGTCATACGTTACGTTATAATCTAAGATACCGTATTCTGTATTAACTCTGTTTTCGGGCATATATTTAACCCAGAAAGAAATTGTGTTTCCGCCTTCTTCAAGAGCCGTATCTTCAATTGTATTAAATCTGTTATTATCGTTGCAGAGATTCGAGCTTATCGTTCTGTGCAGATAGGAAGTCTCAGTGCCTTCAGCGTTTACAAACGATTCGATGCTTAAATCAAGGTCTGTCCATCTGCCACTCTGTGATGACATCTTAATAACTGTTGTATCACTTAAAGTTCCGCTGTTTTCAATAGAGCCTATTGAGCCTTCAATATTTTTCGGATCAGCAGCTGAGCTGTCTTTAACATATGTTGACATATCAAGGTCTATAAGCGCAGTGCCGTCAAATTCTTCAATCTCTTCGGGATCTTCCTGTTTGGGAGTAATTCTTAAAACGGCCGTCAGTACAAGATCGTTATAGCCTTCCTTTGTAATTTTTGCTGTTACTTCGTATGTTCCCTCTTCAGAGGCGCCGGTAAACTCTTCATCATCCACCGTGTAAACCACAAAAACGCCCGGTGTTGCATTTGAAGCAGCTGTTATTTCAATTGTATGATTTTCACCGTCAAATTCTGCTTCCGCATCTTCAAAAGTATATCCAATTATTGTTTTCTGTGCGGTTTCATCTTCAATATATTTGTTTTTGCTTTCATTATATAGCGAAGTTATATTGATATCACTTAGTTCGCCTTCGTATACTTTTATATCGCCGAGATTATACTCTGTAGGCCAAAAGACCCAAGATGTTGGCGAAGCTTCGCCGCCAAATAAAAGCTTTGCCCCTGTCAGATTGCCAACAGGCTGTGTAACAGTCTGCTCACCTTTATACTGACCGTTTACGTAAACTTTCATCGTCTTTTTGCCGTTTACATACTCGGGATTAGTTATTACATACTGCGCCCATTTGCCTGCAGCTTCATCTGTTATATCACCGAAGCGAGGTGACTGCCATCTGCCGCTGATTTTAAAAGCGCCGCTTGCAGCCGGAGCCTGGTCAAGTGTAAATAAATGTGTGCTTTCGCTGTCATATGTCACGTTATAATCCAATATGTTATACTCTGTATCGGCTCTGTTTTCGGGAACGTATTTAGCCCAGAATGAAATTGTATTAGCCCCTTCTTCAAGCGCAATATCTTCTACTGTATTAAATCTGTTATTATCGTTACAAAGATTTGTACTGATTGTTCTGTGCAGATAAGAAGTCTCTGTACCTTCAATATTTACAAACGATTCAAGGCTTAAATCAAGTGAAGTCCATCTTCCTGACTGTGAAGACATTTTAACAACCGTTGTATCACTTAAAGTTCCGCTGTTTACTATGCAGCCTATTGAACCTTCAACATTTTTGGGATCAACGGAAGACGTATCTTTTATATATGTTGACATATCAAGGTCAATTAAAGCTGTGCTTTCAAACGGCTCGGGCTCTTCAACCGGTTCGGGATCGTCACCGGGTTCTAAAACTTCTGCATTTTTATATTTACCCTCGCCCTCTTCAAACGCCTTGTAAATTTGGTGGTCATCCAGAATACCGTCATATACGGTTACACCGCCGAGTCCGAAAGAGTCCGGATAATATATAGCATGGTTTCCGTCGCCTTCACCGGCAAAGTAAAGTCTTGCAGATTCGAGTTCGCCTTCCGGCTGTGTTATTTCTTTTTCATATATAAACCAACCGTTTACATAAACGCTTACTGTCTTTTTGCCGTCAACATAAGCGGGATTTTTAATGGTATAAAGAGCCCACTTTCCGTTGTTTTCATTAATGTACTGTCTGAAAGCTTCCCAGCCGTCGCAGATATAATAATCAGAACCGGTATCGGTACAAAGTCTGATTTCATTTGTCCCTGCTCCGTCATATGTCACGCGGTAGTTTAATATGCTTCTTCTTTCCCTTCCGGGAGTTACCTTTGCCCAGAAAGAGATTGTATTATCCTGCGTTTCCAAAATACTGTCTTCTATATAACGGCTGTTATTTGAAGTCTGTACAAAAGCTGTATTTTTTGTAAATTCAAGGCAATGCGTTATATCGCCTTCGCCGTTTTGGAGTCTTTCTAAATCAAGGCTTTGATCGCAAGAAGCGTCATAATCCGACATAACAACCTTTGTGTTTTCGCCATGTGTGCCGCAATTTACAACGCCGCCGATTGAGCCCTCCACTGCCATGGGATTTGTTTCTGCATCCTTTTTGTATCCTGAATAATCAAGGTCTATGAGAGCTTCGGGAAGAGCTATGTCGTCAAGGTTTAATTCTTCGTCAATAACTTCGGGCTCTCTCGGCACTCTGTATTTACAAACACTTTCAACAAGTTCTCTGTCGGGGAGCGCTCCGTATGTGTTTAAATAGAGCCACATAAAAACTTCTTTTTCAAAAAGCGGCCAGCCGTGTCCGCCCCATTCCTCAGGGGCTGCAAAAAGCGTTATAAGGTCCTCTTTGTTGTTGCCTGTTGATTCAACAGCATCTTTATAACGGAGAATTGCTTCTTTAAATACGTTTGTTCCGGCCGATCTTTCAGCTTCGCCGTATGCCATATAGAGCTTGGCGTCGGGATCCTGCGAAAGATAAATGTCTGATGCATGGTTATATACGCCCCACTTGCCTTCGCCAAGGTAATACGCCTGTGACGGGCTTAAACAACCAACTTTTTTAAATATATCATTATACTTTGTTCCGGCATAAATAGCCGTCATACCGCCGGCGGAGGAGCCTGCAACCCAGATGTCTCTTGACGTGTCAATCTTGTCAGAAAAAGAGCCGTCCAAAAGGCTATTAAGAAGCACGGTGAATCTCTCATCACGTCTTATGTATTCCTGAAAGTCAATGCTGCTTCTCTGAACCGACAAATCGTCTTCATGATCGATCTCCGGCATAACTACTATAGCCGGTTCAAACCATCCTGCTTTCACCCATTCGTTCATGAACGCGAGCAAATGCGGTTTAACATTTTTAAAACCGCCCTGTCCGTGAAAATAAATAATTACCGGGTACTTACCCGGCGCTTTCGGAGCAAAATAATAACCGTGGTTATATTTGCTGAAATAAAATGTGTTTAGAGTATCATAATAATACTCGTCGGCCGATACTGCTGTAAGATTTGAGGGCATACATGCCATGACCATCAAAACACACAGCAACATGGCCAAAACCGACATCAGTTTTTTGTCAATTTTACCAATCTGTTTGTTCATACTATACCTCCAAAATAAAAATCCATTGGGCATTATAACATACACCCGCAGGCATGTACATATAAAAATGAAACATAAATATGTAATTTTGTAAACAGAAAAAAGCAGAGTAAATCAAAACGCCCTGCGGCAAAGCCGCGGGGCGTTTTGACTAAAGTGTGGAGTGTATAAATATGAAGATTGATTGTTACTTGTAAAGTGTTGTTGCCTTCTGTATAGGCGCAAGTGTCGCACCGTTCCATGTGTAAATTTTAACATGGTCAAATCCTTCCGGTATATCAAGCTCAAACGAGCCTTCACCGTCAGCTTCAACCGTGTTTGCGGAAAGCATTGCACCTTCTGCATCATAGCAAGCCGCAAAGAGTCTTGTGCTTTCTCCTGCGTTTTCATTATAATCAATTGTAAGCTTATCTCCTGCATTAAGATCTGAAAGCTTGTTTAAAGAAGAGCCTGCACTCTTAACCGTTGTTTTGTTGTATGCCATATTGTCATAAACATCTTTTTCGCTGTCATAGAGGTTTGCTATTCCCTCTTCGCTCAGAGCTCCTGAATATACTTTAACGTCTGCGAAGCTTATGTCACCGGGGATATATCCGCCGTTTTCATCGGCACCGAGACTTATCCATGAGTCTGCTAAAGAATGTCCGCCGAGGCTTAAGTTTTCAGTAAGCTTAAGTTCGCCGTCTACATATACTTTAAC
>JAFZQX010000003.1 GCA_017620205.1 Clostridia bacterium | reverse complement strand
TAAAGGTACACAACTATAACTATAACAAGTTTCCTATGCGTCCTCTCAACTGGAAAGCTCCTGCCGATTACATAAAAGCTTTCCTTGATAATGGCGAAGTGTTTTAGAAATTTTGTAACACATCATTGACAAACCTACAATTTGCAGAGCAAATATTATATTTTTTCTTGAAAAGACTTGACTTTTTATTTATTTATATTTATAATAGTTAAGTGGCTTACAAAAAAACACATGCTACCGTGGCTCAGCTGGTAGAGCAGCTCACTCGTAATGAGCAGGTCGTCCGTTCGAATCGGATCGGTAGCTCCAAAAAGCGCCAAGTATTAAATACTTGGCGCTTTTTCTTTTTACTTTTTTCACTATTCTCTTTTATTCTATTTCAAATCAAACATTACAGATTCATGGATGCGTATCGGGAAACGGAGTTCTGAAACATATCCATTTTCATCGTAAATTGTATAATGACGTCTGTCACATGAAATTTCTTTGATTTTCGCGTTGAGTTTCACAACAGCCGTTTTAACCTTCTTGGGATTGTTGTCATAGGGCGAATAGTCTATGCAAAGCATGTGCTTTTCGCCTTTTTTGTCCTCAAACATAGTAACGCCAACGTTTTCACCGACAGCAATCGGAGATGATATATCTCTTAAAACGTTTATAAACGTGTCGCGCAAAAGACGGCTCACGTTCTTTCTCGACTTGGCGGGGGTTGCTACGGAACACTCATGACCCAGCGTTGAAACGGAAGCGTTTAAAAGCACAGCATTGCCCTTTTTAAGCAGCACGGGCATTCCGTTGCCGGATTTCAAAATAACATCCGCACCGTCGGCTTCGTATTTAAACAACGCGTCATTTGGATATATGCCCTCTTCCTCACCGTCACAACGGACCAAAGTGTCAATATTAACGGTTTTTTCTGCTTTGCGAACACCAAAGATGTCTTCAAGACCGTCAATATCACTTACGGCAAAGATTGAAACACCGCTTTCATAAAGCTTTCTGATATTCTCCTTTGCTTTATCCGAAGCGTACTTCAGCGTTGGAATAACAAGCGTATCACACTCGTCAGCCGAAAGACAAGAGAGCGTATCAAGCTTCATGGCAAACGGGGCGTTTAAACCCGCCTCGCGCAGGCTTTCATATATATAGCCGTGTCCTTCTTCGCTTCTGTTATAAATATTCGTATGACCGTGATAATTAATTATACTGCCGTCATAAATATCTTCAGAATCGTAATACTCAGTAATCATAGCCGTTGTTTTTAAAGGCTTTGCAGGCTTTATGCGGTTTACGGTGCCCCAATCGCGAGCGAGTTTGTTTGTCATTTCCGGAGTGTGATCAGGCCTATGGAAACCGTATGACGTCCAATAAGCGTATCCATCCTCAGTTTTACGCGGCGTATTATAAACAAATTCAAACGCGTGTGTTGTGTTAAAATACAGCGGCGGATTGTTTTCACCCATAGGAGCATGCGCAAATTTAACTGCACCGTCTATACACCCGCCGGGACTTCCCTTATACTGTTCGGGATAGAGTTTTAAATCCGGGCAGTGTAAAAGTATAGTCATAACGCCAAACGCGCCCCTGTATGTTTGATATGCACAGGAGCCGGGATAATCTTCAAATGCCGCAAAACCCGTGTATACATCTTTTGCAAGAGACTCGTAAGGCAGGTTGCCGAAAGCTTTTACCGTATGGTATGAAAGCGGAGGCGAAACATATTGGTTAAACGGACCGTATGCGGAGCGTTTAAAGTTCGGGTTGATCTTTTTAATCTCTTCGTTCTGATTTTTGAAGTCTTCAAGAATTCTGGAAAGTGCATATTCCATCCATTCCTCATGGCAGACGGTCATTAAACTTTCAAGATCTTCGTATGTGAAATCTGTATAAACGGGAGTTCTTCCGGACTCGTCAAATATAGGAGTGGATTCAAACTCAGATTTACCCTTCTTTTTGTATGTTAATTTTTCCGCAAATTCAGGGTGCAAATCCATAAACTCATGCAGATACTCTCTGTAAACAGGATTTTGATATGTTCTTGCAACATAGAAATCGTTTCTGAGAGGGAAAGCCTGCGTTTTAGCCGGAATATACAGATAATCGGCATTTTTAACGACATCCATGTGGCTTTCAACGCTCCAGTCAAGCACCGTTCTGTCATCAAGCCAAGCAAACCACTGCCTGCCAAACGGCTTTATAACCTCCCAAGTGCGTCTTGTTTCGGCTTCTATAGGCGTATCCGTAACGCATGCTATAAAGTGCCCGACATCGCACGACGGTTTCGGATTCCAAAGGTCAAACGAATTACGCATGAGCCATTTCTGCTCGTTTGGCATGGAAAATACATACGGCAGTCCGCTTGCCACAGCAGGCGATGTGCCGCTGTCTTTATCAAACACTTCAAATACCTTGTTGAATTTTCTGTATACTTCATCGCCGTACAAAACAGTAAACAGCACTCTGTAAACGCCGAGCTTTAACGGCTTTGTTTTTATATTCGCAGAAACCTCTTTATAACCAAACTTCCAACCGGAAATTTCGGGTGTTACGTCAAACGCTTCAAGTGTTTCGGCATCGTATACGTCACGTATCTCAGCTTTAACCGAAATATTCTTTGTATCAAGCTTTGTTTTCATAGACATAGTGAGGTTTATATCCTCGTCTATATGGAAATAATGGTTTGTGGCAAGGTGATGTATTATCTCTTCGCGCTTATAAGCGTCCGCAGGGATAAGTGTTGTGGCAAACTTATCCTCAGGTGACAGAAGCTCTAAAACGCTTTCCCCGAGCTCATCGCCTTCATAGAGGAGCTTGCCGTCCTTGTCAAACATAAATTCGCTCGGACCGCCCGCCTGAACAAAATAGCCTTTGCACTTTAAGTCTTCATATCCGTAGCTTACATATACGCTGTCATCGGCAAACGCTTTATTTAACACATAAGTACTTTCTATCGGGAATTCAGGGTGGCCGAAAATGCGTTTCTGGCACTCCCAGAATATATTGGGGTCTACTATTATTTTCTCATCGTTGAAAATATAGTATTTTTCCACTCTTTCGCCGAGTCTGATTTTCACAAACGGCGAGCGCAAAGTGTCAAGCTCAGCAACATACTGACCCGGTCTGTCTTCGCGGTTGACTTTCCTTGAAGCCGTGCCTCCGCAAAGTTTTGTATTTAAATACAAAACGCCGCCTATGTCCTTTATTTCATAGCTGAAAAGGTACGGTATGTCTCCACCGTCACGAAGCGGGATCTCAACTGTTTTTTCGGCTATATATGTCTTTTCTTCAAACGTATCATCTGACGTAATTGAAACATCGCACATAACAAATTCGCCGATAAAATTACTGCGCTCTATTGCAATTCTGCCTTTTGTTTCGGGAACGTCAAAGCTGAATTTATGACCGTCTAAATCGCCTTCGATTTTTGTGCCTTTTAAAGCAAGGTGCAAATGCGTTTTTTCTTCCTCACCTATTGAATATGAAGAAAGCTCTGTTTCCGAAACGCGCGTTATCCTCATTCTGTCAACCTCAATGAGTGACACTTTCATGCCGCCGCCGAGGCTGCAGACAAACATAAGTCCCAAACCCGTACGTCTTTTCTTATCGTAACCGAAGAAAACATTAAACGTTGGGTTATATTCTTCCATATATGTATAAAAATACGTAAGGTCAAACTTAAACTGTGTTAAATCCGGCGTACAGAAGATATATCTGTTGCCTATTGAGCGCAGCGAAAAACCTCTCTCGTCAACGCCGGAGTGCATATTGGGTATTTCTGTATGTAATTCTGCAGCCATTGTATACGGCTGCAAATTATCGTCAAAAGTTTTAAAAGGGTCAATTAATTTAAACATAATACATCTCTCTCCAAATGTAAAGTTTTAGTGAATTTTAAAGGCTTTCATAAACTCTTTGTGCAAAATCTTTTGCCTGCAGAACAGACTCTCTGAAAAAGCTTACAGGCATATCGTTTTCGATTGAATAATATCCGTCATATCCTATGTCTTTTAACACTTTCAATGTGTCTATATAATTTACTATCCCATGACCTACAAACGTAGGATAAAGCATATTGCCGTTTGGCAGGTGATACCAGTCGTCACCGGGGTCAAACGCGCCGTTATTTTTGAATAAATAATCCTTGATGTGCACGTGTTTTATATCAGCTGCATATTTTTTTAAAAGCGCTGTCGGCTGCTCTCCTACAAAGAGCGTATTTCCGAAATCCGCACATACGCCGATATTTTCACAACGTTTTTTCATTTCATCAAAAAAAATGCTGTAATTTATAATTCCGTTTACGCAGTAACCCTGAGGTTCATACAAAACCGTTATGCCTAAATCTTTTGCATGATTTGCTATTTTTTCAGCTTCATCCGCAAGTTTTCTGAATATTTCGGGATCGCGCGGCATATCTTCAAGTATAAGAGTGTGATGAAGGTAAGGCGAGCCGAGCTCTTTCACAATTTCAAGCTTTGAAATTGTTATGTCGACCGCGCCCTCTTTTGTAAGGGTTGCCGGCACCGAAACGCAGACAAAAGGCAAATCAAAAGAATCAAAAACCGATTTCATTTCTCTTGCGGTTTTGATATCGGGTATCACATTTGCATGGGGATTTGAAACAATTAGTATTTCAACCCCCGAAAGCCCCAGCTCTTTTGCCATTTTCGCCGTGCCTTCTGCACCTTTTTCAGCTATAAACTGAGCGAGCCATGCGTAAAACGAAAACTTCATAAATCTCTCCATTATGCATTTATTTAAGGGCATAGCTCAAAAGAGCTATGCCCTTAATAAAAACTAAGTATTACTGCACCGATACGCTATATTGCGCGCAATGCAAATAACGTGCGCTAAAATTATGCTTATACAGGTTCGCTGTATGTAAGCTCAATTTTATCCTGAACAGGATTAAGAGTTGAAGCGTTCCAAGCATAACCTTTTACAAAGCTTGTTCCGTCCGGAATGTCAATAGATTCTGTTGCTGCTTCGCTGCCTATAATGCTCTTAACTGCGAGTAATTTACCGTCTGCATCATAGCAAGCGGCAAAGCAAAGAATTGTATTATCATTTGCGGGAGTGAACTTAAGCGTAACTGCATCAAGACCGTTAAGGCTTTCTACCGCTGCGCCTTCACCGTCTACAAACTCAATGAGTTTAGAAGCAGGAACATCGTTGAAAAGCGGAAGCTCTTCGTTATATTTAGAATTGATTTCTGCCTGTGTCAATGCGCCGTAGAATACTTTAAAACCGCCTATTGACGCATCCTGCGGCCAACGTTTACCCGCAGTACTTGTGATTTCACCGAGCAAGCCGATTTTAACGTCATCAAGAGCGCCTTCGGGTTTTTCTATGGTTTGCTGGCCTCTCCATTCGCCGTTAATAAATAAATGCATTGTCTTTTCAAATTTGCCTGTTTCTGGATTTAATGCATATTCGGGATTTTTGATGGCAACATGTATCCACTGATCTGTTAAACCTGTGATGTCACCGAAGGCAAGCGCTTCACCTCTGTCCGACAATCTGCAAGTGCCTTCGGCTGCACCTTCAGGTACGCCCGCCTGGCAAACGCTGAACAAGTGTTTGCCTGTTTCGCCGTATACTGCATAGTAGTCAAAAATGCTGTACTGAACGCCGGGGGACTTCTGGGGTACATATTTAAGCCAGAATGTGATTGTATTTGCCTGCTCTTCAAGCTCGGATTCTGTTATAGAAGAGAATCTGTTACGGTCTGTGCTTGCTATATCACCAACTGTTTTGTGCAGGTAATATGTTGATGTGCCCTGAGAATTTGTGAACGATTCCAAATCCAAATGGTAATTGCTCCAGTTATTCGTCATTGCGGCTGATTTGAATTTCAATACGGTTGTGTCTTTAAGAATACCGTTATTTGTAACGAAACCAACAGAGCCTTCAATAGAGTCGGGATCTACTACTTCTTCATCTTTTACATATGTTGAAAAGTCAAGATCTATGAGAAGATCGCCTTCACTTGCCTGAGCAGCTTCCTTTTTGATTTTAAGCGTAGCGCCTAAAACAAGGGGCTGATAGCCGTCTTTAGTAATTGTAGCTGTTATATTATATGTACCGATTTCAGTAGCGCCCGTGAAAGCTTCGCCATTGCATGTATAAGCGATATCAACGCCTTCTGTTGCGCCCTGAGCTTTTGTAACTTCAATGTTATGGCTATTACCGTCATAAGTTACTGTATCGCCCGCGAAGGAATAACCAATGATTTCTTCTGAATTTACATCAGAAAATTCAGCGATCTGTGCGTTGTAAAGAGCAGCAACATCATCAGAGGACATTACGCCGTCATAAATTCTGAAACCGCCGATCTTAGCTTCGGGAACAATATCTGCGCGTGACTTCCAGTATTCATCATTTGTAAATGAATTACCGAAGAAGTGAATTGTTGCATTATTAACTGTTCCTGCTACATCAAGCTCAACGCTCTTAACAAATACACCGTTTACATATACGTCCATCGTCTTTTTGCCGTCAACGGCTTTGGGGTTTGTTATAACAATGTGTTTCAAACCAACCGGAACTTCGAAAGCACCATCGTTATAATCTTTAATAACTTCAGATTCATTTTTGACAAATTCTCTCGGTGCGCTGAGTGCATTCCATGTCTCGTTATAGTTAATACCGAGGTCAAATGTTTCAACCTTAGCACCTTCATTATCGGTATAATCTACTCTGTAGCAGAGAATATCCTTCCAATAACCATCCGAGCCTGTACTGCACGCAACTGCGTCAACCCACATTGAAATAGTGTTGTCAGCACTTTCAAAATCAGCGTTTGTTATATAAGTGTTCTTTGTGTGAAGTGCCCAAGAGTTTACGAGATTGATGTGGTTGGGGTAAATCGAGGGGTCAAAGAACTTAACAAAATAGGTAGTGCCGCCGTTTGCGTTTTCGATTGACTCTTTTGTGACTTTGTTATTGTCAACAGTATCCGTTCCCGGAACTCTTTCAGCAAAGCTTATGCCCGTGCTGCCTGCCAAGCTTCCTGTTGCCGTAACACCGGAGGGATTAGGCGTTGCCGAAGGTGCTGCTTGTGTTGCAGCAAGATTTGAAAAATCAAGCTCCAATAAAGCTGTCGGGTCAGCCGAAACCGATGTTGCCCCAACAACCATGCTTATAAGCATTGCCAGAGACAGTAGTAATACCAGTTGTTTTTTTACGTTTTTCATTTTACATACACTCCTTTATAAAATATTGCTATTAAATTATAACACATATTTCTTGTAAAGTAAATACTAAATAATAAATTTACGTAAAAAATTTAAAAAATTATGTATAAAACAAACAAAAGGCTCAGCACGCTTGGCGCTGAGCCTTTAAAAATACATGTTATACCCAGTTGATTGTTATATTTCCTTTGTCGGGAGCTACGGAAAAACTTATCTTTCCGTTTGCAACCGTCGCCACTAAATTACTTCCTGCGCAAGTTACCGTTGCTCCGCTTTTGCCCGAAGGAATGGTTACATTTAATGTAAGAGCCTGGTCATAAACTGCGTCGTCCAGATTGTCTGTAAGACTTAAAACAGTCTGACTTGATGTTTCAGAAACCTTCTGAATGTTAGCCGCAAGACGTTCTGCGTTGTAAATAGCAACTTCGTCAAGCGTGGCAACCCATATCTTGCCTGCGTTATTTTTAGAAGCTACATACTCAAGATGTGCCGTTGCGTCTGCTTCTGCGCAGTTGCCGCCCCAATCCGAAGCGTCATCTCCTACGCCGTGCCACATTTCAACAAGCCACTTTTTACCTGAAATAGCGCTGTCAAGCCAACTGTTCATTGTAGAAGACGTAGTTCCCGCAAGCGGTCCGCAAACCTTTACTGCGTAAAGGTCACCCATAGAGAGAGGCCAGCTGTTTAAGTTACCGCCCGCAAGACGGAGCACAAGGTGTTCTTCTTTAGTAACGTTTACGATATTATCACTTGAAACGCCGCCCGGTGTATAGAATGACAAAACTTTCTGACCTGGTAAATGGCTAATAATGTCTGCCCTTCCGCCGTTTATTTCTTCTCTTAGTCCTGCAACGGATAAAGAAGAAAAGGTTGACATATCATGTGATTTCGAGTGGTTTGCTGCATCCCAACGACCAGTTGACATGAGCTGTGCAGCATCGTCCCATGTCAGTTTTTTATCGTTTTTGCCCATGAACGCCGAAACTATGCCGAGCGTTCCTTTAAGGCCCAACCGTTCAAACTGGCCGTCTAGAAAAAATTTGTGTATTTAAAGTTATCGTCTGTTGTCAAAGTATATATAGCGTCTTTATTATCTTTTACCGTTGCAATGGCAACAGTGTTATCAACTGTAGGAGAATAAATCTTAAATGTCATAGCGTTTCCTACTACGGGTGTAACCGTGAGTGTTGCATAGCTGCCGGAAGGTGCTGCGTTGGGCTTTAATATTCCGTTTGCATCAAACGAAGCAGCCGCACCGCTTACAGTAAATGTTGCCTTTGTGCCGACAGACGCGGGAATAACGGGAATTGCACCGTTTGCATCAAGCGTAAATGAATCACCGTTTGACAAATGTCTGATACCGTTTTCTGTAATCATGTCAATACCCGTTGCTGTGTTTGTGCCTTTGAGGTATGCGAGCATGTATTTAGCTGCTTCCTCACCGATTTCGTTCATGGCAATCTGTTTATAGTGAACATTATCTGAATTCATTATATCTGACCATTTTGAGGGCATTGTTCCGTACGGATATGTTTTGCCTGCGTATTTTGCACTAAACCAGCTCTGGATTGATGCGTCGCTGTACCAGTTTTCTGTACAATCCATGATAAGAGCTATATCGTCATTTTTCTTAGCCATGTTATAATGTGCAACTCTCGAGCCTGTAAATTTGAGGTTCGGGAAGCCCCTGTTGTATGATGAACGAACAGGAAGAATACCGCCGCCTGTAAGCTTTGTGTCATCCATACCGGTGCTGAATTCCGTTTTCATTGCGTTATGAAGTTCCATAAACGCCGCTTCGTATTCAGCAGGTGTATACGAGTTGTTCTCGTTTTCGCCCTGGTTCCAGAAATAGAGACAATTGCCTACGGTATATTTGCTTCTGTCTATAGAAGCTACGCCTGTGTAATACATCTTTTTAGCAAGCGTGTAACAGTCAACAGGCATAGATGTTTCGGAACCGGGGTTTCCGGGATTCCAGTATCCGTATGTGCTGCTGCCGTACTGGCTCGTCTGTCCGTCGTCAAGATTCGGTTTTGTCGGGAAGCCCGTGCCGCCCCATGTAGCTTTTATAATAAGAACTGTATGTCCTGTCTCTTCGTGCCATGTTTTACCGAGAGCGCTGTCCCAACCCTGGTTCTTTGAAGCCTTTGTGCTCATGGTGCCGTAATAAACACCGTCACCGGGATCAACACTTTCGGAAGAGTTACCGCCCTGACCGAGAGCGTTTGACTGACCTATTACAAACAAAACGTCAACTGTTTTAGAAGGATCTTCATAGGGAACTCTCTTTTCGAAATAAACCGTTGCGCCTTTAAATACTGTAAGCACAAGCTCGTCGCCGTCTGTGGGTGTTACGCCCGAAAGCGGGATTGTAATATTTGCGTTGTTATTTGTGAAAGTTACATCTCTTACATCAGTAAACGCTTTAACGCCGTTTCTGTCGAGATAAAGCTCTGCTTTAACTCCCGTAGGCGGTTGAAGTGACGAAATTGTCACTCTGCCGTTTATGCCGGATTTGCCGGATAAGCAGTCAATTACATTTCCGCTTCCGTCGTAGATATTACCTGTAACGCCTACGTCGCTCGGATCATATCCTTCACTGTATGTAAGCTCTTTGCAATCAGAAATCGGTGCTAAAGTTGCCGCATCCCATGCGTAACCTTTAACTACGCTTGTTCCGTCCGGGATTTCAACAGTTATAGTACCTTCTGTGTTTGTTCTCATACAAGAAACTGCGAGCAGCTCTCCGTTTTCATCATAGCAAGCAACAAAGCAAAGTGCCAAATCATCTGATTCGGGATTATATTTAAGTGTTACGGACGGAAGGTTGTCAAGGTTTTCTATTGTAACATCCGAACCGTTTACAAACTCTATAATTTGAACCGGAGGAGTATTGTTATAACGGGGAAGTTCTTCGTTATATTTTGCCATTATTTCTGAAGCAGACATTGTGCCTGCATAAACCTTAACATCGCCGAACGATATATCGGTCGGCCAGTTTTTACCGCTGTTAGATCCGGGGTTTACAGCCTCGCCTGCCAAAGCAATTTTTGCAGTTGTAAGCGTACCCGAAGGTCTTGTTACAACTTTCTGACCTTTCCATACGCCGTTTACAAACACCTGCATCGTCTTTTCATAGTTGCCTGTGTCTGTATTTAATGTATATTCCGGATTTGTAACAACATAGTGAGCCCACTTGCCTGCCGCAATATCCGTAATGTCGCCGTAACTAGGTGTTTCGCCTCTGCCAACAAGAACAAATTTATTGGTTGTTGTTCCCGCCTGGTTTAACGAGAACAAAATGTTTGATGTGCCGCCGTATTCCGCGGAATAGTCAAGAATATTCCACTGTGCGCCGGATCTGTTGCAGGGAACATGATTTGCCCAGAAGGAAATTGTGTTTGCCTGATCTTCAAGGCCTTCTTCTATAATAGTAGAAAATCTGTTGCCGTCTGTGCAGTAGTCAACTCCAACTGTTTTGTGCAAATAATATGTTGTAGAGCCTGCGGCATTTGCAAATGACTCAAGCGCCAAATCATAATGGCACCAGTTCTGAACCATAGCGCTTGATTTGAATTTAAGTATGGTTGTATTTGCAAGGAGACCGTTATTTGTAACTTCACCAACAGATCCTGCTACGGTGTTGGGATCTGTCTGACTATCGTCTTTTACATATGTTGAAAAGTCAAGATCCACAAGAAGATCACCGGCTGTCGGCTGAACTGTCACCTGCTTGATTTTAAGCGTTGCGCTTAACACAAGGGGCTGATAGCCGTCTTTTGTGATTGTAGCCGTTATATCGTATGTTCCGACTTCAGTAGCGCCCGAAAAAGCACTGCCGTTGCATGTATAAGCAATGCTTATGCCTTCTGTTGCTCCCTGTGCCGCAGTAACGGTAATATTATGGCTTGCGCCGTCATAGTCTACCGTAGCGTCGGAAAATGAATAACCGGTAATTGTCTGCAGTCCGGTATCTTCTGAAAACTCAGGGAGCTGTGCAGTATAAAGACTTGCAACATCAGAAGCACTCATTGCGCCGTCATATACTTTTACGCCGCCGAGCTGAGCTGCGGGCGGGTTGTACCAATTCGCTCTCCAATATTGACTTGCATTGTTAGTACCGTCTGATTTACCGAAAAACGATACAGTTGCATGATTTACGGTTGCTGTGTCAGGTATATCAAGCGTTACGCTCTTTTTAAACTGACCGTTTACATACACGTCCAAAGTCTTTGAGTTTCCGGAACGAACCGGGTTTGTAATAACAACGTGTTTCCAGCCCGTGGGAACAGAGAAAGCACCGTCTGTCTTTGCGCTTGCGTGTGCAGCAGCCGCCCACGATTCACAAACAGCATTCCATGTGCCGTTAGGGTTAATACCAAGGTCAAAAGATCTTAAAGAAGTATCACCGTTGGCTTTGGTATAGTCAACTCTGTAACAAAGAATTTCTTTGAACCAAGCGCTTGCCGTTACATCAACCCAGAAAGAAATCGTGTTGTCCGATGCTTCAAGGTTGCTGTTAAAAAACTGCACATCCGTCAAGTGGTTGGAATAAGAATTACCCGTTGCTACATTAGGGTAAACATTAGCATCATAATAGTCAATATAATATGTAGTTCCGCCGTTGGCATTTGCGAAAGACTCTTTTGTCAACGTGGTTCCGCCGTCATCTCTTGCGGCAAAGCCCAAAGTTGTGCTTGCAGCGAGTGTTCCGGTTGCGGTAACGCCCGATGTCTTGCCGACAAGTTCTGATTCTTCGATATTAGGTGCATGAAAAGTTTGCGCTGAAAAATTAGAAAAATCAAGTTCTAAAAGCGCTGTCGGATCGGCAGAAGCCGTGATAGAACCGCTTACTGCAAACAAGGCTAAAAGCATTGATACCGCAAGCAGTAATGATAAGTGTTTTCTGAATACTTTCATAATTTTCCTCTCCTTTATAAGCTTTACTACAATATTATATCACCAATACCTTATAAAGTAAATATCCAAATAAACCCGAAGAGCATTTTACGTCAGAATATACAATTAATCCTTTAATTGGTCAAACGCGAAGTTCAAATATTAGTTAAAAATGCACAAAACAGTGAAATACTTTTTTGCGTTTAAAAGGCACGGCTATTTTGAGCCGTGCCTTTTAAAAACTTAAATATTATTGCCAATTAATTGTTATGTTGCCTGTGTCGGGAACTGCGGAAAAGCTTATTTTTCCGTTTGACGCCGTTACGGCAAGGTTATTGCCGCCGCATGTAACCGACGCACCGCTTTTCCCCGAAGGAATAGTTATGTTTAATGTAATGGGTTGGTCATAAACCGAATTGTCAAGACCGTCAGTAAGGCTTAGAACCATTTGGCTTGAGCTTTCGGAAACTTTCCGAATGTTTGCCGCGAGGCGTTCCGCGTTATATACAGCCACTTCGTCAAGTGTTGCAACCCAAAGCTTTCCTTCATCTCTCTTCTGCGCCGCATAAGCGAAATGCTCTGCCGCGTTTTGCTCAGACACATTGCCACTCCAGCTTGATGCATCATTTCCAATACCGTGCCACATTTCAACGATCCATTTTTTGCCTGAAATTCCGCTGTCTATCCAGCCGTTCATGGTGCTGACACCTGTATTATTCGCACCTGCCATAGGACCGTTTACGCTTACTTCCATTATGTTGTCCATTGAAAGCGGCCAGCTATTGTTACCGCCGCCTGCAAGGCGGAATACGAGATGCTCTTCTGCTGCAACGCTTTTAATCATACTGCTTGATATTCCGCCCGGGGTATATACAGATAGCACCTTCTGCGACGGGAAGTGTTCTAAGATTATTTGTCTTGCGCCGTTTATTTCTTCTTGGAGCTCCGCTTCAGTAAGCGATGAAAATGTGCTCTGCTTATGATTTTTTGTATGGTTTGCCAAATCCCATCTGCCGGAATTTACAAGCGTCTGCAAATCATTCCACGATACTTTTCCGCTGCCGCCCACAGTGGATGTAACAACGCCCAAAGTCGCTCTCATATTATACTGCTGAAGCTTTTCATCTATAAAGAAGTTAGTATCGTGAAAGCCGTCGTCTGTTGTGATTGTATAAATTGCGTCTTTATTATCTTTTACTTCCGCTATGGCAATGCTGTTATCAACCGTGGGAGAATAAATTTTAAACGTCATAACGCTGCCCGCCGCAGGCGTTACAGTAAGAGTTGAATAGCTGTCCGAGGGAGCACCGCAAGGTCTTAAAACTCCGTTTTCATCTATTATGGCAGCTCTGCCGTTTATACTAAACGCCGCCTTTGTGCCGACAGGTGCGGGAATAACGGGAATTGCGCCGTCTGTTCCGAGCGTGATTGACGCGCCGTTTTCATAGTGCTGAATACCCGTCGGCGTAATAAGATCGATACCCGTTGGAACGTTTGTGCCCTTTATGTATGCGAGCATATATTTTGCTGCCTCCTGCCCCATTTCATTTAAAGCAGGCTGCAAGTAATGAACATCGTCACTTTGAATAATATCTCTCCATTTTGAAGGCTTAATACCGCCGTTTAACGGATAAGTTATACCTGCGTATTTTGCTTCAAACCAGTTTTTAACGCCTTCGTCTTTGTACCAGTATTCCGTGCAATCCATAACGAGTGCAATATCATCATATTTTTTAGCCATGTTATACTGTGCAATTCTCGGACCTGTCAGCAACAGGTTCTCGCCCGACTTACTCTTCGTTTGGTTAGAACGGATAGGAAGAATACCGCAAGCGGTAATCTTTGAATCGGCGCTGCCGAATTCAGCTTTAACGCTGTTATACATCTCCATAAAAGCAGCTTCATAGTCAGCTGCAGTATATGACAAGTTCTCATTTTCGCCCTGGTTCCAGAACATGATGCAGTCACCTATTGTGTACTTAGTGGTATCTATTGACGCAATAGCTTCGGCATATCTTTGTTTAGCTTTTGCATAGCAGTTTCTTGGTTTGCCGTCCGGATCGGCTGTATTGTCAGGATTCCAGTATCCCCATTCGGCGCTGCCGGTTGTGCTTACTTCACCCGTATAAAAATTCGGTTTCGGCGGAAATCCTGTTGCTCCCCATGTTGCTTTAACTATTAAAACGGTGTGTCCTGTTTCTTCATGCCACTTCTTACCGAGCGAGTTATCCCAGCCATTATTTCCTTTTGCCTTTTCGTTCATGTTTTTGCGATAAACCGTTCCATCTTCGGGAATTTCACTTTGTTCACTATTGCCTCCCTGTCCCTCTGCGTTTGACTGGCCCATAACAAGCAAAACGTCAACTATCTTTGAGCCGTCAATATAGTCTATCTTCTTTTCAAATAACGTAATGGCGCTCGTGTAAACGGTAAGAACAAGTTTGTCGCCTTCAGCGGCCGCAACTCCCGAAAACGGAATTGTAACTTCAGCAGTCTGGCCTGTGAAAGCAACGTCTCTTACATCAGTAAACACTTTTGATCCGTTCCTATCAAGATAAAGCTCTGCTTTTACACCGGCGGGAGGGTTTGCAGACGTTAAAGATACTTTGCCGTTTATGCCTGACTTGCCGGCCATATATGTAATAGCGTTCCCGCTGCCGTCATAAAAATCACCTGTTACGGAAACCGAACCCGGATCAAAGCCATCACTGTATGAAATCTCTAAGGGCTTTATAATGGGATTCAAATTTGAAGCGTACCATGCATAGCCTTTAACCACGCTTGTTCCGACAGGCACGTCAAATGATACCGTATCTTCTTTATTACCCATCAGGCATTTTATTTCAAGTAATTTACCTTCCCCGTTGCAGCAAGCGGCAAAAGCAATTACGGGCTCATCGGATACAGGATTGTATTTTAAAGTAAGCGATGAAAGGCCATCAAGCTTCAGAGCTTCTTCCCCATCCGCGTTTAAAAACTCAATAGGTTCAAATACTGTAAACAAAGGGATCTCGCTATTATATTTTTCCTGTATTTCGCCGCCTGTTAAAACGCCGTCATATACTTTTACTTCAGCGAGCTGACCTGCAGGTGCGGGCCACCAATTTGATCTCCAGTATTCACTGCCTGGGTTTTCACCGGCAGATTTACTGAAAAACGATACGGTTGCATGATTTATGGTCGCATTGTCCGGAATATCAAGAGTTACGTTCTTTTTAAACTCACCGTTTACATATACGCTCATAGTCTTAGAGTTTCCGGAGCGTTTAGGATTTGTAATAACAACGTGTTTCCAGCCTGCGGGAACAGAGAAAGCACCGTCCGTTTTTGCACCGGCATGATCAGCTGATGCCAACGACGAACATAAAGCATTCCATGTGCCGTCAGGGTTTATACCAAGGTCAAATGATTTTGAAGCAGCTGTGCCGCTTTGTGTATAATCAACTCTGTAACAAAGGATTTCTTTAAACCATGCGCTCTCAGTTACATCAACCCAAAATGAAACAGTATTGTCTGCCGATTCGAGGTTGCTGTTAAAAAACTGAACGTCTGTTAAGTGTTTTGAATAAGAATTACCGGTTGCTACGTTCGGATAAACCTTAGAATCATAATAATCAATATAATATGTAGCTCCTCCGCCTGCATTTGAAAAAGACTTTTTTGTTAAAGCAGTTTCACCGTCAGCTCTTGCCGCAAAGCCCAAAACTGTACTGTTAGCCCATGACCCGCTTTTAGCAATGCCGGAAGTCTTATTTATAACTGCCGATTCGGTGGGGCTTGACGGCACAAAGGTTACCGCTTGAAAATTTGAAAAATCAAGTTCCAAAAGCGCTGTCGTGTCGGCAGAAACCGAGACAGCAGTGCCAACTGTAATCAAGCCGAGAAGCATTGATAACGCAAGCATCAATGCAAAGTGTTTTCTGAATTTTTTCATACTATCATCTCTCCAATAATAAATATCCCAAATTGTTTAATCAAGTTTTATCCCTAAAAAATATACTGCGCAAAAAAGGCTTAGTGCATGTTTGCACTAAGCCTTTTAAAGACTTTTATTTATCAAATGTTACCATTTTATAAATCATCTGTGCTGCTTCTGCTCTTGTTGCGTTATTAAGAGGCCCGAATGTGCCGTCACCGTAGCCGAGCGCGATACCGTTGAAGTAAAGCGCGAATACTGCGCTCTTAGCGTAGTCGCTGATGTTTTCGGAATCGTAGTAAACATCTTTTTCTTCAGGTAACGGTGACATGCCCTTTGCTCTGTATAAAAGCACTGCCATATCCTGACGTGTTATAAGCGCATTGGGATCGAATGTTCCGTCGCCCATACCGTTTACAACGCCGGATTTATATGCAGCCGCAACGTAAGGAGCAAACCAGTCGCTTTCAGACACGTCGGAGAAGTTACCTTCGTAGCTTTCTGAGGGTATGCCGAACGCCAAAACAACCATCTTTGTAAATTCAGCTCTGGTAACAGGCGTGAAAGGATCGAAAACGCCATTTGCTTTACCGGAAACTACGCTTTTTGACGCAAGGTAACCTACGGCTTCTTTAGCCCATTCGCAGTCTTCAAGATCAGCGAATTCATCGCTTGTTGCTGAAGAAACTACTGCATCTTTTGTGTTTATGGGAGCAGTCTGAGTTGATGTATAATTTCCGCCCTTGCCGCCGCCCTTACTACTGCTCTTGCTACTGCCGCTTGAGCTGTCTGATCCACTTTCAGCGATGTCGTTTACAGTGTCGTCAAACTTCTTAACAAAATCTTCTACGTTGCTGAACTTATCGTTAGTAAGCTCTTTGCAAACCTCCACTTTTTGTGTGGCTTTAAGTTTGTTGAAGTTTTCAATGTCAACGGGAAGTAAATCTGTATTATTCTCAACTATTTCCTGGATAACTGCCGGCTTAGCCTCCTGCAAAGCTTCTAAAACGCCGGCTTTGAGAATTTCATCTTTAAGTTCGGCAAAGTCTTTCGCCGCTTTCGCTGCTTTACTAACTCTATCATACAAACCATCGTTTGATATTGCTTTGTCAAAATACGCTTTAAGGTCAGCCTCATTATATTCTGTTTCGGGTGAGTCTTCAAAGAGTCCTCTTTCTTCAGCATATTTATCAAGCCATGCCTGCATACCGGCTTTGTTTGAAATATCTACTGCTTCTCCAAAACAGAGTGCATCTTTATAACTGCTTGAAATCTTTTTTACAGACTCTTTTAATAATTCAATATCCTCATCTTCTGCATAACCTTCAGGAATTTCGTATTTTCCTTTTGCTATAAACTGTTTGGCAAATACGGATTTTGCGTTTGAAGACAGTGAGAAAAGACTGTTATCGCCGTCAGTTACAACATCCCTATAATCAGACAAAGTATTAACAACGCCGTTCTTATCTTTGCCTTTAACTGCTTCGTTTATTCTTTGAACTAAGTCAAAACGGCTGTCAGGACCGATATAAGTATATATTTCTGTTTTATCTTCATTTATATACGCTGCAGAAACATAGATTTTATAATCACCGCTGGGAGTTTCCGGCGCAAACGGAATCGGGTCAAATGAAAATTTGATTTCTCCCTCACTTGCATAATTAGTTACAGACTGGTCAGCCGCAATAACTTCTCCGTCTTGGTTCGAAAATGTCATTATCACGGGTATATTACCTTTTTCACTGTTAATGGTACCCGAAATATAGAGCTTAGAACTATCAACGTCAAATCTCGTGGACAGACTTATTTTATTGGATGCCGCCGACACTCCGACAGTCAAATAACTGCAAGAGAGACAGCATATAAGAATTAGTATAAGAGGTATTCTGATTAATTTTTTCACGTTATTTCTCCTCCCAATTATCTGCAAAATACAACTGCCATGGCGGGTTTGTATTCGTAAGAGTCGAATGAAACAAGAACTTCTTCATCAACTCTGAGCCAACTTGCACCAACCGTTTCAACAATTGCATTTCCGTTTCTGAGTGTAACTGCATAAATCTTTAATGTGTTACCGTCTATGTAAGCGCTGCGTTTTGAGCCGTCCTTGTTAATGTACTCAACTTCGGCAAAACCTTCTTCGGTATTTAAAACTCTGCCTTTAAACAGGCCGCCCTTACCGTCGGTAATATCAGTTGCGTATTTTGTTCCGTCACCGGGAATTTCAGGCTTGCAATTGGGATCTGTTCTTTCATCACCAAAATAGTTTACTGCAAGGTAAGTAATTTTACCTGCAGGATCAACAGCAGGCTGAACAATGTCTCCGGGTTTAACAGCTTCAACGGCTTCACGCAATTGTTCACTTGCGTAGAATGTATCCGTCAGTTTAGGATTGTCTGCCGTTGTAACAACTACATCGCCGTTTAATGTATAGTTATCTACCACATATGTAACCTTTCCGCCCTTGTTCATACCTTCAATAACTATTTCAATTTCGCCGTCATCACCAAGTCTGTCGAATTTTCTTGTAACTATAAAGCTTGCTTCTCTGTCGTTTGTAGAAGTTCTCGGGGGTCTCTGTATAACAATGAGATCCGTCAAGAATGAAGCTCTGCCTGTTACGGGATTCAGCGTTGTGCTGTATCCGGAAAACGGTGCTTTTCCTGAATTAAAATTAACAAATTCATACTGATCTTCGTTTCCGTTTACCGGTACGCTTACTGCCTTTAATGAGTTACGTACAACACCGAGTGGTGTCGGATCAGCGTCAACCAATCCGATATATGTACTTGTTAATTTATTATCCGAATTCAGCGTAATGGTAGGTGTGAGAATATCGTATTTATTGCGTGCCACATCTACTGCGGTGTCAATCATTATTATTTCATTGTTTGCGTTTGTATTATAGATAACTATATCTCTTTCGCTGACAGCCGATAATTTGCTTTCAATATCCTCAGGCTTTTTGAGAATTACGCCGTCGAAATATACGCGGTTTGCAAAATCAAAAACTACCTTTTCATTTTTCTCCGTAAGGAGACGAATGCGAGGAATAACTTCAAGTCCGTCTTTTTCGGTGCCTGCGCCGAGAACAACGCCTATTTTCGAAGTCTCTGATTTCGTATATGTAACATATTGACCGAAAGAATTAAGTTTAATCGTTACGGTCTCGCCCGTTATGATATCAGAATTGTTTTTATCATAAGCTTCATATTCGCCGCCGTCATCCATTACTACGGTAACAGTTCCGCCGTTTTTGCTGATTTCCTTAACTGTACCTGTTACTGTTTCGGATGAAGGTACATAACGGGTAATGCCTTCGCTCTCGTATACGTCCATTACAGTACCGGGTTTTGCATTAGCCCAAGAGCCGCCGTTTACTCCGTAAAGAAGAATAACGCGTGTGTCTTTGTCGGAAACAATAGAATTGTTCTCGAGTAAGTCATAAACAGAAGTGGAATCTGCGCTCATTGTGTAACCGCCGAAAACGATTGTTCTCGCCTGATCTACCATAACAATATCATATCTGTTATCGTTATCGTTATCAACAAGAAGAATTCTGCCGTTGAATTTATCCTTTTTATTCTTTTCAACCAGATCTTCGAGATTCTCAGTCGTCTTTGTTCCGTTATAAACTATAATAGCATCATTTGCAAAACGGAACTGTTTTTCCTTGTTGTTTTCATAATACGAAACGAGATCGTCTGTAATCTTCTCAATTTCATAATCCTGCGAAGAAATACTCTGATACTGAATGTTCATAGCAGGTCTTGCTGCGAGTAATGTTTTTCTGCCGTCAACGTCTTCATAGAAGTAAATACATTTAAAACCGAGATATTTAGCAGCGTCTGTTTTGCCAACGTAGTATACCTCATTGTTTATCATTACTGCCGAAACGGGTGCTTTCGGTCCCGAGTAAATGTTAGAGTTCTGTGTTGCGTATATAACGTCTTCCCCACCGTTTATAAGACCTGTGTATTCCATAACATCGTCTTCAGACTGATATTTAACCAAACCTTTTGACGATACGGATACGGTGTTGTTATACTTGCTCTGGAGCGCATTCCAAAGGAGTTTTGCCATATCCTTGTTCTTAACATCGTTTGCGGATGAAACGTTAACGCCCTTTAAAAGTCCGAGGCGGTTAGCCGTCTGCAAAACGCCGCCGCGAAGTTCAACTTCGTTGTCATATTCAAGAAGTCCTACAAGGTATCCTATAGCTTCATCAAAGCTTACAGAACTGTCAAGGTTCAAATTTGAATACGGATCTGCCTTTAAAACGCCTGTACCGCACAGCCATTTAACAAGATTATAGTCCTTGTCAGCCGAGGTTATATCGGCAAACAGCTGCTCTTCCTGAAGTCCTACAACCGTTTCCTGATAAAAAGCGCTCACAGCGCGGAGAAAATCACGTTTTGAAACAAGTCTTTCCGCGTCAAAGCTTTCCTGGCTTTTAGAAAGAATGCCGAGATCGGCAAGAACATTTATCTGAGTGCGGAGAGGATTGTCCGCAATATCATTGAAAGCGTCCGACTGTGTCACGAAGCTTTCATACATATCAGCAGGATCCTGAATTACAAAGGATACGCTTACAAAGTCGGTTGATAAGCCCTGGAAAACGAACCAAATCTGGTGAGGGCCTGAAATATCCGTTTTTATAGGCGCCGTATAGTTAACCCTTACCCATTCAACGTTAGGATTCGTTGAAAGTTTCGCAAGAATAGGACCGCTTGATGAGTCTAAATGGATCTCAACCGGGCCCGAGTGATGCGCATCGTTTGAACAGATAAAGGAAATCTCTGTAGGCGATATTGCGAAGTCAATATCAAAACCGACAGACTGCCCTTTAGACAAAGAGATTGATGTGGCGCCTACTTTTGCAGGCTTACCTTGATTATAACTCTTTGCATCAATAGTAACCGTTTCAGCCGCATGTGCCGTCAACACATAGCACAGCGGAAGCAAGGCTACTAAGAAAAAAATTGTCAAAAACTTCTTCATACTAACCAATCCTTTCAAATTTTAGTCTTACCCTGCCGCCCCTTTTAAAGGGACGGCAAAGTAAACTGAAAACAAATCTATATTAACACTAAATGTTTAGTCACTTAATAATTTCCGCATATACTCTGTCGCCGGTATCAAGCTGAACCTGAATAGCAGTCAGTGTGGAATCATCTTCATTATACTTATTTACGTTTACAGTGACTGTTTTAATATCGGTTCTGTTTCCGCTTGCGGATACTTTGTAAACTCTGATAGTTGCAGTACCGTCTTTTGTTCCCTGGAATGCCGCGCCAACGTCTATTGTATAAGTGCCTGCGGCTGTAACTTTTGTTACGGGATTGCCGTTTTGGGCAATTGCAACGTATTTAACAGAATCCTCGTAAAGAGGCGTTTTACTGTATCCCAAAATTACACTCTGCGTATTGATATTAAACGGAGCGCCCGAAATACTTGTAAGGCTTGCTGTGACCGTTACAGGTTTAAATATTGTCGGCGGTTTTTGTAAGATAAGATGAATCTCATTGTTTGCGGGATAATAGATTGTTTGCTCTACAACGAGTTCCTGATCTTCCGTAGCCGCACTGAACTTCTCCGGTTTAAGTGTTGATGCATTCGGTACCGTACCGGGAGCAAGCTCAATTACCAGCCTGTACTTAGCGTCCGGATCATAACAAGCGTCCATGATTCTGAAGCTTGTTGCCTTTGTGAGAGGCTTGAGATGATCGCCCCATACAAAGAAGGAAACTTTCTGACCCTCTCTTACATTAGAAAATACATCATCCAAATTAAACTCTTTAATATAGTCAACCTGTCCGGGGCTTAAAGTAATACCGTCATAAACTTTTGCAAAGACCATATTTGAAGCAGCATTAACACCATCGAGCGTGTCGTCATAAACCGCCGCAAAAAGTTTTGCGGGCATTTCGCTTTCAACATCCAGGTTATTTACAATAAGCTTACCTATGATACTGTTGCTGAGCTGGGATTGTGCAACTTCTTCAACTATTTCCTCGGCAGCAGAGAATACCTGGAAGAAAACATTATCGTCGTGTTCAATGAATCTGCCGGCTTCTGAATTAAACAAAGATACCACATCGGTAGGCTCAACAACGCCGGAATAAACTTTAACATCGGCAAGATTATATTCTGTAGGCCAGTAATAAGCATTCGGAGAAGCCTCACCGCCGAATGCCATCAATGCAGTTGAGAGAGTTCCTGATGGCTGTGTAACCGTATCGGTTGCAAGCAGCTGACCGTTTACATATATCTTCATTTCTTTTTCGCCGTTTACATACGCCGGGTTTGTTATAACAAAATGCGTCCATTTGCCTGCACATTCATTTATTGAACCGTATATCTTAGACTGACCTCTTGCAACAAGCTTGAATTTGCCCGTTGTTGTAGGTGCCTGATTAAGCGTAAGCAAATGCTGTGAAGTACTGCCGTATTTTACGTTATAGTCAAAAACGTTATATTCGACGGCGTCCCTGTTTTCAGGTATGTAATTCAACCAGAATGAGATCGTGTTGTCCTGCTCTTCAAGAGCCTTTTCTTCAACAGTATTAAATCTGTTTCTTTCATTACAAACCTGTGTATTTATTGTCCTGTGCAAATAACTTGTTATTGAACCGTTTTTGCTTGCAAAGCTTTCTTTTGAAAGATCAAGCCCGGTCCATCTTCCTGACTGGGACGACATTTTTACTATTGTCGATGCCGCCAGCGTGCCTCTGTTTGCAATACTTCCTATTGAGCCCGCTACGCTATCGGGATCCGTACTTGAAGTATCCTTTACATAAGTTGAAAAATCAAGATCAATAAGCTTGGTGTAATCAGGAACGTTGGTTGACAAGATCGTCAGCGTTGCATGAAGTACCAACGCATTATAACCGGGCTTTGTGATTGTTGCAGTAACATAGTATGAACCGACTTCAGAGGCTCCCGTAAAAGGCGCACCGTCAACTGTATAATCTATGCTTACACCGGAGGTTGCGCCGGAAGACGCCGTTACCGCAATACTTTGAATGCCGCCGTCATAGTTTACCGTGCTGTTTGCAAATGAGTAACCGGTAATATCCTGAAGCGCTGATGAACCGTATTCTGTATATCTGTTTAAGTTTGCGTTATAAAGCGCCGTGACTTCGGACGCCGACATAACGCCTGAATATACTTTAATATCGCCGTATTTTGCAGCTATGAGAACACGTTTTTTAAATCCCGTACCGTCCTCGTCACGTGCGGCAAAAGAAACAGTTGCGCTTTGTATTGACGCACCGTCAGGAATGTTTAGTGTAACAGTATCTTTAAGCACACCGTTTACATACATATCCATCGTCTTGCTGCCGCCCGAACGTTTTGGATTTGTAATAACAACATGTTTCCACCCATCAGCAAGTGTATAACAATCACTCGTTGTTGCAGTTGCATCGCTCTGTGCATTCCACTTTCCTTCCGACGTCATACTGAGGTCGAAGGACGCACGGCTGCCGTTATTGTAATTTACTAAATACTGCAATACTTCTGTATTCTTATTCGGGTATTTCGTAGCGTCTACCCAAAATGAAATTGTGTCATCGTTTGCTTCAAGAGCCGTATTGCTGAAATTGAAGCCTATTGTGTTTTCGTTCCAACCCGGATTTGAATTTTCGAGTTTGATATAATCCGTTGTTCCGCCGTCAGCGTTTGCAAACGACGCTTTGTCAATATCAACGCCGGTTTTGGATTGGATAACCAAATTTGTCGAGCTTGCCCAATCACCATTATCGGCAACACCGGAAGTTCCGGTAAAAGGAGCCGTACCTACTGATTTTTCCATGTTTGTCAAATCAAGATCTACAAACGTATCATGTTCTGACTGTGATTGCGCGGAGTTGATTGTCAGCGTTGCGTTTAATACGAGGGTATTATATCCTGATTTTGTAATTGTTGCTGTTACGGGATATGTACCGACAGCCGACGCGCCGCTGAAAGCTGCTCCGTTTGATGTATAGGCAATGCTTACGCCCTGTGTGGCGCCTGCGCCTGCCGATACAGTTATGTTATGGTTTTGACCGTCGTATGTTACCGTACTGTTATTAAACGAATATCCTATGATATTCTGAAGCGGTTCAGAACCTTCCTCAAATTTGTATGCATTGTCAGTATACAAATTTGAAATTTCGCTTTGTGAAAGCTCACCGCTATAAACTTTAAATTCACCGAATGATATTGAGGTAGGATAATAAAGACCAACGGTGTTTTCGGGGTTAGTGCCCGCTATAGCAATTATTGCATCTGTTACGTTTGCTGTCTGGGTTACAGTTGTTGAGCCAAGCAGCGTTCCGTTTAAATAGGTCTTCATCACTTTTGACCCGCCAACGTATGCAGGGTTTGTAACAACAAGGTTTACCCAAGTGTTATTTGCCTGGCTCTGAACAGATCTCCAATTAAAGGTATATCCGTCGGTAAGGATAAAGTTTCCGTTCGAGCTCGTGTCTGTACGGAGCGTAAACTTCTGCGTACCGTTTACGGAATAATCAAGAATACTTCTGTATCTGTTTGAAACACTGTTTTCGGAAGGATCATACTTTATCCAAACAGAAATTGTGTTAGCCTGAGATTCAAGCGCAGGCTCGTTTACCATACGGAAACGGTTCTTATCGGCAACGTTATCGTTGTCATTGGTATAATCAAACCAATATGTCTTTTCTCCGTTTGCGTTCCACATTTGATTTAGTTTCAATTCGTTTTTGTGGTAACGCGTTTGCGAAGACATAACAACTCTTGTTGAACTTGCAAGCGAACCGTTATTTGTAACACTACCTACGCTTGCGTTTGTATCATTAGGTTCTGTGCTTGTATCTTCAACATAAGTGCTTAAATCTAAATCAACAAGCTTTGTTGTTGCTGCGCTGACTCCTGCTGCAGGCAAAACGGCAAGTAAAGAACAGACGATTGAAACGGTTACTAATAAAGATGAAATAACCTTTGAAACTTTTTTCATAATCATTTTCCTCAAAATATAATTAGAATGTTAAAAACAACAAATAAACAAATAACTAATAATTATAAATGCTATTTGTTAAATACATATGCATTGGTAAGAGGAAGCAGTTTTGCACCGTCTTTTTCCCAAATCATAACTTTTGCTGTTTTGCACTGTCCGATACCGGGAGCATCCACGTTAAAGTCCGTCGAGCCGTCAAATACTTTATCCTCCATTACAGCGTTAGTAATAAAGCCCTCCTCATCGTAACCCATTATAACAATAACAGCGTTAATGCTTTTTTCGCTCTTAAGGTCGAACTCAACATAATCAGATTCAACTTTTGTAGCAGAGTTAAATACTATTCCGTTTGCAGCCGCTTTAAACGTAAAGTCGGTAGAATAGTCAATAGAAAAATCAACTAAATACTCTCTGCCGGGCGTTAAGTATTCTTTAGGTGTTATTATTACATCTTTTCCGGATGCATCAAAGTCTACAGCAATTCTTTTACCGTCAACTTTATCAACAATTACTACATCGCCCAAATCTTTAACATTTGTAACGTCATTCTCAAAAGTAACTTTGAAACTTTTTGCATCAGGCGCAACTTCTTCCGGTCCGTCTGCTATTCTGTTTGCAAATCCTAAACCAAAAGCTTCTTTCTGTGATGAAAATACCGATAAAACCTCGGATTCATCTAAAACACTGTCATAAATCTCAAATTGACCGTATTTTGCTTTTGCGGGCAATGAATTGTTAAATCCGGATGAACCGTCTGTTTTGGTTCCCCATTTGTTAGCAACTGCAAGAACTGCATTAATTGAAACCGCGTCTTTGGGAAGATACATCTCATAAGTTTCAACACAAACGCCGTTTATGTATAAATCATAATATTTAACAACGCGTTCTCTCTGAATTACGTCTCCTACTTTAATACCTTCATCGTCATCATCAAACTGTGCTGTTACATCTACGGTAACAACATTGTCGTAATCAATCGGTCTGCTTGTGATTACATAATGATTCCATCCGGCATTAACCGTATGTGAATCACCGTTTTTAAGGCAAATCGCACCTGTTGTTGAAACAGACAGGTCTACATCGTAATTATAAGTTTCACGCGCTGTAGGATATACAGGGGCTACATAATCTTTATTCTGTTTTTCAGCCTCTTTTTTTGCATCATAAGCAGCTTGTTGCCAGTCTTCTTCTGCCTGAGCCAAAGAAGTATAATCAACTTTTAAATCAACAATTGCAACCGCTTTTGCAGAATATGTATCTACATCTGCCCAAAATGAAATTGAGGTTGGATCCTGCTCCATTTTTTTGTTTGCGATATTAAACTGAACTGTATTATAATCCCAGCTTACCGAGTTGTTTTCGAAAAGAATATAGGGCGTTACTTCTTCACCCTCGGCATTTGCAGTATACTGTCTGGTCATTTTAACTACTGCGCCGCCCGAGTTCTTATGTTTCATTGTTATAGTCTCGCCCCAGCCCGATAATTTATTTTTTAAACCAACGTTGGTGCCGTCACCGGGCGATCCTGCAAATGATTCTGCCATACCGCTTAAATCAAGTTCCAAGCATTTTCCTGCTGCTGAAACAGAAATTGCCGACATAACTGTTATCAACATAAAGCACGCTATGAGAACCGATAAAACTTTTTTCTTAAATGTCATCAAATTCACACTCCCTGTTTTTTCAAATTTACTTTGTGCGGTCTGCAGTCATTTACAGACCGCACAAAGAGTATATTTTATTGTTGTGCTGCTGCAGCAGCTTCTGCTTCTGCAACTGTAGGTGTTGTTTTTGTATATGTTTCACCGTTATGGAATGAGAGCCAATGTGAGTCTGTAATACCGAACGGAGCATCGTTTACATCGGATGTCGGATGCTTATAACCGTGATATACAACGTAAACAGTATGGATTCCTGCGGGTATTACTCTGTTCATTTTAGCTGTCATATTCTTGAATTCCCAACTGCTGTGCGGTCTGTAGTAACTGAGTATATCAAATGTTGCTACCGGACCTGCGGACATGCTGTCAACATAAATGTCGATATAACCGTTTGCATAGTCGTGTGCACAACCTACTCTCATTGTAACAACGGAAGCGTCGTGAGTAAAGAGACGGTTTTCATATACGGGTCTGTGTTCGTTTGTATCATGGATTGTGAAGTTTGTCTTAGCAATAACGTTTGCGCCTTCAAGCTTGATGTTTGTTCTCGGGCCCGCATCGTTACAGTCAAGACAGTGATCCCATGAACCGAGTGTTATTGTATCGCCGTCCAGCGGGTAATCGCTTGTTGCTGCTTTTTCAGCATAGTTTATGGGGTTGTATACAAGTTTACTGAGTCTTACATAATCCTTGTTTACCTTAATGCGTATATCGTATGTTCCCGCCATATCGGAATCGAGGTAAAGAACTGTTCTTTCACGGTCTTCTATGCGCATTGCATGTGCATAAACGCCTTCGCTTCTTGTAGCAACTACCTGACCGTTCTGTATAAATTCAAACGTCATGGTCGGAACGTTCTTTGTATTATACTGATATTTGTCTGATGAATAGTAAATTGAAAGCTCTGTGCCTTCGGGATAACATGTAACATCTTTGTATGTTGCTGAAGCGTCTGCCGTCGGCATATCAATAAGACCGTCGTCTGCAAGAGCTGCGCCGCCTGCAAGTTCTGCGTCACGTGTATAATCCAAAGTAGCTTCATTTACTCTGTCACAGTTTTCCATTACACGGTCATGACCGTCAAGCGTTGAACCTACGTCAAACTTCTTACCGTAGGGATAGTCGCTTATCTTAAGACCTGCCATGCCCTGGGGAACAGTACCTGCCGAAACATTACCCCATTTTTCAACATAGTTTTTGTAGTCACCGCTGAGATGCTGGAATACATCGTTTGAAACATATCCGGGAACTGTCTGGAATGTCATGTTCGAATATGTGTCATAGAAGCTTGAAAAACCGTCGTGGTAAATAAGCGCGTTGAGTGCAGAGTGTTTCGTTTCAGTACCTATATCGTAAACAACGTTGTGGTGCAGATGAGTATGGATAACGTCGTTACCAACCGATGTGCCGTATGTATAGAAGTTACCTGTATCTCTTGCTACCGTTGAGCCCATCTGGAGACGGTTAAATGATAAATCACATGCGATATACGGGAGCATATTGTCAGTCGACGGATATGCTTTACCGCGGCTGAGATAGAGATTTGCACGGCCCGAACCCACACATGTGTTTGCAACAACCGTGTGACCGCCTATCTTATCATGAACATCGCTTGTATGGATACCTTCAAGAGTAATTGCGCCGGGGTATGTGCCCATGTAGCTTGCAGACTCTATGAAGTTGTTTTCAACATATCCGTATGTACCTGTGAGGTAAATACCTGCTACTGCGGAATATGCAATATGCGTATTTACAAACGCGTTGTTGGTACCGTATGCATAGAAGCCAACTTCGCCGAGTTCGGGGGCGTCAACTTTAGCCTGCCATCTTGCGTCTCTGTCCATATATCTACCGTCATGCGTTGCATGAGCTGCTGACCAGTCTATCTGCGAGATATACTTATGAGTACCGCCGTCGAGGACGTTCATTTCGGAATTGCCTGCCATTGTGAGGCCGCCGCCGCGGGTGTTGATGTTATGGAACTGAACGAATTTTCTGTCCGTCATATCAACAACAACCTGACGCTGTTTAACTTCTACTTCGAGAGTAGCGGGGTCTGTTCCTTCCGGAGGAACCATATAGAGTACGTGCGAAGCATCGTCTATATACCATTCGCCCGGCATATTAACTGTATTTAAATGGTGGGTAATATAACCCCAGTCATTTTCTTTCTTATCTAAATAGTAGTTATCTATTGCATAGCCGCCTTTACCGTTATGCGCTATATCAATTCTGCCGTATTTACTGCCTGTAATCATAGCATAGCAGAGCGTCCATGCTTCACCTGTCAGGGTAACGAATGTGCCGCCCTTCCAGTAATCTTTTTCGGTCTGATTAAGGTCGCCGCCAATAGCGTAAGAATAATCTTTTGACGTATTCTGCTCTACAGGCATTCTGATATCGCCGTAAGTTGCTCTCATTATATTGTCATCCCATGTATAACCCGGATGCGGAGCATTAACTGTTGACGTATCCGTATCGGGATATCTGCCTTCGCGGAGAATTTCATCGTTCATTATAATGAAGTTTCTGTCATATCCCATTGACTTCGGAATGATTGCCTGATATATATTTCCTTTATAGCTTGCAAAGCCTTTTACCTTTTCAAACGCCGAAATCGTTACGTTTTCGCCTTCGGCTGCTTTGAAAATAACAGGCTGTGTTGCTGTACCGTCATTTTTAATTGTAACTGTTTCACGGTATACACCTTCGCGGATAATAACCGTATCACCTTCCATGGCAACATCTGCAGCCTTCTGAATTGTACGGAACGGGAAGTTCTCGCTGCCGTTGTTAGAGTCGGATGCATAAGCCGCCTGGGAAACATAATATGTATTATTTCTTGCAGTCTTTGAAGGATCTGAAACATCAAACTGTGCAAAGTCTTTAACGAGAGCGTTAAAGATATCATCATCGTTTATAATATTGTTTGCACGGATTCTGTCATCTGCTACAGCATATCCGTCACGCCATACGATTGTTTCGCCGAAGAGCTCTGCCATCTGACGGAAAGGTACCCATGTAATACCGTCAAGATAAATTGCAAACTTTCCGTAATCATATTTTGCGTCGTTTTTAAGCATGTATGTAGTATCATCGCGCTGGTAAACAACGATATTGTCATTAGCAATATACGCATAATTCAAATCCGGATAATCTTCATAGTAGAGCTGGAATGCTCTTGCAAAAGCATGTATCGGGAGATAAATTCTGCCATCGATGTTTTTGGGTACGAGATTTGTATTTGTGTAATCATAGTAGCGCATAGCGCCGTTTACTTTAATAGCATTTCTCTCAGGATTTACTACAACGGCTGTCTGCATAGCGTCATCATAATTATTGTATTCAACAAAAATGTCGTTGTAGGGACCTATGCCTTCCATTTTTGCTTTATGGAACGCGAGCGAAGTGATCGTAATTGCACCGGTAGAAGATACCGTTACATTATGCGAACCTTTTCGCTCTGAAATTGGAACTGTTACATTGTTCAGCTGCGGATCTATGGCCAATTCATATGAATTGTTTTCCGTAGTTACAGTAACCTTTCCTGCTGCAGCGTCCTGATAAGAAAGTTCGATGTTTTCAACGTCTAAATTGAAGTATATATCGAAGTTTGCGCTGCCGCCTGCACTGATTCTCAAATTTTTGCCTGCCACCTGAGCTTTGTCAGTAGACAGAGGTTTTGTTAATTCGAGATTATACAGCATCGGGCCTGCAGTTTCGGGCGTGTAATACTGAAGTGCCGCAGAGGCATTCAGACACATGGAAAAGAGCATAACCATCGCCAATGAAATTGCTAAAATTTTTTTCATTTACCTCACCTTACTTTTCTAAATTTTTTCATACTATATATATTTTTCAAAATTCTTTAAAAAGAATTAATTTTCGAACATTATTCCTCCGGGCTGTAAAATACTAAGTACTTTACAACCCAAAGGATAAATTCTTTAATCGACTTACTGCTGAAGTGAAGCCAGTGTCGGTGATGAACCGCTGAAATCGCGCGAATGGAAGCTTATCCAAAATGCGCTTACAGTCGGGTAAGCACCACTTTGGTCATACTTGTCAAACACAACATAAATAGTGTGGTTGCCTTGTGCGAGTGTTTTATTCATGGTTTTCGTAAGTACAAACGGGCGCCAAACAGCAGCATTTCCGTCAGCTGTTGGCTGAATATAATCAGCAAGATTAAATTCTGCAAGAAGATTTCTCTGGATTCTGCTGTTTTCATATACTTTAATTACACCGTTCGTATAATGATAGTCAGTAGAAATCTTAATAGAAACCTTGTTTTCGGAACTTGTAAAGTATTTGCTGCTGATTGTAAAATATGACGTTGAAACATCTCCGAATGAATGGTTTATTTTATTGTGAATACTAAGGTCATCAAGTTTCAGATTTTCGTTTTCATTATATCCGTTTGTATTTGGCAACGGACCGAACAGGAATGTATCACCGTCAAACGGATACGGCCAATCCTCCTGAGCCTTTGCATTAAAGTCAAGCTTAGCCGACATCAGCTTACACGGTCTTACATAATTCTTGTCAACCTTTAAACGCACGGTGTACGTAGCCGTTGTCTGAGGCTTAAAGTACATTATAAATCTCGACTCATTTTCAAGATTTGTCGCATGTGAATAAACATCTTCAGTAATAGTTCTTACAACACTGTTGCCGTTTCTGAGCTCAATCGTAAACTTGGGGATTGCGCTTTCGTATCTGGGTTTAGCCTCAGTTCCCACGTTGGTACCGTACTGATACCTGTCTGAGGAATAGAATATTGAAAATTCTGTTCCTGTATCGTAGAATTTTACGTTTTTAAAGTCAATGTAATCGCTTGAAGACGGTAATGTTACAAATCCGTCTTCACCAAGACTTGCGTTTGAAGAAAGCGTTGCGTCTGCTGCTTCGCCGGCATATCTTATAGCGCAGTCAGCGTCATCGTTATAATTCAGCATGAAACGCCTGTGACCGTCTCTTGTTGAACCTACGTCAAACGGCTTGCCGTACGGATAGTCTTTCTTGCTGAAAGTATCCTGCATATCGCATGTAACGCCGCTTGTGATTGTACCGAGCGAAACATTACCCCATTTTTCAACATAGTTTCTGTAATGATCTGCTGAAGTATGCTGGAATAAATCATATCCTACATACCCTTTAGCCGTATCAAATGTCATATTTGAGTATGTATTGATAAAGTTTGCATAACCGTCATGATAAATAAGAGCATTCATCATTGAGTTCTTTTCAAGAGTGCCCATATCATAAATAATATTGTGATGAAGCCGTGTCTTTAAAAGGTCATTTCCGGCGCTCGTACCGTAAATGTAGACACTGCCTGTATCCCTTGATGAAACTGCGCCCATCTGTATACGGTTATACGACAGATCACACGCAATATATGGATACATCGTTTCGGGATCTACCTTCGAACTGTTAGCATAGGCTACGCCTCGGCTGAGATACAGGTTGCCGCGACCGGAACCTACCATTGTATTAGCTACAACAGTATGGCCGCCCGATTTGGCGCCGGGGTCTGAATTCCACTTAACGCCTTCAAGAGTAATTGCACCCGGATACGAACCCATATAGCTTGCGTTTTCAACGTAATTATTTTCTATATATGTATAAAGACCTGTTGTATAAATACCGGCCTGCGCCGAATATGCGATATGCGTATTTACAATCGCGTTGTTTTTTCCGTGTGTATAGAAACCAACTTCACCGAGCTCCGGACCGTCCTGATTCTTAGTTGCAACTCTGTTGGTTTGCTGTCTGTATATATATCTTCCGTCGTGTGTTGCGTGAGCAGCGGTCCAGTCTATCTGGGAAATATATTTATGAGTACCGCCGTCTAAAATATCCATTTCGGTATCTGTAACTTCGCCATTTGTGAACTGCGCCGCCATTGTAACGCCGCCGCCGCGTGTATTAATATCATGGAACTGAACAAAGCTTTTACCGGTCATATCAATTACGCACTGACGCTGCTTAACCTCAACTTCCAGTGCGGAGCCCGAAACACCTTCGGGAGGTATGATATACAGTATTTTTTTACTGTGGTCAACATACCATTCGCCGGGCAATGTAACAGTCTTTAAATGGTGCGTAATATAACCGTAGTCATCGGAATTTTTTGATTTGTAGAACAAATTCTGATTTTCTTTTTCGGGTCCTACAAAATCATATCCGCCCTTGTTGTTATCAATCAAATGAATCCAACCTATGTTATCGTTTGCACCTATATGATTGTCACTTGCGTCAATACGGGCGTAAGACAATGTATAAGCCTGACCCGTAAGAGTAACAAATGTGCCGTCTTTCCAATAATTCTTTGACTGATTAAGATCAGTATCACTTATTGCAAAATCATATTCGTATGCTTTTGAAAAGGTTCCGTCGGTTGTTGTGTAGGTAAATGTTTTACCGGAGACCGCACTTGGCGAAGGCATAGCTATGTTACCCATCGTCGCACGCATTACGTTTTCATTCATATTCGGGTGCGGACTTACAAGAGGATGATCATCGTTGTCCGGATACCTGCCTTCACGAAGAATTTCATCGTTTCTTATAACAAAGTTTCTGTCATATCCCATTGATTTTGCGAGCGTTACCTGATAAAGATCATAACCGTTCTGATTATAACTCGACTTGGTAAAACCGCTGACCTTATCAAAAGCGGAAATAGTTACGTCTTCCCCATCTGCCGCTTTGAAAACAATAGGCTGTGTCGCGGTTCCGCTGTTTTTAACCTTAACGGTTTCGCGGTATACACCGCCGTGAATAATAACTGTATCACCGGCCTGTGCCACATCTGCGGCCTTCTGAATTGTTGCAAACGGTGCTGCTTCGGAAGTACCGATATTCGTATCCGATCCTGCTGTCTGTGAGACATAATAAGTTTTATTCCTCCGGAGACCGGAGACATCAAACTGAGAAAATTCATCAACAAGGTCATTGAAAATGTCATCGTTTGAAACTATAGCCTTTGCTCTTATTCTGTCGTCGGCTATTGCGTAGCCGTTTCCTCTATGGTCTTGTCGCCACTCAACTTTTTCGCCGAGAAGTTCTGCCAACTGACGGAACGGGACCCATGTAGTGCCATTTAAATAAATCGCAAATCTTCCGTAATTATCTATTTTTTCACCGTTTATAACTACGTAGCAATCATTTTCTTTCTGATAAATCTCAAAATCATCATTGCTCAAATAAGCATACGCTTTATCGGGATAATCCTCATAGTACAGCGAAAACGCTCTCGCAGCGGCATGTATGGGAAGATAAATTCTTCCGTCAATGTTCAAAGGAGAAAGCGAAGTATCCGTATAATCAAGGTAACGGAAAGCCCCGTTTACCTTAATAGCAACTTTAGAAGTTGAAACTGCAACTGCCGTCTGCATTGCCTTGTCATAATCATTATAATCAATGTTATATACGGTGTACTGCTGGCTTATACCGGTATTGTCAATTTTAGCCTTTTTGAAACTGACATCTGTTATTAAGCCGGTCCCGGCAAAAGAAAGACTTATTGTATGAGAGCCCTTTCTCTCAATAATATCCTTGTTTACCGTATATGAGCCCGCAGCCAGTGAAAGCTGATATGAGTTTCCGTCAACACCGACTGTAAGCGTTCCGGCTGCAGTAGCCTGATATGACACCTGAAGGTTTTCTACGTCATAATCGAAGAATATATCATATTCAGCGCTTGAACCTGCCGGCATATTAAGATAGCTCCCGGACACAGATGCCCCGTTTGCAGAAACGGGGTATCTGAGGTCCAATGAATAATTCATTGGACCTGCAGATTCAGGTGTATACTTAGTAAATGAATCCGCCGATATGTTTATACACATCATTAAGAGCATTGATATTGCCAATAATATGCATATATATTTTTTCATGCTAAGCCCTGCCTTTTATTATTTATCAGATGTCCAATTCACAAGCTCTTCGTATGTGTCTCCGCATCTTTCTTTCATTGTTTCGTTCATTATTTTCATGCCTTCTTCATCAAGACCGTTTCTGTGAATTGTATCAAGTAAATTGCTATATGCCTTTTCAAATTCATCGTCAGATGCAGCAACTACCACTCTTCCGAGCGCATTTTCAAATTCGTCACGTGCATCCCAGAATGTTTTAGCGGGTTCGCAGTATTTAGCAAATGTATAGATCTGCCATGCAAAGTTTGTATACGGGAAGTCGGGCATTTCTTCGCCTTCTACAAATGAGTAATTCCAATATTTAACCCAATCTGAAGGCTGCTGTTTGAAATCATCGCCGTAAACTATTTCCGGCTGATATTTATTTATACCGTCGGGGTAAATGAAGTAGTCAATACGCGGGAATGAGTATAAACCGTAATCTTCATATACCTTCGGGTCTGCGCTGTAAAGCTGTGCTTTTTCATATCTTTCGTCCGTGTAACGGAATCCTTTGTCGGTTTCTTCATAAAGACCGGCTTTTTTCGGACCCCAGTTTGCAAGCTTCATACCGGGCTCTGTATAGAAGAAGTCAATAAAGCGGAGAGCCTGTTCAAGCTGCGTACCTGTCATGCTTGTTTTGAAGAATACCATGTTATATGAATCAAATGCGTTTTTGTTATCGTTTCTGCGAACAAATTCGTTGTAATCACAGGGAATGTCAATCATAACTTTTCTGTATGAGAAGTTTTTGCCTGCCGCTTCAAGCTCTTCGTCCGTAGGAGGCATATCGTAGCCGTAAATAACTGCATATTCACCGTTTTTAAGCTTTGAGTTGAATGTTGTTTCATCATCTGCAATAGCGTCTTTTGAAGCAAGACCTTCTCTGTATAAACCGTTAAAGTATTTGCAAAGATCTTTAAACCAGGGCTGTTCTGCCGTAACTACTATTTCGTCACGGTTGCCGTCAAAATATGTATAGTCACTTACAACATCTCCGCCTGTTCCTGCGCCGGCAAGAGTTGTGCCGAACATTGTGAAGAGATTGAAGTAATCTTCAACGCCTTCTCTTGTATAGAAAGGCCATACTTTCTTACCGTTTTCGGTAATGTTAAGCGCGTTTATTTTTTCAAGGAGCTGTTTAAATTCTTCACTGCTCTTGATTGTAACATCGCTCATATCTTCTTTTGTATAAGCGCCGTTTGCTTCGTAAATAGCCTTTATTTCTTTTTGTGTTTTAGCATTGGGGTAAATCTGTTTGAGAATATCGTCTCTTACCCAAACCCAATTGCGGGAATCTACAGGCTGAACAAGTCTGGAATAGTCGCCTGCTTCATAACCTTCGGGATCTGTAAACTGGAACGCTCTGTTGTGGAAACGTTTTAAGTAGAACGTACCTTTTTCAGGCTGTGTGTTTTCCCACTGTCTCATAATATCGGGGTTTTCGCTTATGATTTTCCAGTAGTGCGGCATATACTTCGGAATATACTCAGACAAGTCAAAAAGCATATCTTTTTCTATGAATTTGTCTGCAGCGGAAGTTTCGATACCCATAGCAACCTGCGGGAAATCTTCGCTTGCAGCCATTTCCGAAATAAGCTGATCGGCTGTTTTACCGTTGTTGTCATAAGATTCATCGCTGAGACGAACGCCTGTAACTCTTTCTATTTCGTCACGGAATTTATCGTCTGTTGCTAATGAATCTTTATATTTTTCGCCTGTGCCGTAACCGTACCAAACAACAAGGTCAAGATTGTCGCCGGTATAGTCGGGCATATCGTCTATAATATCATAATTATCTGCTTCTTCATTGAAATTCATCGGTAATCCCGCGCTGGGCTCGTCACCGAGCATCTTTTTCTTTCCGCAGCCGGAAAAACTCATCAAAATACCTACACTAAGTAACAACGCAATTAATTTTTTCATAACTATACCTCCATTAAAATATACAAATTTAAATTATTAACCTTTAACAGCACCCAATGTAATACCTTTTGTAAAGTATTTCTGGATGAACGGATAAACCATGATAATCGGAACAGTAACTATAATAATCTGTGTGGATTTCATAGTTTCCGGCGGAATGTTCTTAGAAGCAGCTTTCTTAGCAGCTTCAACGTCGCCGCCTTCAATAAGTGCGGCCTTTATGTCCTTCTGCAGCTGTGCGCTCTTTTGAATTGTCTGCATCAATTTATACTGCAGCGTCTCGAGGTCTTTATTTCTGGAAGCGAAGTAAAGAGTAGTTGTCCAGTCGTTCCAGTTAGCAACCATAACCCAAAGAGCTACTGTTGCGAGAATAGGCTTCGAAAGAGGAAGTATTATTTTAAAGAACAAACCAAGTTCCGAAATTCCGTCTATATGAGCAGCTTCTATAATACTCTCCGGAATACTTGTCTGTATATATGATCTGATTACTATAACATTATAGAAGGTAAACAAACCGGGTAAAACGTAAACCCAGAAATTATTCAAAAGACCAATGTATTTATAAAGCACGAACGAAGCCATCGTACCGCCCGTTATAAACATCGGGATAAGGAAGAAGATATTAAACAGAGCCGTACCTTTAAGCTTACGCGTCAAAGCGTATGCGGTCATAAACTGAACGAGCAGGGCGCCTATTGTTACAAGCACAACTCTCGCTACAGTAATATAAAGCGCATGATAAATATTTTTATCACTGAGCATCTGTTTGAAGTTTTCAAGCGTGAACTTTCTCGGCCAAAGCTTAATACCGCCTTTAGCCGCGTCCGCGCTGTCGTTAAACGCTTTTGCCAAAACGTTAAGATACGGGAAAAGTGTGAGTGCTACAATAAAGAGCATAAACAAGATTACAAACATTTTAAATACTCTTTATCCGTTGCCTTCATTGCGCAGTTTATTTATTTTGATTATATCTGCCATTGAGATGGCTACTATTATTAATGCTACAACAGCTATTGCTGCAAATATCGCGCCGTAGTGTGCGGCGGGATTTGTGCTTATAAGAGCGTCTCTCCATGCATTTGTTTTAAGGCCGTAAAAAGCAGCTGCAAGAGAAATCGCCAAAAGCAGATATCCGTATATTCTTTTCATAACAAATTATATCCTTTCTGTACATGAATCAGTATTCTGTCTACATTCCGCCTTAGATAAGCGAAGTATCGTTTAATCTCTTCGAAATAAAGTTGGTTGCAAGAACAAGCACAAGGCTCATAAGGCCTTCCATCAAGCTGAGTGCGGTTGCAATTCCGTACTGACTGCCCTGAATACCTTTTTTGTATACCATTGTTGAAATTACTTCATAATCTATTGCCGAGTTCTGCAAACCGTAGATAATATCGAAGTTTGTCTTAAAGAGGTTACCTATTTCAAGAATGAGAAGAATGATAACTGTTCCTATAATAGAAGGAATTGTAATATGTAAACATTGTTTAAACCTTCCGGCACCGTCTATAATAGCGGCCTCATAAAGAGCAGCATCGATACCTGAGATTGTTGCAAGGTAAATAACCGAGCTCCAACCGAGGTTTTTCCAAACAACAAGTCCAACGTTCATTGGAACAAAGCATTTCTGTTCAAGCAAATAATACATCGGTTCCTCGTTTGGCTTGAAGTATGATCTTATTTCATTTACTATACCGTCTGAGCTAAACAGCGTAACTGCAAGACCTACGACAGCTATTGTTGAAATAAAATAAGGAAGATAACTTACTGTCTGAGTAAACCTTTTTCCGATACCGTCCTTAAGCTCATTCAAAAGAAGCGCAAATATTATAGGCGCGGGAAACTTAATAATAATATTAAGAAAACCGAGCCATGCGGTGTTGAAAATCGCTTTTGTAAAGTCCGGCATGGAGATAATCTTTTTAAAGTTTTCAAGTCCTATCCAGGGACTGTGGAAAAGATCCAGAATATCAACTTTCATAAACGCCATCGATAATCCGGCAAGAGGCAGATAGTGGAAAATCAGGCAACAAATAATTCCCGGAAGCAGGAATAAATAAGTTGCTCTGTGTTTTTTGAAGTATGCTCCGGCAGAAGTCTTTCTGACGGTTGATACAGCCGGTGCCTCTTTTTCTGCGGCTGCATTTTTAAGAGCAACTTCTTTTTCGGTTACATTTTCGACCAAATTTTCTGTCTTGGTCTGTGCGTTTTTTTCAAGGTTCTCTGCCTTGAATTTCTGTTCTTTACCCATGTTTTTCTCCTTCCAAAAAATGTCATACTAACTCTAGTCTAATTTTCACCTATTATTTTTTATTATAAAATATATAAGTTTAAATAACCATGATTAAATTTGCGAAAACTTGATATTTTTTGCCAAATATGCACTAACAGTGCGATTTTTACCACGAAAAACTGTAATTTCACGGTACTAAAACGCCATTTTCTATTTGTTTATTTTGCCATATAAACAATATTTTTTTTAGGATAATAGTCACAAACCCTTTTAAAATGGTATTTTCGGCGCTTTGCACAACGAACCGATACGAAATTTATGTAATTGTTTCTATAGGCTTTTTATTAACTCTATAGTTTATTCTCTTTCCTAACCTCATTAGGTGCTTTACCGTATTTATTCTTAAAAGCACGGCTGAAACACTCATAATTCTTATACCCGACAACAAAAGCTATCTTTGAACACATGTAATCGGTCGTTTTGATAAGTTTCATGGCCTCTGTAAGGCGAACGTCGTTTAAAAACTCCGAAAAACTCATGCCGGCAGCTTTTTTAAAGCGTCTGCTTAAATCGGTATAACTGAAAAGAAACTCTTTTGCCAGAAACTGAAGATTTATGGCAGACGAATAGTGCTCCTTGATATAGTTTTGAACCTGAACAATTGCAACATCGGAGTATTCTATACTTTTTGAAAGCGCAGAACACTCCTCAAATATAATCTTGTTAAGTTCAGACACAGATGTACACTCCATATTAATCTCACCGAGATTAACCAAAGAAGCCGGCATCTCGTAGTTTCTCAATATTTTAATGAGCTTTTTAATTACTCTCACATAAATATCTTTTATACCGAAAATATACTCATAAGCAGGCTTTATCGTTTCAATATTCTTTATCTCCGCGCCGAATGAAGCAAGATCCATATTAAGCAAATCAACTTCAATTCTTTCGGAAACGCCGGAAAGCTCAGGTTCATCTTTATAACCGTTGATTTTATCTACCGACAGCAGAATGCCGTTTCCGAATATGAAAGAATACGCCAGCATACGGTTTAATATATAATACTGTTCCTTATGGTCCGGCAAATCCTTTGTATCAAACAGAACTCCGGTCGCTATTATACCAAACCTCTGGGACAGAAAAGAAAAAATATCCGAAAAAATTTTACGTATCTCTGCGCATGAGTTCTCTTTTTCCTTAAATAAAAATACGACTTCATCGTAAGTGTTAAAGAAAAAGTCGCCGAATCCGTAATTGTCAAGCGTTTCCGCGATACAGTTTGAAAGGCCGAACTTCATAAGCTCTTTTTCCATGCTCCACCCTGCTCTTACAACCGTTTCGTAATTTGACAATTTCAAAATCGCAACTCTGTACACGGCTTCGGGCGCTAAATGATGCTCTTTCTTCTTATTTCTCAATTGGGTATCAGACCAAAAAAACTGGCGGAGTGTATATTCCTTCATGTTAACACTGAGCTTGTCTGTCCCCGCTACGTTCTGCTTTTGGTCATAAACTTCTTTTATTAACTGCAGAAACGAACCGGGATTGAATTCTTTTTTAAGAACATAATCATCAACGCCGAGTTTAAAAGCTTTTTTTACTGTTTTAAAATTATCGATACCGCTAAGAACAATTATCCCGAGATCCGGCTTGAATTTCTTTGCGTTTGAAATAAGTTCAAATCCGTCCATCAGCGGCATTTTAATATCGGTTACAAGTATATCTGCATCGTTATTTTTCAAAAACCCCAATGCGTCACGGCCGTTGAGGAACGAGGCGGCAAGTTCTATTCCAAATCTTGTGCGGTCGATACATTCCGTCATGCGTTTATACATTTCGGTATTGTTTTCAGCAATTACAACTTTAATCAATTCTATACCTCATACGCCCCGGTACTTTTTTAAACCCGGGCTGTGCAATATTTTAATTAATAATCCGTTTTTTTTGGATATCTTGCTAAAGCAACATTTTACTAATCATTATATCATTGTTGTTTTTATATAATTATTATACTACATGACAAATGCATTGTACATGTAAAAATGTATTTTAAATAAGCTATTTTGTAAACAGAATAAGGTTTTTGGCATGTTGTTGCCGTCAAAATTTATCATCTGCATACAAAACATAATTACTGTAAAAGCAAATAAAAAAACGGCTGTCCGCTTTACAGCAAGACAGCCAAACCAATTTTAATATTTAATATAGCAGGCAATTCAAGAAAACACCATTTAGTCTTCATCGTCCGGCAGCTCGCAATTGTGATAAACGTTTTGAACGTCATCATTATCATCGAGCATGTCAATGAGTTTTCTCATATTTTTAAGCATATCTTCATCTGTCAACGTAGTTGTCGTTTGAGGTATTCTCATAATCTCAGCAGATTCAAATTTGTATCCTTTTTCTTCAAGCGCACTTGAAACCGCGCCGAAAGCTTCGGGAGATGTTGAGATCTCGAAAATCTCATCTTCTTCACCGCTGAAATCATCCGCGCCGCAGTCAAGCGCGTCCATCATAACTGTATCTTCGTCCTGTCCTTCCTTTGATATAAGGATAATTCCTTTCTTATCAAACATGAAAGTTACACAGCCGCTTTGTCCGAGATTGCCGCCGCACTTGTCAAAATAATGTCTCATATCACCTGCTGTGCGGTTTCTGTTGTCCGTAAGAGTTTCAACTATTACTGCAACTCCGCCGGGACCGTAACCTTCGTATATTATTTCTTCATAATTATCGCCACTCATTTCACCTGCGGCTTTTTTAATACAGCGCTGAATATTATCGTTTGGCATGTTGTTTGCACGTGCTTTAACAATAACATCCTTGAGTTTCGAGTTTACTTCCGGATCCGGTCCGCCGGCTTTAACGATAACGGAAATCTCTCTGCCGATTTTTGTAAATATCTTAGCTCTCTGGCTATCGCTTTTTTCTTTTTTATGTTTTATGTTACTCCATTTGGAATGGCCTGACACGAAAATTTCCCCCTATGAATTAAAATTTAATCTTTGAAATTGCTCTGTCGTTATATGTTACTCCGAATTCTTCTGCCCACTGTTCAACCATGGAATCCCAGAGGTCACTTTTAACCTTGTCTTTTGCACCCTCTAATGTCTGTTCAAAAAGATCTCCGCTTTCGGGAAGCTCTAGTCTTTTAATAATGTGGTAACCATAGCTTGTCTTTACGGGCTCTTTTGTCATACCGCCCACTTCAAGAGCAAAAGCTGCTTCTTCAAATTCGGATACCATCTCACCCTTTGTGAAAATATAACCTTCCAAACCGTTTACTTCGCCTGTTTCGCTGTTTTTGTCGTCTGAGTTTTCTTTCATGAGCTTATCAAAATCAGCTCCGCCTTCAAGCTGTTTAATAAGATCTTCAGCTTTTGCTTTAGCCTGTTCATCAAGCTCTTCTGCCGTTTCGGTATCTTCTGTTTCCGCAGTTTCTTCTGTCTCGGCAGGTTCATCTGCTGCTTCCCCTGTCTCAGCAGCTGCATCAGCCTCTGCTTCTGTATCTTCGGGTGCAGCTTCTTCTGTCTTTGTATTTGAAATCAAAATATGTTTAACATATACGTAGTCTTTTTTATAGCTTTCAAGAGCCTGTTCATCAGTTACTTTGATCGCATCAGGATTTTCTACTGTTTTAGGTGCTTCGTCTTTTACAACATCTTCTGCTGCTTCTTCTGTTTCTTCCGACTCAGCTGCTTCTTCGTCATCATTATCCTTTGTTTCTTCTTTTGCTTCTTCCTCCGCGTCCGTCTCATCTGCGGGAGCTTCTATTTCATCACTCAAATACTTGTTCTGAATTTTTGATGCATATAATTCGTTCTCAAGAATCTTTTCAATATCATCAAGAGCATATCCGGCTTCAGCAAAAGTTTGCTCATAAGAATATCTGCCGCCGCCGAGCTGTTCAATAATCTGCTGGCGCTGTTTTTTGAGATTATCCTTGTCTTCTTCTGTAAGCGTTATTCCGTCTGCAACAGCTTTAGCTTTTAAAACGAGTACTTTTTTTGCATTGTCTTTAGCCAAGTCAATAGCATACTCTTTAGCTGTTTTGCCGTCTACCATAACTGAATCCCATGTTTCAGCCGGAGAATCCATCGAAAGCGTCTGATTGTCCTGCTGAGCTTTGCTTACAGTCTGGCTTTTAGCCTGCTGAAGATAAAAATTAAACTCACCTTTGCTGATTGATTCGCCTCCGACAGTTACTATCTTTGTAACGTCTTTAATATTGCAGGCACAAAGCGTTAAAAGCAATGCAGCCGCCATAATCATTGCACAAATCTTTTTCATTGTTATTACTCCTTTGTCAATATGATTTTTTACACTAATATTAATATAATACACTAATTTCCGTGAACTTTCAAGTCTTTTAACATATTTTTTATTATATTTATTGTTTCTTTTTGAGACTTTGAGTCGATTTTTACCGTAATATAAGGGTTTTCGCCCGCACTGAACATGATATTATGCTTGTGTTTTTCTATCAGATTTGCTATCCCTTCCGCAGACGGAGCGTTGTTTTCATCAATTTTAAGAACAATTCTGCTGCTGTCACCAGAAATATCACGCACTCCGACTTCTGCCGCGTAAACTCTGAGCATTGAAACATCAAGAAGCATGAGCGTTTTATCGGGAATATCTCCGAACCTGTCGCATATTTCATCAATAACGCGCATTTTATCGTCTTCACTCTCAACATCTGCGATTTCACGGTATATTTCAAGTCTCAGGCGCGTATCGGATATATAATCTTCCGGAATACCTGCGTCGACCGAGATATCAATAACAGACTCTGTCTTCTTCTGCATACCGCCTTTGGTCTCTGATATAGCTTCTCCGAGCAGACGCATATACATATCATAACCTACGCTTGACATAAAGCCATGCTGCTCAGGCCCGAAAATATCGCCTGCGCCGCGTATTTCAAGATCACGCAGAGCTATTTTAAAGCCGGCGCCGAGTTGAGTAAATTCCTTTATGGCCACAAGCCTTTTTTCGGACACCTCGGAAAGTGCCTTATCCCTGCGGAAAGTAAGATAAGCATACGCAACTCTCGCCGAACGTCCAACTCTTCCCCTCAGCTGATATAGCTGTGAAAGCCCCATACAATCGGCGTTTTCAATTATTATTGTATTAACATTGGGTATATCAATACCTGTTTCTATTATTGTTGTGCAAACGAGAACCTGTACCTCGCCAGACAATACCTTAAGCATTATCTTTTCAAGCTCACGCTCATTCATCTGTCCGTGAGCAACCGCAACGTTTACGCCCGGCAAAAGTTTTTTTATTTTTTCTGCCTTTGTGTAGATGCCGGCAACGCGGTTGTATACATAATACACCTGGCCGCTTCTCGATATTTCACGGCGTATGGCTGACGCAATAATATCATCGCTGTGCTCTAAAACATAAGTCTGCACAGAATGTCTGTCCTCGGGCGGCATCGTAATAACGCTCATATCGCGTATGCCACTCATAGCCATGTTAAGCGTTCTGGGTATCGGCGTTGCAGTAAGCGTGAGAACATCTATGCCGCGCTTTAGGTTCTTTATTTTCTCTTTGTGGCCCACACCGAAGCGCTGTTCTTCGTCAACTATTAAAAGACCGAGTTTTTTAAATTCAACATCATCACCTAAAAGTCGGTGCGTTCCGATTATTATATCTATCTCGCCATTTTTAAGTTTTTCCAATATTTCTTTTTGCTGAGCGCGTGTACGGAAACGCGACAGCATCTCTATACTTACCGGAAAGCTTTTCATTCTCTCAACAAATCCGGAAAAATGCTGCGATGCGAGAATCGTAGTCGGAACAAGGTATGCGCATTGGCATCCGTCCATAACGCATTTAAACGCCGCACGCACTGCAACTTCCGTTTTGCCGAAGCCTACATCTCCGCAAAGCAGTCTGTCCATAGGTCTTTCGCTTTCCATATCACGCTTAATTTCATCGGTGCTTTTGAGCTGGTCCGGCGTTTCCTCATAAGGAAATTCGTCTTCAAACTGCATTTGCCACGGTGTGTCTTTTGCAAATGCGTGACCGCGTATGCGGCTGCGTTCCGCATACAGATCCAAAAGCTTTATCGCAAGTTTCTTCGCACTGCTTTTAACTTTTGCGGTAGTATTCTGCCACGCAGTACCGCCGAGCCTGTTTATTTTGGGCGCAGGCGTATCGTCACCGGCGTGCGAATATTTATAAAGCATGTTAAGCTGGTTTACAGGTACATACAAAACATCCGCACCCTGGTATGCTATTTTGAGATAATCTCTCTGGGAACCGTCAACCGTCATGGTTACAAGCTCTTCAAAACGGCCTATACCGTGAGATATGTGAACAACATAGTCGCCTATTGCGAGTTCATCAAAACTGCGTATTGCTTTGCCCGCATCCGCGCTTCTGTGTTTTCTCTTTTGTCTTTCGGTAAAAACATCCGTACCACTCAAAAACACGGTTTTACAAAGCGGATACTCAAAGCTTTTTGAAAGAGGCAGAGCGTATATCCCCGCTGTTTTAGGCAGGACCTCTTCGTTTTCTTTTAAAAGCTTATATTTGATCTTATTGTCTTTAAATATTTCTGCAATGCCGCGCGCTTTACTGCTGCTGCCCGCCATTACAAATATTCTGTAATCCTGCTTTTGCCAATATAATGTGTCTTCTGCCAAAACATCCGTTTTGCCCGAATACGAAGACAAAATCTTTACTGTAAAATCAAGCGTGTTTTGCGGCAAAAAACCCTCGCAAACGCACGAAATGGCACCCATTCCGAGAAGAGTGCCCCGCTTCATGGTTTCAAGTGCTTTATCAAAATCAAAAACAGGAAATTCTTTTATCTTTTTGCCGCCCATAACGGCTGCCGATATTTTTTCTTCTATGTCCTGTGCAAAGCGCGACGCACTGTCAATTACTCTTCTCGGCTCGTCTAACACAAATATTGTGTTGTCAGCCTTAAAGTATTCCAAAACGTTTCCCGTGCCTTTATCCGCATTTGCCGGTATAATCTCTGCTTCGTCAATATTTTCTGTTGAAACCTGCGTTTTAACGTCAAAAAGCCTTATGCTGTCAACCTCGTCATCAAAAAATTCCACTCTCAAAGGTGCGTCCGTCCCGGGCGGGAATATATCCGCAATTCCACCGCGCACCGAGAACTGCCCGGCTCCGCAAACCTCGGCAGTGCGCTCATAGCCCATACCGGTCAATACCTTTGCGATATCACTTTGAACACTGCCGACCTTTAGTTTTAAAACAGACGAATCAAAATCCTTTTTCGGCATTACACAGCACATTAAGGAGGCGGCGCTCATAACCGTTGTCGCACCGTTTCTGATCCCGTTTAACGCTTCTATCCTGGCGCCATGCAAATCAAAGCTCTCACCAAACGCGTCTTCAACGGTAATATCGGCAGGCGAAAGCTGTACCGCAGATGCGTCTCCGAACATTTCGAATTCGCTTCGAAGCTTTCTCGCTTCAAGTTCTGACGGCACTATAACAGCTATCTGCTTGCCCAAATCATATTTCAAGGCGGATAAAATATGCGCTTTTGAAATCTCCGCCGCACCGGTAATGCCTACGGCAGCCTGTGTACCGGCGCTAATTATTTCTTTGAGCTTTTTATAGCTGTCATATTCATTTAACACCTCAAAAAACTGTTTCATACTTAATAAGACATCCCATTAAACTTATTCATAGCGCTTTCCACACCGTTTTCTATAATTTCTGAAATTATTTTATCGGTTTGCTTTATGCATGAAGTTACTTTTTCTCCGTCTTCTTTCGAGAACGTTCCTGTAACAAAGTCCGCCATCGGTATCTCGCCCGTATTGCCTATGCCTATGCGTATTCTGGGAAACTTTTCCGTCTCCAGCATATATATGACAGACTTCATACCGTTATGCCCGCCGTCGCTGCCGGATGGTCTTATTCTGAGCTTTCCCGTGGGAAGCGCAACATCGTCATAAATTACTATTATTTTATCTTTCGGTATCTTAAAATATTCCGCCATGGGCGCTATGCTCTCACCGCTTAAATTCATAAACGTTGACGGCTTTGCCAAAAGCACTTTCTCGCCTCCTATCATGCCCTCTCCGATAAGAGCACGGAATTTAATCTTTTTGACTTTTATGCCGTGAACAGCGCTTAAATAGTCTATCGTCATAAAGCCTACGTTATGCCTTGTATATTTATACTTTTCGCCCGGGTTACCGAGCCCTGCTATTAAATACATTTCTATACCTCTTTTTCTTAATTCAATTTGATATTATATATCACATGTCCTATTTTTTCAAGAGCTATTGACAATTTGCTTCGCATGATATACTATTTGAGTATGATTACACTTTATTTAACCGATATTTCGTATATAGACACGGATGATAAAAAGCTTCTGAATATGATAAGCGCAGATCGCAGAGAAAGGATTAAAAAAGCGGTTCTGCCACTCAAAAAAAAGCAGCTGCTCGGCGCAGGTCTGCTGCTTCGCCATGCTTTGATTTCAAGCGGCTTGGCACCGGATACGGAAATCAAACGCGGCAACAACGGAAAGCCATATGCAGACGGCATCAATTTTTCTCTTTCACATTCGGACAAATACGTTTTAATCGCTGTCGCCGGAAACGAAGTCGGCGCGGATATCGAAAAGATTGACGAAAACCAAAACCTTTCCGTTTCCGAAAGGCTTTTTGACGACAGAGATTTAAAGGACATTGATATCCATAAGTTTTTTTCAATGTTTACCCGACTCGAAAGCTACGGCAAAATGACGGGTATGGGCTTATTCCCCGCAGCCAAAACGCCAATGAACAAGATTAAAAACGTTTACACGTACGAATTTTCGGGGTATTCGATCTCGGTATGCACAGAAAAAAAGGAGGATATTATTTATCCTCCAATTCTCCTAAAATTCTGATTCTTGTTTTTTCCGCTTCCGCCGTGATTTTCTCAATATCAAGTTTTTTATATTCTCCGTTTTCATAAAGAACCTCGCCGTCACAGACTGTCATTATAACGTCTGCGCCGTCTGATGAGTATATTATATTATTTAGAATATCGTGTGTGGGCTTCATGTATATTTTTTCGGTTGATATCACCGTCAAATCCGCTTTGAAGCCTTCTTTTAAAAGGCCTGTGTCTTCCCTGCCCTGCGAAAGCGCGCCGGCGCGCGTTGCGGCGTAAAGCGTCTCTTTCGGAGTTATAAGACACGGGTCGTTATTTATGCCTTTTTGAAGGAGATTGAAAAATCTCATTTCTTCTATCATATTAAGATTGTTGTTGCTGGCAACGCTGTCTGTGCCGATTGCAACATTTACGCCTTTTTTAATAAGCCTTGCCGTCGGACAAATGCCGCTTGCGAGCTTTAAATTGCTCTTCGGGCATGTTGCAACGCTTACTTTCTTTTCCTTTAAAATCTCCATGTCGTCATCGTCTATCCATACGCAGTGTGCAGCAGTTGCGGGCACATCGAAAATGCCGCAGTCAGCGAGATAGCGCACAGGACTTTTGCCTCCGTGACGCTTTTTGCACTCTTCAACTTCACTTTTTGTTTCCGACACGTGCACATGTATGCGGCTTCCTGCTTTTTTTGCTTCCGCGGCAAGCTCTGTAGCTATACGCTCTGTTGAAGTATATTCGGCATGAAGCGAAAACTCAGGTATAAGTCTGCCGTCACCCGCGCCGTCAAATTCACTTATCATTTGAAGCGTATCTTGATAGTCTTTAATATCATAAAAGCTTTTGTCTTCGGGACATGTGCAGCCCACTGAGAAATTTGCCTTTACTCCGCCGTCCAAAAACGCGCGGCCAAGCGCTTGCCACTTCATATACATATCCGTTGTGCCGACAATACCGTAGCGGAGCATTTCCGCAACGCTTAAGAGCGTTGAATAGTAAATATCGTTATCTGTAAGGCATGCCTCAAACGGGAAAATCTTATCAAAAAGCCAATTCATAAGACTCAGATTCTCCGCATAACCGCGCATAAGGTTCATGGAAGCGTGCGAATGTGCATTGTAAAAGGCAGGAATTATTACCTTTCCCGCACCGTCATACACTTTACCGAACTTTTCCGCGTTTTGGGGCTCTTTGCCGCCTATATATGTTATGTATTTACCTTCAGTTCCCAAGTAAATATTATTTTTGACATCAAAATTTGCATCAACAACCGTTATATTTTTAAAAAGCACTTTTATCACTCCTTATCAATATAGATTTTAGCATATATATAAGTTTTTGTAAAGAAAATATTGTATTCTCATAACAGGTGTGATATAATATTTAAAAATTTGTTAAAGCGGAAGGAGTATACAAATGAAAAAGTTTTTCAAAGAATTTAAAGAGTTTGCCTTAAAAGGCAACGCAATGGACCTCGCTGTCGGCGTTATTATCGGTGCTGCTTTCAAAGCTATCGTAGATTCTTTCGTCGGCGACATCATCTCGCCTCTTATAGGTCTTATATTTAAGTGCGATTTTAAAGATTTGTCGGTAAACATTGCAGGAATTGACCTTGCTTACGGCAATTTCATAACAGCAGTTATCAATTTCATTATCATGGCGTTTGTTATTTTCTGTATTATTAAAGCAATAAACAAAGCCTCAACGCTCGTTAAAAAAGATGAAGAAAAAGAAGAAGAAAAGACAGAAAAAACATGTCCTTACTGCTGCAGCACCATTCCGATTAAGGCTACAAAGTGCCCTGCTTGTACATCTGATTTAAAATAAAGATATTTTCATTACATGAATAAAATAACTCAAAGCTTAGAAAAATAGCTTTGAGTTATTTTTTTATGGGGTGATTTCTTATTTTCAGCTTTAGAACAGACTTGGCGTTGGAAGCCAGGGAAATAATAAACGAAAACGGGGTTACAAGCAACCTCGAAGGTATAGAAACAACAGAATACGGCGATGAAAACCTAAAAATAACACGCGTAAAGATAACAGATGAAAAAGGCGAAAAAGCTTTAGGGAAAAGAAAAGGAACATATATTACAATTGAAGCACCGTCACTTACAGAACACAATCCGGATATTCCCGAAAGAGCCGCTTCGGCATTAAAAGATGAACTTTCATTTCTTTTGGGCGATTTGAAAGGTAAAACAACGCTTGCAGTGGGGCTCGGCAACAAAGATATAACTGCAGATTCTCTCGGTCCGCGCGTTGTATCCGGTCTTCTCGTAACCCGTCACCTTTTTTCGGAACCTATGGCAAGTTTTACTGAAAACCTTTCCCCCCTCTGTGCTCTGTCTCCCGGCGTTTTGGGTATCACGGGCATTGAAACTGCAGAGATAATAAAAGGAGTTTGCGAGCACGTTAGACCGGAAAGCGTGATTGTTATCGACTCTCTTGCTTCGCGAAAGACCGAAAGAGTGTGCACTACAATTCAGATTACAGATACGGGAATCAGTCCCGGCAGCGGTATAGGTCTTCGAAACAGTGCCATTGACTCAGAAACATTAGGTATACCGGTAATTGCAATAGGTGTTCCCATGGTTGTTGACGCCGCCACCATAGCAAACGACGCAATAGACGGCGTGATTGACGTTCTGCTCTCGGAGTGCAAAAGCGATGAGGATTTTTACCATGTTTTAAAAAACGTGGACAGAGAAGAAAAATACACGCTCATAAGAAGCGTCTTAAGCGATAAACCGCTTTTTGTTACTCCAAAGGAGATTGACGCATCTGCAGAGCGTGTATCAAAAGTTGTGACGGACGGAATAAACCGTGCCGTACACAGTAATATTTCATCTGACGATATATCCGCGCTTACTTCTTAAAAGCCTCAAGTGACTTTTTGGCATTTTTTATCGCCGTTTCAACAGCATCCTTTGCGGGAGCTCCGTAAATATTACGCTGAGAAACGCACGTTTCAACACTTATTGCATCGTATATATCACTATCAAAAACACCGGAAAACTCCTTAAACTCTTCCATAGAAAGCTCATCAAGCGCTTTTCCCTGACTTATCGAATAGAAAACAAGTTTGCCGATAACTTCGTGCGCATCACGGAACGCCATACCGCGTTTAACAAGATAGTCCGCAGCATCGGTTGCGTTTGTATAGCCGCCGTTTGCGCCGCGGCGCATAACGTTTTTGTTTATCTTCATTGTTTCTATCATTTTTCTGAATACAGGAACACACAAAAGCACGGTATCAAGTGCATCAAAGAGCTGTTCTTTGTCCTCCTGCATATCTTTATTATATGCAAGCGGTATGCCTTTCATCATAGTTAGAAGACCCATAAGAGAGCCGTAAACTCTTCCCGTTTTGCCGCGTATAAGCTCCGCAACATCGGGGTTTTTCTTTTGCGGCATTATGCTGCTTCCCGTAGAATACGCGTCATCCATTTCAACAAAAGAAAACTCGTTGCTGCTCCATAGAATAAGTTCTTCGGAAAATCTGCTCATGTGCATCATTATAACAGACATGCAAAACGCAGCTTCAAGCGCAAAATCACGGTCACTAACGCCGTCCAGTGAGTTTTCCGTAACTGCCGAAAAGCCAAGTTCGGCGGCTACTGAAAATCTGTCAAGCGGATATGTAGTACCTGCCAAAGCGCCGCTGCCAAGCGGCATAACGTCGGTTCTTTTTTTACAGTCCGAAAGCCTGTCAAGGTCACGCAGAAACATCTGAACATATGCCATTATATGGTGTGCGAAAGTTATGGGCTGCGCCTTCTGGAGATGCGTATATCCGGGCATAACGGTTTCCGTATTCTCTTCCGCTATGCCGATCAGCGAGGAAGTAAGACGTGAAATCTCTTTTGACATTTCATCGATGGCGTCTTTCATATACATGCGCAAATCAAGCGCAACCTGATCGTTGCGGCTTCTGCCTGTATGAAGGCGCTTTCCCGTTTCGCCTATCCTGTCCGTCAGGATTTTTTCAATGTTCATGTGTATATCTTCGGCGTCAACCAAAAAATTAACTTCACCGTTTTCTATATCACTGAGTATTTCAAGCAAGGTTTTGCAGATAAGCTCAGCGTCGTTTTGAGATATTATGTTTTGTTTGCCGAGCATTTTAGCATGTGCAATACTGCCCATAATATCCTGTCTGTACAGTCTTTTATCAAATCTTATCGACGAATTGAAATCATCTACGGCCGCATCAGTACTTTTCTGAAATCTGCCGCCCCACATTTTCATATCGGTTTCTCCAATCTATCTTAAATGCTTTATTTGTTTTCTTTATTTTTTCTCATCATCATCGCGCGAACCTTAATCGGGAGACCGAAAAGATTAATAAAGCCTGCGCTGTCTTTCTGGTCATAAACTTCGTCTTCGGAGAATGTTGCAATATCCTCATCGTAAAGCGAATACGGAGATGTTACGCCCGCAGACATAACGTTGCCTTTGTAAAGACGGAGTTTAACACTGCCCGTAACTGTTTCCTGTGTTTTGTCAACAAAAGCCGAAAGCGCTTCGCGAAGCGGTGTAAACCACTGGCCGTCATAAACGATCTCGCCGAATTTAATTGCCGCTTCATCTTTATAATGCATCGTCTGCTTGTCAAGCGTAATATACTCGAGTTCGCGGTGAGCATAATATAAAACCGTGCCTGCAGGAGTTTCATAAACACCTCTTGACTTCATGCCGACAAGTCTGTTTTCAACTATATCTGCGATACCAACGCCGTTTTCGCCCGCAACTTTATTTAAGTATTCAACGAGTTCAACGGGTTTCATTTTCTTACCGTCAACAGCTACAGGTTCACCCTTTTCAAAGTCAATAGTAACGTATGTAGCTTTATCGGGAGCTTTATCGGGCGATACCATGAGCTTTAATATCTTATCGTAATTCGGTTCATTCGCAGGATCTTCAAGGTCCATTCCCTCATGGCTTAAATGCCAGATGTTTCTGTCCATTGAGTAGTTATCCTCTTTTGTTACGGGAACCGGAATACCGCGTGCCGCAGCGTATTCGATTTCGTCTTCACGTGATTTAATGTCCCAAATCCTCCAGGGAGCTATAATCTTCATCTGCGGAGCAAGAGCCTTTATTGTAAGCTCAAAACGCACCTGGTCATTACCCTTGCCTGTACATCCGTGACAAATAGCTGTTGCGCCTTCTTTTTCTGCTATTTCAACGAGGCGCTTTGCAATGCAGGGACGCGCGTGCGATGTGCCGAGTAAGTATTTTCCTTCATAAACGGCTCCTGCTTTAAGCGTGGGATAAATATAATCTTTTACGTATTCGTCTCTTAAATCCTCTATGTAAAGCTTTGAAGCGCCAGTTTTAAGAGCCTTTTCTTCGAGTCCCTCAGTTTCTTTACCTTGACCAACGTCGCCGCAAACGGCAATAACTTCATAATCGTAGTTTTCTTTAAGCCACGGGATAATGATGGAAGTATCAAGGCCTCCGGAATATGCAAGTACAACTTTTTCTTTTGCCATAATATATACAACTCCTTATAAATTTATGTTGATTTACTACTATTTTAATGCTATAATATAAAAAAGTAAAGAGTTTTTTTGTAATTTATGCAATTTTATGCAAAATATTTAATTTGCGGGGTAAATTTATGAAAATTTTAGGCATAGACCCAGGGTATGCCATTGTAGGGTACGGAGTAATTGAATATAACCAAAATCACTTTAAAACCATAGATTACGGAGCTATTCTCACAGATAAGGACACGCCGTTTCCACAGCGTTTAAAACAAATATACGATAAAACAACACAATTAATAAATATACACAAACCGGAATATTTATCCATAGAAGAACTATTTTTCAACACAAACGTTAAAACAGCGATAGCAGTGGGTCATGCTCGCGGTGTTTTGCTTCTTGCCGCAGAGCAGGCAGGCATACCCATATACGAATACACTCCGCTTCAGATAAAGCAGGCTGTGACGGGATACGGACGCGCAGACAAGCATCAGGTTCAGCAGATGATGAAAACGCTTTTGGGGCTCCCCTCCGTTCCGAAACCCGACGATACTGCGGATGCGCTTGCGGTTGCTATATGCCATGCACATTCGTTCAGACAAAACATATACTAAATAAATATATTAATATTCACAAAATAAAACCGGCGGTTCTCTGCGGAACCGCCGGTTTTTATATTGATATAATTATTTAACTGCGTCTTTAAGGCCTTTACCAGCTTTGAAAGCGGGAACCTTTGCCGCGGGAATATTAACAGTTGCACCTGTCTGGGGGTTTTTACCCTTACGAGCAGCTCTCTTGCGAACTTCGAAAGTACCGAAGCCTACGAGCTGAACTTTGTCACCTTTCTTAAGAGCACCTGTAATTGTAGCAAGTATAGCATCAACTGCTTCGCCTGCGTCTTTTTTTGATAATTCTGCTTTTGTTGCAACTGCAGCAATTAAATCAGCTTTGTTCATAGTAAATATCTCCTCCTTTTTTAATATATGTGTATTTTATCACTTTTCATCGGAAATTTCAACACTTTTTTGCATAAAATCTTATTTTTTGTTATTTCTAATGAAAAATAGCCTTTTTTTTAGTTATTCTATCGAAAAATCCTCGTTTTTATACCTTGTAATGTCCATATTTCTAAGCCTTCTGACTTTATATTTAAACGGATCAAACTCATATTTTGAACAAATAGCGTTTGAAGCTACAACTCCCTTATACTTACAGAAGCATTCACGTTTAACACTTATATTAACCGAATACCTGCAATATTTGCATGAATGCGGATATCTCATCTCATTTTTCAACGAAAACAGCTCACTTTCCGTCTGCAAATCTATGTGCCGTTCTTTGCCGCAGACACGCAAATAACGAATAAAAAACTTTGTCCTGCAAAAAATATAAAACACAGGAGGTTATTTAAATTGAAAGATTCTTTGTTTATTATTAAATGCTCTCTTCCTTGCGAAAACGCCGTTCAAGCGGCTGTAAACGAGCTGAAAAGCGAAAACATTAATACGGATAAAATCTCCGTTTATACACAAAATTCAAGCCCCGATACGCTTTTCCCCGAAATATATAACGTTCCCGTATTTTTCGGTGCAACTACAGATACAGCGCAAAACACATCTGCAGAAAGCAGCATCGGATCTGCTCTTATTATGACAGCCTCAATGACGGGCAAAAAAAACGGAAATAAAAATATCATTTATTTTAGCATGCCTGTAAACGGCAATGATCTGAAAAAAGCCGTTTTAATTTTAAAGCGCAGCCATGCTGAGGGGATGAAGGCGTTAAAGCTCTGATTTATTTATTATTTTATCATATTCTATCAAAAAAAGCAAGCGGCGAAACGGAAATCCGTTTCGCCGCACAAATCATTACGCTTCTTTTTTAACTACTTCTGCGCCTTTGTAGTATCCGCATTCATCACAAACACGGTGAGGCATTATAAACGCCTGACATTTGGGGCACTTAATCATACCCGGAACTTCGAGCTTCCAATTTGCTCTTCTTTTATTTTTTCTTGCTTTAGAAGTTTTATTTTTCGGTACTGCCATATTTTACACCTCGTCTTTCAAATTTAACAGTTTTAGTTTTTCCCATACGGCGTCTGACTCGACGCTCGGACAATTACATGTTGTATTATTAAGATTTGCGCCGCATTTGGGGCACAAGCCTTTACAGTCGGGTTTGCAGAGTATAGACATAGGCAGATTACTGAGTATCTCGCCGAGCACTGCTCCGCCCAGATCTATTTTGGTGCCTATGAGCTCTATTCCGTCTTCATACCCCTCATGAGCTACCTCGTCGAAATATTCAAACGAAAAGCAGTAGCGTGCATCGTCTCCGCACCTTGCGCATTCTGTTTTAAGGCTTCCTTTAACGTTTGCAAATATTTCTATCGCACCCTGCATGTTTTTAACATGCCCGGTTACGGTAAAAGGCTCTTCAAACCTTAATGTCCCGCCCATAAACTCCTGAGGCTCCGGACTGTATTCTTTACTGAATTTATATAAACATCCTTCATTATTAAGAACATCGATTAAATCCAGCATTTTATTTTACCATGTTTGCGATTTCTTCAGCGAAGTTATCTTCTTTCTTTTCAAGGCCCTCGCCCTTTTCAAAACGAACGAATTTAACGAGTTTTATCGGCGAACCGATTTTCTTTGAAACCGCGTCAATGTAACCTTTAACGTTTTCTTTGTTTTCAGCTTTTACGTATTCCTGTTCGAGCAGGCAGATCTCTTTAAATTCTTTGTTGAGACGGCCCATAATCATTTTTTCTATGATTTCGTCGGGCTTGCTTGCGTTTTTCGGATCTTCTTTAGCCTGAGCCATGAGAATTGATTTTTCATGTTCTTTATATTCTTCGGAAACATCGTCGCTTGAAAGATACTTGGGATTTAAAGCCGCTATCTGCATAGCGATGTTTCTCAATGCTTCGCGAACATCGTCGTTATCTTCGGCTTCTGCTTCAACCAAAACGCCGATTTTGCCTGCGGCGTGAATGTAATCAACAACAACGCCCTTGGTATCGATTCTTTCGAAACGTCTGATATTCATGTTTTCGCCGATTTTAGCAATTTTTTCCGTAAGCGCTTCCGCAACCGTCATACCGCCGAGCTGCTCTGCTTTAAGCGCTTCAACATCAGCCGGAGCGTTTTTGGCAATAAGAGCTGCCACTTCGTCAACAAACGCCTGGAATTCAGCATTTTTCGCAACAAAGTCTGTTTCGGAGTTTACTTCAAGTAAAACGCCCACTTTGCCATCTATAAGGGATTTAACAACACCCTCTGAAGCAATTCTGCCTGATTTCTTTTCAGCAGTTGCAAGACCTTTTTTTCTTAAAAATTCAAGAGCTGCTTCCATGTCGGCGTTTGTTTCGGTAAGAGCTTTTTTACAATCCATCATACCGCAACCGGTCTGTTCTCTGAGTTCTTTAACCATGCTTGCACTAATCATCGTATATATCCTCCCTATCTAAAGTTATTATTCCTGTTCTGCCGCTGCTTCGATTTCAGCTTCTTCGCTTTCTGCAGGAGCTTCCATCTGTTCACCCTGTCTGCCTTCGATAATTGCGTTTGACATTGTCTGTGCGATAAGTTTTACGGCGCGGATAGCGTCGTCATTGCCGGGGATAGCATAATCAACTTCCTCGGGATCGCAGTTTGTATCAACTATAGCAACAACGGGAATGCCGAGTTTTTTAGCTTCTGCGATAGCAATCTTTTCTTTTTTGGGATCAACCACGAAGAGAGCACCAGGGAGTTTTTTCATATTCTTGATACCGCCGATGTATTTTTCGAGTTTATCCATCTCGCCGCGAAGCTTCAAAACTTCCTTTTTGGGGAGCAAGTCAAATGTTCCGTCCTCTTCCATTGCATGGAGCTGGAACAATCTGTCAATTCTTCTCTTGATTGTTTTGAAGTTTGTCATCATGCCGCCGAGCCATCTTGCATTTACATAATGCATTCCAACTCTTTCAGCTTCTTCCTTGATAGAATCCTGCGCCTGTTTTTTCGTGCCTACGAAGAGGATATCTTCGCCGTTTTCCGCAACGCTTCTTACGAAGTCATACGCTTCTTCTATCTTCTTTACTGTTTTCTGAAGGTCGATAATATAGATACCGTTTCTCTCGGTAAAAATATATTCGGCCATTTTGGGGTTCCATCTTCTTGTCTGGTGACCGAAGTGAACGCCCGCTTCCAATAATTGTTTCATTGCAACTACACCCATGTAGCGCACCTCCTAAAATGTTTTTTTACCTCCGCAAATGTCAACGCGCCGCCGCCATAAAGCAGCATGCTTTACAGAACCGGCTTACGCTCAATCTGCGTGCGGATTTTTACAAGCCCTATTATTATACAACATAAATATTGTAAAATCAAGAGTTTTTTATATTTTTTCTGCTATTTTTTTATTACACATGCAATTACATGCCAAAGTGCACAGTTTGCAGGTTTTACAAAAGATTACCTCTTTGCCCCAAACGGGAGCAAAGAGGTTTATGATTTTGAAGCATTAATGCTTATCCGTTATTTCGTTTTTGGCTTTGCAAGAAGCACTCTGATTCTGCCTCCGGACTTTTCTGTTTTGTCGTAAAAAGCCGTAATAATATAATCATTTGCGTTTGCCAAAAGCTGAGATAATGTTATAGACTGATACTCATAAGACTCACTGTTTAAGTAGACATGTACGTTGTCGGAAAGCTTATATTTTTCGTTACCGGTCACGGCATAGGTTTCACTTACAGCCGTCAAGCCTTCATATTCATTAAGCTGCTTCAACATCGATACCGACTGCATACCGCCTTGTACACTCTGTCTTATTTGTACGGGCTGCCCGGCATGAACTGAAAAAGTTATCCCCATTGTCGTGGTTTCGTATTTTGAAGCACCTTCAAAATATGTGTAATCACCGGATGTAATGAAGTTATTCGCCGAAGCCTTTGTTACAAGACCGTAACCGTATACATCCCCGGTTACATTGTTTAATATCAGTTTTTTAATCACATTGTCTTCCGAAGCCTCGGCATAGAAGATATCTCTTTCAGAAAAGCTTATTCCGTCAAGCCTTTGCGGAAATACCTTTTTCCAAAGGACGCCGTCTTTATCTGTCTTGCCCGCCACATCAATTATCTCAGAATCCGAGTTTAGAATGTATTTGCCCAGCTTTTGGGAAGAATAGCTGTATGTTCCCGAAACCGAATCACTGCTTTTCAAAACACTTGCCGCAGCTTTTCCGCCGGAAAAGCTGAGTTTTAAAACACTGTTTTCAAATCTGTCTTTAGAATAGTCCTTTTCGGTCTCGTATTCACGCAAAACGCCGTCCGTACCTACAACGCTGATATAATTTGACGAGTATTCCCTGCCCGATGCGTTTGTGAAAGTTTTCACTCCCGCTTCGACCATGAACCCGACTGTTTCTTCATCTTCGCCGTAAACACTCACCGCGTCCGCAACACCTCCGTTTTTGCCCAAAAGAAGTGTAACGGTATCGCCGTAAGATAACGTTCCGTTTGATGAGAGCGCATTATATGCGGAAGAGCCCTCAATACTATATGTTTTACCCGAAACAGTTATACTTTCCGGCATATTCTGGTTTGGAAATGCAGACTCATAAACGCCTATAACACTGTCACAGTAGGACCAAACCACATTTATTGTCGGAGAATAATAAATAATATCGTTTTTCTTTACTGCCGATGCCGCCACTTTATTGCCGCCGCGTATAACAGCCGCATCTTTGGGGATTCCGTTATCATTCATCCAGCCGGATCCCTTTACCGTAAAGGGGCCGTCAAGCTCGCCGCTGTCGTAGATAACATAGTCATCTTTCATATCTTTGTCAAAATACACGCGGAGTATATCTCCGGGCTCAAATTGGTTTTGAAATGCTCCCACGGTTGTTTTCTGCATTCCGTAATAGAGCACGCCGTCTTTGTCAAGCTTATAGTTTGATACTTCTCCGTTTTCCAAAAGAATGTAATTTCCGCCTGCAGACGAAAACACGCTGTATGTTTTTTCGCTCTGAACGTCCGGAAGAAATGCTGTTATCTTTCCGTCCTTTAAAACTGCGTCACCCCGCAGTCCAACAAGTGTATAATCAAAACCGTCCGCAGTTTTATAAAGTCCCTCGCTTGTGTACACATACCCTTTGTCTACAGTCTGTGTTTCATTGTTTGATGAAACAAGTATAATATCGTCAAGTATTTCATAACCTATTGCTTTTACATAATCGCCGCTGCCGTTTTTAGGTGTGGTCTTTAAAAGATTGTAAAAAAGATGCGAAACCTGATTTCTTGTTTGAATCTCGCCAACGCCGGAATTCATATTATCACAAAGACCAATTTTTTCCGCAGTGCCTACCTGACCGTAAGGCCATGCATATTCAAATTCGCTGTCTTCGTATCCCAAAAGACGGAGCGCAACCGTTAAAGCCTCTTCATATGTAATAAGTCCGTCGGGCTTGAAGGAACCGTCCTTATAGCCTTTTAAAACACCGTTTACAGCGCCTATATAAACATACGGGGCATACCAGCTGTCATACATAACATCTGAAAAAGGCGAAACGGAAAGTCTTGTTGCAACAGAATTCCTGTACTTTGAGGCGGCAACTGCCATCTTTGTAAACTCGGCTCGCGTAACTGCCCTGTCAAGGCCGAAATCGCCATCGCCGTAGCCTACCATAATATTCAAATTGCTAAGCATTCCCAGCCTGTTGTCTTCATCAGAGGCAAACGCGGTCAGGCTGAAAAGCCATATCAGTGCAAAAAGCGCCGTCAAAATTCTTTTTTTCATTTCTTTGTTCCTTTCTCAGTCATATCTCAGTGCATCAATGGGATTAAGTTTAGCTGCTTTTTTTGCCGGAAAGTATCCGAACGCAATACCTATCCCGGCAGACACCGAAACGGAAATTAGAATAGCCGATGCGGAAATTACAGCACGAAGCCCTACCATATTTCCAAGCATTCTCGCAAGAAACACTCCGAAAAATATACCTACAACTCCGCCTATTGCGCTTGTAGTTATTGCTTCAACAACAAATTGACTCAGAATATCCCAGGGTGTTGCCCCCAGCGCTTTTCTTATACCTATTTCCCGCGTCCGTTCCGTTACGGACACAAGCATGATATTCATTATGCCGATACCGCCTACAAGAAGTGATATACCCGCTATGCCCACCAAAACCATTGACATTTTACCCAATATGTCATCAACTATGTTTGCGGCCTCCTGCATAGTTATTATGGTATACATATCCTCATCGCCGAGCTCATTAAAAAGATACTTTTGAAGTTCTTTTTTTGCTTCTTCAACGTGTTCATTGTCTTTCGCCGCCACGGTATAGTTTGAAACTCTTGTAAACGCTATTTTGCTCGCTACGGTGTAAGGTATGAGAATCGTATCGTCCGCAGACGACTGTTCCCCTCCCGCGCTTTCTTCCAAAACGCCCGTTACGCAAAAGGGATATCCGTTTATTTTAATCGTTTTTCCTATTGCGTCTCCGTCAAAAAAATAATCTCTGACATACGTGCCGATAACGCAGTTTCTCATTCTGTTTTCAACGTCAACATACGTCAAAAACGTACCTTGTTCAACTGCTTTGCCGTTTATTTCATCGTAAAGCTCACTGACGCCGACAACACTCGATGTGTTTGAATTCACGGTGCCTTGTTTAACCGTCGCACCCATAATGTTTAAAGTAGGAGTCATTCCGAAATACAAATCTTCTCTATCATCGCAAAACTTCTGCATATCTTCCGGTTTAATCTCCCTGTTGCCGCCGCGCGGTGTAAAAGATACCATGATGTTATTCATTCCCATATCTTCAAAAGAGGAAACGATAAGCGAGCTCATTCCGTTCATAAGACTTACAAGCGCGATAACAGCCGCAACGCCTATTACGATACCGAGCATTGTCAAAAACGCGCGCATTTTGCTTGCAGCAAGGCTTTTTACGGCAAGCATAAAAGACTGTGTAATACTCATTTTATATCCTGCTTTCTGATATCGTCTATAATTTTACCGTCATGAATTTTCAAAACCCTGGGGCACTCTTCAGCAATAGAAGGATCGTGTGTTATAAGAACTATCGTAGTGCCGTCCTCTTCATTAAGCTTTTTTATGAACTCCAAAATATCGCGCCCTGTTTTTGAATCGAGCGCGCCCGTCGGCTCGTCTGCCAAAATAACGGGCGGATTCCCCGCAAGCGCGCGGGCAATTGAAGCTCTCTGCTGCTGTCCGCCGGAAAGCTGGGCAGGATACTTTTTAACCCTGTCCGCAAGGCCTACTTTTTCAAGAGCACGAAACGAAAGCTCTCTCCTTTCCGACTGGCCTATTCCTTTATAAAGCAAAGGCAATTCAACATTTTCAAGTATAGTAAGCTTAGGTATTAAATTATACTGTTGAAAAACAAAGCCGAGTTCCCTGTTTCTGACATGCGCAAGCTGCTTTTCCGACATCGTGCTGACGTCCGTACCGTTTAAAAGATACTGTCCCCTTGTAGGAACATCAAGACAGCCTATAATGTTCATGCATGTTGATTTTCCCGAACCGGACGCACCTACTATGCCTACAAATTCACCTCGTCCTATAAAAAACGAAATGCCGTCTACAGCCCTGACCTCATTTTCGGCTTCGCCCTCATTATAGATTTTATAAATATCACGAAACTCTATCATCTGTTCATTCCACCGTTACCGGAGGGAGGCCCTCCCTGCATTCCTTCCATTCCCGACGGGCCTCCGTTTGCCTTATGTCTCTCACCCATGCTCTCAAACATGTTTTCCGACGCGTTGCCAACGGGAACCTCTCTTATAATAACCTGATCTCCTTCTTTGAGCCCTTCGGTAATTTCTATATTGTTTCCGTCGCTCAAACCCGTTTTAACTTCAACTGTCTCTTCGGTTTCCGCTTTTGTAACGGTGTTGCCTCTGTTTACAGCGGAAGCGGGAAGCAGCAAAACATCGTCCTTCTTCTCGACTACTATTGTTGCCGTAACGTTAAGACCCGGAATAAGATCAGTACCTTCAACATCGGTAATAAGAACTTCAACAGGATATGTAGTAACGCCGTTTTCCGATGTTCCGACAATGCTGACGTTATTTACAGTGCCGTAAAAAACCTTATCTCCGAGCGCGTCTGCACGTATTTCAACTGTTTGCCCGACATTTACCGAAAGAATATCAAGCTCATCTATATCCATCGTCATTTTAAACGCGGAAAGGTCTGCAATGACAGCCATCGACGTGCTTCCCATCTGGGACGCTATTTTATCTCCGGCTTTTACGCTTTTTTGTATGACCTTTCCCGATATCGGAGCTTTGATAGAATATTTGGAAAGGTCATCGTAAAGCCCATCAAGCGAAATACTTGAGTCGTTTACCATAAGTTCACTCTTTTTAAGTTGATTGGAAACCGCCGTATTTGAAAGACTGAGAATTTTCTGCCCCTTTGATACGCGGTCACCTTTTATTAAATGAAATCCGCTGACTGTCCCGGAAGCTTTTGCGGTAACGGTAGTTTCATTTGAATTTTTGAATTTCCCCGGTTCAGCACATGCAACGGCTCCTATTATGGCGGTTGCAGTGTCTCCGCCTTCAATTCCGCCGGGATTTTGTACGGTTATCTCAACATTTACAACGGGAACACCCAAGCTGTTTGTCAAAACGCCGCTTGCCACAGATGATACCGTTCCCGGAAAAGACCCTCCGCCGCCGGTTATTTCAACTGTTGCCGCGTCCCCTACGCTTATACTGTCCGTCTGCGAGCTCAAAAAAGTAATATCAAGAGTCATATTGTAGTTATCGGACAAAGAGCATATTCTGTCACCCATATTAATTTCATCACCGTTATTTATGTATACTTCCGTAACCGTGCCTTCCTGCGGCGACGTAAGCGTTAAGTCTTTAATGCTTTCAACAGCTTCGTTGTAAGTCATTTTGTTCTGCGAAAGTGAATTCTGCGCTTTCGCTATACTGTTTTCAACCGCTGTCGCGTCTATCTTATATAAAACCTGATCTTTTTTTACATAATCGCCTTCTTCAAAGTAATCGCTGATAACATCTCCACTGACAAGCGCAGTTACTTCATACTGATCAAGAGCTTCAAGCGTTCCGCTTGCTTCAAGCGATTTTACAATTGACCCACGTCTAACCATTGCGACTGTCTGCGATGCGCCGTCATCTTTTTTATTAAGCTTTTTATGTGCAAGATATCCCGTTGTGCCAAGTGCCACAGCTGCGGCAAGAGCTATTGATACGGTCTTTTTTATATTAAAACTTCTAAACTTTTCTTTTGTCTTATTAGCGGTACGCTTAAACATTTGTCCGCCTCCCTGTTTGTTTTTTGAATTTAGAGCATAAAATACCGACTATTAGTTTATATTTTATGCTGCGCTTTGTCAATAGTTTTAATAAACTATTATCAATTGTTCAATTAATTGTCATACTGCGGTAACAATACATAAAACACTTGCGTTTATCGGCACAAATTCTTCCGATTTTGCATATATTATAAACAGCAAAAATATAATTAAACGTAAAGGGAGACAAAAATGTCAAATTCATTAAACGATTTTTTTAAAAACATGGACGGCAAAACGCTTGCGGAAGCTGTAAACGCCGCGCAGCAGTATGCCAAAACGGAAGAAGGCAAAAAGGTTGTTGAAAGTATAAAACGCGGAGATAAAGTAGGCGGCAAAGACAAAAACGATATCATATCGTTTCTTAAAAACAATCCCGATTTGGCAAACAAGCTAAACGACATTCTCTAAGAAAGGCGGAAAGGGGCAAAAAAATGGCGGACAACGCGGAAAACATGATACAAAATATATTAAACGACCCGGAGACCATGGGTAAAATAAGCTCTCTGATTTCCTCTTATAAAGAAAGCGGCGGCACTCAAACCGAGGAATCCTCCGCCCCTTTTCCGCCTGAAAATTTGCAGATGATGATGAAACTTCAAGGGGTTATGTCAAAACTGAGTGATACGGACGATAACGGAGTAAAACTTATCTCTGCTTTAAAGCCTTACCTCAGCGGCAAGCGCGCCGAAAGCGCCGATACGGCTATAAAGCTACTTAAAATCTCGAAAATCTCGTCGTTGCTTGAAAATATAGACTTATAGGGTGATAGAATATGTACCGCAAGTATTACAGCGAATATGAAAAAAGAGCAGAAGAAATGCGCCACGGCATACCCACTCAGCAAAACGCGCCTTCACCGCATGAAAAACACGAAATAAATAAAAAGCCGATTCCCCTACCCTTTGATATGAAAACGGACGATATCCTTCTGCTCGCTGTTATTTTCTTTCTCATGCGTGAAAAAAACTGCGATAAAACGGTAATCCTTGCGCTCGCGTTTATATTTATCTCAGGATTTTAAAAGTTCTGCCTTCCCCAAAACGGGAGGGCTTTTTGTTTGTTTTTAATGTATTTAGAGGCTGCATTTATTATAATACCAACGCACCATTTGTATGATTTAACCAAATTCAACCATGACCCATTGACCCAACGGTGCATTTATGATATATTGAAATCGGAAAAACCCTATAATTATAAAAGAGTTTGTCTGTTTTTATAAGTCTTTGATGTCCTTTTTAAGAAATCACTTTTTAGCCCTGCAAACAAAAACATTTTAAGAAGGAAAAACAACAGCAAACTGCTTAGAGAGGTGATTCGCATGAAACTCAAATCGTTGGTATTGGTTTTAATTATTGTTTTTTCTCGGTTCATGTGTATTTATGCTGCCGAAAACAAATGCACAATTGCAGAATTGGGTATGGAAATCACGTTTCCGGACAACTACTTTGTTATAACAGACAGAGAACTTCTCACAAAGAGCGAATCAAAAGATACTTATCTGCTTGCCACAACAAATGATGTAAACGAACAAATTGTTGTAACAATGTCAAAAACCGTAATTAGTGATTTTAACACAATGGACGACTCGCTGATTATTTCGTCAATACAACAGCTGATTACACAGAATAACATGACGTTATCATTAGACCCGAAAATATATAATCATCCTCAGACTAAATTTGTTACGTTTCAATTCTCAAATACATCTTTTCAATCCATAGTATACGGTACCATTCATGATTATAAATCAATCTACGTAGCTTACCGCAATATGACGGGCAACATAACCGAAGAGCAAAAAGAGGCTTTAAAAGCAATTGTTGACACCATAGTTTTCACTGATTCCGACGCAAAAGCAGCAGAAAGTCCGGCTAAAGAGAGTACTGCCTCTTCAGTATATAAAGACACAAAAACCGGCCTGACTATAGACTTACCCGAAAGCTGGCAGCAAGAAGAACTGTCAGCCAAAAGAGAGTTTGTTGACGCAAAATTTGTATCCGACAAGTCCGATATTTCTGTTATCACCTACGGCAGCAATAAGTGGGCGGAGGATTTTGAAAACAAGAATAAATTTGCAAAATCTTTGGGCATTTCTCCAAGCAAGCTTTCAGATGTAGTGTATAACGGTGTTTTGTATTATCAATTGGACGGCTCGGATATTTCTGAAATTTCCGAAACTGCCTCAAGCTTTAACACAACTGTTCTGATGCATGCGGAAAACGGCTGGCTGTACAGTTTTCAGTATATGGGGCTCTCAGAAAACGCTGCAGAGCTCGATGAATTCATGAACTCCGTAAAATATCCCGGTTCTTCTGCAGATAAAGCTGCCGGTACACAGAATATAGACAGCGTCAAAACACCGGATTCAAAGGATAAAACCAAGCCGGAAACAAAGAAATCAAAAAATGATTCTGAGGACGCCTCCGGAATCACGCCGACGCTTATCATACTGATAGGCATCGTATTATTAATGGCTGTATTCATATTGCTTTACGTAATTAAATATTTGCGTTCAAAAAAGGAAGAATCTTTCGAAAATCCATATGATTATTTCCCTCCGGATGACAATAACGGCTAAACAGTTTTCTTAGCCGAAAGCTTTATATAAATCAGAAAAAGCAGATGAAACCTCATAACAGAATATGTTACCATAATTTTTTGTAAATAAAAAGGGCTGTCCCACTTTATAGTGAGACAGTCCTTTAAATTTATATATTCTTATCAGCCACATATCTCCCCTGCTTTTTTAAGCGACCATTTCGCAACGCCGGGGCCTATCATCTCATAGATAAGCGTGCCGCATAAAATTATGCCGCGTATCTCGTTTGCGAACTGCGGAACAACGGTTGTCGCAACGAGAGACAAGCCTATGGCAACGCCGGCTTGCGGTATAAGCGCGGGACCGAGATATTTTTTGATATTCTTATCTGTTTTGCAAAGCACAGCACCAAAATATGCGCCTGCGTATTTGCCTATGACTCTGAATATAACGTAAATAACGCCTGCAACTCCTATAGAGGGCAAGACAGACAGCTGCAGCTCCGCGCCCGACGTTACAAAAAACAAAAGAAATATCGGCGGAGTTATACTGTCAGATATTTTCACAAGTTCTTTTGTAACGGAGCTCACATTTGCAAGCGCCGCGCCCATAGCCATACACAAAAGAAGAGATGAAAGCCCGAACATTTTTGATATTCCTATACCGGCAAAAATGAATCCGACAATAATCGAAAGTCTGTTTCCGCTTTTCTTAAAATATCGCAGCGGAAGAGTAAACAGAAGTCCGAACAGGAAACCGCAAATTATAGCGCCGAATATTTCAATAAACGGTTTAATAACAAGCGGCAGTATTGCAGTATCGCCGGGACTCATAAGGGCCTGTCCTATTGCTACCGAAATGCCGAACAAAATAAGCGCCGCAGCGTCATCAAGAGCGACAACGGATAAAAGCGTTTCCGTCACAGGACCCTTGGCGTTATACTGCTTTATAACCATAATAGTAGCGGCGGGTGCTGTCGCCGCCGCAATTGAGCCGAGAACTATTGAAAACGGAAGCTGAAATCCTGCTATGAGCAGCGCCGATATTACGAATATAACTGCTACAAACGCTTCCAGAAAAGCAATTACTATAGGCGCCCTGCCCACTCTCTTGAAATAAGAAATTTTAAACTCGTTGCCTATCGTAAATGCAATAAAGCCGAGCGCCACTTCGGAAATTATGTCAAAGCCCGAAAGCGCGTCCGCGGGCACAATGCCGAGCACAGACGGACCGAGCAAAAGGCCGCCGACAAGATAGCCCGTAACATTCGGAAGTCCCACGTGCTTTGCCATTCTGCCGAAAAACATTCCGAACAGAATCATAAGCGCGAGGTACATATAAGTATTTAAAGGTATCATTTTTTGCCACCGATTCCTTCAGTATATGAAACAGGCATCGCAAACATAATGCCGGTATCGCTTTTATCGAGACCGCCCGTAACTTCATTCACCGCTTTTGATACAGTTTCTATCTGATCATCGTCAACAACGGCAAAAATGGTTTTGCTTTCCTGATGCTCAGGGTCAAGAAGCATGCGGAGAGATGCCATAAAGCTGAGTTCGCTGAATTCGGAAAGCGAGTGTGCCATACCCCTGCTTTCAAGGATTGTAGCGCCTCTTACTCCGGTTTCACCGAATTTTTCAAGAAGTTTTTCAAGACATTCAACCTTATTTAAAACAATAACAATGACTTGCATTTTTGTCATCCTTTCGTCAAATTCCTGATTTCCTAATAAATAATAACATATACCGCAAAAAAGGTCAATACATATAAAGTTAATTAATTGTAAACTCCTTCAATATGCAGACAAACTGCGCTGTCAAAAGAATATGAGGAAAGCGGTCTGTGATACGCGTTAAAAGTATGCGCGTTTACGAATATACTTTCTTCAGACGGCATGCTGCCGATATCCGCAACGAAAAGCGAATGGTATATTCTGCCGCCCGATACAAGCTGAATAACGTCACCGGGCATTATTTCCGAAAGTTCTGCTTCGCTTGCAAATACTGCTTTTTTCTTGTTAGTTAAAAGAAATCTGTTTAAATACCGCGCAGATGTCCAAGCGGGCGCTCTGTCGTTTGCATTTATATAATACCACCCCAAATCCCGCGAATAGTTCATAACCCCGCTTCCGGCATAAAGGCACTGGGATACAAAATTTGTGCAGTCACCGCCGAGTTCCGAAAAATCATAATACGCAGGGTTGCGCGAAAGCGCCCATTTATCAGAATACGCAACGGCTTTTCTTCTGTTGTATTCAATTATATTTGGCATATTATCACCCATTAGTATTATATTAACGGTTTATTATAATTGTTCATAAAAAAGAAAAACGGACCAAAGCGGACTTGCTCCTACATGGCAAAGACGGGCAAAAAGGTACATATCAGGGGTAATTTTAAGGTAAGAAATTCAAAAAGTACACCATTTTCGCTATCTATTAACCGATGCCATCTATTCTGTCAAAATAAAAGTGTACTTGTCGGCAAAACGCTCCGTTGTCGCGTCGGTGCTTTCGAGGATGTTTTTTAACTCATCATCCAAATAGCCCGAAATGTATCGTTCCCTTATCTGCAGAATATGAAGCGGAACAGCAGAAATTACAGAACAAAGTAAATGAATATCAAAAAGAAACCGCTGAATTTAACAGGCAGCAGCTTGATTTCGATAAATTCAGAGAAATTGTACGAAAGTATGTCGGCATAAAAGAATTGACGCCACCCATCGTAAATGAATTTATTAAAAAAATCATTGTTCACGCTCATGATAAATTAAGCGGTCACAGAGTACAAAAGATACAGATTATATTCAACTGTATCGGTGAATTTAACCCCGATATAAAGGAACATCCGCAAGGCCTCGATTAGTCTTGCGGAAATACTTCCTTATAAGCCCTCACTTAATAACAACGGATTTTTGTTCAATTCCGGTGTCAAAAAAAATGAAATTTGGTGCAGTAAGGACTCGAACCTTTTCCGGTATTTATGCGGGTTTGAGGGGTTCAAGTTCCTGTTGATTACCTGTCAAATTTCAGGGAAAGGAGGGATTCGAACCTATCGAATTTGAGCTTGTAAATCGCGAAAAAGTCTGTGTTTATGCGGGTTTGAAGGGTTCGAGTCCTACACCTGCCGCTTTTTGGCATTCTGCTCGATTCGAAGAATTTTAAACCGTTTTTGTGATTTTTTGCGCAATTTTGGTCAAAAAAATAATCCGCAGATGGTTCGGCGGAACAGTCAAAAAGCGCCGAAGGCGCAAAACCGAAAAAGGTGGTAGAGAGCCAAAGGCGTTATGAGCACATTTATAAGCGAATAGCCGACGTGAACGTGCCTTTTTCGGAAAAGGAGGAGCAAGGCAGCGGGCGGATATTTTTCTTAAAAAAGAAAAATGGAGCAAAGCGAACTTTGCTCCGACGTGGCTGCGGAACTAGGATTCGAACCCAGACAAAGTGAGTCAGAGTCACTCGTGCTACCTTTACACAATTCCGCAACGTGCAAAAATTATTATAACCCAAACACAAAGCTTTGTCAAGGTTTTTTTTAAGTTTATTGTTTTTTTATGAAATATTGAAAAAAAATACTATATATGCTATTATTATAATTAATTATATAAACGGAAAGGAAATACTCACATGGGATTGTTTAATAAAGACAGCTGCTGCATCTGCGGCGGCAAAACAGGAATGCTTGACAAAAAATGCCGGGACGGAAAAGTTTGCAAAAACTGTAAAGAAAGGCTTTCTGTTTGGTTTGACGATTACAAAAACTCGGACAGGCTTTTGCTCGGCGGGCAAATTATTAAAAGGCAGGCAAACGCAGTAGAAGCGAAATCCTTAAACTTTAACAAGATTTTCGGCGAATACGGCGTTATACTTATTGCCGAAGACTCTAAAAAATTTGTAGCCTTTCCCTCAACCTCCAAAGGTCTGTTCGGAAATCAGAGAAAAGTTACATCTATTGACGACGTAATTGATTTGGGGCCTGATTTGATTGATTTTTCTGCCGTTGAAGATTTTGAAATCGATATAACCGAGACAAGCCGCGAAGCAAAACAGACGGTTGACGGCAAGCAGGTAAGCTTTAACCCACCCCACATTATCTATATGGAAACGTTCACGCTCAGGCTAAAGCTTAAGCACCCCTATATAAGTTCCATGAGCATTCAGCTAAACGACGGCGCCGTTCAGATTAAAAACATAGGCAGACGCCTTTGGACAGATCCGGGGCGAAAGCTTGCGGCGCATCTTCTCGGTCTTCCGGGTCTCGTTAAAGAGAATAACGAAGCCGTATTTGACAACGAATCGCTTTTACATATTTTTCTTCGCAGTCCGTTCGAGATGCCGGACTATTCCTACGGTTTTAAATGCTCCCCCGAGAACTTTGATGAAATCAGGCGTTATCAGTATTATCTCGCCATGGCACGCGAAATTCAGGCCATTATCACAGGGAAAGCGGAATGACAAGGCCTCATGAGAGGAAAATCGGTATGAAAAAAACATCTGCAGCAATTGCCGTTATTCTCATTTTGAATACGTTATTGCCAAACGACGTTTATGCAGGTGAAGTTTTGCCTGCACGCTATGACAGCCGCGATTTTGGGTATGTTACCCCCGTTAAAAACCAGGTTTACAGTTGTTGCTGGGCGCACGCCATTATTTCATGTCTTGAAACATATATGATAAAAAACGGTTTGGAAGATCCTGCTACGGGATTGCCCGCGAATGAAACTTTGAATCTTTCGGAATCGCATCTCGCCTGGTTTACTTATTCCGACGCGCATGATAAAAAAGGCATGCTTGAAGGCGACAAAACAATTCTTTCCGATACCGATAACTTTAACAATATTTATTTAAATCTCGGCGCAAACTTTTGGGCAGGCGCATCAACTCTTATGCGCCGCGAAGGTCCTGCCGCAGAGACTGAGGAAGACTTAAAATACGAAAACGTATACCGTCATTTAAGCGGAATCGACGAAAAATACGCATATGACTATAACGCCGCACATCTTACGGACGCTATCGGGATTTCGTCAAGCGATATGACTGAAATCAAGAAAAAAATCATGGAACACGGCTCTGCCTATACATACTTTTACCACAGAGACGAGTATCAAAACGAAAACGGAGCGTATTGCTGTCTAAACTTTGTTGATAATAAAACGCCGGTGGCTCATGCAGCCGCAATAGTCGGTTGGGACGATAATTATTCCCGCTTTAATTTCAAAGAAGACAACCGCCCCCTGCATGACGGCGCATGGATAGCAAAAAACAGTTACGGCGCCGATAAAGGCGATAACGGCTACGTTTACATTTCATACGAGGACGCATATATAAAAGACTCGGAGTTTGCTTTCTTTGCACTTGAACCCACGGATAAAAACAAAAACATCTACCAATATAACGGCATAAGCGTTCAAAACGGCTATCACGCGTTTTATAAAAGCGGCGCGCAAATTGCAAACGTATTCACCGCCGACGGATATGAAGAGCTTACAGCCGTTTCAACAAAAACGATTATGAACGGTGTTCCGTACGAACTTTCGATATACACCGGTCTTTCCGACAAATGTGATCCCGTATCGGGACAGCTTGTTTACAAAGAAAGCGGTGCGATACAATATCGCGGATATCACACGCTTCCTCTTACAAATCCTGTTCCGGTTATGCCCGGTCTCCCCTTTTCCGTTGTTTTTAAATTTGACATTCCGGAAGACAATACCGCCGTATCCGTTCCGTGCGTATACTCTTACACTTCAGGTACGGTTGAATGGATACACAAGCCGCGTCTTCATACATCTTTTTACAGGGAAAATGAAAGTGAAAACTGGTTTGAAGAGCGCGACGGCGAAGCTAATTTCTGCATAAGCGCCTATTCAAACGACATATACGCAATGCGTAAGCCGTCAACAGCCATAATATCGGGACAAAGCAAACCATTGACGCTTTCCGAATGCGATGACAATATTAAGAGCGTCTTTCTTATATCAGGCGAATTGCCACCGGGAACTTACCTCGGCTATAACAATAAAAAGCTTTACCTCAGCGGCACTCCCCAAAACAGCGGAGATTTCAAAGGAACCGCTGCTGTCAAGACAGACGGAACAACATCATTATTTATTGATTTTACCGTTTCCGTTATCACACCGGAGCCTACGGTTTCGGAAGTCAGCGAAACCGTATATTTACAGCAGGGCGACTATTTCACTCTTCCTTTGTGCGATGAAACAGACGGACAGTGGCTGAGTCTTTCATCTGAAAGCGGAACCACTCCCTACGGGCTTGAACTGCAATGGGACGATAATAACAAGCCGGTTCTCGCGGGGGTACCATTGCGCGAAGAAATCACTTCGTCAATTTATAAAATAGTTTTCAAAGATAACTCCGTAAAATACAGAACAATAGACTTTGTTGTTTATTCACCCGAACACAGTTTCCTTACATTCAAAAATCCTTTCAAAGATATCTCGCAATCCGACAGCTTTTATACTGCCGTATTATGGGCATACTACCACTCACCGCAAATTGCTTTCGGCGCGGAAACGGATGTATTTTTGCCGCAGGAGAGCGTTACACGCGGTCAGGCCGTTTCGTTTTTGTGGCGTGCCGCAGGCTGTCCCTCCCCGATGTCTTACGAAAATACGTTTTCGGATGTATTATACAGCGCTTATTACCGTGACGCTGTTACCTGGGCATCGGAGCAAGGAATAACATGCGGAATCTCGGATACGCTCTTTGCGCCCGATATGACTTTAAGCCAAAAGCACATGATAACTTTTTTATACAGAGCCACCCACCCCGGCGAAAACGGTTGGATTGGCGAAGCGGAACAATGGGCTCTTGACGGAAGTATTGCAGAGACATATATATTCAGCTCTGCCGACGGTACGCCGTGCAAACGCTTTGAAGTATTATTATGGATGTTTAAGGCTCTTAAATAATCTGTTTATAAAAATTAACTATTTAATTGAAAAATATTGACTTTTTTATCGGTTTGATGTAAAATATTGATGTTATTTTAAAATATGAAAGGGTGTTTTTTGTATGAAAAAGATTTTATGTTTATTACTAGCTGCAATGCTCTGCTTGGCACTTACCGCCTGCGGAACATCCACAACAGACAACAATGCTCAGAAGAGTTTTGTTGTAGCTACGGACAAAGGCTTCAGTCCTTTTGAATTTGAGGATGAAAACGGCAACATCGTAGGTATCGATATGGATATTTTAAAAGCTGTTGCTGAAGATCAGGGCTTCACTTATGAGCTTCAGTACATCGGCTGGGACGCAGCTATCGCAGCTTGCCAGGCAGGTCAGGCAGACGGCATGATAGCAGGCGCTTCAATCACTGACGAAAGAAAAGAAAGCGGCTGGATTTTCTCAGACGGTTACTATGACGCAACTCAGGGTATGGCTGTTGCAGCTAATTCAGATATAGCAGGCTTTGAAGATTTAAAGGGCAAAAAGGTTGCTGTTAAAAACGGAACAATGAGCAACGAATACGCAGAAAGCCTCAAAGACGAATACGGCTTCGAAGTTGTTACATTCTCAACTTCTCCCGATATGTATCAGGCAGTTACGGGCGGTCAGGCTGACGCTTGCTTCGACGACACACCCATTCTTAAATACAACATCAAGATAGGCGAACTCGAAATGAAATTTGTTGAAGGCACCGAAAACGAACCTGCTCAGTACGGTCTCGCAATATTCGATGCAAACAACCAGGAACTGGTTGACCTTTTCAACGCCGGTCTTAAAAACATTAAAGCAAACGGCAAATATGACGAAATCATCAACAATTATCTCGGATAATAAACATTAAAGCAAATGCTTAAGGGTATTGGCCTTGGCTGATACCCTTATTCTTTTGATTGGAGAATAACATGATTGAGATATTAAAAACATACGGTCCGCTTCTTTCAAAGGCTATGGGCCAGACGCTCTTACTCGCCCTCTGGGGTCTCTTTTTCGGATGCATCCTTGGTATTATATTCGGACTTATGAGCGTTGTCGACAACAAAGCAACAAAAATTATAGCGAAAATATACGTAAATCTTATACGCGGCGTTCCTATGATTGTTTTGGCATTTTTTGTTTTTTACGGTGTACCGTACGGAATCCGCACAATTTTGGGATACAAGTATACTTTCACGGCGCTTCAGGCAGGAACAATATGTCTTGCCCTCAATTGCGGCGCGTATATGTCAGAAATAATCCGCGCGGGTATACAGTCTATCGACCCCGGACAAATGGAAGCTGCAAGAAGTCTCGGTTTATCTTACTGGCGTTCAATGTACCGCGTTGTACTGCCTCAGGCGATAAAAAACATGATACCGAGTATAGTTAATCAGTTTATCATTACTCTTAAAGATACGTCTATTCTTTCCGTTATCGGATTCCCGGAGCTCGTTAATAAGGCTCAGAACGTTATAGCGAGAACGTTCAAGTCTTTTCAGACCTGGGGCATTGTTGCAGTTATGTATCTTATTGTAATCCTGATTCTGCAGCAAGTTGCAAACGCACTTGAAAGGAGGCTAAGCCGTGACCGCAAACAAAACTAATGTTAAAGTTCATATTACGGATCTTCACAAGTCATTTGGCCACAACGAGGTTTTAAAGGGAATCTCCGTTGATATTTACGAAGGCGAAGTTGTCTGTGTTATAGGTCCGTCAGGCTCCGGTAAATCAACCTTTCTGCGATGCATAAACAGGCTTGAAAACATAAACAAAGGCGAAATAGTTGTGGACGGATATAAAATCAGCGACAAAAAGGCTGATTTAAATAAAATACGTGAAAATATAGGTATGGTGTTTCAGCATTTTAATCTCTTTGCGAATATGAATGTTTTGAGAAACTTAATGCTCGCACCCGTAGACCTCAAAAAAGCGAATAAGCAAGAAGCAAAAGAAAACGCTTTAAGGCTTTTGGAATCGGTAGGACTTTCAGATAAAGCGGAAAGCTACCCCTCCCAACTTTCGGGCGGACAGAAGCAGCGTGTTGCAATTGCAAGAGCGCTCGCAATGAACCCCGATATCATGCTTTTTGACGAGCCTACATCAGCCCTTGACCCGGAAATGGTAGGCGAGGTTTTAAACGTTATGAAAAGCCTGGCAAAAGAAGGCATGACAATGATAGTTGTTACGCATGAGATGGGATTTGCACGCGAAGTTGCAGACCGCGTTTTGTTTATGGACGAAGGAATTATTATGGAAGAAGGCGCGCCCTCCGAAATCTTTTCTAATCCGAAAAACCCGCGTACAATTGACTTTTTGAACAAAGTATTATAAAGAGGTATTCTTATGAGATTTAAAAGAATAACGGCGCTGCTGCTTGCTTTCCTTGCCGTATTTGTTTTTTCGGCGTGCAGCCGCTTTAAAACAAAAAGCAGTCAGCAAAACGCCTCACCTTCCGCAACCTTGTCCCCCACCGCTTCCGAAGCGCCGGCTTCAAAGCAGAAAGAGGACAAAGCTAAGATTGACGAAAACGGCGTATATGATTCGAAAGACGATGTTGCCTTGTATATTCATACATACGGACGTCTGCCGAAGAACTATATATCAAAAAAGGAAGCTGAAGCTCTCGGCTGGCAGGGCGGCTCTTTGAATGAATACGCACCCGGCAAGTGTATCGGCGGTGACAGATTCGGAAATTATGAAGGACTTTTACCTAAAAAGAACGGCAGAAAATACCAAGAATGCGATATAGACACCTTAGGCAAGAAAAAGCGCGGTACAAAGCGCATAATCTATTCAAATGACGGTCTTATTTATTATACGGATGACCATTATGAAAGCTTTACGCTGCTTTACGGAGATGAACAGAAATGAAAATTATTATACTTGACGGAAACAAAATTAAAAACACAAAGCATTTTCACAAGGCGTTTATTAAAGCTCTTGATTTGCCGCGGAGTTACGGCAAAAACCTAGACGCTTTAAACGATGTTCTTACAAGCGCACAGGAAGAGATAGGCATTATTGCCGTTAATACCTCCTTGCTTTCAGAAGCTCTCGGCACACGTTGGCAGTCTTTCCTGCAGCTTATGGAAGACGTAGACCTGGAAAAGAGTAACATTCACTTCACTATCCCATTTTAAGGTCACTGACAAACTCGGTCTACCGCAAGGGAAAACGTATATTAAGTGTTAAATAAGAACAGTAACAGTTTTTATATTATAAATCCCAGCCCCCAAGAGCTTATCGAAATCTGATATGTACCCCCTCTACTGTTTTGTCCAGTAAAGGGGGTACATATCAATCTCTTGGGGCTGTTTGCTTTTTGCGAACTTAAACTCTACCGTACACTCGTACGCCTACGAATTTAATTTCGCGAAATAAACCGACGTTTCTCAGCGTCCTTTAATCCTGATGACTTTGTCATCAATCCGAAGCTGTGATTTCACAGCTTTTTTTCTTTTTATATTGATATTTTCATAGTTTTGTGATAAAATATAATTTAATATTTACCGACCTTTTTAAGGAGGATTGCAGATGTATTTACAAGATGAAAATAAAATATGGCTCGCGACGGGCAAAGAGCGCGTTTATTTAGAGCCTTCTATGCTCAACCGCCACGGCGTTATAGCAGGCGCTACGGGTACCGGTAAAACAGTAACACTCAAAGTTATTGCGGAGTCCCTCTCCGAAATGGGCGTTCCGGTTTTTGTTGCCGATATAAAGGGCGACCTTTCCGGCATGTGCGAAGAAGGCGTTGAAAACAAGCACATACGCCGCAGTATCGATACGATGAACATTGAAAACTTTACATATACCACATATCCCGTCCGTTTTTTTGATGTTTACGGCAAGCAGGGACATCCCGTAAGGACAACTATTTCCGATATGGGTCCCGAACTTCTCGCCAGACTTTTGGGACTCAACGATACACAGACGGGCGTATTAAGAATAGTTTTCCGCATTGCCGATGACAAAAAGCTCATGCTTCTTGACTTAAAGGATTTAAGAAGCATGGTACAGCACGTTGGCGATAATGCAAATGACTACAAGCTCACATACGGAAATGTTACGTCGCAGTCAGTCGGCGCCATACAGCGCGCGCTTTTATCTCTTGAAGACGCAGGCGGTGAAATATTCTTCGGTGAGCCTGCACTCGATATTGCAGATTGGCTCGACTGGGACGAAAACGGTCGCGGCATGATGAATATTTTAGAGTGTCAGGAGCTTTTCCAACATCCGCTTTTATACGCAACGTTTCTTTTATGGATGCTCTCCGAGCTTTACGAATTGCTCCCCGAGGTCGGCGATATTGAAAAGCCGAAAATCGCGTTTTTCTTCGACGAAGCGCATCTGCTCTTTAACGACGCTCCGAAAGCTCTTCTTGAAAAGGTAGAACAGGTTGTGCGCCTTATCCGTTCAAAGGGCGTAAGCGTTTGGTTTATATCACAAAACCCCGCGGATATTCCCGAAACAGTTCTGGCACAGCTCGGAAGCCGCGTTCAGCACGCTTTGAGGGCATATACTCCTAATGAGCAGAAGGCTGTCCGCTATGCGGCAAAATCGTTCAGGGCAAACCCCGATTTTGACACCGAACGCACGCTGCAGGAGCTCGGTGTTGGTGAAGCGCTTGTTTCTGTTCTTGACGAAAAAGGTGTTCCCACAATGGTTGAGCGCGCAAACATTTTGCCGCCGAGAAGCTCTATGAGCGCAGTAGATGACGGTAAAATTCAGGAGATTATATCTTCAAGTCCTCTTGATAATAAATACAAAGAAACAATAGACCGCCGTTCGGCGTTTGAGATTCTCTCCGAAGAGCGCGAGCAGGCAGAGCAGGAAGCGGCACGCGAAGCTGAGGCAAAGGAAAAAGAAAAGAAAGAAAAAGAAGAAGCTAAAAAGAAAGCATCAAGCGGTAAAACAGGCAGAAAAAAGCAAAGCGCATTCCAAAAAACTGTTAATTCCGCAGCGACTACGATTGGCAGAGAGCTGGGCAGGCGTTTTATACGCGGGCTGCTCGGTAATTTTAAAAGATAATTCATTTACTTAAGATAATCATAACAGGAGGTAAATACAATGGATAACAGACCACAAGGCAGAAAAAAATATGTCAGCGGAAAAAGTAAAAGCGATTTCCAAAACGGTACGTCGCACAGCGGCGGTCCCGTTGGAAAAGCTGACGGATACAGCGGCAGAAAGCCGCAAAGCAACCCTCAAAATACCTCAGGAAGCAGCTTAAACACAAGCGGAAACAACAGCAGCAGTAATCCCTTAGGCTCTCTCCTCGGCGGGGGTTCCTCATCGGGCGGTCAGACAACAAGACAGGGCTGCGGCATACTCCCTATCATAATTATTGGCGCGCTCATCATATTAATGCTCACAAAATGCGGCGGCTCGTTCCTTGGCGGTGACAACAGCACGGGAGATTTACTCGGCTCACTTTTAGGCGGAGGCGGAACAGACATTACAAGTCTTTTCGGTGGAAATGCGTCAGCTTCTCAGGGCTGGGTAACGGAAGCTAACACGGGCAGTCTCGATACTTCCGTTGTATCAAACGCGCGAGCAAAACGCACTCAAATACTCGGCAACAACCGCGATGTTGTAACTATTATGGTTTATCTCTGCGGCACAGACCTTGAATCCAGAAACGGTATGGCTACATCGGACCTTGCTGAAATGCAGAACGCCACAATAAGTTCTAATGTAAACTTAATCGTTTTCACAGGCGGCTGTTCCAAATGGAAAAACAATGTTGTAAGCAGCAGCGTAAACCAAATTTATAAAGTTGAAAGCGGAAATGTCCGTTGTCTCGAACAAAACGCAGGAAATGACTCAATGGTAAAACCCGCAACGCTTGCAAACTTTATTAAATACTGCAGCAGAAACTTCCCCGCAAACAGATACGAGCTTATCATGTGGGATCACGGCGGCGGCTCTATAAGCGGCTACGGTTATGACGAGAAAAACAAAATGGCAGGTTCAATGCCTCTTTCCGGCATCAAAGAAGCTCTCTCGCAGGGCGGCGTAACGTTCGACTTTGTAGGGTTTGACGCTTGCCTTATGGGCACTCTTGAAAACGCATTGATGCTCAACGACTATGCAGATTATCTCATAGCTTCCGAAGAGACAGAGCCCGGCGTTGGCTGGTATTACACAAACTGGCTCACAAAGCTTTCACAGAATACTTCTATGCCGACAACGGAAATCGGCAAAAATATAATAGACGATTTTGTCGCAGAATGTGCGAGAAAATGCCCCGGTCAGAAGACAACCCTCTCTCTCATTGACCTTGCGGAGCTTTCGGCAACTGTTCCCGAAAGCTTAAAGAGCTTCTCTGCTTCAACAACAGAGCTTATGAAGACAGACGGCTATAAAAAGGTTTCGGACGCGAGAAGCAAAACGCGCGAATTTGCGCCGACAACCAAAATAGACCAGATTGACCTTGTAAACCTTGCTTTAAATATAGGAACCGATGAAAGCAAAGCTTTGGCAGATTCGCTCCTCAGCGCTGTAAAATACAATAAGACATCTTCAAATATGACAAACGCTTACGGCATTTCCATCTATTTCCCATATAAGAAGACATCAAAAGTTGGAAGCGCGGTACAGACATACAACGATATCGGCATGGACAGCAGCTATGCGGACTGCATTCAGCGTTTTGCAAGCCTTGAAGTAAGCGGTCAGGCGGCATCGGGCGGCTCTTCCAACCCGCTTTCAACCATCCTCGGCGAAGCTACGGGCTCATCAACTGCTTCGGCAGGTGACTTGACAGACTTACTCGGAAGCCTCCTCGGCGGAGATTTCAGCGGACTTTCCGGCATTACCGAAAGCAGCGGCGGGCTCGGCAATCTTGCAGACCTTGCTTCAAACTTCGGTTTCCTCGGAAACAATATAGACGTTCAGAATGACGCAAACTATATTTCGCAGAATCAGCTGGACTCATCGCTTCTTAAGTGGACAGACGAAAACGGAACAAAAGTTTTAAGACTTTCGGAAGACCAGTGGAAACTCGTTCACGAATTAGTACTAAACGTTTGGTATGATAACGGCGAAGGCTATATAGACCTCGGTACCGACAACGTATTTGACTTTACCGCTGACGGCGCTCTGATAGGCGAATATGACGGCACTTGGCTCGCGATAGACGGTATAACTATCCCGTACTATTATGTTGACAGTGTTGAAGAAAACGGTAACAGTATTATAACAGGCCGTGTTCCCGTTCTCTTAAACGGCACACGCGCAAACCTCTTAATTGTGTTTGATGACAGCCATCCGGAAGGATATATAGCAGGCGCTACAATAGACTATATAAACGGCGAAACCGAAACCGTTGCAAAGAGCATGGTTACTCTTGAAAACGGCGACGTAATCGAGTTTATGTATGACTTCTACGGATATGACGGTACGTTCCGCAACAATTATACGTTCGGCGAAAAGGGCAAGATCACTTATAACGGCAATCATAAAATAAGCAATGCCGAGCTTTATGATACAACAAAAGCAAAACCCATGTATATTTTTACCGATTTATATAATAACGAAAAATATACGGAAGTAATAGAATAACACAAATCAATGTGCAGTGATATCAAATATCACTGCACATTATTTCCCCGAAACACTTTACAAATTTTGCGATATTTGGTATAATACATGTAATTTGAAGCATAGCACGCTTTAAATAAAATAACTTTTCAGGAGGGGTTTTCTATGAAAACAAAAAAGTATATTGCTGAATTTATCGGCACAATGGTTCTTGTTATTATGGGCTGCGGAACGGCAATGCTCGTAGGCTGCGCGGCAGACGCGGGATGCGGATACATCCTCACGGCTTTAGCTTTCGGTCTTGTAATTGTAGGCATGGCTTACTGCGTTGGTAATATCTCGGGCTGTCACATTAACCCCGCTGTATCTCTCGGCGTTTTAATGAGTGGCGGCATGACCGGCGGCGAATTTTTAGGTTATATTGTTTCACAGTGTCTCGGCGCTTTCGCAGGCGCAGGAATACTTGCTGCTGTTTTCAAGCTAGGCGGCGTAACTGATATGACAGGCGGCTTCGGCTCAAACGGTCTCGCAGGCGTAAACGGCAGCGCTGTTGCCGGATTACTCGTTGAAATTGTGCTTACATTTATATTTGTTTTGACAATACTCGGCGTTACATCCAAAAAAGCAGGTCATGGCTCATTCGGCGGTCTTATAATAGGTCTAACTCTTACTCTCGTTCATATTTTAGGTATAGGCCTTACAGGCACATCCGTAAACCCGGCAAGAAGCTTTGGTCCTGCTCTCGTTGCAGCATTTGCAGGCAACGGCTCTCCGCTTTCATGCCTTTGGGTATTTATCGTTGGTCCGTTAGTTGGCGCTGCTGTCGCAGCACTTGTTTATAAGTATCTCGAAAGCGATAAATAATAATCATTAACAAAAACATCCGTGAAACCATTCGGTCTCACGGATGTTTTTTATATCAAATTTTTATTCTTTATTATATTCTTCAAAATGCTTTTTTATAGCCTTAAACGTTTTATCGCTTATAAAATGCTCAATTTTACAGGCGTCATCAACAGCCGTATCATGGTCAACACCTAAAGACTCAAACATCTTTGTAAGCGTCAGGTGTCTTTCATACACATCTTCTGCTATCTGCTTTCCCTTTTTTGTAAGGTTAATCCCTTCCCTGTAATCTTCTTCTATATACCCCGCGTCTTTTAAAAGCCCCATTGCACGGCTGACGGAGGGCTTAGAAAAGCCCATATATTCACTGATGTCCACAGAACGGACAGTTTTATTTTCTTTTGATAGAATAAGTATTGTTTCAAGATACATCTCTTTTGATTCACCGTTTGCCATAGACGCACCTCCCTTTTTTAATATTTTACCATCTTTTTCTCCTAAAATCAAGCATATAAACGAGAAAACAAAAAATATACAACAAACGGGTTAGTTATGACTAACTGTTTATTTATATTAACCAAACTTTATTTTTTTGCGGAAAACGGATTGACAAGTTAGCTTTGGGTAACTATAATGTATTAAGAGGTTAGCATAGGCTAACAAATGTGAACTTAGGAAGTGATTTTATGATTCCCATCAGCTTTGCCTTAGCGGGCGAGGAATGTATAATCAAAAAAATAGGCGGCACGCCCGATGTTAAAAAACACCTTGAAAACCTTGGCTTTTCTGTCGGCGGAAGCGCAACCGTAATAAACACAATAGGCGGAAATGTTATTGTAAAAATAAAAGAATCAAGAGTTGCGCTTGATTCCAAAATGGCAAGCAAAATTTTGATTTAGGAGGAATAATCATGAAAACATTAAAAGACGTTAAAGTAGGCGAAACAGCGGTTGTTTCAAAGCTCAGCGGCGAAGGCGCGGTGAAGCGCAGAATTATGGACATGGGCGTAACAAAAGGTACAACTATTTCAGTTAGAAAAGTAGCTCCTCTCGGCGACCCGATTGAAGTTACTGTCAGAGGATATGAGCTTTCTATAAGAAAAGCTGACGCTCAGATGATTTTGGTTGACTAATTTTTTTGAATAGTGGTTAGCGTTTGCTAACCGGAAGGAGATTGAAATGGAGATTAAAATTGCACTTGCGGGAAACCCAAACAGCGGTAAAACAACTCTTTTTAACGCGCTTACGGGTTCTAATCAGTTTGTAGGAAACTGGCCCGGCGTAACGGTTGAAAAAAAAGAAGGTAAGCTTAAACGCCACGAAGGCGTAACCGTTACAGATCTTCCGGGCATCTATTCCCTATCGCCCTACACATTGGAAGAGGTTGTCGCACGAAATTATCTTATTGACGAAAAGCCCGACGCTATTTTAAACATTGTTGACGGCACAAATATTGAGCGAAACCTGTATCTCACAACTCAGCTTATAGAGCTTGGGATACCCGTTGTTGTAGCCGTCAACATGATGGACGTTGTAAGAAAAAACGGCGACAAATTAAATACGGATATGTTATCTTTAAGGCTCGGATGTCCTATTGTTGAAATTTCGGCTTTAAAAGGTGACGGCATTATGGAAGCGGCAGAAGCCGCAATAAAAGCTGCCAAAGGCGGCAAAAAAGTTCATCCGCATACTTTTTCGGGTGCGGTTGAGCATGCAATAGCACATATCGAAGAAGCGGCTCTGCATGATATGTCAGATGACGCGCAAAGATGGTACGCAATAAAAATATTTGAACGCGATGAAAAAATCATTGAAAAGCTCGGCGTCCCGTCCGAAACTCTTTCGCATATTGAGGAAGATATAAAAGCGGCAGAGCGCGAACTTGACGATGACGCAGAGAGCATTATCACAAACGAACGATATATAGGTATTGCCGAGATTATAAAAACATGCTACAAGAAAAAGGACACGGGTAAATTATCAAGCTCCGACAAAATAGATAAAGTAGTTACAAACAGATGGCTCGGCCTCCCTATTTTCGCCGTGATTATGTTTCTTGTTTACTACATTTCAATGGTAGGCATAGGTGCAGCTTCAACAGATTGGGCAAATGACGGACTTTTCGGCGACGGCTGGCATTTATTCGGCAAGGGAACTGCAGAATATGAAGAAGTATCAGAAGAATACACGGATAGCTTAAACGCCGTAAACGCTTTTTATGAGCTTGACACGGAAGCGGAGGATTTTGACGAAGAAGCCGCACTCGCTGAAATGAAAGAAATCAGTGGAGAAGAAACGTCAACTGTTGAGGTTGAAGACGAAGAAACGTTGGCAACAGAAGCTATGACGGTTTATTTTGACGAAGTTCCGGAAGACGCCGGTGAAGACGTAGTTCCCGTATCATACAAAGAAGCGGTAGAATACTTTGAAGAAAAAGGTTTTGACGAGCCGGATCCTGCCAATTACGGAATTTGGGTAAAAGGTATTCCTTCGGTTATAGAAGGTTGGCTCGATAAAGCAGGCGCGGCAGATTGGCTAAAAGGCTTGATTTTAGACGGTATTATAGCGGGTGTCGGCGCAGTGCTCGGTTTTGTGCCGCAAATGCTTGTGCTATTCTTCCTCCTGGCGTTTCTTGAAGCTTGCGGATATATTGCACGTATCGCATTTGTGCTTGACAGAATATTCAGAAAATTCGGTCTTTCGGGTAAATCGTTTATTCCTATGCTTATAGGCACAGGCTGCGGGGTGCCCGGTATTATGGCAAGCCGTACAATTGAAAATGAACGTGACCGCCGTATGACAATAATGACAACAACATTTATCCCCTGCGGCGCAAAAATTCCGTTTATCGCTATGATCGCCGGCGCGCTTTTCGGCGGCTCTGCGTGGATCGCTACATCGGCATACTTTATAGGTATGGCGGCAATAGTAATATCGGGCATAATGCTTAAAAAGACAAAGATGTTTTCGGGACAGCCCGCGCCTTTCGTTATGGAGCTTCCCTCCTACCACCTTCCTACACTTTCAAACGTTTTGCGTTCCATGTGGGAGCGCGGCTGGTCGTTTATTAAAAAGGCCGGCACTATCATTCTCTTATCTACTATATTTGTTTGGTTTACAAGCTTCTTCGGCTTTACGGATGAAGGCTTCAGAATGCTCTCGGAAGACGAGCTTGACTTATCAATTTTAGCAAGAATAGGAAGTCTGATAGCGCCTCTCTTTGCACCTCTCGGCTTTGGCAAATGGCAGGCGGCAGTAGCTTCCATAACGGGACTTGTTGCTAAAGAAAATATCGTCGGCACTATGGGTATTTTATACAGCGGTGCAGGAAACGCATACCGCGGCATTGCAGAAGCATTCACGTCCGTTTCGGGCTTTGCATTTTTGGTATTTAACTTACTCTGTGCACCTTGCTTTGCGGCAATAGGCGCTATAAAGCGCGAGATGAACAACCGCAAATGGACTTGGTTTGCGATTTTGTATCAGACAGGCTTTGCGTATGCAATAGCTCTTATGATAAACCAGTTCGGAAAAGCCGTAAGCGGCAATATAAATATAATAGGCTTTATTGCAGCTTTAGCTCTCTTGGCGGTTATGATATACATGCTGTTTATCAAAAAGTATAAGGAGGCTACAAAACTTGAGGAGGCGTAAAACATGGCGAATGTTATAATAAGCATTATCCTTATTGCCATAGTCGCAGGCATAATATTTAAAATGGTGAAAAACAAAAAGCAAGGTAAATCATCCTGCGGTTGCTCCTGCGGCTCATGCCCCATGTGTGGAGAGTGTCATAAGAATTAGGGTAAAGGGACATTTTTGTCCCTTTATTCTCTTATATTTGACTAAACTCCAAATGTGCCATAAAATTATATCGGGAGATGATATCATGAAAGATAAAACGAAAAAAGCATTTGATTATGCAGGAAGCAAAGGCGGATTATACGACGACATTATAACAGGCACGGGATTTATAGGAAGTATTGTCAGTAACGTTATATGGAAAATGGACAAAAACAAAGACAGAGAATATCAGCGCCTTGCAACGCGCCCTATTCCCGACGGTTTCAGCGGCAAGCTTCTGGAAGTGCCCGTCGGCACGGGAATACTTACAATGCCGATATATAAAGATTTGACGGGTGCCGATATAACATGTCTTGACTATTCAAATGAAATGATGTCGCACGCCGAGAAACGCGCAAAAGATATGGATATAAAAAACATTTCGTTTTGTCAGGGTGACGTAGGCAAACTTCCGTTTGAAGACAACACGTTTGATATTGTGCTTTCCATGAACGGTCTGCACGTGTTTCCCGATAAGGACGCAGCTTTTTCCGAGCTATATAGAGTTTTAAAGCCGGGCGGCACGTTCTGCGGCTGTACGTATATAGAAGGCGAGTGCAAAAGAACGGATTGGTTTATTAAAACCTCGTATGTTCCCAAAGGCTATTTTAACCCGCCGTTTGACACAAAAGACTCTCTTTTAAACCGTCTGCAAAATATGTATACAACCGCAAAGGTTGAAACGGTGCTGTCTGAAGGGTGCTTTGAGTGCGTAAAATGAGGTATGGAAAACGGATCTGAAAAAGCTGACAATAAAAGAATTTGACAAAGCGGCAAAGCACTTTGAGGACAATAGCCCAAGTGTATATAATCTCTGTAAAAAAGATTCTCCCGATAGCAGTATTTGAATGCGATATGACATAAACGCTTTTTCAGAATGCACGCCGTTTGCAGAAAGAAATAACCGGAGGCAAAATATGCTACTTGTTTTTGAAATAATAGGATTTTGCGTTTTGTTTACTCTGCTTGTAAGGCTGTCAGCCGTGGGCGGTGCGGTAAACGCACTTTATTTCTATCCGGAGAAATATCAAAGAAAAGCAATAAGTATAGGTCTTTCCGACAGGCAAACAATCAAAAAAAAGAAAATGCGGTTTATGCTGCCGTTTTGTATCATTTTACTGACCGTGCTTGTTATTTTGATTGGTGCGGTGAACAGAAACGGCTATTTTAAAAACGCTTACCTTCAATCTCTCTTGTTTTTAGAAATAATGAATATATATGACGGTATCATTATTGACAAGGTTTGGGTAGGCTACGGCAGACTTTGGAAAATTAAAGGTATGGAGGGCGTACCATATATTCAAAGTTGGGGCGGGATGTTTATAAAACGAGGCATACTTGCCATATTATGGCTTATTCTCGCCGCCATCCCTGCAGGCATAGTAACAATGTTATTTTAGGGGGTATTCAAAATGACAATACACGAATTTGGAAAAGAAAACGAAAAAGCTGTGTTGCTTATTCACCCCTCCTGCGTTATGTGGGACTATTTTGAATATGTAATACCGCTTTTGGAGAAGCGGTTTCATCTTATTGTCCCCGCCCTACCCGGATATGACAAAGATAGAAAAAGCGATTTTGAAAGCGTTGAGAAAACAGCAGATGAACTTACGAAACACATAATGGAAAATATAAAAAAAGAAATCGCGTGTATATACGGCTGCTCTATGGGCGGTTCGATTATAATACGTATGCTTGCCGAGGGCAGAATAAAGCCGGAAAGCGCCGTAATTGACGGCGGTATTGCACCATACAGGATGCCTTATATTTTAACAAGGTTTATTGCAGTAAAAGATTTTATTCTGATTATGCTCGGTAAAGCGGGCGGTGCAAAGCTTCTTCAAAGGGCGTTTACAACCGACAATTATTCAAAAAAAGAGCTCGAATACATAGCAGTAGTTCTTAAAATGATGAGCGCCAGAACAGTATGGAATACGTTTGATTCCTGCAACAATTTTTCATTGCCTGCAACAAACAAAACCGGTTGTGAAAACATTGAATACTGGTATGCTGAAAGCGAAACAAAAGACAGGGAAAAAGATATAAAATTTGTAAAAAACAATATACCAAACATACGTTTTAAAATGTTTAAAGGCATAGGTCACGGCGGTCTTGCGACGAAGCTGCCGGATACGTTTGCAAAAGAAATTACGCGCATGTGTGAAAGGACTAAAAATGATTAAAACTACTTTTAAAATTGAAGGTATGGGCTGCGGGATGTGTGAAACACATATAAACCACGCAATAAGAACGGTTTATCCCGATGCCAAAAAAGTAAAATCTTCTTACAGAAAAGGCGAAACAACTTTTATAACCGATTTCTATCCCGATGAATTAAAACTGCAAAAAGCCATCGGAAAAACAGGATATAAAATTCTGTCGGTAAAAACAGAAATAGTTGAAGATACGAAGCACTTCTGGCAAAGGGGGTAAAACAAAATGAAAGCAGATTACCGTAATTGGGTACCGAAAAGCATGGTTACAGTTCCGCCCGTACTTACTGCCGTTTCGGTTGTGTTGTTAATACTGACGCAGCAAATAACCGCCGTAAGACTGCGTGCTTTTTGTTTTATCTTTCTGTCCATGTTGACTCTTGTATCAGGTGCTTGCTCTTTTATGTTCATATCATGGTATCAAGCGTTTTCATATAAAGGGAGACGGAAGCTGTCAAAGCATATCATAGAAGGCATTGCGGATTTTATAAAGGTACCCGAAGGCGGGCACGCACTTGACATAGGCTGCGGCAGCGGCGCATTAACCATTGCGTGCGCAAAGAAAAACCCGAAAGCGCAGATAACAGGCGTTGACCGTTGGGGAAAGAATTACAGGTCTTTCAGTAAAAAACTGTGTGAAAAAAACGCCGAAGCCGAGGGTGTAAAAAACGTTACTTTCCAAAAAGGCGACGCAAAAAAACTTGACTTTCCGGATGAGAGCTTTGACTGCGTTTTAAGCAATTATGTTTATCACAATATTGTAGGCGCAGATAAGCAGGCTCTTTTGCGCGAGACACTGCGCGTACTTAAAAAAGGCGGCACATTTGCAATACACGATCTTATGTCCCCCATTCGCTGCGGTGATATGCAAAAATTTGTCGGGGAACTTAAAAATGAAGGTTATGAAAAGGTTGAACTTATAAATACGGCAAACGGCATGTTTATGACAAAACGTGAAGCAAAACGGCTTTTTTTAGAATCTTCAACCTTACTTACAGGAATAAAATAAAAGAAGGTGTTATAATTGACAAGAAAACAAAAGATATTCCTTGCCATTCCTGCGTTTTCCCTTGCAATGATAGGCGATTATTTAATGGGAATCAACTCCATCGGCACGGACAGCACGGGCAAAATGGTCTGGAATGTAGTAGCGGATTGGCGGCTTGCGCTCTCGGCCGTACTTGGTATGCTTTGCGCCGTACTTTTTGCCGTTTCCGCAATCGAAACCTGCAAAATGCTTGAAGCCAGGCATCCCAAAAGCAAATACGTTAAGCTTTTTAAAATAAGCAATTATGCGGGAATTCTGTTTTTTACGTTTATACATATTGCTATTTGTATGCTGATAGTGATATTTAACGCAGGCTTTGAAGCAACCGGCAATACAGAGCTTGCAAAGGGTATGCTTTTTCGCGTTGCAAAAAGCGTATCTATACCGCTTATTTTGCAGTTTGTTTTTACGGATGTGCTCGTAACCATAGCATGGTTTGGCATAGTGCTGAAAGGAGACATTAAACTCCCTAAATGGACGGTAATTCTAAACCCCATAATAATTGCTCTTATCGGTCAGCTCATAAATTTTATACCTTTCTCTTTTATGGGTGCCGACAGCGGTTTTGAATCGTTTGGCTGGCTATTGATGTATGCGGCAATTTATTACTCAGAAAAGAAAAACACTAAATGGAAAAGCATTTAAACTGTGCTTTTTGCCGTATCCGCAATTGAAACTGTAAAGATGCTTAAACAGCGTTACTTCTAACTGACTATGAACAGAGAGGAATATATCATGAAAACAGTTAAAAAGACATGCATACTACCCGACAGCAAAAAGCATGTATTTAAAAGGCTTTTGAAACTTAAGACACTTCAGTATATTGCATATCCGTATGCCACTTTTACACCTGTGGATAGAACCGATAATATGTCCTGGGAGGTTGGAAGTACATCGCGGTTTAAGTTCAGGTTGTTTGGCATTATTCCATTTGGAACTCATACGATCCATGTGATCAGATTTGAATTGGATGACGGAATATATACACATGAGGAAAATGAGCATGTTCCTATATGGAATCATGAAATTATACTCGAAGAATTACCGGTAAACAGATGCAGATATACTGACAAGGTTGATATAGATGCCGGATGGAAGACGATCTTCATATGGATGTGGGCTAACTGTTTTTATGCTCATAGACAGAGAAAATGGATAAAACTGTTAAATCATAGAACGATTTAATTATCGGAGCTTTCAAGATGTATGCCGTAATTCTTTCAGAAAGCAAAAAAACGGAGGACAGTTTGATGTATGATAAATACTTAAAAAAGTTTGAGCCTTATGTGAAAAAATGGCTTTCGGAGCATTACACCCCCGAAGAAGCCGAAAAACGCTTTGAAAAGGCGTTATCTCTCTATAACAAATGGCTGCGTGAAGAAGGCGATTTCGGCGGCAGAAAAAATATGATGGCAGATAATGTCTTATTGGTCTATGCGTTTTTTGCATTTTATGAAGCTGTTGACCGTACACTCACAAAAGAAGATTTAAATGATCTTATAGATATTGCAATGGGTAAAAAGCTAAAACTGCTGTCTCATTTTGATATGAATAAATTAGAAAAAAAGAAATGGCTTATGAAACTTATATATAAATACTTTGCAAATTATGCGAAAAAAGCCGATAGGCACCGCGGCAAAGATTGGGGCAGCACTTGGGAAATACGATTAAATCCCGAAAAACACGACAAGGGCATAGCTTTTGTTTTTGATACCTGTCCCATAAATGATTTTGCAAGAAAATACGGATATATAGACTTTTTGCCAAATCTTTGTGCCATAGATCAGCTCACCTGTAAAACAATGCACGCTACTTTGATACGGCACAAAACCCTTGCCTGCGGTGACGGCGAGTGTAATTATTGGATTATAGGCGATAAAAACCCTGAAGCATTATCGGACAGCGGCTCAAAGTAAGGAGTGGATTTTATCATGCTTGAAATATTTTGCGGCGTTTTAATACCTTTTATAGGCACATCTCTTGGTGCATTTTGTGTTTTCTTCATGAAAAAAGAAATGAATAAAACTACCCGACGGGCATTGACAGGATTTGCAGCGGGCGTTATGACAGCGGCCTCTGTATGGAGTCTTATCATTCCGTCACTCGAACAGTCGGACAATCTTGGGAAATTCTCGTTTGTTCCTGCAACGATTGGATTTTGGCTTGGTATATTATTTCTGCTCATACTGGATAAAAGCATTCCGCATTTACACATGGATGCAAACAAGGCGGAGGGTCCGAAAAGCAGTTTTTCCAAAACGACAATGCTTCTTTTAGCCGTTACACTTCATAATATACCGGAGGGAATGGCTGTCGGTGTTTTATATGCGGGGTATCTTTCAGGCTCTGCCAATATAACGGCGGGGGTCGCTTTGGCACTTTCGCTTGGTATTGCTATTCAGAATTTTCCTGAAGGTGCAATTATATCCATGCCGCTTCACGCGGAGGGCAGAAATAAAGCAAGGTCGTTTGCAGACGGTGTTTTATCAGGCGCGGTAGAGCCAGTTGCGGCAGTGCTTACAATGCTTTTGGCAGGGTTTATCATACCGGCAATGCCATATTTTCTGAGCTTTGCGGCAGGTGCTATGATATATGTTGTTGTTGAAGAACTTATCCCCGAAATGTCTTCGGGAAAACATTCAAACATCGGGGTTATATTGTTTTCACTCGGCTTTACATTAATGATGATACTTGATGTTGCACTTGGATAAGCAGTTGGGGCTGTCTCACTATGCACAGACCGCAAAAAGCAGAAAAAACGGGTAAAAATCCTGATAGTTTGACGTTTTTATCGATTGTAGTTCTTTTAAAAACTTGATGTAAAAATTCGTTTTGACGAATTTTTTAATAAATTAATGCTTTTTGCTACGAACAAACTTCACCTCTCGACGTACCCTCGTACGCCTTCGGGTTCAGTTTGTCCGTTCTGCACTATATTAAGACAGCCCCAATCACATCTGTTTTTAACTTTCCGAAGCCGATTTTCCTAATTCTCTGCACTCTTCAAGTGCCGCTTCGTCTGGAGCGTCATTTACAATCAGGCCTTGACCGCCCAACAGATTTCCTCCTGCGTCTTCAACGCGTTTTTCCCAGTTGCGCATCCATTCGCCGTCACCCCAACCGTATGAGCCGAAAAGACCGACTTTTTTACCCGCAAGGCTTGCTTCAAGCTCCGTAAAGAACGGCTCAAATTCCTCCTCCTCCAAAACCTCTGATCCCATAGCGGGGCACCCAAGTATGAGTGTATCGTATGAAGCAGCTGTATCGGGCGTAATTTCAGAAACATGAAAAAGCTCCGTTTCGGGGTTTGTTTCTGCTGCGCCAACTAAAACGGCTTTAGCCATTATCTCAGTGTTTCCTGTGCCACTCCAATAAATAATTGCTGTTTTACTCATTTGTAAAACCTCCTTTTTATATTAACAATTTACTTACTAAAGTAAACTTGTTTCAAATTGTACAAAAAACCTCCGCAAGCGTTACGCCACTTTCTATTCTTTTTAAAAGTGCATTACGGCAGAATTTAAATCTTCTGAAAAGCTCTTTTGCTTCATCTGCATTTTGATAAACCCGCCACTCTCCGCACAAAAGACACCCTTCATTTTTATGATGAATAAAGCCGTAAATATCGTTTATTGGATATCCGAGAAAAACTCCTATTTCATGCGGAAATTCCGGTGAGTTTGATAGCCTGTATTTAAGAATTTCCATGAAATCTTCCGTTTTTTCCGCCTCTCTGTAACCGTATTTCCGTAAAAACTTAATCGACTCGGCTTTTTTCAGATGTCTTAAAAGCACTTTTTTTCTGTATACTATCGCAAGGACCCTGGACGTACATTCATGTATTTTTTCAATATAAATGTCTTTACAATTCAGCAGCTTGTTTAGCCTTTCAATTTCAGAAGCTATATCCTGAGTATTTTCTTTTGAAATTGAAACAAGATTTGACGGTTTTATTCCGGCAAGCGCAGGCGCACAGTGATATGCTATTATTTTTTCCAACCAAAAGCCTCCTTAATTTAGTTAGCACAGGCTAACTAAATGCCAAAAAAAATTAACTGATTTGAAGATGGGAAGTCAGACATTCTTTCAGCGCAAAGGCGCTCGAAGAATTGCAGTATTTTACCGTTATGCCCGATTGGGACGCTTTGCTTGAAACAACATTCAGCATCTTATGCGCTACTGTTTTTGTGAAAACTATAATCACATCGGGATTTCCTATCTTCCCTTGAAAATTGGCGGGACATTGTGTAAAGACCTTACATTTACAACCAAAGTTTTTGCATATTTCCTTATAGCGGCAATGCATGCGGTCATGTCCCCCTACAATAACTATGCTCATAAACTATTCTCCTTGATTTTATATCCGTTTAATAGTTAGCCTTTGCTAACTCTGCTATAAAGTTTAACACACTATTTTTAATTTGTCAATGCTTTTTTATAAAACAATTATCTGTTAAAACCGTATCAGCTGATAAACACAGCCTATCACAACCAATGCGATTGATGATAAGCTCATCATGGTAATTAAAGCAATATGCTTCTTTTTCTCACTTGCTAGGTTTGCTATAAATTCTCTTATAAGCGCGTTTGTGTAAAAATACCATTTCGTTTTACTGCCCATGCCTTCACAGTCAATACCGCAGTCGTTTGCTATTACGCCGCTTCTGAAAACGTGAAAATTTGTAGTTGAAAAGCCTATCTTCGTGTCATCTTTTCCGGCATCGATAATTTTTTTTGAAAAGTTCATGTTCTCGTAAGTGTTTAGCGATTTATTTTCCGGTCTTATTCTCTCTTCACCTATGCCGCGTCCTATTAAATAGTTCTTCATAGCATCTGCTTCGGCTATTGTTTCATCGCTGCCCTTGCCGCCTGAAGGGACAAATATCACTTCTTTGCCCGTATTTTCTTTTTGTTTTTCGGCAAAGTCTATCGCCCTATCTACTCTGCCGCGCAGAAGCGGCGGTAAGCTGCCGTCTTTGCGCACCATACAGCCGAGTATTATAACATAATCCTTATCATATGCAGGAGTATGCCCTCCCGCCCTCGCGTTGCAGTAAACAGTTGCGAGCATAAGCGTATAAAAATACGAAAGTATTACGTTTATCATAACATCAAAAAGCTTTTTGACTATCATAAGGCTATGTCCCTTTAAAAGATGCGACGTTAGCATATAAACGCCCTGACTGCCGAAAAGGCCTAAAATCACAAAAAAGCCGACAAAAACGCCCAAAAGGTTTCTGTATGTAAAGCCTTCTTTCTTTATAAGAATTATATTTGTTATGATACAATATATTGCCATTATCGCAATACACGGCAATGTAAGCATGGCAAAAAACGAAAAAGATTCAAGAGTGTTGTTATATATATCAACAATACTTAAGATTTTCCAGTTCTGTATAAGCAAGTTTATTTGTCTTAAGATATTTATGTTTATAAATATAAGCAGACCCAAATTCATTACTATTCCGTAAGAATACTTCTGTTCCCTGTACTGCCGTCTTATAAACGCGGCACAACCGTAAGAGATTCTTATAAGAAACAGGATTATTATTACCTGTATTGCCTTTGACAGCATTACGTTATCGGACATATCGGTGTTATGCAGAATTGTAACGCTAGCCAAAATAAACAGTATCGTAATTATAAGATATATTATTCTTTCTTTTTTCAATTAACTCACCTTTTATAGATTTATATATAGATTTTATCTTAGTTTTTAAAAAAAATCAAGAAATTTCAAAAAAGGCTTGACAATTGAATGGTTATTCAATTATAATATAGTTGAACAAACATTCAACTGTGCGAAAGGATTGATATATATGAAAAACGCTTATACATGTGACTGTGACGTTATTCATTCCGACGCGGTTTCCGTTGCGAAGAAAAACATGCCGGACGAAAAATCGCTTTTGGAGATAGCGGCTTTATACAAGGTTTTGGGCGACACAACGAGAATACGCATAGTTTCTGCACTTGATACCGCCCCCCTATGCGTTTGCGATCTGGCAGCGCTTTTGTCTATGACAAAATCTGCTATTTCGCATCAGCTTAAGATTTTAAAAGACGCTAAACTTGTAAAATACAGAAGGGAGTCCAAAAACGTTTTCTATTCGCTTGACGACGCGCATATTAAGGCGATATTCGAACTCGGACTTGACCATATAAACGAAAGGGGCGAAAACGAATGAAAAAGAGAATTTCACTGATTATACTGTCTCTCATACTTTTGTGCCTAGGCTTTTTATTAAGAGATAGCTTTTATCTTTCTTTGGCGCTTTATATCGCTTCTTTTCTTATCTGCGGTTTCCCTGTTTTGAAAGAAGCCGTTGAAAATATAATTCACGGCGAAGTATTTGACGAGTGCTTTTTGATGACAATAGCCTCCATCGGCGCATTTTGTATAGGCGCATTTCCCGAGGGCGCGGCTATTATGCTTTTCTATCAGCTGGGAGAGCTTCTCTGCGATATAGCAAGCGACAAATCGCGCGCGTCCATATCCTCTCTCGCCGAAATGCGTGCGGACGAAGCGTTTGTAAAGCGCGGCGACGGTATAGAAAAGGTACACGCATCCGAAGTAAAGCTCGGAGATATTATCGTTGTTTCCGCAGGTCAGAAGGTTCCCTTAGACGGCGTTATAGTTTCCGGCAGTACGTCTTTTGACACAGCCTCTTTAACCGGCGAGTCTATCCCGCGCGACGCAGGCACCGGTGATAAGGCAATAAGCGGATTTATAAACCTTTCGGGCACGGTTGAAATTAAAACGGAAAGCACTTATGAAACCTCAACCGTTTCCAAAATCCTTCAGCTTATCGAGGAAAGCGCGGACAAAAAATCAAGCACGGAGCGTTTTATAACGCGTTTTTCAAAGAAATATACTCCGGCTGTCGTTATAATAGCGGTTTTGCTTGCGCTTATTCTGCCCGTTTTCGGAATGAGCATTAAAGAGAGTATTTACAGGGCGTTATCGTTTCTTGTAGTATCGTGCCCGTGCGCTCTTTTAATAAGTGTTCCCTGCGCGTTTTTCGGAGGGATAGGCAGTGCTTCAAAGCACGGTATACTTATAAAAAACAGTCATACTTTGGATTTACTTTCAAGGGCGGACAAAGCTGTTTTTGACAAAACCGGAACGCTTACAAGCGGGAAATTTGAACTCCGGCGCGTTCACGCCGAAGGCATGACGCAAAGAGAGCTTTTCGCGCTCTGCGTCTGCGCGGAATACTACTCCTCCCACCCCATCGCCGTTTATCTGCGCGAAGCTTACGGCAAAGAGCCAAGCGGCTATGATATAAAAGACACAAAGGAAATTGCGGGCCACGGCGTTGTGGCAAACATAAACGACATGCGCGTTGCCGTCGGCAACGGCAAAATGATGGCAATGGAAGGCGCAAAGTATGAAGAAATTCAGGGCGGCTGCATACTGCACGTTTCGGTTGACGGTAAATACGCCGGGTATTTAATGCTTTGCGATACCGTTCGCCCCGAATCTCAAAACACAATAAAAGAGCTTAAAGATCTAGGCATAAAGCAGTGCGCAATGCTTACGGGCGACACCGCGGCTACGGCAAAAGAGGTATGCGGCGAAATTGGTCTTGACAGCTTTAAGGCGGAGCTTTTGCCGCACGAAAAAACGGCGGAAATAGAAAAAATGACAGGCGGCGCGCCGCTTATATTCGTTGGCGACGGCATAAACGATGCGCCTTCAATAGCGCGCGCCGATATAGGCGCCGCCATGGGCGCACTTGGCAGCGAAGCCGCTATTGAAGCGGCAGATGTTGTGCTTATGAACGACAGTCCGTCATCGCTTCCAACAGCTATAAAAACAGCGCGCAAAGCCGTACTTATAGCGAAAGAGAATATATTCGTATCGCTCTTTATAAAGTTTCTTATCATGATACTCTGCGGCGCGTTCGGTATGCCGCTGGCTTTGGCGGTATTTGCAGATGTCGGCGTATGCGTTATTGCAATACTCAATTCCCTGCGCACGTTAAATTTATAAAATTAAAAAAAAAGTATATACAAACAGAGAATTTTGTGATAGAATATTGAATTTAGAAAGGGCTGATGATATTGAAGATATACATAGCGGCATCATGGAAGCACCAGCACGCTGTTGAAATGCTTACGGAAATGCTTGAAGCAGAAGGTCATGAGATACTTTCCTGGCTTCGCGAAGGCAGACCGGAAGAAGCGTTTTTATCAAATAAAGACCTTGACAATTTTATAAAAAGCGACGTAGGCAGAAAGGTTTTTGACTTTTGCGTAACTTCTGTGACGAATGCTGATCTGATAATATATATCGGGCCTTCCGGCTGTGACGCTTGGGCTGAGATAGGCGCGGCGTACGGCATGGGCAAAACAATATTCGGACTCAAAGCAAAATCGGAAAACGTTGGCATGATGCGCCATATGATACGCGAGTGGTTCTCGAGCGTATCCGAACTTATTGAAAGCGTCCGCGAATACGAAAGGCAGTGATATTATGTTTACGATAGGCTGTCATCTTTCAGCTTCAAAGGGCTATCTTGCCATGGGCAGACAAGCCGTTGATATAAGCGCCAACACATTTCAGTTTTTCACGCGCAACCCGCGCGGCGGTACGGCAAAAGCGATAGACGAAAACGACGTTAACGCGTTTTTGGAGTTTTGTAAAGCCACCGGCATAGAAAAGATTTTGGCACACGCGCCGTATACACTAAACCTATGCTCCGCTGATGAAGGCATACGCACATTTGCGAAAAACACAATGGCGGACGACCTTAAAAGAATGGAATACACGCCCGGAAATATGTATAACTTCCACCCGGGAAGCCATGTGGGGCAAGGCCTTGAAACCGGCATCAAATTAATAACAGACGCGCTCAATGAGATTTTATGGGATGACATGACGACAACCGTATTGCTTGAAACAATGGCGGGCAAAGGCAGCGAAGTCGGCTCCCGTTTTGAAGAGCTTCGAGAAATTATAGACGGTGTAAAACTTCAAAACAAAATGGGCGTTTGTCTTGACACGTGTCATGTTTATGACGCGGGCTATGATATAAAAGAAAACCTCGAGGGCGTTTTAGAGGAGTTTGACAGAGTAATAGGCATAGACCGCCTTTGCGCGATACATATAAACGACACAAAAAATCCGTTTGAAAGCCACAAGGACAGGCACGAGAAAATAGGCGAAGGATATTTGGGGCTTGAAACTTTTGAAAACGTTATAAATAACAAAACGCTTCGCTCTCTCCCATTCTATCTTGAAACGCCTAATGAAATTGACGGATACGAAAAAGAAATAAGGCTGCTTCGCAGCAAATTTATGGATTAATAAGGGGCAATTACTTTGCAAGAGACATTTATTACAACGGTGAATCAAATTCTTATGATGTTTACCTTTATGGTTATAGGGTATTTCGTAAGGAAAAAAGGAATAGGAGGACCATCGGTTTCAGAAGTTTTATCGGCGCTTATAGTAAACTTCTTTCTCCCCGCAATGACATATCTGACATTCGCGGAGCATTTTCATATTGAGACTATGAGCGAAAACGCGCCGTTTATTTTGGCGGGATGTATTGTTTTATTCTTTACATTCTTCATTTCAAAGATGTTTGCCAAAATGTTTGCGGAAAACAATTTACAGGAAGATGTTTATATGTACAGCTTTCTTATCCCAAACATCGGCTACATGGGCTGGCCACTCGTCGGTGCAGTTTTCGGCAGCGATATGCTTTATAAAATGATGATGTTTTCAATTCCGTTTCTCGTTGTCATTTATACATACGGAATTTATATATTAAACCCGAAACGTCAGTTTACGCTTAAGAAAATATTAAACCCCAGCATGGTTGCGATGGCAATAGGCATGGTTGTAGGTTTGTTTAGTATTAAACTTCCGGGCTTTTTGCAGCAGACAATAGAAGCTTCAAAAGGGTGCATGTCGCCCTGCGCCATGATACTTACAGGCTTTATTTTAGGCGGCGTAGATATAGGCGATTTGCTTACAAAACCGAAATTTTATCTCGCGGCTTTGATTCGTGCAATACTTATACCGGGCGTAGTGCTCGCTATTATGCTCTTGCTAAAAGTTGACAAGACAATAACTATTATCACAGGAGCTATGCTTTGTATGCCGATGGGACTCAATAGTGTTGTCTTCCCCTCCGCATACGGCGGCGACGGCACAACAGGCGCGAAAACAACATTTGTTTCAAATATAATAAGTATCGTTACAATCCCGCTGTTTTTTGCACTGCTGGGAGCACTTTAGAATTAAAAGGAGATTTACAGATGTCTGAAAACGTATTTGATACCTTAAAAGAGCGCGGTCTTATCGCGCAGACTACACATGAAGAAGAGATAAGAGAATTACTCGGAAAAGAGAAAGTTACTTTCTACATAGGCTTTGACCCCACGGCAGACAGCCTGCATATAGGTCACTTTTTGCAGATGGTCGTTATGCGCCACATGCAGCTTGCGGGTCACCGCCCGATAGCACTCGTAGGCGGCGGCACGGGCATGGTAGGCGACCCTTCCGGCAGAACGGATATGCGCCAGATGATGACCGTTGAAACCATTAACCACAACTGCGAATGCTTTAAAAAACAGCTCTCCTCCGTTATTGATTTTTCCGAGGGCAAGGCTATAATGGTAAATAATGCGGACTGGCTTCGTAACCTTAACTACATTGAGTTTTTGCGTGATATAGGCGTTTGCTTCTCCGTAAACGAAATGCTTCGCGCAAAGTGTTTCCAGACGCGTCTTGAAAAAGGACTTTCGTTTATTGAGTTTAACTATATGCTTATGCAAAGCTACGACTTTTTACAGCTCTATAAGCAGTACGGTGCAAAACTTGAGCTCGGCGGCGACGACCAGTGGAGCAATATTTTGGGCGGTATTGACCTTATCAGACGTAAAGAAAACGCGCAGGCATACGGCATGACGTTTACGCTCCTTACAAACAGCGAAGGCAAAAAGATGGGCAAAACGGCTAAGGGCGCTCTTTGGCTCGACCCCGAAAAGGTATCTCCCTATGACTTTTACCAGTACTGGAGAAACGTCGGCGACGATGACGTTTGCCGTTTCTTAAAACTTGTAACGTTCCTGCCGATGGAAGAAATCAAAGAATACGAAAAACTCGAAGGCGCTGCTTTAAACGAAGTTAAAGAGCGTCTGGGCTTTGAAGTTACAAAGCTTGTTCACGGCGAAGAAGAAGCAAGACGTGCACAGGATGCGGCACGCGCGGTATTCTCCGCAGGCGGCGTATCTGCAGATATGCCTACGGCTGAAATAGAAGAGAGCAAAGTAGGCGACGGCATAAACGTAGTAGATTTAGTTGTTGACTGCGGTCTGCTCCCCTCAAAATCAGAAGCAAAGCGCCTTATAAAGCAGGGCGGTCTTACAATTAACGACAACAAGGTAACAGACTTTGATATGACGATCACAGCCGACGAACTGAAGGGCGACGGAATTATCGCAAGACGCGGTAAGAAAGCTTATCTTAAAATCACACTCAAATAATACAGAAACATTTAAGGGATTGTACGTTTTTTGTACAATCCCTTATTTTTAATATATTGTATATTTTTGTTTTCTATCTTAACAATCCTTTTTCGCGTGCCTCATATATAATCTTTGCCGCGTCGCCGCGAGTAAATAAATCCATGGTTGAAGCGTCTTCCGGAGTAATTATTCCGCGCTCCGTCAGCGTCTCAATTGCCGTTTCCCAATTAAAATCACTCTCATTTGCGCTGCGAAGCACAAGCGTTGCAAACTGATTATCTGTAACAAGACTATTTGGTGCAAACTCATTATTGCCAACACCTTTTGTTATTCCTTTTTCAGCCGCAATGTTAGCATATTTTACTCCCCAATGACCATTAGGTATATCCGCAAACTCTGACTGCTCCGCCGCAGGCTCATTTTCAAGACCCAATGCGCGTACAAGGAGCGCAGTTGCTTCAATACGGGATAGGGGCTTTAACAAATCAAGCCCTTTTTCGTTTCCCTGCAAAAGGCCCGCCTGTTGTAATGCCTCTGCCTCTTCTTCAAATGTCGGTTTTACGGCAGCAATGCTTTTTGCTTGTTTCAATCCAAATTCACGTTCATCGTGATTGTCACTTAAATAAACGTCCGATATTTTTTGCATTGCTTCTTTAGCTGTATACAATTGAAAACGTTCCATTATCGGCAGATAGACATTTTGATCCGTAGCAGTATTCGTAGTTGACAATCGAATAAGATAATCACCGTTATCACACTTAAAATACAAAAAACGCATTTCACTTGACATAAACCCTGTTCCAAATATTTTAACATCATAAACCGTCTTTACTCCCGCACTGCCAAGTAAATCCGCAATACCATTAATATCTTTAATAAAATCAAGTTCATCCGAGTCCGAGTATATTGATATATATGTTTCCCTCTTGTTTGCAGTTCTGACTTTTAAAAAAGTCCCGTCCGTACGCATTACACTGCCTGAATACTTTCTATAATAAGTCCAATATCCTGTATCGCTGAAAATATAATCAAAAACCCCGTTCTGTGCGTACACATTACAATAATTCATATCTGGATCATTCAGCCATGTTACCCACAAGCTATCGTCAGGATCCGGCATACGAGTTTCTATACGATATGACAGCTCCGCCTCCGCGTCGTCGGGGTATTTTATATATCTCCATTCAAGATTCCGCCGTGTCTCCCACGGCGTTCGCCAAAATTCATCCGTATATTCTGCCTTTCTTTTTTCGCGCATTTCGGCAAACTGTTTCTCTGTATAATAGTTTTTCATCCAAAGCGCGTCCATGCACTCCTTTAGGCCCTCAATGTTATTCCCATCGGCTGTCACGGAAACCGCACCAAGTGAAAATATAATTATACTTAAAATAAGTGCTGTTATTTTTCTCATTTTGAGATTCCTCCGATGTAATTTGCTAAAAGATATACTCTTCAAATGTTTTTTCCATAAGCTCGTCTAAATTAAAAACGCTTGAAACGGTGTTAAATGCGCCGCCGCTGCATTTTTTATAGTATTCGCTGTCATTCATAAGGCGAAGGAAGGCGTCGCTCATGGCGTTTTCATCGCCGTACGGCACGAGTTCGCCGCAGAAGTGTTCAGGGTTTACTATATCGGGGTTGCCGCCTATATCGGTCGCGACAATAGGCAGAGCGTGTCCCATGGCTTCAAGTATGGCGAAGCTTAAAGCTTCGTTACACTCCGCGCTGTTTACAAAAGCGTCCGAGGCGCTGAGGATTTTTTCCGTATCTTTTCTAAAGCCCAAAGCTTTGACATAGTCCTCCGCTCCCTGCTCTTTTATGTAACTGCACGTTTCATCAAAAAGCGGACCGTCGCCCGCTATAAGGCATACAAAGTTTTTGTCTGTTTTCTCTCTGAGACGCTTCATTGAGCGCACAAGATACGGCAGACCTTTTTCTTTATTGTGGCGCGAGAGCGTAACTATTACAAAGGCATCTTCACTTACGCCTATCTCTTTTAAAACGCTTCTGTCGCGAACGGGAGCAGAGGGTTTAGGAATACCGTTAAAGATTACGTCTATTTTTTCACGCGGTGCTCCTATCTGACACAGTATTTCTTTACCGTAATTGCAAACGGCTATTATTCTGTCGTTTTTGCGCATAACGATTTTATTCATCAAATTCCAGATTTTCGGCGGGAAATATGTAAGGTGGCAAGTATATATTGCCTTTGCCCCACTGCCGAAAAGCTTTGATAAAATCGCAATATAATTTTCGCGCGGGTACTGCGAATGGACAATATCTATTTTGTTTTCCTTGCAGTATTTCGCGAGCTTTTTTGCCGCCTTTAAATCAAACGGGTTTTTCATCTCCAAGCGAAACATGGGAACGCCGAGCTCTTCCATCTGCTCCGACAAAAGACCCGGCTCGTTATATGCGAAATGGCAGTTTGCCTTTTTGCCGTTAAATGCCTTTGTTAAATTGTATACGTATTTTTCTGTTCCGGCTCTGCCGGCGTGATTTATCAAGTAAAGTATATTCATAAATGTAACCTCTCATATACTGATAATTATACATTTTTTGACGCTTTTTGTCAAATGAATTTGCGCATTGAAGTAAGCGCGCTTTTTTCAAGACGGGACACCTGCGCCTGCGAAATTCCTATCTCGTCCGCCACTTCCATCTGTGTTTTTCCCGCGAAAAAACGCATATTCAGTATTTGCTTTTCGCGCTCTCCGAGATGCTTCATAGCTTCCTTTAAAGATATTTTTTCTATCCACTCTTCGTCCCTGTTTTTTTCGTCGCAAACCTGGTCCATGACAAACACGGCGTCACCCCCGTCATGATACACGGGCTCATACAGCGATATGGGATCGAGTATTGCGTCCAGCGCGAAAACAATTTCTTCTTTCGGAATATCCATGGCTTTCGCTATTTCTTCAATTGTAGGCTCTTTCCTGTTTTTATTTGTAAGCTTTTCTTTTACCGTCAGCGCCTTATACGCAATATCGCGCAGGGAACGGCTGACGCGTATGCTGTTATAGTCGCGCAGGTGTCTTCTTATCTCGCCAATTATCATAGGCACGGCATAAGTGGAAAATTTTACCATGAATTTTGGATCAAAATTGTCAATGGCTTTTATAAGCCCAATGCAGCCGACCTGAAAAAGGTCATCGGGCGTTTCGCCCCTGCCGCAAAACCTTTGTATAACGCTTAAAACAAGGCGCAGATTGCCGTTTATAAGCTCCTCTCTCGCCTTTTTGTCGCCCGCTTTTACTTTTAGTATGAGAGTTTCTTTTTCCTCATCGGACAAAAGAGGTAAAGAAGATGTATTAACGCCGCAGATATGTGCTTTATTAAGTGCCATTTGGGTGTCCTCCGAATACAAAAATATGTAATCTGCGGCACTAATAATTATTGCCTTCAGCGGTATTATTTATACAGCAAAAAGAGCTTGCGACAAAATATCGCAAACTCTTTTAATTTACTTTAAATTAATCAAACCAAGCCCCAAGAGGCACAGTAAAATGCCGAGTAGCTTATTCCACGTAAGCGGCTCGCCGTATAACAGCCGTCCAACAAATATGAGCGCAACTGCCAAAAACGCGCTTTGAACAATTGAAGCTGTGCTTATCTGCCATCCAGCCTTATAGGCATATATAAACCCGACCTCAAGACCGACTATAACTATACCAAGCACGAAAGGCGCGAAGTTCAGCTTTGTGTATTCTTTAAAAAGATTGCCGCCGCCAAGTATAAAAAACAGCATGGCGCTCGCCGCCGCACCCACAAGATATGTAACGGTTAAAGAAGCAAGCGGATTCATGCCGCCCGGCACGGATTTCGCGCAAATTTGGTAAAAAACGTTTGACAGCACAACAAGCGCGATAGGCCAAATATAATAAAACATGTATTTCCTCCGAAAGAAAGCGCCGTTTCCGCTATTTTGTGGAAACGGCGTTTTAAATTAATCGTCCATTTTCTTTTCTTTTCTCTTTTGCACGAAAGCCGAAACTTTATCAAACGTTTCCGGGAAGTTCTGTATAAACTGATTAATACCTGTGAGTTCGCCGTTTGATATGGGAATCATTTTCACCTCGCTCGCAGGTGAAATAACGAGAAAGCCGAGAGGACTTATTGACACGCCCGCGCCGCTTCCGCCGCCGAAAAGGCCATCTTTTACTTCGCTTTTCTTCGGTTCAAACTCACTGCCGCCCGCACCGAAACCAAAGCTTACCTTGGAAACAGGGATAATGGTTGTGCCGTCCGCTGTTTCAATAGGCGTTCCTATAATTGTATTTACGTCTACCATGTCTTTAATGTTTTTCATTGCAGATGCAACGAGTTCGGAAATAGGATATTCACTCATAGTTTTCTCATTCCTTTCAAAATTTTAACCGCAACTATAATTGCATATATTAATTTAAAGCTTAATTTCACATTCAAATCTGTTTCAAAAACTTCCTGCGTAAAATCGGGGGCAACATGTACGCTGTGCTTTTTAAGCTTAAACTTCCTGTCGCAAAGCGCGACAAAGTCATATAAAAAGCCCCATGCGGAACCTACCGCAATTCCTGTTTGAGCCGCGTCGTCAAACCCCATATGAAAATGCAGTTTAAGGTTTGAAATAACCAGATGCTTTTTTACAAACGCAAGAGCGTCAAAAACCATCTTAAGCAGTTTTTTAATCTGCTCAAAACTGTATTTTTTCTTATTTTTCTTTTCTTTTTTCTTATCCGGCTCTTCCTTCTCCGTTTCCGATTCTTCTTTTTTCTTTTTTTTCTTTGCTTTCTTTTTAGTCGAATCAAAAACCGTCAAAAAAGGAGCAACTATTCCGGCTTTAACGCAAAGCCTGTCTTGGCCGCCCAAAAGCAGAAAAGATACATCTGCTTTTACAGGCAGCAAAAGAAGCAGTGCTAAAACTGCCAAAACAATAATTAAAACAGTCATGAGCCGTTACTCCTCGCTATTTTTCAAAAAATCCTCCTGCTGCGGTGCCTCAGAAAGCTCCGGCAACTCGCTTATATCAGAAAGTCCGAAGCATCTTAAAAACTCATCCGTTGTGCCGTACAGTATCGGTTTGCCGGGCGTATCCATTCTGCCGACTTCGTCTATAAGGCCGCGTTCCGAAAGCTTTGCTATGCTCGCGGTGCAGTCAACGCCGCGAATAAACTCTATTCTGCTCCTCGTTATTGGCTGATTGTAAGCTATTATCGAAAGCGTTTCAAGCGTAGGGGCGGTCAGCGCCTGACGGCGTCTCGGTTCCGTAACATTTCTTATAAACTCAAAATAATCTTCTCTCGAACAAAGCTGATATGAATCCGCCAGTTTTATTATTTTAACGCCGCGGCGTTCTTTGTCATATTCCGCTTGAAGCGCTTCTATAATATCAACAGCAAGTCTGTTTGACACACCGAGCGCCTCTGCTATTTCAACCGTTGAAACAGGTTCTCCGCAGCTGAAAAGTATCGCTTCCGCAGCGTTTTTAAGTTTTTCCGTCAAGCTTTATCACCGCTTTTTGTAATTGTTATTTTGCCGCCTCTTTCATGCATTTTTATCTTTCCTCTCGCAATAAGATGCAAAACGGCAAGAAATACAGTAACAACTTCGCCTTTTGTCTTAGAGCTTTCAAATATGCTCTCAAAAGATGTTTTCTTTCTTGTGTTTACAAATTTTAAAACATCGCGTATTTTATCGGGCAGCGAAACTTTCTCTCTGCCCACTATACCCTGAAAATTCTCTTTCTTCGGCGGAAGCCTGTCCTCAACGCGGGATAAAACGCTTTTAAAAGCTTCAAAAAGCAAATCCTTTTCCATGTTTACGTTTTCTATAGGACCTTTCTGGAGCTTTTCGGGCTTTTTAAAGAAAAGCGCCTCCGAAGAAAACTGAATCTCATCAAGCATTTTTGCCGCTTCTTTTATTTTTCTGTACTCCTCAAGTCTTTCGGCAAGCTGTTCGGGCGTCATCTCGTCCTCCGTGGGTTCTTCCGACGGGAGCAGCGCGCGCGACTTCATCAAAAGCAGCTGTGACGCCATAACGAGAAATTCCGAGCTTATCTCAATATCAGCTTCTTCCATCCTATGAAGCTCATCCAAATACTGAGAAGTTATTTCTGCTATCGGTATATCAAATATGTCAATCTTATTCTTCCGCACAAGGTTTAAGAGAAGATCCAAAGGGCCGTCATAAACCTCAAGCGAAAATCTTAAAACTTTATCCGTCATATGTTAACTATAAAATTTATCAAGCTATTTATGCTTTTTAAAACCGGATTTATAAGTATAAAAAGAACTTTGCTCAAAATATTAGTATAAAGCAGAATGAGCAGTACGGGAAAAGCGTATCTTTCATACTCCAATACTTTATAATAAATCCTGTACGGCAAAAACGCGCCTACTATTTTTGAGCCGTCCAAAGGCGGTATCGGCAAAAGGTTAAACACGCCGAAGCAAACGTTAAGTAAAATAAGCTGGTTCATCAGCCCGTAAAAAACTTCCGCAAATTCAATGTTAAAGCTGCCGAAATTAAAACGGGCAAAAATGCCGTAAAGCACGGCGCCTATAATTGCAATAAAAAAGTTTGAAAGGGGACCTGCGAGCGATACCAATACAAGGCCTTTTTTACGGTCTCTGAAATTATTCGGATTTATCGGCACGGCTTTCGCCCAGCCGAATCCGAAAAGGACCATGCACAAAGCGCCGAGTATATCTATATGCGCCAAGGGGTTTAGAGTAAGTCTCCCCTGCATTTTTGCAGTTCCGTCGCCCATTTTATATGCCGCGTATCCGTGACTGTATTCGTGGACAGATATGGCAATAAACAAAACGGGAAGCCTTAAAATCATTTCCCTGAGAGTAAGTCCCATCATTATATATCATTCCTCACAATATCTTCATAAGACTCGCGTTTTATAATAACTCTCGGAACACCGTCGCGCACCATTACTGCCGCCGCGCGCGGAACGCGGTTATAGTTGCTCGCCATTGAATAGTTATATGCACCTGTTGCGAGCACGGCTAGAATATCTCCTCTTTCTATTTCGGGCATTTTAATATCTTTTATAAGCACGTCACCCGATTCGCAATGCTTTCCGACTATTGTAACCGTTTCTGTTCCTTCTTCATAAGGCTTTTCCGCCAAAAGCGCTTCGTATTCCGCTTCATAGAGAATATATCTCGGGTTGTCGCTCATACCGCCGTTTACGGACACGTATTTGCGTATTCCGGGTATGTTTTTAACTCCGCCTACTGTATAAAGAGTTATACCTGCCGCACCTACTATAGAACGGCCGGGTTCAACCATAAGGAAAGGCTTTTCAACTTTAAAGTCATCACAAGCACGGCAAAGACCGGCAATAAGATCCTGCATATATGTTCTGTACGGCTTAGGCTTGTCCTCTTTAGTATATTTTATTCCAAATCCCCCGCCGAGATTGAGTTCATAAAGATTTATACCGAGCTCTTTTTTTACCTTAGCCATAAAACCAACCAAAAGGCGTGCCGCGCATATAAACGGCTCTTCGTCAAAAATCTGAGAGCCTATATGGCTGTGAAGACCTGCAAATTCTATATTTTCAAGTTTTCTCGCCTTATCGATAACATCAAAAGCGGCTCCGGTTTCAAGAGTTACGCCGAATTTACTGTCAATTTGTCCCGTCTGGATAAACTCATGTGTATGCGCCTCAACGCCCGGCGTTACACGGAGCAAAACTTTTTGTTTTTTGTTAAGCGTTTTCGCTATAGAATCTATAAGCTGAAGCTCTTCGCCGCTGTCAGCCACAATTCTGCCGACACCGCTTTCAATTGCCTGCTGAATTTCTTCAAAATCCTTGTTGTTGCCGTGATAACATACTCTGTCAAGCGGAAAATCAGCCGTCTGCGCGGTAAAAAGCTCACCGCCACTCATGACGTCAAGTCCCAAGCCTTCACGGTTTGCTATTCTTGCCATCTCTTTGCAGGAAAACGCTTTGGAGGCATAAAAAACTATTCCGCGTCCGTCATAATATGTATCTATGCTTTCCTTATAGGAACGCATATTTTCTATTATCAGGTTTTCATCGAAAACGTACAGCGGAGTACCGAAAGTTTTTGCCAAAACCGTTGTATCGGCGCCGCCTATTGTTAAATTACCGTCTTTGTTTGTCCCAAGGGACTTTGAAATAAACATTTTAATCATCCTCAAATCATTATATACTTAACAGAAATTATACCACATATTACAAATAAAGTCAAATAAAAGTGCATATTTTATCGTGATTTTGGTTTGAAAATAATACCGGCCAAAAAACCGAAGAATATTGCCGCTGCAAGTCCTGCGGATACCGCGGCAAGACCGCCTTTTAAAGCCCCGAAAAGTCCTTCCGCATCAACCGCCTTTTTAACCCCCTGAAAAAGAGCATGTCCAAAGCCTAAAATCGGGACGGTTGCGCCCGCGCCCGCATAATCCGCAAGCGGCTTGTAAAGCCCCAAAAGAGACAAAAGCACGCCAACGCAAACAAAAGTTACCAAAATTCTGGCAGGCGTCATTTTAGTTTTATCTATCAGTATCTGTCCCAAAAGGCATATTAAGCCGCCCACCCAAAAAGCGTTTAAATAATCCATATCTTTTTTATATCTCCTTTTTAAAAATAATTACGCCCGCAATCATAAGCAAAAGACCCAAGTATTTATAAAGTCCAAAAGCTATTTTTTGCGTTTCAAACAGGCCGAACGCATCGATAAGCGCCGCTGTCAGAAGCTGAGAAACAAGTATAACGGAAACAGCTACCGTTGCGCCTTTGTGCTTTATCGCAAGCATGACAAAAACGGTTATCAAAACGCCTAAAATACCGCCCGTAAGATAAATCTTGTTTACGGAAAACAGCTTATTATAGCTTCCGTCACCCAAAAACAGCCCCAATACAAGAGACAGCAAAAACGCTGTACCCTGTATAAAAGTATTGGCTTCATAAAGTCCCGCCGTGCCGGAAACCGCGGTGTTAAATACGCCCTGAACACTCATGGCGGCGCCGGCTATTACGGAAAACACAGTTCCCATCATTATTCTCACCTTCCCTATTTTTACCGAATATTCCCGATTTATTCTTTTTCAGCGAGACAGAAGGTGTACCTTCTGTCTCATAGAAGTGTTTCCGCAGTGTCTTTCAGATCCTTTATGCTTTGTATTTTTTCCGCGCGGTCTTCTATTATTTCACGCGCGTATTCGGGCAAGCCGCGAAAAAAGCCATCGGCCTCCGTGTTGTCTTCCAAAAGCTCAAACAGGTCGTAATACGATTTAGCCATAAAAAATCACCTCCGCCGATATTTTGCGCAAAACGGGCCGTTTCATACGCGACGAAGGTGATTTTATTCTTATTCGCAGCAGCCGTCCGCTTTTTCAAAACTGCACTTGGCCGGCGGGAAAAATTCATCAACGGGAAAACCGAGATTTTCAAAAAGCTCGCACGGATCGCTTTCAACGGCACCCTCGCACTCATTGTCGGGAATACAAAAATCGTATGAGGGCACAAGCAGCTGTGTTTCTCTTTCAAGCCTTACAATAGTAAACATACCCAGGGTTGCATAAACCCTCTTGCCGTCTCCGCCCTTGATTAAAGCTTCATCAAAAACGCGGCAAATGCACTCAGGAATATTTGCCAGGTCTACATCGAAGCAGTCGCAATGGGACGTGCAGGTGCAGTCAACCAACTTTGCCGAGAGTACCACAGGATTTACAGTTTCTACAACAGCTTCGGGGAGGTTTGTTTTCTTCCAATTCTGAATATCATCTTCGCCGCGGCGAAATTTTGACGTGAATATTTTTGCATTGCCTTCAGAACCGAAAAGCACTATTTTTTTCTCAAACACCGAAAGTCCCGCAATGCGCCGTACACCGCCTGTATTTGAATAAACATCAAGCGTTACTTTAAAGAAATATTTAAGATCAACTGTATAAAAGCCGGGGCTGAACTCAACGGGTTCCACATCGGTAAACACCCAAATAACTTCAGCATCCCGCAGTTTAACGCCCGTTGCGTTGTCTGCAAGGCTTTGACCGGCTTCGCTTAAGTACACTCTCAAGTTTTCCAAGCATTCCTTTGATTTACAGGAATCGTATATCTGCTTTGTCTCAATGCATACCGCGTCTCTGCGGCGTTCATTATTTTCTGCCATATGAATTCCTCCTACTGATTTTTCAGTTCTCAACCATATTATATGCCGTCGTGCATAAAAATGTGAAAACTTTAATAAAAATACCCTTTTTCTATTGATATTTGACTGAAACTAAGTTATAATATAATAGTTATGGAATGAATACCCTCATGGGTTATTTACGATTTTTAAGCAAAGGAGTGATTTCTATTCAGGATTTAGGTATATTGGCACTCGTTCCAAGACTGTTCTCTATTATTTTTGTTTTACTGATATATATTTTTATAGTACGTATAATAAAAATGGTTAGTTCCGATATTGCCGTTATGATGAAAAAGAAATCTTCCGGAAATGTAGGTACTTATCTCAAACTGCTCAACATACGCAGCAGCCTTGATTTTCCCATAAGCGAAAGCTATGAGATTGCGGCTGATGTGAAAATAGGCCGTGACAGAACTTGTGAGATACGCATAGACGACCCCTTCCTCTCAAGCGTTCATGCCGAAATCCTATGCCGTGAGGATGCTTGCTACATTCATGATTTAAACAGCACCAACGGAACAACTCTAAACGGAACGCCTCTTCGCGGCGACCCCATAGAGCTTATAAACGGCGACAAAATAAGTTTCGGACAACTCTCGTTTATCTATATTACGGACAAAAGCGAAAAGAAATAAGCAGGGATTTTTGATATGATAAGAAAATTCGGGAGGCTCGTGCCTCTTATTATTGTACTGATTGTCAGTTTAATAGGTTTTGGTATTTTATATGTATCAAACGACGGCTTTGACACAGCGGCGCTTCAGAATATGGCGGCGCTTTTGGTGCTTATCCTTGCCTCGTATTCACTGATTCTTTTTGCCTCTTTCGGCGATGAGTACCTTTTCCTCATCGTTTCAATGATTTTTGCAATAGGTATTATTTCTCTTTTAAGGCTCGACGAAACTGCGGCGCATAATCAGGTTATGTTCTTCTATGTTGGAATGGTAGGTTTTTTTGTTGTCTACACTGTTTACAGACGTTTGAGTATATGGAACGACCCCAGAATAGTCAGAATTTACATTGCACTTTCGGTTTTTCTGTTTGTTGTAACTAAAGCGTTCGGCAGTGAAGTATACGGCGCCAAGAACTGGATAGATCTCGGACCCATAACAATACAGCCTTCTGAAATAATAAAAATCCTTTTCATTCTCGCACTTTCCGGCCTTTATACAAACTATGACATCAAAACTACGAAAAAAGCAAGAAGACGTGACGCTATTTCTCAAAAAAGACAGCTTGTTATTATGTGCGTTGCATATCTTTATATAGGTTTTCTCCTCCTTCAGAAAGAATGGGGCAGCGCGCTTTTATACTTCCTTATATATTTTACACTGCAGTACGTTCTCGGCAAGGGGTTTAAGTTTCTTGCGATCAATGCCGTTTTGGCTGCAGGCGGCGCTTATGTAGGCATGATGAAAGTGTCGCATATTCAGGAAAGAATAGCAATCTGGCGTGATCCCTTCGGTTATTTCGATCCGGACAAGAGCCGCCAGATAGTTCAAACTCTTTACGCTATGGCTTCAGGCGGCATTACCGGCACAGGTCTTACTCTCGGCAGTCCAAGATATATACCTCTCGTTAAAAACGATTTTATATTTGCCGCAATCTGCGAAGAATTCGGCATGGTCGGCGGCGTTGCGGTTATTATGCTTTTTATGCTTTTTGTATATCGCGGTATAAGAATATCATTAAGAGCCACAAGACCGTTTAACAAAGCAGTATCTCTCGGCATATCAGCGATGTTTTGCTATCAGACGTTTATAATAATAGGCGGCGTAATAAAGTTTATTCCCATGACAGGTATTACGCTTCCGTTTATCAGCGCAGGCGGCTCATCTCTCGCCTCCTGCTTTGTATCTCTGGCTATTCTTCAGGCAATATCAAGCAAGGAAGGAGAGCTCTCGGATGTCATATAACAAAAAGATTATTCACGCGCTGATTATACTCACACTGCTTATGCTCTCTCTTGTGGCATATCTTACCTGGTTTCAGATATTCAAAGCGCCCGCGCTTGCCGTATCCGACAAAAACCCCAGAATAATTGAAGCGGCAAAACGTATAAAACGCGGGACCATTTATTCCGCAGACGGTGAAAAACTCGCATACAGCGAATTTGAAGAATCAGACGGCAGCGAATCAAAGAAGGACAGGTCAACGGTACAGATAAGGCATTATCCTTATGAAAACATTTATTGTCATGTCATAGGCTACTGCAATGACAAGTTTGACAAAAGCAAGCTTGAAAAATCTTTTAACCCTTATCTTTCCGGCACCGGCATTTCAAACAAGGTTTTTGATTTAAGGCAGCTTATAACCGGAGAAGAATATAAAGAAGGCGCCGACATAACTTTAACGATAGACCATGATTTTCAGGAAAAAGCATACTCACTTTTAGGCGATAGAAACGGGTCAATAGTAGCTTTAAATCCCAAAACAGGCGCAACACTCGCGCTTGTTTCGAAACCCGATTTTGACCCGAGCACATATAATCTTACAGAAAGCAAATGGGCAGAACTATCCTCAAGATCTGACAGCGTTTTCGTTGCCCGCGCAACAAGCGGTCTTTATGAACCGGGTTCCGTTTTTAAAACAATTACTGCGTCGGCGGCTATCGAAAACGGTATAGCCGACAAGACGTTTGTAGATAACGGTTCTGTAACGATACACGGACACACGTTCCACAATTCAAACGAGAAAGGTCCCGGAAATACAGATATAAAAGAAGCGTTTGCACGCTCAAGCAATGTAGTATTTCTGTCTCTTGCGGACGAGCTCGGTTATGATAAAATGCTTTCGGCAGCACATAAATTTATGATAGGCAAAGACATAAACTATGACTTTCCCACCGCAGACACAAGCTGTCTGAAGGATTCGGAAAGAACAAACGTGGCTGCCGTCGGAATAGGACAGGGCGATACGCAGGTTACGCCGCTAAACATGGCGCTTGTTGCCGCGGCAATTGCAAACGACGGTGTGATGATGCGCCCTTATCTTGTCGAAAGCGCAGACCTTTCCGACGGGCGCAACGTATACTACAACGAGCCCGAAGTCCTTTCTAACGCCGTTTCAAAATCGACCGCAGAAAGAATCAAAGATCTTATGATAGGCTGCGTAAATTCCGGCACCGGTACTTCAGCCGCCATATCCGGAATAAAAGTTGCAGGCAAAACGGGAACAGCAGAAAACACAGGCGCTTCTCATGCCTGGTTTATAGCTTTTGCTCCTGCGGAAGACCCCGAAATTGCCGTTTGTGTTATGGTTGAAAACGCGGGCACTTCGGGCGGTGCGACATGCGGACCTATAGTCAGGGGTCTTATATCATACTATTTAAACCGCTAGTATTTCCGAAAGGATAATTATTATGAAAATTTCAGTAATACCAAACTCTGCTTCAGACGACGGTTTAAAAAACACCCGCCATCTTTGCAAAATTCTGTCTGAGTTTGCATGTATTTATGCTCACGAAGATTTAAAAGGCCGTATTGAAAACGTTCAATTTGTACGCGAAGCCGATCTGTATACGCTTTGCGACATTGTAATAACTCTCGGCGGCGACGGCACTCTGCTTTCAGCAGCTTTAAAAGCCGCTGAAAATAACAAACCCATTCTCGGAATAAATATGGGCAGACTCGGTTTTTTAACCGGCTGTGAGAAAGAAGACTTTTTTGAGTGGGGATTCAAAGAACTTAAAGACGGCAACTGTAAAACCGAAAAACGAATGATGATAGAAGCCGATGTAACACATTCTGACGGAACGCATGAGTCTTTTACGGCTTTAAACGATATTACAGTGACAAGAACACGCTTTGCTAGACTCGGCAACATAGAAATTCACATAGAAAACGAGTTTTTGGGCAACTATCTCGCAGACGGCGTTATCATTTCAACGCCCACCGGTTCAACAGGCTACTCCCTCTCGGCGGGCGGACCGATAATTGACCCTGACCTATGTGCAATGCTTATTACGCCAATTTGTCCGCACATGCTTCATGCACGTCCGATAGTTGTACCGCCGGACAAAACCGTAACCCTGACAAAAGCCTTTGACGATCATAATGACAACGCAGTAACGGCAGACGGCAAAAACGGCTGTCCCCTTTGCTGCGGCGAAACAGTAACAATAAAAAAATCAAAGCATTACACTCAGTTAATAAAGCTTGGCAGCAGCGGCTTTTATGAACTGCTGCAAAAAAAACTACAATAATCGGAGACAAGTTATGAAACAAAAAAGACACAACACAATTTTATCTCTTATCAGTTCCAAAATAATTGAAACGCAAAAAGAGCTCACGGATGAACTCAACGCTCTCGGCTTTAAAGTTACACAGGCTACCGTTTCAAGAGATATTAAAGATTTGCAGATAATGAAACGCCAGACAGGCGACGGAAGATACCGCTATACTCAGGGAACAGATATAAGCCCCATTAAAGGCGGCGCGAGAATTAAAACTATTTTTTCAAATTCAGTAGTAAATATCGACAGCGCTTTAAATCAGATAATTATAAAAACTTTATCGGGCATGGCGCAAGCCGCCGCTATCACAATAGAAGGAATGGAACGTCCTGAGGTATTAGGTACAATAGCAGGCGATGACACCGTGCTTGTCGTTACAAAAAGCGAAAAAGAAGCAAAGGTTTTGGCGGAAAGCCTGAAAGAACTCATTTAACTTCCCGGGGATTGGTGGTTTAACATGCTAACACAGCTCAATATTACAAATATAGCCGTAATATCCCACGCGGAGATTTCGTTTAAACGTGGTTTCAGTGTATTTACGGGAGAAACGGGCGCAGGAAAATCGCTTATTATCGATTCCCTCAATATGGCTCTCGGTGAACGCGGAAGCCGTGATCTTATCCGTTTTGGAGAAAAAAAGGCTTTGGTTGAGGCTGTTTTCACTCTGACAGATACCGAAAAGTCAAGACTTGAAGCGATTTTAGGCGACTTTGAAGGAAACGAGCTTCTCATCAGCCGCGAGCTTCACGAAGACGGCAGAAACGTATGCAAAATAAACGGCATGCTTTCAACCGTTGCCGGGCTTAAATCCGCCGCACCCTATCTTATAAACATTCACGGTCAGCATGACGGACAAAAGCTCTTGTCGCAGAGCAGCCATATAACATTTGTAGATTCTCTTGCCAAAAACCAAGCCGTTCTTTCCGAATACAAAAGTGTTTTTGAAGATCTAAAAAAAGCAAAAGAAGAACTGGATAATATAAAAGAAAAAAAGTCAGAAAAGCTCAAAAGGCTTGATATACTTAAATTCTGGATAGATGAAATAGACGGTGCCGCGCTTGCCGAAGGCGAGGACGAAGAGCTTGAACAGAAACGCAAAATCATGCGTTCGGGCGAAAAGCTGCGCGAAAGTACATCGTCTGCTTATTCCGCGCTTTATGGCGGTGAGCAAACGGCATATGAAGCTTTAAGCGCTGCAGCTTCTTTAGTGAACAATGCCGCAGGCCTTGACAACGCGCTCTCTCCCATTTCCGACGCTATAAATGACGCGCTTTTTAAAGTTGAAGACGCTGCTCACTCACTGTCCTCTTACGCTGAAGGACTTGATTTTGATCCATCTGAGCTTTCAGCGGTTGAAGAAAGACTTGAAACAATTTATAAGCTCAAATCAAAATACGGAAACACAATTCCGGAAATACTTCAGTATGCGGAAAACTGCAGGAACGAAGCAGATGAAATAGAGTTTTCCGATAAAAGAGAAAAAGAGCTTGAAAAAAGCATAGAAACGCTTTCCGAAAGCCTCGATAAAGTTGCAGAAAAGCTTACACAAAGCAGAAAAGAAGCTTCTGACAAACTATCCCAAAACACTTGTTCGGCTTTAGCAGAGCTAGATATGAAAAACGTTATATTTGATGTAAAACACGAAACCGGTGAATACACGCTCTCCGGCAGAGACACAATAGAATTTCTTGTTTCAACAAATCCGTCACAGCCCCCAAAGCCGCTTCAAAACATAGCGTCCGGCGGTGAAATGTCACGCATTTGTCTTGCGATAAAAACTGTTTTATCCGATGCCGATGAAGTGCAGACGCTTATTTTTGATGAAATTGACGCAGGCGTTTCAGGACGCGCCGCACAAAAAATCGGAGAAAAAATGCACGAGCTCGGCAGAGAAAAGCAAGTTATATCAATAACGCATCTCCCTCAGATTGCGTCTCAGGGAGATAACCACTACTTAATAGAAAAAAGCACAAACGGCAGTGATGTAAAAACTTCTGTAAATCTCCTTGACAAAGACGGAAGAGTTGACGAAATAGCACGAATGATAAGCGGCAATGAAATAACGGAAAACGCACGTTCAGCTGCTTTGGATATGCTGAACACGAAAGGCATGGTTTGATTTGAAAACAGCGATTATAACAGGCGCATCGCGCGGGATAGGCAGAGCGTGTGCGCTTCTCCTTTCAAAAAACGGATATAATGTTTTAATAAACTACAACAGGTCGGAAGACGAAGCAAAGTCGCTTTCAAATGAACTCGGCTCTGCGCCGCATATGCTTTACAAAGCAGACATTTCCCAAAAAAAAGAAGTGTTTGAAATGATAAATTCTGCGGCAGATCGCTTCGGCGGCATTGACTTGCTTGTAAATAACGCAGGAATTGCCGAGCAGAAGCTGTTTTCCGATATTACCGAAGATGATTTGCAAAACATGATGAATATAAACTTTACGGGCGCATTTTTTGCCTCTCAGGCCGCACTCCCATATATGCTGCACGAAAAAAGCGGCGCGATTATTAATATTTCCTCTATGTGGGGCATCGTCGGCGGCTCGTGCGAAGTTCATTATTCAGCTTCAAAAGCAGCACTTTTAGGCTTTACAAAAGCTCTCGCAAAAGAGCTTGGACCCTCCGGCATAACTGTAAATGCAATAGCGCCGGGAATAATAGAGACAGATATGATGTTTGATATTTCAGAGGAAGAAAAAAACGAATTAATCGATAATACTCCTGCATGCAGATTCGGAACTCCCGAAGATGTTGCCAAAACCGTGTTGTTTCTTGCGGAAAACAAATTCTATACAGGGCAAGTTTTAAGCCCAAACGGCGGATTTGTGATTTATTGATAACTTTTTTTGCAAAACCTATTGACAAGTACATTTCTATTTGTTATAATATCATCTGTTGTTAATAATTTATGCGAGTGTGCTGGAACTGGCAGACAGGCACGTTTGAGGGGCGTGTGCTTATGGCGTACGGGTTCAAGTCCCGTCACTCGCACCATTACGGGTGGTCTTATAGGATCTGAGTCCTATAAGACCATTTTCGTTTTTATGCATAATATTCTATGTCCACGCCTTGTCTGGTGTGGATTTTTACTTGATTATCGGGTATTTGTTTTAATCTCGGTATTTCCATTGTACCTATGCAGTTATAATGTATTCTTAGGCGTTGAACTGTTTTGCCGTCAATCTTTTCGGATTGATAAACCTCTATTTTCTCAATCAGCTCATTTACAATCTGCGGCGTCAGCTTCTTTATCCTTGTATATTTACGCACCGCGTCTAAAAACATATCAGCCGTTACTGTTTTGCTTTTCTTTTCGGATATTTCGTCAGTTAAGACTTTAATTTTGTCGCTTATTTCTTTTTGTTCTTCATCGTATTTGGATGATAATTTTGCAAAGCGATCATCATTTATCTTGCCGAGGGCATTGTCTTCGTAAATCTTTTCATACAGTACATCAATTTCTTTATCTCTCGCTTTTAATTTATTAAGTTCCTTCTCTTTCAGCGATACTTCTTCTTCAAGATTTTTTATAGTAGCGCCCATCACCTGCTCCGCAAACTCATCTTCATACTTTTGAGCAAACTTTGTTAGCCTTTTAATTTCACCTAATACGACTTGTTCCAAAAAGTCCGTTCTTATATAATGCGTTGAATTACAGATTTTACGTTTACCTTTATTATAACCTGTACAGTTGAAATATGTTATTTCGTGATTTACCTGATTAAAGTGATAACCCATATTGCTGCCGCAGTCGGCACACACAAGAAGTCCCGAAAACATATTCTTTTCGCCTGTCGCAGTTTTTCGTTTTCGCGTTTTGCCCCTCTTGCTCTGTATCTTTTCAAATACCGCGCGTTCAATTATAGCGGGATTAGCGTCTTTAAACACAACAATATTCTCGGGATTATTGGCATATCGCTTTTTGTTCTTATACGATTTTGAATACGTTTTAAAGTTTATAATATCTCCGCAATACTCTTGCGTACCGAGAATTTTGTTTACTGTAGAGGAATTCCAACAGTAAAGACCTACTTTCTGTTTGTTGCTCGGTTTTTTAATTCCTCTGCTTTTACAGTATTCTATCGGCGTTAAAATCTTTTTGTCTTCAAGCACGTCTGCTATTTGACTTGTACCGTAACCTTCCATACTCATATCAAAGATTTTTCTGACTACGCCGGCTGCTTCCTCATCAATAATCCATCCCTTCCCATCGGGATCTTTTATATATCCGTAAGGCGGCAGGCTCAGCGGCTCGCCCGAATTGCCTTTTATCTTATTGCTTATTCGGCGTTTTTTTGAGATATCTCTTGCGTACCACTCGTTAAACAAGTTTTTAATAGGTGCGAACTCGCTCTCGCCTTCCTGACTGTCAATACCGTCCGAAACCGCAACAAGACGAATATCGTGGTCAGGCAGAAATTCCTCTGTCAGTTTTCCGACTTCAATATAGTTTCTGCCTATTCGCGACAAATCCTTTACAAACAGTGCCGAAGATTTATTGTTTTCAAAATCCTCAATCATGCCGGTATATCCGGGACGGTTCATAGTAACGCTCGAAATTCCGTCATCGATATAGATAAGCAGATTTGTATATCCCTTTTCTTTTGCTACTTTTGTCAAAAGCTTCTTTTGATTGCTGATGCTGTAGCTCTCACCCTCCAAATTGTCATCTCGGCTGAGTCTTAAATAAAGTGAAGCTGTTTTATCCCTGGTTTTGCTTTTCATTGTGTTTCTCCTTTAGCGTCTGCGCTTGGCAAAGTATCATCCTTCTTAATATACTGGCTATATCTTCAAGTCCGTTATCATTATAAACAGACTCGACGATATACTCGCGTCCTTCAAATTCGTATTTGTTTGTTCCCTGCGGCTGACGCTTATCCTTATTCCGCACTTTGCTGACCTCCTTTTGTTTGCATATTAAGGTCAGCCGCAACAATCAGGCTTTACCTTAAATCTAACACAAACCGATTATTTTGCAAGCGTGTCAAAAAACACCCTTCACTTATATGGAATAAAAACGGGGTTTTGAGAGGGTCATTTCCAAAATGTTTACAAATTGTTTTCATGTGATTAGAAAAATCTCTTCACTTATATGGAATAAAAACAGTACTTTCGGTACCCTATTTTGAAAAAATTTTTTAGTCGGACATTCCGGCAAGCGATGCTTTTATGACCTAAAAGCACAAAAAATGCAAATCCCGCAGATGTGCGGAATTTGCATTTTTGCTTGTTGGGGCGACTTCCCCAATCCCCCAAAACGCAGAAAAAACTTCTGCGGTCTGCGCTCCATTCGGAGCTTTTAAAATTTGACAGCGTTGTGTATATTTCAAAAGTGGTTTAAAATGAAATCATCAAATATGAAAGGATGGTTTATTTATGAAAGAGATTACTTACAGGAAAGCGGGAGATTATTATTTGCCGAATTTGAGTTATCCTGAAACAAAACGAACATACGGAAAATACGGAATGATGCGGGAGGAATATTTAAAAAATCAAAGGACGGGATTATGGAACAGACTGATACTTCACGCAGAACTTGTTCCGCACTTAAATGAGATTGACAGAATTGCAAGAGAAAGGCTTGAAAGCATTTTGCCCAATTTGATGAAATCGGCAGGCGTAACGGAAGAGTTAAAGCAAAAGGATCAGCTTAAATGGGTTGGACTTGCCAATGTCTGCAAAGCGCAAGCCGAAGAAATCATATTAAACGAGATAATATATGACTAAACGAAAACAACTTTGTGCCATGATGGCACAAAGTTGTTTTTGGTTTTATAACACAGCAACCATTAAATATCCGACTGCTCTTTCAAATATTTTTGTACTTCTTTGATGTAGATTTCACCGGCAGAGCTTAAGATGCCATGCTTTTTTATAATATATCCTATCTCTAAAATGCTGTTATGGTTAACTGCATCATCTTCAAACGGAACAACTACATAGTCGCTTCCGTTTAGTTCACCGCATATAATTCCCGAGCAAAGCGTGTATCCGTTTAGCCCTACCATTAAATTGAGCATGGTTGCTCTGTCGCATGTCTTTATAGTCTGCGCATAGTCGCTATCGCTTAATATTTCCTCTGCAAAATAGAAGGAGCCCTTTTCGCCCTGCTCAAAAGACAGGCAGGGGTATTGTCTCAGCTGTTCAAAACTGATTGACTTCTCTTTTGCAAGAGGATGATTTTTCCATAGGTATACATAAGCGTTGCATTCTATCAGCTTTTGAAATTCAAGCTCATATTCTTTCAGCATTTTTTCTATTACCTTACGGTTAAAATCGCTTAAATATATAATGCCTATTTCGCTCCTGAGATTTCCGACATCCTGAATTACCACATGAGTTTTTTCTTCTCGTATTGCAAATTCGTATTTTCTTGAATCAAGCTTTTTAACGGTTTCCACAAACGCTTTAACGGCAAAGGAATAGTGCTGTGAGGAAACTCCGAACTTCCGTTTAACGTTTCCTTTTTCCCCATACTTTTGCTGTAAAAGCTCGTATTGCTGATAAACCTGACGGGCATATAGGAGAAATTCTTCTCCGTCTTTTGTAGGCACGGCGCCTCTGCCCGTTCTTGAAAATATGGTTATACCAACGTCTTTTTCAAGCTCTTTTATCGCGTTTGTCAAAGACGGCTGTGATATAAACAAAACCTCAGCCGCTTTGTTCATCGAACCTGTTTCAGATATTGTAAGCGCATAAAATATTTGCTGCAGTGTCATTTGTTTTTTCCTCCTGTTTAAAGACTTTCGCTTCAAACATCAAATTACATAATCATTTACATATTCATCCTGTTTGTTGTCTATAATATCTTGAATTGTTATACTGTCAAGATAAGTGTTTATTGTTTTATTAAGTCCCTGCCATACAAAGAGTATTTCGCCGTCTTCATCGTATTCGCTGTTTGCAAAACCGCTTTCATTATTTCCCTCGGAAGACAGGCTTCCCTCCGTCATTCTCAGTACAGAGCCGACTGTAAATTTATCGGGGTTACGGCTGAGCCGGTATCCCCCCTGAAAGCCGCGGTTTACCTGCAGCAGTCCGTTTCTCGTTAAAACGGGAACGATTTGTTCCAAGTATTTTTTTGATATGTGTTGGCTTTTTGCTATTTCCTTTAACGCGATATAGTTACCGTTTAAATTCTCCGCAAGATATACGAGCACGCGTAAAGCATACCGCCCTTTTGTTGATATTCTCAAAAACTCCACCCGGCTTTCGCATTTTTTAATTTTATAAATATAAATTCTTACTGAAATATCTGTCGCCCCTGTCGGGAAGAACTATAACAATATTTCCCTTAACACCGCTCTTTGCAAGCTTTTGTGCTGCCGCAAGCGCCGCCCCGGACGACGAGCCCGCTATTATACCTTCTCTGAGCGCCAGCATACGGGCGCCAGAAAACGCTTCCTCGTCATTTATTTTTATAACATCGTCAACAAGTGACATATCCATTGTCTTTGCTATAAAGTCGTTTCCGATGCCCTCTATGTTATAATCGCCGTGCTCGCCTCCGCCCATTGTTGAGCCTACGGGGTCTGCAAGTATTCCCTTTATAGCGGGGTTTTGCTCCTTAAGATAACGCAGCGCGCCCGAATATGTACCGCCGCTGCCCGCACCTGCAACCAGATAGTCTATTTTTCCGCTTAAATCGCGCCAGATCTCGGGTCCGGTTGTTTCATAATGTGCAAGGGGATTTGCAGGATTTTCAAATTGCTTTAAAGAAACGGCGCCGGGTATTTCTTCTCTAAGCTCCTCAGCCTTTTTTGAAGCGCCGAGCATACCGTCTTCGCGCGGTGTATTTATAATTTCGGCTCCGAGCGCACGCATAAGCGTCTGCTTTTCTTCGGAGAATTTTGTCGGCACGGCAAAGATAACGCGGTAATTGCGGTTAAGCGCCGCAAAAGCTATGCCAAGTCCCGTATTGCCTGCCGTACCTTCCACAATAGTTCCGCCGGGTTTCAGCTTTCCCTCTTTTTCGGCACGCTCTATCATATATTTTCCAACCCTGTCCTTAACGCTGCCGGCAGGGTTATAAAGCTCTAATTTGGCAAAAAGGTTTACACCGTCCGGCAAAGGAATGTGCTTTAGTTTTACAATGGGGGTGTTTCCTATAAGATCCTGCATGGATTCATAATAACTCATTATTTTACCTCACTTTCCGTTATGGCCTGCTCTAAATCATTTAAAATATCATCTATATGCTCTATACCTATCGACAGCCTAATAAGACCGTCCGTAATCCCCACCTTTTGGCGCGTCTCATACGGAATTGAGGCGTGCGTCATGCTGGCGGGGTGGCATACAAGCGATTCTACGCCGCCCAAACTTTCGGCAAGCGCGATAAGCTTTAATGATGAGAAGAATTTTTCTGCATTGTAGTTTTCGTAAAGCTCAAAGGAAATCATAGCTCCGCCGTTTTTTGCCTGTTTTTTGTTTATTTCATAACCTTTGGCGTCTTCAAAACCCGGATAATACACTTTTTTGACCGCTTTATGGTTTCTTAAAAACTCTGCCGCTTTTTCTGCATTTTCAACATGTCTGTCCATTCTGACTCCGAGAGTTTTGATGCCGCGTATAAGTAAAAAAGAATCAAACGGCTGCAAAACACCGCCTGTCGCATTTTGTATAAACGCAAGACGCTCTGCAAGCGCTTTGGAATTTACCGCAACAAGTCCCGCTACAAGGTCGCTGTGACCGCCGAGGTATTTCGTTGCGCTGTGCAAAACAATATCGGCGCCGAGTTTTAGGGGCTTTTGCAAATACGGCGTCATAAAAGTATTATCTACTATCGTAAGAATTCCGTGTTTTTTGGCAAGCGCGGCAACTGCGGACAAATCGGTAACCGACAAAAGCGGGTTTGCCGGACTTTCTATTAAAACCGCCCTAACATCGTCAGTTATTTTTTTATCCAAGGCGTCAATATCTGTTGTATCTTCTATGGAATATGCTATGCCAAAGTTTGTAAAGACTTTGTCAAGCACGCGGAAGGTGCCGCCATATACATTGCTTGAAATAATAATTTTGTCTCCGGTTTTAAAAAGGCTCAGCACCGCCGTGATAGCCGCCATTCCCGACGCAAACGCAAAGCCGTCCGTACCTTCTTCAAGCTCGGCTATAAGCGCTTCAAGAGCTGCTCTGGTAGGATTTCCCGTGCGGGAATATTCATAGCCCTTATGCTTGCCGAGAGCTTCCTGCTCATACGTTGATGTCTGGTAAATAGGAACATTTACAGCTCCCGTTTGTTTATCACCGTAAATCCCGCCGTGTATAAGCGCGGATTCTATCTCTTTATAACTTTTCATTTCAGATTGCCTCCGATTCAATAAATTTATTTATTACATATGCCGACTGCTCGGCTGCTTCTTTTTCAAATATATCAAAAGATTTTTCTGCTTCTCCGTCCGCATTATCCGACACGGTTCTTATAACGGCAAACGGAACGCTAACTGCCGCCGCCGTTTGCGCAATTGCGGCGCCTTCCATTTCAACTGCCGACGCGTTAAAAACCTCTTTTAACATTTCTTTATCTTCGGAAGATGAAACAAACACATCTCCGGAAGCTATGATGCCCGTTATTATTCTTTTGTCCTTTAAGTTTGTTTTTGCCGCGCGGAAAATTTTATTTACAAGGCGTTTATCCGAATGATACTTTGTCGGCTCGTTTGGGTTTTTCCCCGTACACATATATCCTTTGGAATACCCGAACGCAGTTACGTCAAAATCATGCTGGACAAGCGTTGTTCCGATTATCAGATCACCCACGCTCAGCCGTTTGTCAATTGCCCCCGCGACGCCTGTATTGATTATTGAGTCAACAGAGAACTTATCTATCATAATCTGCGTACATATTGCGGCGTTTACTTTTCCGATACCGCTTTTGGCAACAATAACATCTTGCCCGTGCAGCCGTCCCCTGACAAATTCTATTCCGCTTTCGGTAAACAGACGCTTTTCCGTAAGCAATGTTTTAATCTTTTCAGTTTCGCTTTCCATTGCGCCTATAACGCCTATCAGTTTATTAGTTTTCATAATACATTTGTTCCTCTGTCCAGTCCGATAAAACTTTGCCCATTCCCCTTGCTTCTTTTTTTGCGTCCTTAAGGTTGTGTTCCAGGTAATTGCCGCACTCTATGCGTCTTGTTCCCGGTATCGCGCCTTCAAAGTTTGCGATAAAAGCAAAAACTTCTTTTGTAAGTGAAATCACTTCGGCATGAGACACTTTATCTCTAAGGATAAAGTAAAACCCTGTACGGCAGCCCATAGGGCCGACATATATTACGCTTTCGGAAAAAGCTCCGTTTCTCACATACGTTGCAAAAAGATGTTCTATTGTATGAATAGTTTCATTTGAAAGATAGTCGCCGCCGTTTGGCTTTTTCATTCTTATGTCGTATGTAATAACATCCCCGTCTTTTCTTGAAATGTAAATGCCCTTCTGCAGTTTATCGTGGTTTACTGTAAAGCTCGCAATAGTTTTCATATTTCTCCACGCTCTCTTAAATATCCGATAAGCAGTGCTGCTTTATCTGTTTTTTCCCAATTAAACAAAGATTCGTCCCGTCCGAAATGACCGTAAGCTGCGGTTTCTTTATATACCGGTTTTTGAAGCTCCAGCTCTTTTATGATTGCTTTGGGTCTGAAATCAAACACTTCAAGTATTGCCGCGTGCAGCTTGTCATCTGCAACAACGCCCGTTCCGAAAGTATCAACGCTTACCGAAACGGGATTTGCAACGCCTATTGCATACGCGATTTGTATCTCCGCTTTCTTTGCAAGCTTCGCCGCAACTATATTTTTTGCAGCATATCTTGCCGCGTATGCCGCGCTTCTGTCAACCTTTGTCGGGTCTTTCCCGGAAAACGCACCGCCGCCGTGTCTTGCGGCGCCTCCGTATGTATCTACAATAATCTTGCGCCCTGTAAGACCGCTGTCGCCCACAGGGCCTCCTATTACGAACCTGCCCGTAGGATTTACAAGTATTTTTGTTGTAATATCAAGAAACTCCCCGGGTATAACGGGTTTGATAACATATTCTGTTATATCTTTCCGGATTTGTTCCTGCGTTATGTCTTCATCATGCTGTGCGGATACTAAAACGGTGTCAATTCCTGCCGGTACGCCGTTTTCATATTTGATCGAAACCTGGGTTTTTCCGTCTGGGCGGAGATACGGGAGAGTGCCGTTTTCACGGACTTCCTGAAGCTTTTTTGCAAGCTTATGCGCAAGGGATATGGGCAAAGGCATAAGCTCCTCCGTTTCATCCGACGCATATCCGAAAACCATTCCCTGATCACCCGCACCTATTTCGCTTTGGCTTTCAAGTGCGCTGTCTACTCCCTGTGCTATATCGGGAGACTGTTTGTCTATGCGAATTATTATTTCAGCCGTATCGCCGCTGAAACCGAGTTCCCCTCTGTTATATCCTATTTCATTTATCGCTTTCCGCACTGTATTTTCAATATCCGTTTTTGCATTTGACGATATTTCACCCGCTAAAATCACGGTGTTGTTTTTTACCACTGTTTCAACCGCAACTCTCGCATGAGGATCCTTTTCAAGATACGCATCGAGAATTGAATCGGAAATTATATCGCTGACTTTATCGGGATGACCGCTTGTTACCGATTCCGATGTAAAAATAAAACTGCTCATATTTTAAATTCCTTTCCTTTTACCGCTTTGATTAAATGGATGTTTTCAAACGCCTGTTGGCTGTAGCCGCGCCCGCGAAGTGTTTTTTGTATCTCCCCGGGCGGCAGATGCTTTTTTATTCCAAAACCGCTTTTTTTGAGCGCTTCTTCAATTTCATTCAGGCTAAAGCCCTGTTTCATTATCTCGCCGAGTCCCGACGCTATCTGGCGAAGACGCAATACCCTTTCATTGTCTTTGCCGGCAAATGTTGTTTCATCGGGATAATCAAAAACTATTTCGCTTTCGGGAGACGATATTTCATTTATCATCTCAAGCGTCTTTGTAAAAACCGAAAGCGTAAGATAATATGTTACTCCGAGTATTGAAAAAAATGTCGGTATATCTTTTGAAAATCCGGCTTCTTTTAACTTTATACTCATATCGTCCTTCGAAAAGTCTATCGGCACATAGTAAACATCAGACGGGATATCCCATTTAAGCTCATTGATTTTTTTCAGTTTATACTCCTGCGTATCGGGATAATCAAGTTCAAATATTTTTATATTCCTGTTTTCGTTGCGAAATGGAAACGTATCCATTCCCGCACCGCAAATAACATACTGACAGGCGCCTTTCTTTTCGGCAAACTGCAGAAGACTTTCTTCCGCAAAAGCGGCTCTTGAAAGCGTTATGGGAGAAATATATTTTTCTATTTCTTCCGAAACAAATTGCTTGTTGAAAGCGCTTAATGGATTATATTCACGATTTTTAAATCCGTTCTCTATCATCTGTCCTATTCTTTCATATTCTTTTTTACCCAGAATATCAAATGCGAGGTTGTCATCAAATATTTTTGAGCTTTTCCGCATTGAGTGATGCGCTCTTGAAAAAGCACATATTTTTGCCGTTACGCTTTCCCTGTATAATGTCATAAGCTATCCTCATTTCTTTATGATATATAAAAAGGCTCCGCCTGCTTTTATACACATAGACGGAGCCGTTATACTTTAAAAAAAGCAATCACAAACAGACCGTATCGCCTATGCGGACACATAAAATACAGCAACAGAAACAATTATTCATCTGACGTGATTTATTAATGTTTTTCATGATATATTTCCTTTCAGCAGTTTATATCCTATAAATCCTACGTGTTTTATAGGTATTATAACACCGTTTTTATTATATGTCAATACTATTTTTTTGGCGCAGCTATACCTGAATGCTATAGAAATGTATAGTTTATTCCTTTGCTATAGCTTTTATATATAAACAAAAGATATTATGCGCCTGCCTTTCTGGCCCAAAACGATTGACTTTAATAGCAAAAAAGTATATAATATATAAAATTAGTAGGTATTTACTGCCGTTTGATAAGAAAGAGGGTCAGACGATGAATAAAGAGATTTCAAGAGATGCGGCGTGGAATTTGCTTTGTGAATATAATAAAGACAATTTTCATTTAAAGCACGCAGTTATTGTTGAAGGCGTAATGCGCTATTTTGCAGGAGAGCTCGGATACGGTGATGAAGCAGATTTCTGGGGTATAGTAGGTCTTCTTCACGACCTTGATTTTGAGCAGTTTCCCACTCAGCACTGTATAAAGGAACAGGAAATAATGCGCGAGCTTGGGCTTGACGAAAGATTGATTCACGCAACCGCAAGCCACGGCTACGCCATAACGGTTGATATAGAGCCTGAACACGAAATGGAAAAAGTATTATATGCCGCAGATGAGCTTACCGGTCTTATCGGAGCTGTTGCCCTTATGCGACCTTCAAAAAGCGTTTCGGATCTTGAACTCAAATCAGTTAAGAAAAAGTATAAAAACTCAAATTTTGCCGCCGGCTGTTCAAGAGAAGTCATAGAGCGCGGCGCCGAAATGCTCGGATGGTCTTTGGACGATTTGATTTCCAAAACAATTTTAGCAATGAGAAGCTGTGAAAGTATTTATGAAAACATCCTTTAAGGAGTACATTTTATGTTGAATCAATATTCAAGAACAGAGCTTATTTTAGGCAAAGACGCAATGCAAAAGCTTTGGGTCTCCCGCGTTGCCGTGTTTGGGATAGGCGGTGTAGGCGGCTTTACCGTGGAAGCGCTTGCCCTCTCCGGTATAGGCGCCATAGATATAATAGATGACGACAAAATATGCCTGACAAATATCAACAGACAAATTTACGCGACAAGAAAAACTGTCGGCAAATACAAGGTAGATGTGGCCGCAGAAAGAATCGCGGAGATAAATCCCGGGATAAAAATAAGCACCTACAAAACCTTTTACACGCCCGAAACCGCCGCGGAGTTTGATTTTTCACTTTACGATTATGTTGTAGACGCTATTGATACCGTAACAGGCAAGATAGCCTTAGTTCAAAATGCGGCGGATACCAAAACTCCCATTATTTCTTGCATGGGCGCGGGCAACAAACTCGATCCCACAAAATTTGAAGTTGCGGATATTTACAAAACTTCTGTTTGTCCGCTTGCTAAAGTTATGCGCTATGAGTGCAGAAAAAGAGGAATAAAAAAGCTCAAATGTGTTTATTCAAAAGAGTCTCCCTTAACGCCGATTGAAAGTGACGATAATTCATGTAAGCACCACTGCATTTGTCCGCCTGACACAAAAAGAACGTGTACGGTACGCAATCAGGTTCCGGGCAGCAACGCTTTTGTGCCGAGCGTTGCGGGGCTTATAATAGCGGGAGAGGTAATAAAAGATTTAATAAAATGAAATATGATTTTGACACGGTCTATAACCGTAAAAACACAAATTCAATAAAGTATAAGAAGCATCCCCGTTATCCCGATGTAAGCGATGTTATTCCAATGTGGGTGGCGGATATGGATTTTAAGACAGCGCCCGAAATAACAGACGCCCTGCAGTCTGCTTCTGAATGCGGCATATTCGGCTACACGGAGCTTGACGATGAATACTATGATCTTTTGATTAAATGGAACAAAAAACGGTTTGGTTTTGATATAAAGCGAGATTGGATTGTCCCCTGTGAGGGCGTTTTGTTTGGGATATCGGCAGCAATCAGAGCTCTGTCAAAAGCCGGTGATTCCGTTCTTATTATGCAGCCGGTATATCACCCCTTTTTAAACATTATAAAATCCCTTAAAAGGCGACCCGTTGTAAGCGTATTAAATTTTGACGGGCAGAAGTATTATATTGATTTTAATGACCTTGAGAACAGAATAGTTGAAGAAAACGTAAAACTTCTTCTTTTTTGTTCTCCTCACAATCCCGTAAGCAGAGTATGGGACAAAGAAGAGCTTTGCAATGTAGTTAACATTTGCAAGAGGCATAATGTCATAATAGTTTCCGACGAAATCCATTCGGATCTGGTGTTTAAAAATCATTTCCCGGCAGCGTCATTGTCAAAAGAAGCGGCAGATATAACGGTAGCTGTAACTTCTGTTACAAAAACATTTAATCTTGCGGGAATAAAAGGCGCCAATTTAATAATAGCAAACACGGATATCCGCAATAAAACAGAGAGAGAAATACTGTCAACTTGTGCGGGCGAAATGGGCATAATGTCCGCGGCAGCCGCAAAAGCGGCATATAGGCATGGCGAAGAGTGGCTGCAGCAATTACTGAAATATCTGAAAAGCAACGCGGATTACGTAATAGAGAGCTTTGAAAACACAAAAATCAAACCCATAGCGCCGGAAGGCACATATTTAATGTGGCTTGATTGCCGGAAACTCGGCTTAAACTCCCGTGAACTTGAAGAATTCTTCATACGTGACTGCGGCGTTTGGATGAGCAGCGGTTTTATTTTCGGAGAAGGCGGAAACGGGTTTATGCGCATGAATATTGCCTGTCCGAAAAGCGTATTGGAAAAAGCAATAACTCAAATTAAAAAGCGTTTATAACCCCTCCCCCAAAATCTCAAAGGGCAAGGCGGAACACTTTTATGAAACAAGCAAACCGTATTGAGCGGAGATAGGCGGAACAATGAAAGAAGAAATATCGGTTAAGGATTTAAACAGTTTAGATAATTATATAATAGTTGACATCCGCGATGAAATTGCGTTTAAATACGGCAGCATAAAAGGCGCGGTAAGTATTCCTCAAAACGAAATCAATGACAGACTTGCGGAGCTCCAAAAAGATAAGCTCATTGTAGTTATGTGTAAAAGCGGCATAATAAGCTATAATGTTTCCGAAGAGCTTAGAAGCCGTGGATATAATGCCGTAAATCTCAAAGAAGGTTACTACGGCTATATGCTTAAAACGCTCTCGGAAAACAGAGATAAAGCAAAAGATATGGAACACAGCATTATAAAAAAGTTTCACAGAAGCATCTGGAGCAAGTTCACTTTGGCGCTTAATGAATATGAGCTTTTAAAGGAAAACGACAGGGTTGCCGTCTGTATTTCGGGCGGCAAGGACAGTATGCTTATGGCAAAGCTGTTTCAGGAGCTTAAACGCCACAACAAATATCCCTTTGAAGTAGTTTACCTTGTGATGGATCCGGGATATTCTGCGGAAAACAGAAAAATCATAGAGGAAAACGCACGTCTTTTGGATATCCCCATAACCGTTTTTGAAACTAATATTTTTGAGTCGGTGCTTCATATCGAAAAATCGCCGTGTTATATATGCGCGAGGATGAGACGCGGCTATTTGTACAGCAAAGCAAAAGAGCTTGGGTGCAACAAAATCGCGCTCGGTCATCATTTTGACGATGTTATTGAAACAACGCTGATGGGTATGCTGTTCGGCGGTCAGATGCAGGCTATGATGCCAAAGCTGCACAGCACTAATTTTGAGGGTATGGAGCTTATCAGACCGCTATATTTGATTCACGAAAAGGATATAAAGCATTGGCGCGATTACAACGGACTGCACTTTCTGCAATGCGCATGTAAATTCACCGACACCTGTACCTCCTGTAATCCAGATAACAAATCAAAACGGCAGGTAACAAAACAACTGATTGCAGAGCTTGAAAAAGACAATCCGCAAATTAAAAACAATATTTATAAAAGCATACAAAACGTAAATCTTGATACCCTTATCGGGTACAAGCAAAACGGCATAAAGCATTCGTTTCTTGAAAAATTCGATGAAACCGGAAATAATAATGAAAGAAGGAAAATACGATGAATAAAACACAAGAAATAACCGCCCCCAAAGCCGTAGGGCCATATTCGCAGGCGATTAAAGCAGGCGATTTTATCTACACCTCGGGTCAGATGCCTATAGACCCCGTTACGGGAGAAGTTGTTCACGCCGATATTGAGACGCAGACAGAAAGGATACTTAAAAATCTGTCCGCAGTTTTGCAAGAAGCGGGCAGCAGCATTGACAATGTTATTAAAACAACTTGTTTTCTGAAAGACATAAACGATTTTGCAAAATTCAACGAAGTATACGCCAAATACTTTAAAAACAAACCCGCCCGTTCCTGTGTAGAGGTTTCCGCCCTGCCGAAAGGAGCGCTGGCGGAAATAGATGCAGTTGCATATAAATAGGTAATTTTTAAAAAACCGCAAACGAACAAGCCGTTTGCGGTTTTTTTAAAATAAGGGGTATGATTTACGTTTTTTAATCTTTGTTCTTATGTGTTCAAGCCTGTTTAAGGCCTCAAGTAATGTTTCGTTCTTTTTTGCAAAATGAAGCCTTATAAGGCTATTTACATCTTCGCGGAAAAAGCTTGAGCCCGGCACCGCTCCGACGCCGACATCGCGCGCAAGCGTTTCGCAGAATTCCAAATCGCTATCAAAGCCGAATTCGCTGATATTAAGCAAAATGTAATATGCCCCCTGCGGCACCGTGTGCGCTATGCCGATATCGTCAAGGCCTTTAAGAAACAGGTTCCGCTTTTCGGTGTATTTGTTTTGAAGCTGTTTATAATAGTCATTACCGAATTTAAGACCTGTTACAGCCGCCTCCTGCAAAGGCGCCGCCGCGCCGACCGTTAAAAAGTCGTGCACTTTTTTTGCCGCGTCAATAACATTTTCAGGTGCTATAATATATCCGAGTCTCCAACCCGTTACAGAGTATGTTTTTGAAAGGGACGAGCAGGAAATTGTCCGCTCCCACATACCCGGAAGAGACGCCATATAAATATGCTTATACGGCTCATAAACTATATGTTCATATACTTCATCGGTAATTACAAATGCGTCATACTTCTTTGCCAGATCGGCTATTATTTTAAGCTCCTCAAATGTAAATACTTTTCCGCAGGGATTAGATGGATTGCAAAGAATAAGCGCTTTCGGCTTTTGAGAAAAAGCCTTCTCAAGTTCATCAACGCTGAAATTGAATTCGGGCGGATGAAGCGGAACATATATAGGCTCTGCCCCGGATAAAATTGTATCCGCGCCGTAGTTTTCATAAAACGGTGAAAATACAATGACCTTATCGCCCGGATTTGTAACTGTCATCATTGCCGCCATCATCGCTTCCGTGCTTCCGCAGGTTACTACTATTTCTCTGTTGGGATCTATTTCTCTGCCCATAAGAGCCGACTGTTTTTCTGCGAGCGCCTCACGGAAGTTTTGCGCACCCCATGTTATTGAATATTGATGAAAATCCTCGTTTGCAACTTCGCTGAGCCTTTTAAGTATTTCTTTGGGCGGTTTAAAATCCGGAAATCCCTGTGAAAGATTTACAGCGTCATATTTGAGAGAAATTCTTGTCATTCTTCTGATTACAGAATCGGTAAATGTTTCGGTTCGTTTTGATATTTCAGGCATTTTGAACCCCCTCCGTGAATCTATAAATTAAATTGAATAATCTATCTTTCTTTCATCGATTACTCTTCTTGATTTATGCTCTGAGCGTGTATCAAGTCCGCCGTCGGGATGAACAACAACGCTTGTGGGCTTTACGCCGATACGTGCTTTAAGTGCAGCAGATACTTCCGATGCTATCGTTTCATCATCTTTTGTGTTGTCAGCATTTTTTTCAATTTCAACCGAATATTTATTGGTGAAATCTCTTTCAAAAATACGGATAAGATATTCACCCGTTATGCCTTCCTGTTCTCTGACAACCGCTTCGATATCGCTCGGGAAAACATTAACGGCAGACACGATAAACATATCGTCCTTTCTGCCCTGGATATGAATTCTTCCGTGTGTTCTTCCGCACGAGCACTTTGTTTTGTCTATCCAGCCTATATCGCCTGTGCGGAAACGGATAAGCGGTCTTGCGTGTTTGCGGAGCGTTGTAAATACAAGCTCGCCGACCTGTCCGGGCTCAAGTATTTCGCCCGTATGAATGTCAACCGTTTCTACAAGGATATGGTTTTCTGCTATATGTAAGCCGTCTTTTGCTTCGCACATTGCGGCGCAAGCACCGAAAATATCTGAAAGACCGTAAAAGTCATATACCTCTGCGCCCCATATATCTTCAATTGCGCGTCTTGTAGCTTCTATTGAACCGCCGAGCTCGCCGGCTACTATAATTTTCTTTATGTTTAAATCCTTTTTGGGATCTATTCCGCTCTTTAAAGCCTTTTCTCCGAGCTGCCATGCGTATGACGGCGAAGTCCATATAACTGTCGGCTGATATGTTTTCAAAACAAAGAGAAGTCTTTCGCTCGGAAGTGTACCGCCCCAGATACAAAGGGCGCCGAGATTCTGCGCCCCGATTACGTCGGGACCGCCTACATAAAGAGAAAAGTTCAGCGCATGAACATAGCGGTCACTCGGACGCATTCCCACCTGCCAGAACCAGCGGCTCTCTGTTTCCTGAAACTCATCAAAATCTTTTTTTGTAAAGGGGCTCATTGTCGGAACACCCGTTGAACCCGAAGACGTTGAGATAAATACTACATCTTCCTCGGGAACGGCCGCAAGCTCGCCCAAAAACGAACCTACGCCCTGCGTATCACGCTGTGTCTTTTTATCTATATACGGGAATTTTTCAATGTCCTTGAGTGTCTTTATATCTTCCGGCTTTACGCCCGCCTCATCAAAGGAACGCTTATAATAAGGCGCGTTATCATACGCAAACTTTACTATCTCTTTTAAATCCTCAAGCTGTCTTTTTTCAAGCTCTTCGCGGGGAAGAGTTTCAAGCTCCTCATCCCAGAATTTGTTATTTATATCTCTGCTCATTTTTTAACCTCCATAATCTATTTAAAGTTCTTATTTATAAAATCCCATTTTTTATCACGGGCATTTATTATAGTCTCTATATCTTCATCCTTTAGGTGTCTGAACCTGCTTTGCTTTCTTAAATATTCTCCTGCGTCTGTAAAAACTGACGGTCTGTGATTTAGTTTAAACTCACCGTCCTCATATTCCGCGAGATACCAAAGTCCGCAGTCAACTACTTCTTTTGCTATGTCAACCGTTGCGTCTGTCGGCACTCCCCATCCTGTCGGGCACGGGGCAAGAACATGAATAAATTTTGTTCCTTCTATCTCGGAAGCCTTTTGGACTTTACGCATGAAATCATTTATATAGCCTATGCTTGCGGTTGCGGCATAGGGAATGCCGTGTGCCGCAACAATTTCAAACATATTCTTTTTTGGTCTTAAATTGCCGCGAATATTCTTTCCCGCAGGCGTTGTTGTGGTTTTCGCGCCGAACGGCGTTAATGAGCTTTTTTGAATACCCGTATTCATATAAGCTTCATTGTCATAACAAATATAAATGATATTATCGTTTCGGTCTATTGCGCCCGAAAGCGCCTGAATGCCGATATCCGCGGTTCCTCCGTCGCCCGCAAAGCCTACAGCGTGAAAGTCTTTAATTCCCTGCGCCCGAAGCCCCGCTTCAACACCGGTAAGCATGGATGCCGTTCCCGCAAATGTAGAAATTATTGCGTTATTTCCGAAGCAAAGCTGCGGAAAATTGAAACCGACTGCCGACATACATCCCGCAGGAAGTACCGCTATTGACCTCTCTCCCAAAACTTTCAGCGCAATTCTGACGGCAAGGCTTCCTCCGCATCCCGCGCAGGCTTTATGACCGTAAAAATATTCGGTCTTATCAAGTGTTTTTGCGTTAATTGCCATCAAAAGCACCTCCTATTCCGAGAAACTTAACCGCTGACTTTCCCTTTTCCATATCGTCAAAAATGCTTTTTATTTCCTCTGCCGAAATATTCTTTCCTCCGAGACCGCCGATATAATTTGAATTAGGAATATTTATTTTTGCTTTATGCAAAGCGGAATTGACATTTGTATATACTGTGCCTTCATTACCGAACGAAATGTCTTTTTCAAGCACGGCCGCCGCTTTTGCCCCTTTCAGGGCATCGGCTATTTCCTCATTCGGTAAAGGCCTTAAATAGCGGAGTCTTAAAAGACCGACTTTTCTCCCCGAAGCTCTCAGCCCGTCAACAACCTCTTTGACAAGTCCCGATATACTTCCAACCGTTATCAAAATATACTCTGCGTCATCCGTTTTGTATTTCTCCACAAGACCGCTGTACTGTCTGCCAAAAATTTTTGAAAACTTTGCTTCTGCTTCTTCTATTGCTTTTTTAGAATTTAAAAGTCCCAAATGCTCTTTGTATTTAAATACCGTATTGTGTTCGGGCCCTGCGGAAAAAGCAAGATTTCTGGGGTTTTCAAGGTCAAGCTTGTTCTCCGTTTCATATCCCGGTAAAAATTCGTCCGCCTTATCTTGAGTGGGAATATCAACAACTTCATAAGTGTGAGTCAGTACAAAACCGTCAAGATTTGCCATAAACGGAGTTGAAACACGCTTGTGTTCCGCTATATAAAAACTCATAAGAGCCAGATCAAGCGCTTCCTGAGCGTTTTCCGCGTATGCCTGAATCCAGCCGCTGTCAAGCTGTGAAAGCGAGTCGCGCTGATCGCCGTAAATATTCCACGGAAGCGCAGTTGAACGGTTGGCATTCATCATTACAATGGGAAATCTTCCGCCTGCGGCATATGTAAGGCACTCTGCCATATACAAAAGCCCTTGCGATGAAGTGGCTGTGAATGCTCTTGCGCCGACAGACGACGCCCCCATTGCACATGACAGCGCTGAGTGCTCCGACTCAACATGGATAAATTCTGCTTTAAGACTGCCGTCTTCAACAAATTCAGACAGCTTTTCAACAACAATAGTCTGAGGCGTTATGGGATAAGCCGATATCACCTGCGGACGCGCAAGGCTTACTCCGTAGGCAAACGCTTCATTGCCCGATAAGAATTTTTTCGCCATTACTTTTCCGCCTCCATTTCTATCGCGCCTGTTTTGCAGATTTTTCTGCATATACCGCAGCCTTTGCAAAAATCATAGTCTATTGCAGCTTTACCGTTGTCTTGGTATATTACCCCGTCGGGACAATAGAGATAACAGTTAAGACACCCCACGCACTTACCTATGCTTATAACGGGTTTAACATTTCTCCAGCCCGCGTTCTTTGTTACAAGATAGCCCGCTTCATAAGCGGTGTTTTCCGGTATTTCTTCCGGTGAGGAAGGTATTTTATTTCTTAAATACGGTTTCAAATTTGCGCCTCCTCATATGCCGCTTTTATGGCTTTTACGTTTTTTTCTATGAGCTTATAGGGCATATTCTGCATAATTGCCGTCTCTATTTCTTTAATATCAATATTGTTCGATACAGCCGCGAGCGCTCCGAGCAGGATTGTGTTTGTTATAGGTAATCCTATGATCTCGGCTGCAATTTTATCGGCGTCAATAGCAATTACTCTGCCATCTTCAAAACTCTTTTTTGTATTTATTAAAATCTTACCGCCCGGCTTTAAGCTGTCGAAAGCCGCTTCGCCAAACAGTGTGTCGTCAAGAAATATACAAAAATCGGCTTTTGTTATTTCACTGCGGTTCCCTATCGGTTTTGTATCAAGCTTTGTAAATGCCCTGATTGGCGCTCCTCTGCGCTCCGGCCCGAAAGACGGAAACGCAAGCGCATATCTATTGTCTTTCAGAGTAAATGCAGCTCCGAGGAGTTTTGCGGCAGTAAAGGCTCCCTGTCCTCCTCTGCCGTGCCATAAAACTTCTATCATATGTTACCTCCTCAGTATTTCCATCTTAAAAGATATTTCTGCAGCTTATTGAAAAGGAACGAAATAAATACAATCACAACGCCTATTACAATAAGTCCCACAAGTGTTCTTGTATAATCACCGAAGTCCGAATAGTTCTTGATATAATATCCCAAACCGCTGCGCGCGCCTATCATTTCCGCAGATGTAAGAAGGATAAACGAAACCGTTAAACCCTGATTGCAGCCTATAAAAATCTCAGGCAAGGACGCGGGAAGGATAACCGAAAACAACATGGAAAGCTTGTTTACATTAAGCACCTTTGCGGAATCAATCGTTTTTTTATCTACATTCATAACTCCGCTCATGGTTCCGGCAAGAACCGGCCAGAATGTCGCCAGAAAAATTACAAATACCGATACCGATCTGAATGTCGGAAGCAGCGCTATTCCGTAAGGGATATATACAATAGGCGGAATTGCGCCGAAAAATTTTGAAATATACGTGGCGGCACTACCCAGCCTTGCGCTGCAGCCGAGAAACAGACCGAGAGGTATTGCAACAACAGCTCCGAGCAAATAGCCCTGCAAAATAATTCCGAGCGAGCTTATGATATTAACAAATATTTTTTTGTTATCCTCGATAAGCTGTTTGAATACCTTTCCGGGAGGCGGAAAAAGGGCGGGATTTATGATATTCAGCTTTGCTGTAGCAAGTGTCCAAATAATCAGAAATCCGAAAATAAACCCTACTATATCCAAAAACAGGTTAAGTCCGAGCGGTTTTTTAATTACCGCCGACAATATCAGCGTTAAAACTTCAAGCCCTACCGCAAACCATATTACATACGAGCCGAAAGTATCGCCCGGCAGCTTGTTCGGGATAAGATGAATTAATAATAAAACTATAAAAAGTAAATGTACAGTTCTTAAATATCTTTTTTTAAAACTCATCAGAGAACCACCTCTTCGCCGCCTATTTTGCTTCTGATATCGCTGTAGAACAGGGAGAGCAGCTTGTTTCTGAACTTATTGTATTCGTTCGTTTCAATAAGTTTTGCACGGTTTCTCGGACGTTCAAAGGGAACTTCAATCTCTTTATAAACACGTCCGGGGCTGCCCGTCATCATAACTATCTTATCGGAAAGCAATATCGCCTCGTCAATATCATGGGTTACAAACACAACGGTTTTTCTTTCTTTCGTGCCGTCGCCCTCCCAAAGCGAAAGCAAAAGTTCCTGAAGAATTGTTCTGTTTTTTGCGTCTATCGCGCCGAACGGTTCATCCATGAGCAAAATATCGGTATCCATAGCAAGCGCTCTCGCGATTGCAACGCGCTGCTGCATACCGCCGGAAAGCTGCGACGGGTATTTATTCTTGAATTTTTCAAGTCCGACTTTTTTCAAAAACCTGTCTGCAATTTTCAGTCTTTCTTTTTTTGAAGCGTCGCTTTTAACCTGCTTAACACCAAATGCAACATTTTTTCTTGCGGTCATCCAGGGAAACAGAGAGTAATGCTGGAAAACAACTCCTCTTTCAGCTCCCGTTCCCTCAACGGGCTTTCCGTCAATTAAAATTCTGCCCGCCGTCGGGTGGTTTATGCCTTCCATAATACTGAGCAAGGTACTTTTCCCGCATCCGCTCGAGCCTATAACGCTGACAAATTCACCCGTTCCAACTGAAAACGAAACATCGTCAAGCGCCGTGAAGCGTTCGTTTTTAGCCACATAGTCAACTGTTAAATTTTCAATTTCTATTTTGCTCATTTTTTAAACCATCTCATTCCATTTGCTTAAATTTTCTGTTTTTTATTCGAACTCGTCAAAATGCTTTTGAAGTTCACCATACACTGCGTCATCTGCGTTCTCTTCAATAAGACTCGCAAGAGCGTTTTTGTATATATCTGTATTGTAAAGACTTTCAATATCATAGTCTGTTGTATAACCAAGCTCTACGATTGAGTCTTTCAATGAAATTGTGCCCTGTTTATCGGGATCGGGAACAGATGTACCGTAGCCGCCGTAAACTTCTGTTCTTATTAAGTCTTCTTCAATATCTATATAGAGTTTAATATCCTCAATTGTTTTATCTTCGTTTTCCTGACTGAATTTATATGCCTTTATTAAAGCTCGCTCAAAAGCATTGTAAGATTCCGGATACTTAGCAAGCGCCTCCGTTGTTGCAACCTGACGGCAGCACGGCTGGTTTTTAAGCAAAGGCTCTTCGGAGCATCTGTATACTACCTTGTAGCCCTGACTGTCCGCAAGAGAAATATACGGAGAATATGCGGAAGCGGCGTCAATTGTATCGTTCTGCAGTGCGTTAAAAGCGTCTTTTTGACTGTCAAAATAAACTATATTTACCTTGTCATCGCCTTCGCCTATCTCAATTCCTTTATCCTTTAAAAGAATCTGAAGCTCCGCGTCCTGAACCGAGTTTTTTACAGAAGCAACATTTCTGCCCTGTAAAATCGAAACATCCCAATCCGACTTGCCTTCAACAAATTCGGGCTTTATTACATATCCGTGACCGTTTGTCATAGCACCGCCGAAAATTGTAAGGTCATGTCCCTGACTCTGGAATGTAATTGCCGGAACAGAACCTATAAATGCAGCGTCAAGCTTATTTGATTCAAGTCCTGTTGCAAGTTCAGCGGCAGAAGAAAACTGTGTGAGAGTAACGTCAAGTCCTTCTTCTTCGAAAAAGCCTTCTTCTTTTGCAACAAACGCAAGAAGGTGTGCCGTTGAATTTAAATGACCTATGTTAAACTTTGGTTTTTCCAAACCTTTGGTGTTTACCTGACCCGTACCTCCGCATCCCGAAAGTAACGCGGCGGCAAGTACCGCAACTAATAAAACTGCTGATAATTTCCTTTTCATATTTTTAACTTCCTTTCTTTATTCGGCTTTGCAGCAATCGGGAACATCGTTTAAATCTTCCCCGCCGTTGCCGCTTGTGTCTTCTTTATCTTTACAACAATCTTGTTTTTTTGTTTCTGTATTACAGCAATCATTTTTCCCATGCCTTAAGCTGTTACAGCCTGCGCACAAAACCAAAATAAAAGCCATAATGAGTGCTAAAACAACTTTTTTCATAATTAATTCGCCCTTTCAGGTAGTATTTATAGAATCAACATCGTGCATTGCTGCACATTCGTCCGTTTTTCATAACACCGGCACTGTTTAGCTTCAAAAAATTAAAACTCATTTGCTTTGTAATTCCTTTCGTTTATTTAAAACATACTTTTCCGATATGTTTTGTGAGTTTTATTATAGCACGCCTTCGTTTCGTTGTCTAATTGATAATTACAATGGGTTTTAATAGCTAAAAACTATATGTTTATTTTCAAACCGTTTCCCAAATATCCTCATAAAAACAAATGTTCTCTTTAAAACCACATCAAAAACTTGCAATAAAAAAACGCGTATTTAACGCGCAAACCGCCCTGTCTCCATTCTCAGGAGCAGGGCGGCACTCTTTTATGAAACACGATGCGCGCGCAGCTTTTTTATAAATCCTATAAGAACACCCGCACCACGTAAGAAAACACATTTGTATACCAAGCAAGTGTGTTTTCTTTTTTCAAAAGGTTAAACGCCCTCCCGGCATCTGATTTCAATGGTTTTTGTGATTTTGCACTATTCCAGATACAGCCATATTGTAGAATTGACGAAAATTATTAAAATATACATTTTTATATTTACTTTTTGAGTTTTTTATGTTATAATTCACAATAATATTTTTAAGATGTTCAAAGGCAAAATGACTAAAACAGGGGGGACACAAGAGAACCGTCCCCCTGTGTTTCAGAAGCTGAAAAGGAAACCAAAATACAAACGGAAAAAATCGAAACTGAGATACTTGAAATACAGAAGCGCATAATGGCAATACACAAACAATACTCAAAAAAGAAGATATCAGAAACTGACTACTACGAGCAAATTGAAAACGGCACAAAAGAACTAAGAGACGCTGAAAAAAGGCGTGAGCTGCTGGTCGGTGAAGCCACAAAACAAGCAGAAGTACGACTGAGACTAAAGACCATAACATCGGTATGTGACGCAGGCGGAATAACGGCTATAGATGATAATATGGTAAGAGCGATAACCGAATACATAGTAGTAAACGATGACGGCATAGAGATACACTTAAAGTGCGGAGCCGCAATAACAAAAGAATATGTGAAATGAGGATACAGAAAAACCGTGAGGCTGATGATTATGCAGTTTCACGGTTTTTTCGCTTTTGGATTGAAATTTCGAGGATTTTGTGGTATAATCATTAGAAAGATAAATCGGAATTTATGGAGGTGTTGATATATGGATTTGAAAGATGTGAGTACACAGTCAGCAGAAATAAGAAGCCGCTATCATGATTTGGAAAGGCAGATTCACGGCTCTGTCTGGTCGGTGGAAGAAGATGCGTTAGCTTTTCTGACTG
>JAFZQX010000045.1 GCA_017620205.1 Clostridia bacterium | reverse complement strand
GCATAAGCAGGCTTTTTGAATTTATGCATTTTGCTACGAGCAAACTTCACCTCTCGACGTACCTATGTACGCCTTCGGGTTCAGTCTGTCCCGTTCTGCACTATTTTTCCTGCGCCCCGATTAGGAAGTGCGCAAAAAATGATTCAAATAATTGAAGAAAACACTTGACAAAGCAAGAAGTTAGATGTATAATAATATTTGCGTTTTAACGTATGGCGGCGTAGCTCAGTTGGCTAGAGCAAACGGTTCATACCCGTTAGGTCGGCGGTTCAAGTCCACCCGCCGCTACCAAAAACGGCAGGTATCGTAAGATACTTGCCGTTTTTTACTTCTTACCTCTTCACTATTCACTCTTCACTAAACTTTCCCTGCCGTTTTTTTGATGTAACAGGTAATAGTGAAAATTGAAGAAGTTTGGTGAAAATCGCAAAGCGATTTTATTTAAAAAATACTTGACATATACTGTCCATGGTGATATACTAAATAAGCACGTGATTTCGGGATGTAGCGCAGTTTGGTAGCGCACTACGTTCGGGACGTAGGGGCCGCTGGTTCAAATCCAGTCATCCCGACCAAAATCTATAGGCTTACGGGATTTATCCTGCAAGCCTATTTTATTGTGCTTTCTGTTTTTTACAAATCATACTTCGCCTTTGGCTCGTATTCTTTGGAAGGGACTCTCGGCGGACAAAACAATTCACCGGATTGTTTTGTCTTCGGCTTTTTTATAATTCTATACAGCCGTCAGATGCCCTTTCCGCAAGGGTTTTCGCCGCATTTCAAAACGCTGTAAAAATATTTTTTTAAAAAATTTTGCAAATTTTTATTGACAATTTAAAAACGAAGTGGTAATATGAAAACGTTGAAGGCAATGAGGCCTCGGAGAGATCCGGTCTCACTGCCTTCTTTTTTTGTACTTTTTTTAAAAGGAGAGATCATTTATGAACAAGGTTACGGAAATGTTTGGAAGCAAGGTATTTAACAGTGCGACAATGAAAGAACGCCTACCCAAAGAAGCATACAAGGCTGTACAGCGCGCCATTAAAGACGGCAAACGCCTGGACGCGGGAATTGCCGATATAGTTGCAAATTCCATAAAAGATTGGGCTATTGAAAACGGCGCAACACATTTTACACACTGGTTCCAGCCGATGACAGGCGTAACTGCGGAAAAGCATGACAGCTTTATTTCTCCGACAGAAGACGGTCACATCATAATGGAATTTAAAGGCAAAGAGCTTGTACAGGGCGAGCCGGACGCATCGAGCTTTCCCTCGGGCGGTCTTCGCGCAACATTCGAGGCGCGCGGCTATACGGCATGGGATCCGACCTCTTTCGCATTTATAAAAGGCAACACGCTTTGCATCCCCACGGCGTTTTGCTCATACGGCGGCGAAGCACTTGATAAGAAAACGCCTTTGCTCCGTTCCATGGAAGCTATAAACAAACAGGCACTCAGAATTTTAAAGCTTTTCGGAAGCGACGCTACATCGGTTAAAACAACAGTAGGTCCCGAGCAGGAATACTTCCTCGTCGACCGCGAAATGTTTGATAAACGCCCCGATTTATTATACACGGGCAGAACGCTTTTCGGCGCTAAATCACCGAAAGGTCAGGAGCTTGACGATCACTACTTCGGAACTATCAAATCAAGAGTTGCCGCTTTTATGGAAGAGCTGAACGAAGAGCTTTGGAAGCTTGGCATTCTCGCTAAAACGGAGCATAACGAGGTTGCTCCCGCACAGCACGAATTAGCTCCTATATTTACTACAACAAACATAGCGACAGACCACAACCAGCTCACAATGGAGCTTATGCAGAGAATTGCCAAAAAGCACGGAATGGTTTGTCTCTTACACGAAAAACCGTTTGAAGGCGTAAACGGCAGCGGTAAACATAATAACTGGTCGCTTACGACAAACGACGGCGCAAACCTTTTAGAACCCGGCGAAACACCGCACGAAAACGCACAGTTCTTAACTTTCCTTTGCGCGGTTATTAAAGCCGTTGACGATTATCAGGATATGCTCCGTATCTCGGTTGCATCGGCAGGAAACGACCACAGGCTCGGTGCAAACGAAGCTCCGCCCGCAGTTGTTTCAATGTTTTTGGGTGACGAGCTTACAGAGATACTTGATTCAATAGCAAACGATGAAAGCTACGATTCAAAAGAAAAAGTTCAGATGAAGATAGGCGTACACGTCCTGCCGCGTTTCCCGAAAGACACAACGGACAGAAACAGAACTTCCCCGTTTGCGTTTACCGGAAACAAATTCGAATTCCGTATGCTCGGCTCCGCGGCTTCCGTTTCGGGCGCAAACATCGTTTTAAACACTGCTGTTGCGGAAAGTCTTAAACAGTTTGCAGACGAGCTTGAAGGCAAAGAAAACTTTACGGAAGCGCTTCATGAGCTTATCAAGAAAGTTATTAACGACCACAAGAGAATTATCTTTAACGGCAACGGCTATGACGACGCTTGGATTGCGGAAGCTGAAAAGAGAGGCCTCTTAAATCTCAAAACACTTCCGGACTGTCTGCCCTACTATATAGCCGAAAAGAACGAAAAACTCTTCTCGGAACACAAAGTATTCTCACCGAGCGAACTCGGCGCGAGATACGAAATTAAACTTGAAACTTATTCAAAAATATTAAATATCGAAGCGCTTACTATGGTTGACATGGTAAACAAAGATATTTTGCCCGCTATTTCTAAATACATCAAAGCACTCAGCGAAGGAGTCGTAAGCACAAAAGCGGCTGTGCCTTCCGCTAACTGCAAATACGAAGAAAGCGTAATCTCAAAGCTTTCGGCACTTTCGGGCTCTATATATGACAAGTGTGCGGCACTTGATAACGACATCAAAAATGTTCCCGATACGGAAGACTCTCTCGTTATCGCAACATACTTTAAAGACACTATCATATCCGCTATGGAAGACCTCCGCGCATCTGTTGACGAAGCGGAAGTTATTACGGACAGAAATTACTGGCCCTATCCCGGCTACGGCGAGCTTTTATTCAGCGTAAGATAACATTTGCACAGGAAGTGAAAACATGGCAATTCATGAAGAATGCGGCGTGTTCGGTGTTTTTTCGCCCAAGCGGTGCGATGTTGCGTCACTTGCGTATTACGGTCTTTACGCCCTGCAGCACAGAGGTCAGGAAGCGTGCGGAATTGTTGTAAACGATGACGGACTGTTTTTCTCGCACAAGGACACGGGGCTTGTCGGCGAGGTTTTTCATCACGGACACATCACGGGATTTCCGCAGGGAAATATATCGGTTGGACATGTGAGATACAGCACAAGCGGCGCTTCGGATCGTAAAAACTGCCAGCCCATAGAGGTTAACCACCAGAAGGGCAGAATGGCAATAGCACACAACGGAAACCTTTCAAATGCGTACGCGCTCCGCAACGGGCTTGAACTTTCGGGCGCGATATTTCATACTACAAGCGACACTGAAATAATAGCGTATATAATTACAAAAGAACGGCTTGCATCGCCTTCCATTGAGGAAGCGGTAAGCCGCACAATGAATATTATTGAAGGGGCATATTCACTCACAATTATGTCCCCTTCAAAACTTATTGCCTGCCGCGACCCCTACGGCTTCAGACCGCTTTGCTACGGTAAGCGTGAGGACGGCAGCTTTGTTGTGGCATCTGAAACATGCGCCTTAAAAGCTGTGGGCGCGGAGTTTATAAGAGATATAGAACCCGGCGAAATTTTGGTTTTCACAAAAGACGGTATAGAAGAAAGACGTGAGCACTGCGGCACAAAGCCTAAGAAAACGTGCGTTTTCGAGTATATTTATTTTGCGAGACCGGACAGCGTTTTGGACGGTATCTCCGTTCACCGCGCGAGGAAAAAAGCGGGCGCGATTTTAGCTGAATGTTATCCTGTGGAAGCAGACGTTGTTGTCGGCGTTCCAGATTCCGGCATTGACGCGGCTTTGGGGTATGCCGAAAAATCAAAAATCCCATACGGCATAGGTCTTATAAAGAACAAATATATAGGAAGAACTTTTATTTCTCCTACGCAGGAAACAAGAGTTGATCAGGTCCGGATAAAGCTTTCTGCCATAAAAGAAACGGTTTCGGGAAAGCGGGTTGTTTTGGTTGACGACTCAATTGTACGCGGCACAACAAGCGGCAGAATAGTAAAGCTTCTGCGTGAAGCAGGCGCCAAGGAGATTCACATGCGCGTTTCGGCACCGCCGTTTCTGCACCCCTGCTATTACGGAACGGATATAGATTCCGAAGAGCATCTTATAGCGTGCAAATACACTGTCCCCGAAATTGAAAAACTGATAGGCGCTGACAGCCTCGGATATTTCCCGAAAGAGAGACTCGGCGATATGATCGAATGCGGCAACTACTGCAGCGCTTGCTTTGACGGTGTTTACCCCACAACTGTTCAAAAAGACGTGCCGAAAAACAAATACGACCAAAAAATATCAGAAGGGTCAAAGAAGAGTTAAAGGAATGATTTTATATGGACAGCGAAATGATGAAAATGGTTGAAGGCCTCATTAATCAGCAGATTTTTGCGGTTTGGTTTTTAATAGGAGCAGCACTCGTTTTCTTCATGCAGGCGGGCTTCGCTATGGTTGAAACCGGTTTTACCAGAGCGAAAAATGCCGGAAACATCATAATGAAAAACCTTATGGATTTTTGCATAGGAACTGTAATGTTCGTACTGCTCGGCTTTTCGCTTATGATGGCAGAGGATTATGTGCTCGGCTTTATAGGCATTCCGAATCTTAAAATATTTTCGGATTTCGGAAACTTCATAAACACAAACGCTTCAAGCTTTGTGTTTAACCTCGTTTTCTGCGCTACGGCGGCGACTATTGTTTCGGGCGCCATGGCGGAGAGAACGAAATTTATTTCCTATTGTATATATTCGGGAGTAATTTCCCTTATAGTATATCCTATTGAAGCGGGCTGGGTTTGGAACTCCGCAGGTTGGCTCGCGCAAATGGGCTTTCACGATTTTGCAGGCTCCGCCGCAATTCACACTGTAGGCGGCGTTGCGGCGCTTATAGGCGCATCGATTCTGGGGCCGAGAATCGGCAAATACAAAGAAGATGCAAACGGCAATGTAATAAAAGTAAACGCCATTCCCGGCCACGCCATAACCATTGGCGCTCTCGGCTGCTTTATTTTATGGTTTGGCTGGTACGGCTTTAACGGCGCGGCGGCAAAGAGTGTTCCGGAGCTCGGTTCCGTTTTCCTCACAACTACGATAGCGCCCGCTATTGCAACCGTTACGTGTATGATATTTACATGGGTTAAAAACGGAAAACCCGATGTTTCTATGTGCTTAAACGCATCGCTTGCGGGTCTTGTCGGAATTACGGCAGGCTGTGACGCGCTCGATGCACTCGGCGCTTCCGTTGTCGGCATAGTATCGGGACTTTTGGTTGTAATAGTCGTTGAAACGCTTGACATAAAGCTTCATATAGACGATCCCGTTGGCGCTGTCGGCGTTCATATGGCAAACGGGATCTGGGGCACTTTGGCTGTAGGGCTTTTGGCAAATCCCGCGGCGCCCGCAGGGCTTCGCGGTCTTTTCTACACAGGCAGCTTTACCCTCCTCGGCATACAAATCCTGGGCATCGCGGCAATCGTTTCGTGGACGGTTATCACAATGATTATTACATTTAATATTATAAAGAAAACCGTAGGTCTTCGCGCAAGCGCGGAAGAAGAGATTATGGGACTTGACATGACGGAGCACGGACTTCCGAACTCCTATGCGGACTTTGCTGTAGCGCCGCACATGGAATATAACCCTGCAGCGCCCGTTGCGGTTTCCGGCAGCGTTCCCGTTTCGGAAGCGGTTGAAGTTCAGAAAGTTCCGACATTTAACGAAGAAAAAACAAACAAGTTTACAAAGATAGAAATAATATGCAAAGAAAGAATGCTTGAGGCTCTTAAAAACAGCCTTATAGATATAGGCATAACGGGCATGACGGTTTCGCACGTTATGGGCTGCGGAATTCAAAAAGGCAAACCGGAATATTACCGCGGCGTTGAACTCGAGCCCAGCCTTATGCCGAAAATTCAGGTTGATATTGTTGTAGCGCAGGTTCCCGTAAGGCAGGTTATTGAGACCGCCAAAAAGGTACTTTACACAGGTCACATCGGAGACGGAAAGATATTTGTTTACGATGTTGAAAACGTTGTTAAAGTTCGTACGGGCGAAGAAGGCTATGACGCCCTGCAGGATGTAGAATAAATTGTTTTTCCGCGGTTTATGTCTGCCGCGGAAAAAGCATTTAACCGGAGGTTATTATGAAAGGATTATATGATGAAGCGTTTGAGCACGATGCCTGCGGCATCGGCGCGGTTATCAGTATCAAGGGCAAAAAAGAATACAAAGTGCTCGATGACGCTTTAAAAATTGTTGAAAAGCTTGAACACAGAGCCGGCAAAGACGCCAGCGGCGAAGTTGGCGACGGCGTTGGCATTATGGTACAGGTTTCGCACAGCTTTTTCAAAAAGCACAGTGGTTTTGAGCTTGGCAGCGAGCGCGACTACGGCGTTGGAATGTTTTTCTTCCCGCAGGACAAACTTAAAAGAAGCCAGGCTATGAAAATGCTTGAACTTATAGCGGAAAAAGAGGGCGTTGAGTTTATAGGTTGGCGTGATGTGCCTACAAACCCCGAAATACTCGGCAAAAAAGCAATAGACAGCAAGCCATATATTATGCAGTGCTTCCTAAAGCGCCCCGCGGGCATAGAAAAGGGTCTCGAATTTGACAGAAAGCTCTATGTTATACGCCGCGAATTTGAGCAGAGCAACGACAATACTTATGTTGTTTCTCTCTCTTCAAGAACCATTGTTTATAAAGGAATGTTTCTTGTAGCACAGCTCAGAAAGTTTTATTCGGATTTACAGAGCAAAGACTATAAAACTGCTATTGCTATGGTACACTCCCGTTTTTCAACAAACACAAACCCGAGCTGGGAGCGCGCGCATCCGAACCGTTTTATTCTCCATAACGGCGAGATAAATACTATAAAAGGTAACGCCGCGAGAATGTTAGCACGTGAAGAAACCATGTCCTCTCCCATAATGGCGGACGATATGGAAAAAATCCTGCCCGTTATAAACGCGAAGGGCTCAGACTCCGCAATGCTTGACAACACCGTAGAATTTATGGTTATGAACGGCATCCCGTTGCCGCTTGCAATGATGATAGCAATCCCCGAGCCGTGGGACAAAATTGAAACAATGAGCACGGCAAAAAAGGATATGTATAAATATTACTCCACAATGATGGAGCCTTGGGACGGCCCCGCTTCAATCCTCTTTTCGGACGGCGACACAGTCGGCGCAACGCTCGACAGAAACGGTCTGCGCCCCTCAAGATACTATATCACAAACGACGGCTATCTTGTTTTGGCGTCCGAAGTCGGAGTTTTGGATTTTGAACCCGAAAACGTAATAGAAAAGTCACGTCTGCAGCCGGGCAAAATGCTTTTGGTTGATACGGTACGCGGTGAAGTTATAGACGATAATGAATTAAAAGAATATTTTGCAAACCGCCACCCCTACGGCGAATGGCTTGACAGACATTTAAAGAAGCTCGGCGAGCTTCCTATACCGAATAAAAAAGTTGAAATGTCAACTCAGGAAGAGCGCGACAGGCTCTATAAGGCTTTCGGCTATTCGTATGAAGAAATAGTAAACGCAATTCTGCCTATGGCAAAAGACGGCGCGGAAGCTACCGCGGCGATGGGTATTGACGTGCCTCTTGCTGTTCTGGCTCCAAATCATCAGCCGCTTTTTAACTATTTCAAACAGCTCTTTGCCCAGGTTACAAACCCGCCTATAGACGCTATACGCGAAGAGATAGTTACAAGCACATCCGTATTTGTCGGCGCGGACGGAAACCTTCTCTCCGATCAGGCTGAAAACTGCCGCGTTCTGCAGATTAATAACCCCATTTTATCGGGCGTTGATCTGCTTAAAATCAAAGCGCTTTCGGGCGACGGATTTAAAGTTGAAACAGTTTCTCTTTTATACTATAAAAACACATCTCTTGAAAAGGCTATTGATTTGCTCTTTGTAAAGATAGACAAGGCGTATAAAAACGGCGCGAATATTATAATACTCTCAGACCGCGGAGTTGACGAAAACCACGTTGCTATTCCCTCGCTTTTGGCTGTGTCTGCGGTTGAGCAGTACCTTATAAAAACAAAGAAACGCACAAGCATTTCTATCATTCTGGAAAGCGCGGAACCGCGTGATGTTCATCATTTTGCGCTTTTGCTCGGTTACGGTGCGAGAGCCGTAAATCCGTATCTTGCGGATGAGGCAATTTTCGAGCTCGTAGAAAAAGGAATGCTTGATAAAGATTTACACGTAGCTATTGACGACTATAACAGCGCAATACTTCACGGCATTGTAAAAATCGCTTCAAAAATGGGTATCTCAACACTCCGTTCGTATCAGTCGGCACAGATTTTTGAAGCTATCGGCATAAACAAAAAGACAATAGATAAATACTTTACAAATACGGTAAGCCGCATTGAAGGCATCGGCATTGACGAAATCGGTGAATCGGTTGAGTGGTTCCATTCGCACGCGTTTGACCCGCTTGGTCTCGGCGTTGACACAAAGCTTGAAAGCACGGGCGAGCATAAACTCAGAAGCGGCTCAGAAAAGCACGACCATTTATATAACCCGAAAACAATAGTGGCGCTTCAGAAGGCGACAAGGCTTGGCGACTATAACCTCTTTAAAGAATACACAAAGCTTGTAGACGACGAAACAAAGCCGCACACGCTTCGCGGACTTTTGGAGTTTACGTTTGATAAGACGAAAGAAATTCCACTCTCCGAGGTTGAAAGCGTAGACAGTATTGTTCGGCGCTTTAAAACGGGTGCTATGTCATACGGCTCAATTTCGCAGGAAGCGCACGAATGCCTTGCCAAAGCCATGAACAAGATAGGCGGCAAGTCCAATTCGGGCGAGGGCGGCGAGCTTCCCGAAAGACTTTATTCAGATCTTTCAAGCAGTATTAAGCAGGTAGCTTCGGGCAGATTCGGCGTTACGAGCGAATACCTCATGAGCGCAAAAGAAATCCAGATAAAAATGGCGCAGGGCGCAAAACCCGGCGAGGGCGGTCATCTGCCCGGCAAAAAGGTTTATCCCTGGATAGCGAAAACAAGATATTCGACACCGGGCGTAGCACTCATTTCGCCTCCCCCACACCACGATATTTATTCAATAGAAGATTTGGCACAGCTTATATATGACCTTAAAAACGCAAACCGTGACGCGCGCATTTCCGTAAAACTCGTTTCGGAATCGGGCGTCGGCACAATTGCGGCGGGCGTTGCGAAAGCGGGCGCGCAGGTAATTCTTATTTCGGGCTATGACGGCGGTACCGGCGCGGCTCCGAAGAGCTCAATCCACAATGCGGGTCTTCCTTGGGAACTCGGCCTTGCGGAAACGCACCAGACGCTTATTCAAAACGGACTGCGCTCCAAAGTCGTAATTGAAACGGACGGCAAACTCATGAGTGGCCGTGATGTTGCCATTGCGTGTCTCTTGGGCGCAGAGGAATTCGGTTTTGCCACGGCTCCGCTTGTAACAATGGGCTGCGTTATGATGAGAGTATGTAACCTTGACACATGCCCCGTAGGCATAGCTACGCAAAATCCGGAGCTTCGTAAGCGTTTTCGCGGCAAGCCCGAATACGTTATAAACTTTATGCACTTTATCGCGGAAGAGCTTCGTGAGATCATGGCAAAGCTCGGCATAAGAACAGTTGACGAGATGGTAGGCAGAAGCGAGCTTTTGCGGGTTCGCGAAAGCAGCACCGCACCGCTTGCAGAGCATATTGATATGAGCAAAATTCTCTATAAGAGCGATTCCGACCAAAAGTGCCGCTTTGATAAAGAAGATCTTTATGACTTTAAGCTTCGCGACACGGTTGATGAAAAAGTGCTCTTAAAAGAATTTAAAAACCAACTTAAAACGGGAGATAAAGCCGAAACGGATATAGAAGTTACAAGTACGGACAGAACGCTTGGCACCATTCTCGGCTCAGTTATCACAAAGAACTTTAAAAACACGCTTCCTGACGATACGTTTACGGTTAATTGCCGCGGCGGCGGCGGTCAGTCCTTCGGAGCGTTTATACCGAAGGGATTAACGATTAAGCTCTCGGGCGACTCAAACGACTATTTCGGCAAGGGTCTTTCGGGCGGCAAGCTTATAGTTTTCCCGCCGAAGGGCAGCAGCTTTAAACCCGAAGAAAATATTATAATAGGTAACGTTGCGCTCTACGGCGCTACAAGCGGCAAAGCGTTTATAAACGGCGTTGCGGGCGAGCGTTTCTGCGTCCGTAATTCGGGCGCGACGGCAGTTTGCGAAGGCGTGGGAGACCACGGTCTTGAGTATATGACGGGCGGCGTTGCCGTAATACTCGGTCCTACGGGCAAAAACTTTGCGGCAGGCATGAGTGGCGGCAAGGCGTATGTTTACGATCCCTGCCACAGCCTTTACAAAAACGTAAACAAAGCGCTTGTAACGGTTGACGAGGTCAGCGAAAAGAGCGATAAGAAGCTTCTGCTTTCTCTCTTGCAGGAACACTATGAAGCTACATCTTCACCGAAGGCAAAGAGAATACTTGATAATTTTGATACCGAGTATAAAAACTTCAAAATTGTTATGCCCGATGACTACAAGAAAATTTTAACTCTTATTTCAAAGTACAAAGCAAAGGGTATGACGCAGGATCAGGCAGAAATTGAAGCGTTTTACGAAGTTACGAAAGGGGGCAGAGCGTGATGGGCAAACCAACAGGATTTTTAGAATATAAAAGAAATGCAAAAAAAAGGATTGACCCTTTAGAGCGCATAAAAAACTTTAACGAATTTTATATCCCCTTAAAGGCGAAAGAGCGTAAGGAGCAGGCGGCAAGATGTATGAACTGCGGCGTTCCGTTTTGCCAGTCGGGCATGATTTTAAGCGGTATGGCAACGGGCTGTCCCTTAAATAACCTCATTCCCGAATTCAATGACGCGCTCTATAAAGACAATCTTGAAAACGCTTTGTCAAGACTTCTTAAAACGAATAACTTCCCCGAATTCACGGGCAGAGTTTGCCCCGCGCTTTGCGAGGTTGCATGCGTAAACGGCATGGACGGCGAAAGCGTTACGGTACACGATAACGAGCTTTATATTATAGAAAACGGTTATAAAAAAGGTCTTATAAAACCGCAACCGCCGAAGGTAAGAAGCGGCAAAAAGGTTGCAATAGTCGGCTCAGGTCCTTCGGGTCTTGCGGCGGCTGACTGCTTAAACAAAAGAGGACATGAAGTTACAGTCTTTGAGAAAAACGACAGGGTCGGCGGCCTTTTGATGTACGGCATTCCCAATATGAAGCTTGACAAAAAGGTTATAGAGAGAAAGATAGATTTAATGCGCAAAGAAGGCGTGGAATTCAAGGTAAACTGCGATGTTGGACGTGACATCTCCGCGCAGGAAATACTCCAAAATTTTGACGCTGTAATTCTTTGCTGCGGCGCAAATCAGCCGAGGGATATTACGGCTCCCGGCAGAGACTGCGACGGCATTTATTTCGCCGTAGATTTCCTTACGAAAAACACAAAGAGCCTTTTAAATTCAAACTTTGAAGATAAAGAATATTACGATCCCAAAGGCAAAAATGTAGTAATCGTCGGCGGCGGCGATACAGGAAACGACTGTCTCGGAACCTGCATAAGACACGGCGCAAAATCGGTAGTTCAGCTTGAAATGATGCCGAAACCGCCACTCCAACGAACTGAAAACAACGGGTGGCCGGAGTGGCCGAAAATACTCAAAACGGACTACGGCCAGGAAGAGGCTATTGCCGTTTTCGGCGCGGACCCGAGAGTTTACAAAACGACCGTTAAAGAGATTATAAGCGAAAAAGGAAAACTCAAAGCGCTTAAAACGGTTCAGGTAGAATTTAGCGAAGGCAAGCTTTGTGAAATTGAAAACTCCGAAAAGACAATTGACGCCGATATGATGATTATCGCGGCGGGATTTCTCGGCACAAAGAAATATGTTCCCGAAGCGTTCGGCGCGGAGCTTACACAGAGAAACGCCGTTAAAACGGAAGACGGCAAATATAAATCAAGCGCGGAAAAGGTGTTTACCGCGGGCGATATGCACATAGGTCAGTCGCTCGTAGTACGTGCCATAAACGAAGGCAGACGCTGCGCGAAAGAAGTTGACATTTTCCTTATGGGTTATACCAATATGATTTGATAACCGCTGCATACGGTATGATCCTTTCATCAATAAGACATAGCAAGAGGAGCGAGGTAATTTTTACCTTGCTCCTCTTGCTTTAGCGGCACTCTTTCCTGCCGCAAAGGCTATTTTTTAAATAAGTATAGCCTTTTCTTTCGGATTTTTCAAATTCTTATACAAAATTTGCATCACGTCTTTAAGTTCCGTTGTCCCTAAACTTTTTTATTCTACATAAAATTCTTCCATATCGTCAAGCCTTATACAGCCGAGTTTGTTTAAAAAAAACGCGCCGCAGTCTATTGCGATATGTCCGTTTTTCTTATAAATTTTGCCGGTGCTTTTTTTATCTATCAGCGCCGTAGGCGTATGTCCCGTGATAAGGTATTTATCTTTAAAATACCTTTTGTTATAATCGCACCGTGCCCAGGCTGTTTCTTCAAGGCTGTAACTATCTAAATCCCTGTCCTCAGAAAAGTTTTCAAAACCGCCGTGTGCCAAAACAAATCTATTCCCGCCGGCTTCAACCTCCTCAAAAAGCCCGAACTCGCCGAGATAATTCAAAACGCTTTCGCGGTTATCTTTGTCAAGCCGCATAAAACCTTTAAGAGTATCCTCTCCGCCGTTATAAATCCACATGCCGTACATGTCATACGTCTTTTCGTCTATCTGCTTATCGTAATTATCCTCCGTTATTTCTACGCAAAACTTTTTCAAAACGCTAAATGCCATGTGCTCATGGTTTCCTATAAGCGGAACTATGTTGTCCCTTTTCATCATGTCAAGAAGTATTTTAACGCCGTCCGCACCGCGGTCCACAACATCGCCGAGGATATAAAGAGTATCTTCCTTGCCGAGGTTTATTTTTTCGAGCATTTTTATGTACAAATCATAGCGCCCGTGAAGGTCTGACATAACGTATATCATATATTCGCTTTACGCCGCCATGCGGCTTATCCTTTCGTAAATCTCTTTCCATGAAAAAACTCTTGTGATGTCGTGTTCTTTTTCGTTAAAGAGCGAATTGTTTGGCTGATTGAATAAAAACTTTTTATACCTGCCGCCCAAAAGATTGTGAACGCCGTCATCTATTAAAATATCACCGTCAACCGTTTGTTTATTGTTTTCCCTTATAATTTGTTCTTTCTTTAAAAATGGGAACATTTCCATAAGTTTTCGCGTTTTTGCATCAAACGTTTCGGGATTGCTCGCTGTAACTATCAGCAGATTATGTCCGTCACTTACAAGCTTTTTAAGGTAATACGCGCTGCCTTCAACGGGCGTTGTCGTATCCCAAAAGTCATCCCTGTATAAAGGCTCAAAAACCTCTTCCTCAGAAAGCGTGGGAAAAGCTTTCATAATATCCCAGGATTTTATATCCTCTTTTTTAACGTTTAAATTATACTTTCCGTTAAGCTCTCCGAGCCAATACGGCATAAGCTCCTGTATGGTATCGTCCGCGTCGCACAAAATATTAAACTTTTTCATAGGTACATCCCCTTTCCATATATAATATATCAAAAAAGATGTACCATAAAACGGACAGTTATTTGTACACTTCCTGAATCAGTTTTGCTGTATTCGCAGCTCTTTCGTGTACAGTTCGGGGTTCCAACAGAGTTTTTTTCATCCTCTTCCCTGTTTTTATCATACCACACTTTTTCATTAGTTCTCTCTTAACACCGTAATAACCTGCTTTTCATATATAAAACCTACAAATTGAATTATTTTTCTTTACGAATATAGAATATCACAAACAATGTGCGTTTTTTGTAGCTTCCATTCATTTTTCCGTTCCTGTCATTCACCGCTTTTTTATCTTTTACAAAAATGTTCTCCGCCATTGATAATTGCGCAATCAAAAATAAACAAATTTCACAAAAAAATATTGACAATTCTGCATTTTTTTGATATATTTTAAGTAGGAATACTATACTCATTTTACAAATTTGCATAATTATCGGCAGATTATTGTTTTAACTAAAAAAGCACGCTTTTGTAATCTTTGAAGATTTTTATACATTGCCGCTGCTTTTGGATAAAAATGTGAGGTATTATGAAAAAGACTGTTGTTATTTTATCGGTATTATTGGGAAGTATTTGTTTGGCGTTCATAGCTATGGCTCCGGACCTGCTCTCGCTTGCGGTTACGGTAGTTATGGGCGCGTTTATTTTATTTGGCGCCGTTTTCGGTATCGCGCCGAGTATTATGTACATAAAAGGATTTAAAACCGGGCTTAAAAGCATACAAAAGGCAAAGGAAATAAACTCTGACAGCATCTGGACTTCGGTTGCCAATACTAAACCGTTTTTTTATCAGCGCGACCTCGACGAGCTTTTTGACTCCTATATTGAAAATGCTGAAAAGCAAAAGGAAACGGGCATTGTAATAAGCGATATTGAAGATTATATCAATGAAGACTCCGTCTCAATCAGAAGCTGGCGCGGCGTTGTTCTCCAGATTGCGGGAACACTGACATCGCTTGGCTTGCTCGGAACTTTTCTCGGTTTGATAACAGGTGTAAACGCCGTAACATTCAGTACCGTTGAAGCAACCATGACAAGCATTGAAGTGCTTTTAAAAGGTATTGCAACAGCTTTTTACACTTCAATAATAGGCGTTATTCTTTCAATACTTTTTAATGTTATTTACCGTTTGATATGGAATTCGATGCTCAGACAAATGCAGGTTTTTATTGAGGAATATCATTTGAAAATACAACCTTCTCCCGACGAGCTTCTGAGAGTTGAACAGCTGCAAAACGCAAAGAAAACAATAGAAACGCTGAGCATTATAAAAGACAACAGCAGCATAATGCTAAACGGCGCGGACAACAGCGGCATACGTGGACAGCGCTTAATGATAGATATTCTGTCTGCCGCCGAAAAGGGTGAAATAGGTTTCGTGTTTGAGCCCATATTGGAACTTGCAGAGAAAAAAACGGTTAAAGCCATTTGCGCGCTTCGTTGGATGCACAGTGATTTAGGTGAGATTCACCCTTCCGTATATATGCCGGTTATCGAATCAAACGGATATATAACAAAGCTAAACAGAAAGCTTTGGGATAATGCCTGCAGCTGCATAAGCGAATGGAAAGCAAACGGAAATCAGACAATCCCCGTTGTTTTGAGCGTTTCAAAAACAGATCTGATGGCGCTTGATATCGCCGACTGCATGAGCGCTTTAGCAGAAAAGTATTCTCTCGAGCCGAGAGCAATTGAAATAGCAATAGCTTTCGATTGTTATATAACGTGCGAAAAAGAAGCCAAAAAAACAGAGGAACAGCTTTTGAAAAAAGGCTTCAAAGTCATTATAAAAGGTTTTGACGGCTCGCTTGACCAGCTGAAAAACATATCAGCCGACGAAATAATTATAAATGTTGATAACTTATCTGACGCAGAGTATATTAAAACGGTAATTGATTATACAAGGAAAAAGAACACCGGTTGTATTGCGGAAAACATTTCGTCCGCGAAGCAGGTTGCTGAGCTGATAAAAGCAGGATGCAAATACGGCTGCGGAAAATATCTGGCAAACGGTGCTTCAAAAGAAGAATTTGAAAAGCTGATACAATATAATTAGTTTAGCGGGATGTTATTATGAAAAAAACAAACAGAAAAAAAAGCACAGAGGAAAGTTATTGGAAAACTTTCACTGACCTTATGGCGGCAATTTTGATGATTGTGCTTCTTATAATGATGCTTTTGCTGTTATACATTTCACAAACCAGAAAGAATGATTTTCCTTATTATGATATAGACAACCTGGACGAATATGCCACTGATTATAATACGAGCCCCAAAGAACACGATTACGATAACAACAACGCCGGCGGTGGCGGCGGTGGCGGCGGCGAAGACGAAGAAACGCCTGAGTTCAGCGATATACCGTCGCAAGGCCGCGATAAAGTTGCTGTTTTCGTAACGGTGGTTGACGAAGAAACAGATCAGGTTATAAAACAACGCGGAATAAAATTTGAGCTTTATTCCGAAAAATACAGCGGCGGAGGCCTTCAAACCCTCTATACATATTACCCGAAAAAAACATCTTATCAGCAATTTGAAACAACAGAAAACGGAACGTTTTTCCTGCCGGAAAAGATTCCTTACGGTCAGTATTCGCTTCACAATTTAAACGCTCCGGACGGTTTTAGTGTTTCAAGAGATATTGTGTTTGAAATAAACTCGCAGCACGACTGGACATATCCTTATAACCTTCGTGTTTTGATGTCTCCTCTTAAGAGTATTATCCGCATTCAGGCGGAAGACGAAGAGACAAAGCAGCCTGTTTCCGACGGCGTTTATGAAGTACTTGCCGCCGATGACATCGTATCTGTTGACGGCTCCGTCCGTTACCGCCAGGGAGATGTTGTAGACGAGATTATTTGTGATGAAAACGGTTACGGAGAATCTCACGAGCTGCACCTCGGCCGTTACACCGTCAGCCAGAAATCCGCAAAGCAGTACTATGCGGTAAGCGAAAACACGCTTGACGTCAGCGTTTCAAGCGCTGAAGAAGACGAGATTCATACTGTTGAGTGTGAAAAAACACAGATGACAATAAAAATCTTTGACGAATACAACAGCGAGCCTATCGAAGGCGTTGTAGTCAAGATAGCCGAAAAGGGCGAGTTCACAACTGATAAAGACGGTTTAATTACGGTTACGGATCTTGAAAAAGACCGCAAATATGAAGCTAAAATTACATCTTTGCCCGATAAATACAAAAGCAAAATAAGCGACCTAAACTTTGATGTTGACGCAAACGGCAGAATAGACGATAAAAGCCATGCGGAAAAATCAGAGAGCATTTATATGACAAGGCTCGTTGTCAGCATAAAAGACGTAATCCTCATGAGACTTGCGGAAGGCTTTGATGTGGTAGTTTATGACGCGAACGGAAAGCTTCTGAACACGTGGATGTCTTCCGGTCAGGATTATATTCTGGAAGGCTTGGAGCCCGGCAATTATACAATTGCAGTCGCATCCAAAGAATCGTCAAAAATAAATGTTATCATAAGTGACAACGCAAAACTCCAGCACGCTTCAATATTTATCTGGACGTCACACGATACCGCTATGGTTGCCGCAGCAGTTTTGCTTATATTTGCAATAATACTTATTATAGTTTATATCAATCGAAAAAAAAGGATGAGTACAAACAATGCAAAGTGATGAAAAAAGAATCCGCATAGATGATATTTTCTATCCCCTGATTAAAGGCTGGAGATTTATTGTATCATTTACTTTTGTCGGATTAATAATCGGTATTATTCTTGTCGGCGCCGGATATTTGCGCGGCGAAATATTAAGAGAATACAATATTAAATCATCGGTTGCGGTTGTTGCTCAAAACCGTGAAGGCACTTTTATATCCAGAAGTCAGGATCCCAACCAGAACGATATAAAACTCGCAGAGGATATAACAGATCCCGCCCTATTTATTTTTCAAAGCAACAACACCTTAAACCGTATGATCGAAAAGCTGAAGCTTGTTGGCATTGAGCCCAAGGATATCAGGAAAAAGCTTAAAATTGTACGGTATGAAGACACACAAATTATTGAGATGTCTTTGCGTTGGCGCAGCGAAACCGAAGGTCTGCGTATGATGACCGCGCTTATCGAGATTGTCGATTCGGAATTGCCGGAAACAATAAAGCTTGGCAGAGTTTCCGTTGTTGATCCTCCTAGAGCTACGCTTATATCAGGCTCAATAAATGCTTCACTGCTTATTTTTACGGTTTTGGCTTGCCTGCTTATAGGTGCGGCATGGTATATTGTGAGATTCCTTATCGCTCCCACAATAATAAATGAAGCAGATATGGAAGACTATTTCGGAATCGAAATCTTTGAAAGTATCGAAACCGACGCTGATTTCGCAAAACAAAAGCCTCTTTCGGATTACACCTCACCCGCCAAAGAAGAAATTGCGGCAGCATCTCATATTATTATCAACAGAATGGAAAAAGAAGGCTGTAACAAACTGTATTTTACATCAACGGAACATGGCGAAGGTGTTTCAAAATTGGTTTCCGGGGTTGCAGCGCAGTTTGCCGGAATCGGAAAGAAAACCTTGCTTATCGACTGCAATTTCAAAAAGCCCATGCTCGCTTCTATGTTTGAGGTTGACTTAAAGCCGGAGCAGTCGCTGAACTCTCTTTATAACGGAGAATCCGATAAAATTGACGCAATTGTAAACGTAGGCGGCTACCTTGGCTTATTGCCCGTTGTGCTTGACGATAATCCTCCAAACTTAAACGGTGAGATGCTGGATGTTCTTAAATCCGCCATGGAAGGCTACGATTATGTATTTATTGACGCCATGCCTGTCGGAGAAGACGCAGAAGTGCTCGAACTAAACAGAATTGCGGACGCAGTCCTGTTTGTTACGGCGTTTGACAAGGCGTATGTTGACAACGTAAAAATTGCCGTTGAGCGTCTTAAAGAATCCGGCATTCCGATTATCGGCGGCTTAGTTAATTTCAAACGCAATTGGCATGATATTGTTAAAGAGAAGCGTACAAAAAAACTTCATCTTTTCAAATCAAAAAAGGAGCGCGATTTGAATGGAAAAAAGGAACATCAGCTTTAATCCTCCGGATATAGGACAGCTTGAAATTGACGAAGTCATAAACGCTTTGACTTCCGGATGGATCACAACAGGCGTCAAAACAAAAAAGCTGGAGCGCAGACTTGCGGCATATATCGAAACAGGCAGAACAGATATAGATACCGATGCGGATCGGGACAAATGGAAAGAACGTGTCGCCTGCCTAAACTCCGCAACTGCTTCCGAAGAGCTTAATCTTCGCATTTTAGGCGTCGGTCCGGGAGATGAAGTAATCGTTCCGGCTTATACATATACAGCAACTGCGTCTGTTGTCGAACATTGCGGCGCAAAAATTGTATTTGTAGATATCCAAAAGAGTGGAGATCCCAAAACCCATTCTCCCGAAATGGATTACGATAAGTTGGAAGCTGCGATAACAGAAAAAACAAAAGCTATTGTCGCCGTTGATTTCGGCGGTATTATATGCGACTATGACCGCATCTTTGAAATTGCCGAACGAAAACGGAGCCTGTTTAAAGCGGCCGGATCGGACGGCACAGTCCTTGGGGATCTTTCGTCAAAAATCCAAAAATCTCTCGGCAGAGCAGCGGTTATTGCCGACGGCGCACATGCGCTCGGTGCATCGCGCGTTGTGTCACACTCGGGCAGCCGGCATCTTTCAGAGCCCACCCGAAAAATGTGCGGCGCCATAGCAGACGCCACAAGCTTTTCGTTCCATGCGGTTAAAAATTTCACTACGGCGGAAGGCGGCGCGGCAGCCTGGGCACCGATCGACGGCGTTGACATCAAAGAAATATACAGCATGCTTCAGCTTATGTCTCTCCACGGGCAGGACAAAGATGCATTTTCCAAAAACCAAGCTGCAAAGTGGGAATATGACATTATAGGGCCTTGGTATAAGTATAACATGTCAGATGTTATAGCGGCTATAGGAATACGTCAGCTTGACCGCTATTTAAAACTTCTCCGCGAAAGAGCAAGAATTATGGCAAGGTATGACCAAACTTTCGATGCGCTCGGTGCCTCACATTTAGTTCACCACACCGATTATATGGAAAGCGGCAAGCATCTTTACACTATCCGTATACCGTCAACAGACGAAAAAGAAAGAAACGAAATCATAAAAAAGTTTGCCGCCGAAGGAATATCAACAAACGTTCATTATAAACCGCTTCCGATGATGACCGCATATAAACACCTCGGTTTTGATATTTCCGATTTTCCGAATTCTTACGATTATTACAAAAATACCATATCCATTCCGTTTAACACAATGCTCAACGACGAAGATGTTGAATATATATGCGATGTATTTAAAGAAGTGTTAAAGCAATATATGAAATAAGTAAAGGACTCTGGTCTTACTATGCTTAAAAAATGGGAGGATCTGCCCGCGTACATGAAATGTCCGCAGGTCAGGGAATATTGGGAAATACTGAATAAAAAGAGAATAAAGCTTATTTTTAAGCGGATTTTTGACTTTTTAGTGTCATTCATTTTAGTTGTAATTACGGCCGTACCCATGGCTGTTATTGCTCTGCTTATAAAAAGAGACAGTCCCGGAACGGCGTTCTACCGTCAGGAGCGCGTTACTTCATACGGCAAGCATTTTAAGATCCATAAATTCAGAACGATGTCAAGTGACGCCGATACAAAAGACACCGCACTTACCGTAAGCGATGACGGCAGAATAACAAAAATAGGCCGGAAGCTGCGCAAATACCGTCTTGACGAACTCCCCCAGCTGTTTGATATTTTAGAGGGGAATATGTCCTTTGTCGGCACACGGCCCGAAGTCATAAAATATGTGGAGCAGTACAAACCCGAATACTACGCAACACTTCTGATGCCTGCAGGTGTCACGAACGAAACAAGTATAATATATAAAAACGAAAGTGAATTACTGAGTTCTTCGGAGGACGTTGAAAAAACATATATCGAACAAGTATTGCCGGAAAAAATGAAGCTGAATTTGGAGTCTATCAGAAAGTTCGGTTTATTAAGAGATATAGGCATAATGTTTAATACAGTTTTTTCCGTATTAAAGCGTCAGTAATGAATTGGAGAAAAAATGTATCCTGAAACAGTATCTTTATGTATAGTTGCATTAAACGAAGAGAACATCCTTCCAAAACTACTGGAAGACGTCTATAGTCAGACATACCCTCACCAAAAAACCCAAGTCGTTTTGGTAGACAGCGGTTCTTCGGACGCGACAAAAAAAATCATGGAGAATTTCGCGAAGGAAAACAAAGACGAATATATTTCTGTTACGGTTGCCGATAACCCTAAAAGAATTCAGGCATCGGGCTGGAATGTCGCGATTATAAATTCGGTTTGCGATGTCATCATAAGGGTTGACGCACACACAAGCATTCCCTGTGATTTTATCGAACTTAATATGAAAAATCTTCAAAGCGGAGAATATGTTTCGGGTGGAGTCCGTCCGTGTATCATTGAAAACAAAACTCTTTGGGGAAAGGCTTTGCTTGAAGCCGAAAACTCTCTTTTCGGGAGCAGCATAGGCAAGGCAAGAAGCGGAACAAAAAAAGAGTATGTAAAAACAATGTTTCACGGCGCATACAGGCGGAGTGTTTTTGCAGACACAGGCGGATTCAACGAAAAACTGCTGCGCACGGAAGACAACGAGCTTCATTTCAGAATACGTAAAGCGGGATATAAGCTCTGTTTTGATCCGCAAATATTATCTTATCAATATGCAAGAAGCAGTTTCAGAAAAATGATAAAACAGAAATACGGAAACGGCTACTGGATAGGTCTTACTCTCGGCGTATGTCCCGGCTGTATCTCAGCTTATCATTTAATTCCTTTTGCTTTTTTAATCGGCATAATTGCGACAGGCTTTTTGGCAGCACGCGGAATATGGCAGCCGGGAGCTTTAATGTGGGGCGCATATCTTGCTTTTGCTCTGATAAGCACAGCCGCGTCGATTGCCAAAAAAGGATTCAATCCGTTTTTTTTATTGATTCCTTTTTTCTTTCTGACGTTACATATAAGCTACGGAGTAGGAACGCTTACCGGTATTTGCAGCATTCCGTTTAAAAGCCGTCATCTTAACAGCTGTGAAATGATTGAAACGGTAAAATCCGTAATGAAAGAGTTTGATGAAAATGAAAATAACATTTATAAATCCCCCGTTTAAAACAGAATACGGAAAGTTTTCAAGAGAATCCAGAAGCCCCTCGATAGGTCACAGCGGTGAAATCTATTATCCGTTATGGCTGATGTATTCAGCCGCATACGCGAAAAAAAACGGATTTGACATTCGCTTTTTTGACAGCTGCGCCACGAGAACAGATGAAGAAAAAACGCTTAAATGGGTATCGTCCGAGTGCTCCGATACGGAGCTTTTCGTGCTTGACACAAGCACGCCCTCTATTATGTCGGACGTCCGCTTCGGCTGCAGATTAAAGGATTTGTATCCCGCCGCGTTTATTTTGCTTGTAGGGACGCACCCATCCTCCACAGCGGAGGAAACGCTCGGTTATGACTTACGTATAGACGGCGTGGCGCGTCATGAATATGATATAACAGTTTTAAAGCTTGCGGAGGCGATCCGCGATAAAACGCCCGTTGAAGAAGTTCTCGGGCTGACATTCAGAAAAGGTGATGAAATCATCACAAATCCCGACAGGCCTTATTTTGAGGATTTGGACGAAATACCGTTCGCGGCGGAATTTATTAACGATTATTTAGATATTAACGATTATTATTTTGCCGCATCCAACAACCCTGCCATTCAGATATTCACGGGCAGAGGATGTCCGGCAAGGTGTAATTTCTGTGTGTATCCGCAGACTATGCACGGTCACAAATACCGCCTGCGCAGCATTGATAACGTAATTTCCGAATACGAATATATTATAAAAAACCTGCCCGGTGTAAAAGAAATAATCATAGAGGACGATACATTTACGGTCAATAAACAAAGGGTTTTGGAATTTTGCAATAAAATGATAGAAAAAGGTCTTGGAAAGAAACTCCCCTGGATGTGCAACGCAAGGGTAAACCTTGACCTTGAAACAATGAAGCTCATGAAAAAAGCCGGCTGCAAGCTTATTATACCGGGTATTGAAAGCGTTGACCAAAAAATACTAAATAATATCCGCAAGGGTACTACGGTTGAACAGATAGAAAAATATATTGAAAACGCGCATAAAGCGAAGCTGCTTGTACACGCGTGCTATATGGTCGGCAACGAAGGCGAAACAATGGAAACGATGCGTGATACTCTTAAAGCGGCCCTGCGTTTCAATACGGATACAGCACAGTTCTACCCCCTTATTCCCTATCCCGGAACAGTGGCGTTTGATTGGGCTAAATCAAACGGATATATCTCGGGCAAGTATGAGGAATACTGTCAGGAGGACGGCTCCATAAACTGTGTTATAAACACTCCCGGCATATCGGCTCAGCAATATGTTGATTTTTGCGCGTATGCAAGAAAAAAGTATTACCTGCGTCCGCGGTATATTTTGCACAGAATAAAGATGGGCCTTACGGATATCGAAGACCTTAAACGCTCACTCAAAGGGTTTGCAACGCTCAGCAAAAGTGTGTTTAAAAAAGCAAAAGACCCTACCGATACAAAACAGGATTAAGAATATGAAGATACACATTGTTTGTACAAACAACGGTCTCCTCAACGAGGGGATGAACAATATTGCTACGCATTTTTCAAAAAGGTTTTCACAAAAACACACGGTCACAACCACCTCCGTGCGCGATATAGCAGGGCTTATTCGCGGCGCCCGCCAGAGTGACTGCGTTTTGTTTTTTGTAAGAGCCGTATCAAAAATGTATTGGCTTATACATCTCGCTTCGGTGTTTAATAAAAATGTGTGGCTTGTAACCGTTCAAAAGCCTGAGGACGGCTTTATTTCAAAGGTAAACAAAAAACCGCTGAAATGCAGTTATTTATATTTATCCGAAAAAGATGTAAAAGACATTTCCCTTTCAGACAATAAAGAGAAGGTTAAATTCAGTGCCGGCATTGACGCGGAAAAATTCCGCCCCGTATCAAAGCAATACGCAGAGGAGCTTAAAAAGAAATATGAAATAAGCCCCGGAAAGCCTCTTGTGATTCACGTGGGGCATGCGTCAAAAGGGCGCGGTGTTGAAGATTTGGCGCTTGTTGACGCCGATAAATTTGAAAGACTTTTTGTAGACAGCGGCATATTTGACAATCCCGCACAAAAAGAGTTTTTGGAGAGTCACGGAGTTAAAATTATTAAAGGCTATCTTGAACACATTGAGGAAATATATCAGATGGCCGATGCATATCTGTTCCCCACCAAAAGCGGAAACTATGTTATTTCCGTTCCGCTTTCAATTATGGAAGCTCTGTCTTGCGGCACAGCAGCCGTGTCATATAAGGTCATCGGCAAAAAAGAAATTGACTGCGCCAAAGAAGGCGCGGTAACAGAAATTGAAAACAGCGGTCAGATAAACGAGGCGCTCCGAAAGGCGGTTTCAGAAAAAAGCGAAAAACCGCTTTTGAAAAACTTTTTAAGCTGGGATGACGCGGCAGATTTCGCAGAAAGTGTTATAACAAAAGGATGTTAAAATGAAAAAACCTGTTATTTGTTTTATGGGGCTTGACGGCTCCGGAAAATCAACTTGTATAGATTATGCATTTGAGCAGCTGAAAAAAGACGGTTTAAAGGTAAAAATTGTGCGTGCGGCATATGTTGCCGTTTTAACACGCGGTTTAATAAAGCTTGCAAAAAAACTGCTGATGAAAGGCAACAGCAACGAATATACAGACTATAAAACATATCTTGAAAATCTCAGAAAACAGGCAAACAAAGGCTTAGTATATAATGTGTTTTCATTTCTTACCACGTGCGAATTCAAGGCGCAGATTCTTTTCAGGATAAGGCTAAGGCGTGCCCTGGGATATACCCTGCTTGTTGACAGATATGTTTATGATAACGTTGTTACATATGCGGCAAATCTCGGTTTAGGAAAAGAATACATGGTAAAAACAATGAACGGGAAATGGAAGCATTCTCCCAAAGCTGACAGGCTTATTTATATCAAAACGCCTGTTGATATTTGCTTTTCAAGAAAGGATGACACACCCGATCCGCTGTATCTCGAAATAAGAGAGCCGCTTTATGACGAGGTGGCAAAAATGTATGAAGCTGCTGTTATTTCGGGAAGTCAGGATAAGCAGGCAATGCTTGATGAGGTAATGCGCACAGTTTACGCTGTTTTGAAAAAGTAAAAGAAAGGAATTATATATTGTGGTAAATAAACTGTTGATAATAGGCGTTGACGGAATGGACTATGAATATGTCGCATCACACCGCGCCGAGCTTCCTTTTCTGAATTACTTGCTTGAAAACAACGGATATCCGCGCATGAGAAGCGTTTTTCCTGCGGATACCACACCCGCTTGGGCCACTATTTTCACCGGCGATGACCCGAGTGTTCACGGAATCATTAATTTTGTAAATGTTGGCGATAAGGATAACACATATAAAGCACATGAATTTGATGACGATGAATTCAAAGGCAAGGTATTTTGGGATAGATTAACTCAAAAAGGCTATAAAAATGTGGTTCTCTTCCCTATGAACATCAAACGCGGCTGGGACATAGCGGGTCTGATGATAACAAGAGCGTATGACGGCAAAATAAACACTTTCCCTAAGGAAAAAGCTGATTTTTATAAACCGGATGCCGCCATACTCGGAAGCGAGCTTGAGTATACATCCGAATCGAAGCTTTCTCTTGTGCGCGACGACTTCTTTAAAAAATTCGAAGAAGAATACAGGGTTACAAAGCTGGCGCTTGAAACGGAAGACTGCGATGTCTTTTTTTCTTATTTTTCAACGGTTGACGGCATTCAGCACGCATTTTGGAGAAACTGCGATCCAAATCACCCCGAATATCCGGGAGACAACAAATATAGGTCGGTAATTATTGATATGTATAAAAAAGTTGACTGTGTGCTTCGCGAGTTTTCCGCTATGGCGGGCGATACTCCGATGCTTGTAATAAGCGATCACGGTCACGGAGCAAGGCCCGTTTGGTGCGCGAGAATAAATGAAATGCTTAAACGTGAAGGCTATCTGGCACCGAAATCCGCCAATAACAAAGCAAGCAAAAAAAGCGGATTCAGCATAAAAAAAACAATCAGAAATATGGGAATCGGGTTTGTCAAAAAATTCGGTTTGCCGAAACCGATGAAGTTTATCCTTAAAAAGATTCCCCTTTGGAAAAAGGTTTTTGTATCTTCCTCCGATTTTGATTGGGACAATACCGTGGCATATTTAAGCGACTTATCCGCAATGAAAAATTACAGCTACGGCGGAATAAGAGTAAAGGCGCAGAATAATGAAAATATTGACGCGCTTTGTGACGAAATAATAAGTAAACTTCAAAAATATGAGATAGACGGCGAGGGTGTTCCCGCTTTCAAATGGATAAGAAGAACCAATACTTTATATAAAGGCGAATACCTTTCAAGGTATCCGGAAATCATTTTTCAGCTTGATGAACGGTTTGGCGCCACGTGGGATCTCGGCGACGTTATTTTTGAAAAGAAAGGCTTTATGCATCAGTTTTCGCCGGGCGCTCATAGGTATGAAACAGCTTTTTTGGGCGCAAAAGGTATAAAGCTTGAAAAAGAGCAGTACGAGCTTACAGATGTTTACCAAATAATCATGGGTGAAGTTTAATTATGAAAAAGGTTTTGCTGATTGAAACGCTTTCCGAAATAAACGGCGGTCAGAAAATGAGTCTTTTAGTCTCCGATATGCTCAGAAAAACAGGTGATTTTGATGTCGTTTGGGCTATACCCGAAACAGGCGCATTATCACGGGAGCTTGAAGATAAGGGATACAAGTATTATCTTTTCGGAAACGCATCTCTTCCTGCCGGAGTAAAAGGAAAAAGCGTTATTTTTAAATATTTTGCCATGTCGGCGCGGGCAATTTGCAAAATAAACCGTATAATCAAAAAAGAAAAAACCGATATAATATACGCACCGGGACCTGCATCTCTTCCCTGGTCTGCAGTTTGCGGCACACTAAAGAGCAAACGTGTAATATGGCATTTACATCACAATTTTGAAGACGGCCCCACAAAGAAGCTGATTAATTTTTGCAGCTCTTTCGGATGTGTGAAAATGATACTGGCGGTTGCAAACGTAGTTGGGGACCAAATTACAAATCCCAAAGGAAAACCTAAAGTTAAAACCATATATAATCCGGTTGATTTTGAAAAATACAGTTCGGGTAACGCCGCCAATGTAAAAGAAAGCTTTCCGTTTTTGAAAAAAGACGGAAACATAACAATAGAGCACATAGGAATTATTCATCCGACAAAACGGCAGGATTTTACCGTCCGTCTTGTTGCTTCGATGAATAAACAATACGGAAATGTTCATGCTGTTTTTATCGGAAGCAGCTCTTCCGAACCGGAATATTCCGAAGAGCTCCGTTTGCTTGCCGAAAAGCTCGGCGTTCAAAACAATATTCATTTTGCAGGCAGGCAAAACAATGTTTGGGACTGGCTGAAAGCCGCCGACGCCGTTATTATCCCCTCAAACGAAGGCATGTCTCTCGCAGCGCTTGAAGCTATGTCTGCGGGTTGTATGATAATTGCAACTTCAACGCTCGGTATGGGAGAAATGTTAAAAGCCTCAAAAAGCGGCTGCGTCTTTGACGAAACCACGCAGAATATTGATACAATAAGCGCAAATATACTTAAAGAGTTTGGAAACAAAGAGGAATATGTGGCAAACGGAATAAAATTTGCGCACGAGAACAATCTTGAAAACTACATGGGTAAAATTACGGAATGCTTTGAAAGTATTAATCAGGAGCAAAAATGAAAAGAAACATTGTAATTTCAAACGCGACTCCCGAAACAAATAAGTCGAGTTCAGTATCTTTATATAAGTTTATAAAAGTAATATCCGAAGCTGACGCAAAAAAATGTATTTTGCTCTCGGGAAATGTTGATTGTGATTTTTTCGGTGATTCGGGCGCGGAAATTCACTCGGTTAACAGAAACAGAAATTCAAATAAAATACTGAATATATTAATGTATTTTTCATTTCAGATAAAAGCAGGCTGTAAAGCTTTAAAGCTTATAAAAAAACATGACAACGTGTTTTTCTGGATCGCAGACGGTATGATTCTCCCCTATCTCGCGGCAAAAATAAAACGCGCAAAAACATATTATTTTATTTACGGAAACCCCCAAAAAATATCGGGAAATAACAAATCGGAAAACAAAACCTTTAAAAGAATTTGCCGCCTTGCAAACCGCGCGGATTATATTTGCGCGGAAAACGCAAAAGTGTTTGACGAATGGGAAGGCAGCATCCGTAATGAAAGGCGAAAGGTGATACATCTTTATACGGAGCAAAGAGACATAAGCTGCGAAAGAACAAGCACCGTCGGAATGCTTTGCAGAATCGCAAACGGCAAATATGTTTTGGAATCAATTAAAGCTTTTCAAAAAGTTTTGCAAAAACACCCGGACTGGTCTATGGAAATTGTCGGAAACGGGCCTCTATCGGACGAATGCAAAAAATATATTTACGAAAACGGATTGGACTGCAGCATCAAAATGTTCGGCTGGGTAGACCCCAAAGATAAATGGGATATTCTAAAGCGTTGGAAGTATCTCCTGCACCCCACCGACACAGAAGGCGTTTCCAATACAATCCTGGAAGGAATGAGCATGGGAATCCCCTGCATCGCAAGCCCCGTAAGTTCAATTGCGGATATAATAAAAGATGACCGAAACGGATTTTATATCCGTGAAAACAATTCAGAGGGAATATATGCGGCGGCAGAGCGCGCAATATCAAGTGAAAAATATGACGAAATAAGCCAAAACGCTTTTTCGGATATTTACAAAAACTATTCGTTTGAACGCGCGGTTAATGACGCAAAAAAGGCTATAGACGGACAATAGATTTTAGGGTGAGATATATGATTTGGATTTGGGCAGCCATTGCAACAGGCATCAGTTTGATAGGCTTTTACAAGCAAAAGATAGATCCGGTACATGTTATTTGGATCCTGTTTGCGATTGATTGCTACGGTGTCCACATCGGCGGCGCTACAATAAAGCTATACATGTTCTTTTCTGTTTATCTGGTTTACAGAGCCTTTAGAACAGGACTTAAAATATATCTCAATGAATTAATTATGTTTTTCATCATAGTTTTGGCATTTATTTTAAGTGACATCGTAAATGACTTTATATTTGCTTCCGTGCTGCAGCATATTTATTTTATTATCATACTTATAGAAGCGTTTTTGTATATAAAAATCATTAAAGCAGACAAACAGGATGTTGAACAAATTATATATTCGGTTTTGTACCTTGTAATAGGCTTTGGAACGGTTTGCTTATTTGCGGAGATTTGCTTTAATATGGGAATAAATATTCCCGGGATAGTATCAACGGGCAGTGCAATAGGAGCACTAATCCGAAAATACAGTACAATGTCCGGCATCGAGTATATTGAGACATACAGGCTTCACGGCTTTGAAAGCGATCCCAACTCATTTAACATGCCTTTTCTTATAGGCGCGGCGTTTTCTTTTTATAACTTGATCATAAAAAAAGAAAGACTTGTTTTCAACTGTGCCGCACTTATTATTTCAGTTTGCTGCATCATATCGTCAAATTCAAGAGGCGCTCAAGCCGTTTTGCTTATGACGTTATTTATAGTTGTTCTTACGGATCTCCGCCGGCGCAGCATGAAAGCTTTTATCATAACTCTTGCGTTGTTTTGCTGTATAGGCATTATAGTAATAATTGCATTGTATTTTGTTCCCGCGTCACTTGTGCTCAGCCAATTGGGCGGCGACAACGGCCGTTCGGGACTGTTTGACAAGTACGGAAGAGCTTCCATTTGGATGGAAAATCTGGGGATTGTGCTTAAAGAAAACCCGTTTTTCGGCGTCGGGTCTAACCAAATAAGAATGTATTCTTCCATATCAAGAGCATGTCACAACACTTGGCTCGAATGGATTTGTTCCATAGGTATCATTCAAGGACTTGCGATGGACGCCTTGTTTATCGGTGCGCTTTTTACATCTTTGCCGAGAAAGGAGCGCTATTTAACAAAAGGCACTAAACGGGAAAACTTTGTTCAGCCGGTAAAAATAGCTTATTTCGCTCTGCTGTTTATGCTTGGCACCGTTGATTATATCGCAAACACATTTTTGATTTTTACATTTATGGTAATAAAAGCAATATATAAGCAAGAAAAGAATCAAATAAAATCCGCTGATAAAAAGGGGGCAGTGCAAAATGGATAGCAAGCAGTTAGTGCCGCTTAGGCAAGAACTTTTAAATACAATGGATGTAATTCACAAGCTTTGCCTGTCGCACCCCGAATTTACATATTATATCGGCGGCGGCACGGCGCTCGGCGCGGCAAGACATAAAGGCTTTATCCCCTGGGATACCGATATTGATATCGTAATGCCCAGGAAAAGTTATGATTGTTTTATCAGTTTCCTGGAAAAAAAACCAATTGATAATTATAAAATTATTTCTTATAAATCAAAAGAAGACTATTATCATCCTCACGCCCTCTTTGTAAACTTAAAAACAATGATTCATTGGAACACAAAGTATTATGCCGAAGGCAAACAGGACGTTCCCGTTTATATTGATATTTTTCCTTTGGATGAAGTTCCGGAAGGCGAAAGCGAGCAGAAAAAACACGCAAAACAAATAGAGCGTATGAAAAAACTTCAGAGCCGCAGAAACTGTATAATTTATCAGCACAACTCCTCCTTCGAAAGATTTTTGAAAAAGTGCTACGCGGGCATTTTAAAGTCCGTTCAGAATAACAGACGCTTTAATGAAAAGTTCGATTTGCTCCTGCAAAAATACTCCGACGGAACGCACGATATATGGTGCTCTATGACCGGACGTCACACCTATCAAAAGGAAAGCATGTCAAAGAGTATTTACGGCAAACCCGTTTTATATGAGTTTGAGGACAGGGAATTCTACGGTCCGGAACAGATAGACGCGTATCTTAAAAAATACTACGGCGATTACATGAAGCTGCCTCCCGAAGAGGAACGCACAGAGTATATGGATAATATAGAATATATTGATTTTAACATTTGTGATTAAAGATTTTGATATTGTGGTGGCATAGACAGAATGAATAAACTAAAGCAAAAATATAAAGCTTTGTCAATAGAGGCGAAAGCGGCGCTTTGGTTCGCTGTATGCAACTTTTTAAATAAAGGCATATCGATGATCGTAGTTCCGCTTTACACACATTTGCTGGCTGTAGAAGAATACGGTTCTTATACGGTTTTTCAGTCATGGCTTGATGTACTGCTTATATTGGTGACGCTTGAAATATCAAGAGGTCATTATAAAGTAGGCATAACAAATTACGATTCGGATGTTGACCGCTATACAACGTCCGTTCTCGGTCTCAGCAACGCGGTTACAGTTGTATATACCGCGTTATATCTGTGCTTTATTCCTGTTTTTAATAAAATACTGGGGATGCCGACGCATATCGTCATTTCAATGCTTATTTATCTGCTGGTTTATCCCGCGTGGGAATTTTGGGCAATACGGCAGCGCTTTGCCTATAAGTATAAAACGATGATTGCCGCTACGCTCTCTATTTCTGTTTTGACGCCCGTCATCGGCATATTAGGCATACTGTTATTAAATCTGCAGAGCCCAGCCGCCATATATTCACGAATAGGGGTTCAAGGTATTGCGGCAATATTTGTCTACTTTGGTTTTTTGAAAAAAGACCGTCATTTATTTGTAAAAGAATATTGGAAAAAAGTATTTGTTTTCAATATAATTCTTATCCCGTATTTACTTTCAACAACGGTTTTAAATCAAGCAGACAGAATTATGATAAACAACATGGTAGGTTCTGCCGAGGCCGGTATTTACAGCGTTGCGTATGCGATAGCAATGCTTATGCAGCTTATCAATTACGCAATCAACGACGCTTTCCTCCCCTGGATGTACCGTCAGCTTAAAAACAAACAGTATAAAGAAATTGAACCCGTAACGGATAAAATATTGCTGTTGGTGGCGGCTGCCAATATTCTTGTTATTTTGTTCGCACCGGAAGTTTTGGCTGTATTCGCGCCTCCAAAGTATTATGCCGCTTTAAAGATTATACCTCCCGTAACGGCAAGCGTATTCTTTATGTTTATATTTCAGCGTTATATCAGCGTTGAGGCTTATTACGAAGCAACTGCAAGAATCAGCATTATTTCAATACTCGTGGCTATACTAAATATAATACTAAACTATTTTTGCATAAAGCAGTGGGGATATCTTGCGGCCGGTTACACAACGCTTGCCTGCTATATTGTTTTTGCCGTTGCACACTATTTCAGTGTTAAACAAATTTGCAGAAAAAAATGCGGCACTAAAGTGTTTACAGCCGGGGTTACGCTTGTTTTCAGCATCGCTTTTTTGGCGTTGGTTTTTCTTTTGACATCACTTTATAATTACAGAATTATAAGATATGTTTTAGCTCTTGTCTTATTCGGAATTGCTTTTTATAAACGCAATTTCATCAAACAACTTTTTGAAAACAGAAACGCCGCCTGAAAAATCATCTTATACTTAACATACAGCAAAACAAAAAACCGCCGTCTCCGGCGGTTTTTTCGCTTGGTATAATTCCTCTCAGTGACGGGAACTGCCGTCTTTTAAAGAAGCCAGTTCCCGGTTTACACATGAGAGATAAAGAAGGGTAACATTCCCACGTTTAAAAACATGGGGAATATATCATATATTAAAGGTATTGCTATTCAGTTTGTATCACTTATATTAACCCTCAGCCGTGAGTTTCTTTATGGCGTACTTCATCTTATCTTCTTTATATGTAACGCCGTACCGTTTATCACGGGTTGTCAGAACTCAAATTTTTTCAATCTCAATCAGAACAACGTCATAATTGTTCATTTTTATGTGTGGCATGATCTCATTGCCGCCGTAAATCTCTTCTTTTACAATCTCACAGTCATTATCGTTGTCAAGAAGATAATATGTAAGCTTTTTGCCGCCGTCAAAGCCGGCTATATCAAGCTTAACTTCTTTTGCCTCCGCGCCGTTTTCATCATCAAAATATGTCAGCATTACTGCCGCCTTATTGTCTTTTACCGCGGCGCAGGCAAATATTTTGTCGGAATCCGACGAATACTCCGCTTCCGTACCGAGCTCATAGAGCTTATTAAACATCAAAAACGGATAATATCCTTTAAGCGGCTCTCTTGTCTGCCAGTGGAACATACCGTTGAAAACACACGGTCTTGCGTCATAGTACATAAGATGGTCAAGACCGCAGCGCTGGCTCTCGCACATTGCGCCCGCAACGAAAGCCGCGCCCTTAAGGGACGTCATTGTCTTATAGCTCTCGCCTATTTTTTCCCAGTCTTTAACATAGTTCCATTCGTTTAAGATACTCTCGGCATCCGAATAGCCGTATTTTTGCAAAACCTCGTCAACTATCTTTATCTTTCGTTCAAATTCATTCGGTGTATTACCGTAAAGATGCCATGAGAAAAAGTCTAAGGGAGCGCGCCCGCCTTTTGTAAGATACGTCATCATATCCTCTAAAATATCTCTGCTGTCCGTTACGGAGCAGAGCGCGGGACCGCCTATTTTAAGGTGCGGGAACTTGTCCTTTAAGTATATAAGAGCAACCTTAAAAAACTCAAAAAACTCGTCCATCGTGCCGCGCCATGTGGGGCTGTTGCCCTGTTTATAGCCTGTATCGGGCTCGTTCCATATTTCCCAGTATTCTATTTTATACTTAAAGCCGTCTGCCCAGCCTTCGGTATAGTGGCGGATAATACCTTCGCAGATGCGCGCCCACTTTTTAAAATCCTTCGGCGGATAAATCTGATACTTTTTAATTCCGTGCTCGATAGACGCGCCGAGGCGGTAAAAAGGCTCCGTGCCGACAGATATAATATCGGCAAGATATTTATCCGTCATGGCAAAGTCATAGCTTTTGGGGTCTTCGGGGTCTGCGTCAAAATCCGGAAAGATATTTAAAATATCAACGGTATGGCAGCCGCCGTATATGGGGCACAGGGCGGAGTCGTGAAGTCTTGCATACGGGATGTGCGCTTTTTGAAACCATTCTCCGTTTCCTAAATTACGGCTTAAAACAGGGCCGTTATTTACGCTGTGCATGGGGTTTATTTTCCCTTTTTTAACTGATAAATCTATTTTTACCGTATCCATATATCTCATCCTTTTTATTCTCAAAAAAGCGCAAGCGCCAAACCAAACATAATGTATGGTTTGGCACTTGCCGTCTACTCTACCTTTATTTATACACTACCAAATAAGAAGGTTTACCGGAAAGAACAACTACAAACGCCTTGTTTCCGACAGATACATACATCGGGATAAGAGATGCATCATATCCGTATACCTTGTCGCCTTCTACAACTACAACGTTCTTCAAGCCGGAGTTGTTTTTGTAGCTGAAGCCTTCACCGTTACCAAATTCGATGATACCGTTGCCGACTCTTGATATGCTGCCGCTGAACGCTTTGTAACCTGCGCGGTAACTCTTTGAGTAGTTATCGCCGGTGTTACAGATAAGACCGCTGTGATCTGTCGAGACAGTATCGCTCACGCAGTATATTCTCTCAAGACCTGTTACACGTTCACTTGTAAGCTCGTATCTTACTATATCACCTTTTTTAAGGTCGGTTATTGGTGAACAGTAGTTGCCTATTCCCGTTGATGATGTGGGGCTTATGTAGTTAAGACCCGTAAATGTTATATCTGATGGTTTGTTGATATAAACATTGTAACTGTTTATTACGCGCTGAATGTCCGGATGAACAACAGCCTTAACGCTTGCGCCGCTTGCTGCGTTATATCCGTAAATTCTGTAGGTGTCTTCGCCTTTCTCTATGCACTGAGCAACGCTGTCAATAATCATTGTGCTGTTGCTTGAATATGCTTTGATCGTGCCGAAATCGGAATCTACGTTTATGCCGAGGAATCTTACCGCAAACGCGGGGGAATCATCATCTGCATCGCCGTAGAACGTGAAATCGCCTTTACTCTCGTCATCCACGCTCGGCGGATAAAGTGAGTCGATAGTCTTATAGCTGAAGCTGCTCTTTGCGTTTATGTCAGTGACTATATTTCCGCCGGCATCCTTGCCTATGGTAAATACCGGAAAATCTTCATAAATAGGCAATTTCATTTCATTATCCTTATAGAATCCCGTTGCTGCTCTGCCGCATCCCGACGGGAGCTCCCATTTAGACTGGGGAGACATTTTATCTGCAGGCTCTTCAGGATTATGAGTTTCGGTATTTAAGAATGAAATAAGACCGTCTGAATTTAATTTGTATATTGCCGCTTTGCCTTTAAAATAGCCGGAGCCGAGCGCCTCAATCTGAGACATGCCCATTTTTCTGCCGTCTATCTTTACGTTGTTTGCAAAGCTCATAGTAAGCATTTCGTTAGCTTCATTAAACACAAGTAACTGCAAGGGATCTAATCCTTCAGGTTCGCTGATTGCAAGTATTACGCAAAGCGTTTCCGACGTTGATGTAACGCTGTCGTTTATAGCCCAAACAACAAGACCGTTTTCGTCTAAAAGGAAGCTTGCCTTTGCTCCGGGACGTACCTGATCGATTATTGCATTGTTAATCTTATAATATTCCGAGAACTCATATGTTACGCCGTCTATTACAACATCTTCGTTTGAAAGGGATTCAATAATGCCCTCAACGCTGTCAATCGAAACTTCAAGCTCAACATGCTTTCCGTTGTCGGAAACATAAGCGTATAAAAGAGAACCTACCGGAATGTCACCTACATTCATTCCAAATCCGTTTCTTGAAATTACAAGCTCGTCAAATTCGGGCACATCCAGGATATCGCCATTCTGTGCACCGATGCCGAGATGGTTGCCGTCAACGCCGACATAATCAACAACAAAAACTTGAGGTTCATAGAGCTTAATTACGTCCACCTTGCCGTCAAGGTCGTTGTCAATAAGAACCAGCTTGCCGTTTGCGGGATTAATCTTATCTAACGAGAAATCACCGCTGGCTACGCCGTTTTTAATAAAGTTTACATCCGAAGAAAAACCCACTTTGCGTACCTTGTCGGTCTTTTCTTCATAGTATGTAATACCACTCGAATTCGATCTTTCAATATCTTTGCACATGATTGTCTGTCGTGTGCCGATTAAGGGGTTACGCCATAAGTGCAGGACGTTATTATCATCATCGCTCAAGAAGTATACATTTTCGCCCAGGAACACGGAGCCTCTGCCTGATTTATCCTTGTATCTTGTGGCGTCAATGGTTAAATGCTTACTGCCTGCGCCTGAGGGATCAACAAGACCCGTCTGTGATGTTTCCTCAACAACGCCCGTATAAAGAGCCATGTCAAAAACTTCTTCCAAATATGTGTCGCCGCATGTATAACCTATAATTTTTCTGTCAACAATTATAGGATCAGCCATATAAGTTGTGAGCATATTGTAAATAAGAAGTATTGCTCTTGATTTATTGAGATTGTCTTTTACATCAATGTCAACGCCCTTTAAGAGTTTAAGTCTTTGAGCAGTTGTTATTATATTGTTGGGATACTGGCCGTCCTGCGCGAGACAAATCCAACCGTTAAGTCTTAAAAGCATTGTTAAAAACTCAACGCCTGAAATATATTCATCCGGACGGTACGAGGTTCCCTTTGAAACTATTCCTGCTTTTTCGCACCATGCGATGTAGCCGGACTTTGGATGGTCAAAAGGTACGTCTTCATATATTGTAGCCGTAGGGTCAAGTTCGCCGGAGCCCTGCAGTTTTGCAGCGGCTTCCGCAGCTTCACCTCTTGTCAAAATATATCCGTAACCGAATTCTCTGGCTTCTACGCCATCCATGATTCCGAGATAATATGCCATCTGTGAAGCATTATAGATTTTGCCTTCGGTTTCTATATCGTCATACTCGCCTTTTGCCGCTTCAGTTGCAGGTGTACCGTAAACCTCAATTTCCGCGATAACGAAGTATTCCTTACATGCAACGCGGACATATCTGCCCGTAACAGGTTTTTTGAGCGACACCTCATATCCCTGACCGGGAGAGCCGGGTGCGCTTTTCATACCTATTGTTACGCCGTCTGAAAAGTCAGCTGACTCTGCAACCTGATAAAGCCAACCCATACGTTCCGAAGCGTTATTAACATCGCTTCTTGAGTATGCGATCATGCTTATAATATCATATCTTCCGCCGAGGTCTATCTGGATCCAGTCGTTACCCTGATCATCACTGGGTGCGAGTCTGGCGCTGCCTTCAGACCACGCGGTATCCATTTTACCGTCGTTTACCGCCGGCATGTTATAAAATGCGCTGTATTCAGAAGTAGCAGTTACAGGCTTACCGAGCGCCAAATTTGCAAGTTCTGCTCCTAAAGCCGTGCCTGACGGAATTACCAATAATGACAATGCAAATATCAACGTGAGTAAAACCACACAGTATCTCTTCACTCTGCATTACCCCCTTCTATTGCTCTTGCTATAATTGTAGCCGCCTGTGCGCGGGTTGTAACCGCCGTCGGATTAAAGTTGCCGTCTGCATCTCCTAATATTATTCCGCGTTCCGATACGCCGGATACTGCGGCGAGAGCATACTCGGCGATAGAGCCTGCATCTGCAAACTCAGGAGCTTCATCACTTTCGGCTCCGATTATTCTTGATATCATAACTGCCGCATCCTGACGCGTTATTGTATCGGTTCTGCCGAATAAATCAGCCGACTTGCCTCTAACAATACCGCCGCGGTACGCAGCTTCTATATAAGGATAACTCCAAACGTCTATTGTAACGTCTTTAAAGTCAAATATCATGTTTTTGTCAGTCTGAAGTACAAATGCAACAACAAGCATTTTAACAAATTCTTCACGCGTTACGGGACGGTCGGGTTCAAAGGTGTCTTCTGTTACACCCTTTACTATATTCTTTTCGTACAGAGCTCTGATATATTCATGAGCCCATGCGCAGCCGTCTATGTCCTTAAACGGTAAGCCCGAAGCGTCATCCTGCTGCTGTTCGGTATCAGTATTTATCGGAACCTGTTCTACGGTTTTGGGGTATATTGTTTTACCACTCGAAAGTGCGCCGCCGCCACCGCCGCTGACTTTTCTGGAGTTACCTGTATCCCTTTTTTCTTCTTCTTCTTCAGCTATTTCTTCTGCCAGGCTGTTATAATACTTACTAAACGCGTCTTGACCGTAGAGCGTTGCGGCCTTATTTGTATCAAAACGCTTAGCAACCTTTGCAAGGCTTATGCCGTCATGCGAATTTTCAGATGTGTCAACACCTAAAAATTCTGCGTTTTTCTCAATTATATCCTCTATCTCCGAGCGTTTTCCCGCGCTTGTCAGCTTACCGAGAACTTCCGACCATTTTAAAACAGCTTCAACGTCGTCAAACGTCTTGATTTTTGATTTATTCTTTTCAAAGACTTCTATTGTTTCCTTATTTGCTTTCGCGCCGTATTCCTTCGCTTTTGAAAGAACTTCACCGAGGCTTTTAGCGTCAACTATAAATTTTTTGGTTGCGTCAACAATTTTCATTGTTGCCTCAGCATTTTTCTTTTGGGGTATAAGCTCAGATATAAATGAACCGTATTCTTCTATTTTTTCTGCTGCGTCTGCTGAATAGCTGCCTAATAAGAGCGATACAGCATAGGCAGCTTCACCGCAGCCAACAACATCGGCGCTTGTAGTAAACGATTCGCCTTCCGGATATTTGTAATCTCTGACGAGCACAAATTCATCACCGATTGAGGAAACAATATCCTCATCCCCCAAAACGCTCAAATCCTTTTTAGGAATAAATTCATTTGATTCGTCCGAAAACTCAGCTACGGCTTCCGCAAGATCTTCAGAACTCTCAACGCCCATGAACTTTTCAATTGCACGGTCTTCCAGAGTTCCGTCAATAAATCTGAATTTGAAATATTTATTCTCTATAATGTCAATTCCCGAACGGATAAGTCTTATCGCGTAAGTTCCGTATTCTTCCGTCTCGGACAAATCCACCTCAAATGTTATCGGATCGGCGCTTTTTGCCATGGCAAAATCCACGTGACGTACCGAAGACATAAAGTCTTCATCATCGTAGATATCAGCAAGTTCATCCTTCGAAACGCCGGGATTGCCTACCCATATCTGATAACCTTCGCCGTCTACGGGTTCGTTAACGGTTATCGAAAATTTGCCACCCTTCTCTTCGTTAAACTCCGCAGAGAAATCGGCAAATGCCGTCATCGAAAAAAGCGACATTGCTATACATAAGCTAAGTGTAAATTTAATTGCCTTTTTCATATCTAAAATATACAAAGGGGAGCTTCGTGCATTTTATATTCCACATATATCCCCCCCTTTTCCTCCTTTCGACTATTATCCTAAGGAGCGAGCACTCTTGATGGGTTTCAATGTTTCAAAGTTTTCCCAAACAAATGCCTTCGCGCTGTAACCGGATGTATCTTCATTTGCGCCGAACTCTATTTCGGCCGTTACCTTACCGTTTACCGGAATATCTGAAATTTTCATGCTGACAATTCTGTTTTCCTTGTAAACTGCAATTATTACCATCGGTGCTTCTTCGCCCTCTGCGAGTGTATAAGTTGCGCCGATAGATGAACCTTTGGCGATAGTTCCGTGGGTTTCAAAGTTATCATTCAGTCCGCATGTCTTGATGGCGCTTGTTACAACATCACCGTCAGAAGAAACGATAAATGTATAAGTGCCTGCGGGGGCCATCGGATGTATCGGTACATTGAATGTAAACGGTCCGGAATACTCATTTAAAGCGTCTATGCTGTAAATTTCGCACACGCCGTTGGCTTCAGGCTCGTAAACCAAAAGCGCTATACGGTTAAATGCGGGAGAACCGTCCGACTTTGTAAGTTCACCGTTAACAACAAATCTGTTTAAAGAAGCGTCATAACTAACATTAAAGAATGAATCGCTGTAAATCGGATCAATTCCCGAACCGCTGCCGTGCACGTTAGACGAACATGTCTTCGTCTGCGAAGCGCACGTATCACCGTCAGACGTCACGATAAACGTATATGTTTCGATATTAAGATTATCGCCCAAGTCTACCTGAAAGTATACCTGACCGGGCTTGATGGCTCTTTGAACATCCATATACACAACATTGCCGCCACTGTCTCTGACCATAAGCGCAACATTGTTGATACCGGTAAGCCCACTTTTGGCAGTTACAACAAAGATATTACTTCCCTCAATGAAGGCCACGTCAAACAAATCTTCTGCCGCCATTGCTGTGAAGTTACATATTGTCAAAATCATGAGTGCTGCAACAAATATTGAAAGTAATTTCTTCACAGTAATCCCTCCTTAATACAGATTACTGAGCAGGTAAAATAAGTGCGTCTGTGAGCATCTGAGGCTCAGAAAAGCTCTTAATAAGAATTGCTTTAAGTGATTTTGTGTTTGCGTTTTCAATTGTTGTTGTAAGTGAGACCTTGCCGCCGGAAACAGATACTTCCGAGCATTCAATCTTTGTAACTATACCGTTTGCATCGAAACCTGCAATTATCATATAAGCGCCGCCTGAGCCGGCTTTGTTTTCTGTAGCAGGTGCGGAAACTTCATATGTGCCTGTGCCTGCGAATTTAGAAACAGCGGAGCCGTCTTTTTTAGCTGTCAGCTCACCGTAATCTGTATCAACATCGGCAATTACTTTAATTGATGATGCGCTTTCACCTGTATCTCCTGTATTTGTAGCTCTGAGGAATATGTATCTTGCTCTGAAAGGAGTTGCGGGTGAGAGATAACGTGAGTAACCTCTGCCGCCGTCGCTGGCTTCCAGTCTGCCTGATGATTTATACTGGTTTGCCGCCATAGTTCCTACGCTATTTGCCGATGAAAATGTAGCTGCGGGGTCGTTTGAATATGCAACAGCAACCGGTTTGTGAGCACGGAAATCCTCATCTCCCCATGCGCTGTAAATTACAACATCATAAATGCTATAGTAGTTACCGAGGTCTATTTTTACATATGCGTCTTTTGCAGGGATGAAATGTGCACCTACCTGGTCAATATTCGGCGCATAGTCAACCATTAGGTTGTTCTTACTTTGGTTATATGCGGTTCCGTCACTCGCCAGTGTAGACAATGTACCGTCAGATTCATAACGTTTTATGTCTTTTTTGTGTGCAACGTCCATAAGTGATTTGCCTTCAGTACCCTGTGTTGTTACAATACGGCCTGTCTGGAACTTCTTAGAAACTTCGTTTATCGGAGTTCCGTCTGCTGTTTTAACGCCGCTTGTAAATATAACTGTGTGAACCATAGTGCCTTCACACATATCAGCTATTGAAATAGAATAGCTTGTTGATGTAACTTCGTAGGGTTCATATGTCCATTCCATCGTGTTTGCGTCAAATTTGGGGTTTGCCGGATTAATGTAGGATGACGAAGCCAATTTAACTTTGATGTTTTCGGGTGTAAGAGTGCTTTCATCCATAGCTTGATCAAAATTGAATTTGATAACACCGTTCTTGATGTGATAGCCTTCAACGCTCTCACGACCACTTGCTGTGGGGTAAAGGTTTGTTACACGAAGGCCGGTTTCGGTACCGGAAGCATTTTCCATAGCTTCCGTATCAAATGTGATTGCCACGTCTGTGTTTGCAGATACCGTAGGCATTACCATAGTCATCATAACTACGGCAAGAGCAAATAAAATAATTAGGCTCTTTTTAAATGTTCTTTTCATTTTCCTAACACCTTTCTTTTTTTGTTTATAATTTAATATTAATAAATCTTAATATTACATTTCTGCGATATGAAACCGAAATATCCTTTATCAAGCTGTATTTCACTTGCAGTCGCCTGGTCAAATACTTTCCGTCCGTTTATTGTAACGGTGACTTTCGTATCGCTGTTCACAACCGACGTAGAGTAGCTTATTGTGTTTGGCTGATTATAATTAAGATATGCAGAAACGTTACTCTTTATAGGTTGTGCGTCTCTTTCGCCTGATTTAACTCTATAAAGCGTTGCTTTATCGTCATTAAAGTCTATTTCAAGACGGTCTATCTTTTTGTTCTTTAAAGAATTGTCTATTTCATAGTCCTGGCTTGCAAGAACCATTGTGAACTGATGCTTACCCGACTGAGACAAAGGAGCAAATGTAAATGATGCGCCGTGTGTACTTTGGTCATAGCTCTTTGCCATTGTAGCATAAGCGCCCTTCTGGATAATAAGACCGCCGCCGTATGTGGGTGATACATGCTTATCGCCGCGCCTGAGTGAGAACCAGTTGTCAGCGTCCGTATAACCGGAACCTGCTGTGCTTCCAATGAGGGAGACGTTGGAATCTTCTGCATATTCAGCCTTTACTGTCCAATATTTATAGCCCTTGTTGCGGGTGCAGTATACCGTAACCGTTAAAGGTGTTGAAAGGTCAACCAAATCGGAAAGGTTTGTCGCTATTACAGCGCCGTGTGATGCGGTAAGCTCAAGCTTCTTGTTCTCAAGGCTTGTTCCGGGTGCGAAATAGAATGTAACTTCTTCGTTTTCTTTGTCTATGTTTACGTCTGTCATTCCTTCTGTGCTTGCAGATACAATATCAGCGCTGAATACCGCGTTATGCGCTTCTGCAAGCAGCGCCTCTGCCTCGACGAGCAATGCATACTCATATGCCGAACCGCTGAGGTAGCTGTTATTAAGCGCTTGATATCTTGCTTTTATATCGTCAAAGCTACTTTTCGTCATCATGCCGAAAGTATCATAAAGACTTGCGTTTGAGAATGATGCGAGGCACGGGCAACTGTCGCTTATTGTCCTTGCGTTTTCAAGAAGTTCTTGAATTTCAGCCAGCGTTTCACTCAGGCTCTTTGTCTTTACGCTTTCCCTGACTTCATTCATAAGATTACGCAGAAGAGTTGTCTGGTTCGGGGTAGCATTATCGGGAATGTAGAGGTTGTATGCTTCTACCAGTATCGGTTTGTATTTTGGCGGATACTGACCTTCTTCCAATCCGAACACACCGCCGCCAACCGCCTCTTTCTTTATCATATTATAGAGTTCCTTCTTATGCATGCTGTTGTACGTTTTTCTTAAGTTGTATTCCTCAGCTCTTATGTAAGATATTGCTTCTTCGGGAAGGCCGTTTTCAACATCTTCAGGAACCCATTTTTTGATATGCTTATAAGAAGCTTCCAGACCGGAATCGTATATAATCTTCCGCGCTTCTTGCGGAGGCTGACCCATCGGAAATACTATGGGAGTGTTCGCATAATCATCGAATGTGTTTGAATCCTTAGCGGGCGGATAAGTTTTTCCGTTTATAGTCCCTCCGGCAAACATGTGCTTCTGGTTATGGGTCGCATAGTTATTATAGTAATAGTTATCTGTGATTTTTTCGTTATACAGGCTTATTACATAGTGACTGTTTTCAACAACGTTGTCGCACCACGTTATCCATTTAGAAGCGGTGTCCGTATACAAGCTGTGAACGCCCATGATACAGTTGTTCATATAGTTGCCTCTATAAATTGAACCCTGCTGAGGACCGAGCGTGTATATCGGGCCGCCGTCAAAGAGGATGTGGCATGTTGTATCTACACTGTTATATGAGCAGTTTACATTACGCGTATAGTCTTTAGCTGTATCCCAGCCCCAACCTATTTCAATGCCGGAATAGCCTATATCGAAAAGCTCGTTATGTGTTACGTTAAACCCGTTAACATAGTATGCCATAATCGCGCAGGAACGCGGAATTTCGCCGCCGATACGCGTCATATAGTTGTTCGATACCGTTATGTTTGTTGGCTCTACGTTATATGTATAAGGTTTAAGATCGGATGTAAACGCATAAACCTGGGAAAGACCAAACCGCGTATTACCGATTGTTCTTATCATCAGGTATCTGTACTTTCCGGTTAAGCTTGAGTTGGGTATTTCTAAAATTGCTCCGCTATACGTACCGTTTTCAGTATATAGAGTATCGTATGTTGTGAAGCTCTTATCGTTTGATAAGAGAACTTCAAAGTTTGCTATTTCGTCTGCCTGAATAAGATTTCTGTCCCAGCAAAGAGTAACCTTATCAATCTTAAACTTCGAATAGAAGTCATACATTACATAGCTCTTCTCTTTGCCTACGTCTGCCGGGTCCGAACGCCAATGGTAGTTCTTGTATACATATCCGCCGGTCGGCATATAAGATTTATTTACTTCTGAACCCGATATGTCGTTGCCGTTTAAATTACCTACGAAGTTTAATCCTTTGCAGCCCGGTGGTCTGTTGTTTGAATAATTGTCACCTATATAAGAGGTGTATATTGCCATTCTTTCGTAGTCACGCGTCAAAACCATCTGGGTTGTATCAGCATTCGAAGGAACCGGCGCGTATGAGTCCGGATTACTGGTATTCGCGTGTCTTTCATGACCGATGGTTACTGCGGCGTCACCGATATCAGAGAAGGCGTTGCCTGTAACCGAACAGTTCCTTACGCCGCCCTGCATGTTTATACAAACCTCATCAAAGCCGTAGAAATAGTTGTCATAGAAGTTTACGTTGTCGCAGAAGAACATGTAAATTCCGCAGCGGCCAACGCCCTGCGTACCGGAAGCCGGACGAACAACCGTTCCCTGCTCGCCCCAGTAGCCTTCTGCTGCCGAGTTTGAAGCAAAGTGTGCAATCGTCATGCCTTTAAAATCTATGTTCTGTACGCAGTCGTCTTTGTCATTACCGTAGATTGTAGCAAAATGGTCAATCCTCGGTACTACAACGTTTGCAGTTGACATATCTTCGTCAGCTTCGGGCATATAATAGAGCTTTTTGGTTGCTCTGTTATAGTAGAATTCGCCGGGGCTGTCGAGAAGCTCCATAGCGTTTATAATTCTGAAGTAAACGCTGCCTTGAGGATACATTGGCTGTTCGCTTGTTTTTTCTTGTTTGCGCAATAAATTCCAGAAACCCCTCTGCATACGGACGATTACCTGATCCGCATTGTCGGGATCCTGCATAATCTCTTCGGGGTATACAATCTGTGTTTTCCAGTTGCGTTCCCACTGGAAGAGAATGTCATTGGGGTTATCCCAAAAGCCTATATCCTGTTTTGACATATATATGCCGTCATATGTGTAATCTGTATCCGGGTCGTCCCAGTCGTAGCTGTCGTTTTTTTCAACACCTTTTACAAATTCGTTGCTTCTTGCCATCCAGCGTTTTTTGCCGTTAACGTAAATCTGCATGATTCTGTCAACGCCGTCAACGTTAGCTTCGTAAAGGCCGGGATGATCCTGAGAAGGAACAAATCCTGTTACTTCTTT
>JAFZQX010000044.1 GCA_017620205.1 Clostridia bacterium | reverse complement strand
TTCGTATAGTTGCATACTCTACGAATTTCAGCCTGCGTTTGCAGGCTTTTTTCTTGTCAAGGATACAAGCATTTTAACAGGAATAAATATTAAAGTCGAGGATGTCAATTTTGTCGTTTAAGTAAATTACAATCTTTAGCAAGCAATGCCTTTGTATATACAAAAGGCTAAAAATAAAAATCACGCAGGAGCGTAGAATTTTCATTTTTGCTTGTTGAGGATATTTCCCCAAACCCCAAAAACAAAGATTTCATCTTTGAGCTACGCCCCTTGCGGTGCTATTTTTCAATTCTTGGCGAATGTTCGGTTTTTTCGTTTTCGTCCTTATTTATGCCGAGTATAAATTCATAGTTTTGTTTGTGCAGCATCATCTCACGGATTTCTTTTTTTAAGGAAATATATTCCTCGTAAGATGATTTTTTTGTTTTCAGCAGTTCGGCATATTCCGCATTTAACTGTTTTATTGAAGGGAGCTTTTTTAGCTTTAATTCGTCAAATGCTTTCTTTGCCGCTTTGTGAATTATAATATCGGCTTCGTGTTCGGCGTAGAATTTTTTGGAATAACCCGATTTGCGGTATGCCACATAAACATCTTTTGTCTTTGAATAGTTGATGATCTGTGTTTTCAAAACGGCAATTTCCGAAAGCCGTTTTTGTACTGATTTCTGCATTTCCGATAACTCTCTGTATCTGTCCTGTTTCTCTGTTAAACCCTTTATAAAATCATCAAAGTTTTCAAATTCGTGTTCTTTTAAAAATAACAGGCTTTTTGCAATTTGCTTTGAGCTGAATTTCTTTGCCCAATTTTCATAAGCAAAGCCTTTACCGGAATTTATCTTTTTTTCAATATCCGAAAGTAGTGTTGTTTTCTCAAAACGCTTTTGTTTTCTGCCGGAGGAATCAGCCTTATTTCCTAAAATAACAGCTCCTATATCCCTGTCGGTATATCCCGCACCGAGAGAACGGCAACGGATATTTCTCTTTTGTCTTGAATGTGAGAATGTTATATGCTTTCCCGGAATTACCCTGTAACCGTCCTCTGACATATACGAAAAAAATTCTTCGTAGCTTTTTGGCTTTTTCTCAAACGCTCTGTCGATAGCTTCTATCAGATAATCACGATTGCTCTTTTTGTCATAATCACCGAGCCAACTGTTATAGCTTTTTCCGTGAGGTTTTGGATTTTCAATTATTGATAAACTATGCTCTGTGCAAATTAGATCGCTGAGTTTTCTTACTGCCTTTGTGCTGCCCCAAAAGTTGCGGAATTTACGAGTACAGTCAAGCGTGGTAGAGTTCCAAATGATATGATTGTGTATATGTTTTTTATCAATATGCGTACAAACGATAAATGCGTGATTTCCCTTTGTGAACCTTTTTGCAAATTCGTATCCTATCGTATTTGCTTCCTCTGGAGTGATTTCACCGGGCTTAAAAGATTGCCGTATCTGATAGGCAATAACATCACTTATCTGCCGTCTGCCTGTAATCTGAAAATACTCTCTTTTCGATAAAGCAAACTCTGATGAAACGGTTTCATAATTACATTCATAAGAGGAAATATATTCTCCATTATTCGTTTTTTCGGAGTTTATCGCATATTCAGTTCTGTCATTCAAGCACATTTGAATTGTCTTACCTTTATTCAAGTGCATAGGAATTATCCTTGTTGTTGCCATAAAAAACGCTCCTTCCTGTGTAAAAAAGAAAAAGGGTGACATCGCTGCCACCCAATAATTGTCTGTATGTATTTAATTTGTTTTCGGTATAGCTTCAAGCAAAAACTTTCTCGCTTGTGTGAACATTACAAAGTCAGCGGGAGGAATATCCCAATAAATTCTGTCAGATGCAATTTCTGTGTTTTGTGTATATGCGTTATCAATGCTTTGATATATTCTTGTGTATGCTTCGTCAAGAGCCTCATTGTAGTTTTTACCGTTCCCGACATCTGTTATCAAATCGCATATTAACCAATACACCGCTTCTTTCTTTGCTTCATAAAGCTCCGGTCTTAAATACATATCTCGGTATAAAAAGATTGAATTTCTTGCAATGCTCATAAGGTCGGCATATCCAAAACCGTCTGTCTGATTTTCGATTACTGCCTTACAAATAATCGCCTGTGCTTTTCCGTTTGCTTCGCCATATCCCAATCCGTTTTCTACCTCTGTCAGAATATCGCTTATAAGGTTTTCCGTAACAGCAATACTCTCTTTTGTAGCATTACACGGTGCTGCTTCGATAGGGATTTCTGCCGCCGATACTGCGTGTGAAACAGCACATAAAATAGTAAGTGCAACGAGTGTGATTTTGATTTTTTTCATAGTGAGAACCTCCTAAAATTATATTTATTCCAACTTTCCGACAAATTTCGGGAAGTTAAAAACCGCATGAAACAAGGGGCTTCCAACTTCGGACCAAGTTGGTCTGAAGTTAAATCAGCCGTATATTCCGTCCTGTAATTTATATTTAAAACTCTGAACAATCCCAAGTATCATTATTACAAAAAGCGGTATTCCGTAGGGGCTTAAAAGATATGCAAGTATAAATCCGGCTATTGCGTTTGATACCGAGCCTGTCATTAAATATACAAGGCTTATAACCGCTATAATTCCGCTTATTGCGCCGAATACCAAGCCCGAAACATAAGTGAAAACAGAAGCGATTTTTATAAAAATCCACAGTATAAATATGACGGGTGCAAAGATGGTTTTCAGTAAAATTTTCATTTGGTGCGACCTCCTTTTTTCTTTCTGTATATATTTTACAATAATCTATGTACTGCGGCAAGGATGTCAAGTCCTTACCGCCGGATATTAAATTTTTGAGAGCTTCATATTGATAGAATTTACCATATCGCAAAGTAATTTTTGTTTTTCTTTGATGTCCTTTATATCCTCCGAATAAATCTGTTTCCCTGCGTTCAAGCGTTTTGCGATTTGATTGATATTGTTCCCGTTATAGCGGAGCAGGGAGCATATTTCTTTCAGTTCTGCAATATCAAGTTTTACTACCATACCGTCTATTGCCATTTTTCTGATATATGCACTCATACTTGTAAAACTGCTTTTCTTCATACGACTTTTAATCATATCAAATTCCTCGTCCGTGAGCCGTATGTTTATCTGCTGATCCTTTACCATAAATCAAAGCTCCTGTTCTTTTGTTTTTGCGGAAGATGAGTTCTTTTCGGGAAGGGGCTTTTGGAGTTTTGCAATAAGTGACGGTTTCTTAATTATCTCTGTTTTTGTATTTTCAAGCTCTTTTCTTACCGTATGAGCAAAAAGGTCAATAAGCCCTGTATGGATAGCCGAAACACGAAACGCCGCATTTCTGTCGTTGCCCCAATCATCAATATCCTTTGTAAACGGGACTGACTTTGCCCACTCCTTGTTTGTATGGGATATTCTGCCGTCCCACTCCTGTTCTCTGACGGTTACAGCCATAACCAAGCCTATTCTTTCAAGTGTAAAGCCCTCTGTAAGCTCTTTTAAGGCGCTTTCTGTATCAAGCCTGTTATCGTTATAATGCTTTGCCAAAGCCCCTGTAATTGCCGACCTGCACGCCATATTCGCTTTAAATGAAGCTCTGTAATCTTCTAATTCATCGTGTTCCACTGCGTACTGAACGGTATTGTTGTAGATAGGTGTTTTATTCATTGTCATACCTCCAATTCATTCGGTTTGTGTTCGGATTTCCTGTTTGGTAACGGTCTTTGTAGCTTTGCAAGAAGTGACGGTCTTTCGGATTTTGCAATATTTTCTCTTACAGGTTCGGGCATATCTTCCGACTTATCGCTGTTTTCATCAATAGCCTGTTCCATAGGTGTTCTGTCATCAATATTAAGCTCTGCATTAAGCTCCGCCAACCGTGCGGATTTTACACGCAATTCTTCCTCCTGCGGAAACGGCTTTCCAAGCTCGGCTTTTGCATTTTCTACCTGAACATATAACGATTCAAGCCGTTCCTTTGCGGTTTCAAGCCGTTTTTCAATACCGTTTAAGGCATTGTCGATTCTTGTCAGATTACCTCTTGCATCTTTACCGAGAGTTACCTTGTGTGTCATTTTACCTTTGAGCGTTAATACATACTCTTTTCCGAAATCCTCTAATGTCAGAAACATATTAAAGCCTCTGTAATTGCCTATCGGAACAGGATCAAGTCCTTTAACCTCTTTAAAGGCATCTAAAAGAGCAGCTCCCGCATTTTCCTTGTCGGTAAGCGTATCTCCACGAACAGTCATACCAAAAAAGCCGTCCTGTGGGTGTGGATGGCTTTCAAGCGTTTTAATATCCTGTTCAAAGCCCTCTATAAAGCCTTTGTTTCTGTCAATTTCTTCGGGGAAGTGCTTTAAGAGATTATCTTCAAGCCTGTACTGCTGACTTTTATGGTTTGCTTTCATAAGTTTAAGTTTAGCCACATCAATATCCAAGTCCATTTTCTCTTTAATACGCTCGTCACCCGCACACAAAGCCTTTATTTCAGCATAAGACAGCGCTGTTTCATCAATATCCTCACAACTTCTTACAGGTGATTTTGAAGTCATAATTTGTGAAATGAACTTCTGCTTGTTTTCAATCGTCTGCCATAAATACGCATCAAAGGTTGACTCCGTAACATAGCGGTAGATATGGACTTCCTCGTTCCTGTTGCCTTGCCTTATGATACGCCCGCTTCGCTGCTCCAAATCTCCGGGACGCCATGGGCAGTCAAGATCGTGAAGTGCTATAAGCCTGTCCTGAACATTCATTCCGGCTCCCATTTTAAAGGTAGAACCCATAAGCACACGAACCTGTCCCGACCGTACCTTTGCATATAAATCCTTTTTTCGTACCTCCGTATTCGCTTCGTGAATAAAGGCGATTTCTTCTCTCGGAATACCACGACTTACGAGCTTATCCCGTATGTCATCGTATATGGTAAATTCTTGTTCGTCATCCAATTCCGTAAGCTGTTCCAAAGCGTGCAGTTCGGGATTATCAAGGTTTCCTCCGGCTGTTTTTGCGGCCCTTTTTGATGTTTTGATATTCTTCGGAGTAGAAAGGTCGCAAAAGACAAGCTGTGTGAGTTTATCAGCCTGTCCGTCCTTATATATCTTAAAAATATTATCAACACAAAGATTTACTTTGCTTTGCGGCTCATCGGGCAAATCGGGATTTATGATACGCTGGTCAAGCCCTAATTTCCGTCCATCGCTCGTTATCTTTAACATATTGTCAACGGAAGCATCAACAGCACCCGAATGTACCTTTGCGGCTCTTTGAGAAAGCTCCTGTACCATACCTTTTTGTATTTCTGTCGGCTGTGCGACAACATTATGATAAATCGCTTTCGGAGTAGGTAAATCGAGTTGGTCGGAGGTCTTAATATCCGCTGCCTCTTTAAATAAATTCATAAGCTCCGGAAGATTGAAGAATTTTGCAAATCTCGTTCTTGCACGGTAGCCCGTTCCTTCGGGAGCAAGCTCTATTGCCGTTGTGGTTTCACCAAAGGTAGAAGCCCAGCAGTCAAAATGTGCAAGTCCTTTATCACGAATAGTATCGTGCTGAAGATACCTCATCATTGTATAAAGCTCTGTCATTGAGTTTGAAACGGGAGTACCCGTTGCGAATACAACGCCCTTACTGTCCGTCATTTCATCAATATATCTGCATTTTAAAAGCATATCGGACGATTTCTGAGCATCGGAGGTAGAAAGTCCTGCAACATTACGCATTTTCGTGTAGAGGAACAGGTTCTTAAAGGCGTGTGCTTCGTCCACATAAAGCCTGTCAACACCTAATTGTTCAAAGGTAATTACATCATCTTTTCTGTCGGAGTCCTGTAATTTTTTTAGCCGTGCTTCAAGGCTTTTCTTTGTACGCTCCAAAGACTTTATTGTAAAGCGCTCGGCTCTGCTTGCCTTTAATTCTTCAAGTCCCTGTTCGATTTCGTCTATCTGATCGTAAATAAGCTGCTCCTGCCGTTCCTGTGATACGGGAATACGCTCAAATTGGCTGTGTCCGATTATAACGGCGTCATAATCGCCCGTAGCGATTCTTGCGCAGAATTTCTTCCGGTTCTGCGGTTCAAAATCCTTTTTCGTAGCCGCTAAAATATTAGCAGAAGGGTACAGCCTTAAAAACTCACTTGCCCATTGTTCGGTCAAGTGGTTCGGGACAACAAAAAGTGATTTCTGACAAAGCCCAAGGCGTTTACTTTCCATTGCCGCTGCCACCATTTCAAAGGTCTTGCCCGCACCGACTTCGTGTGCAAGCAGGGTATTACCGCCGTACAGGATATGTGCGACTGCATTAAGCTGATGTTCACGCAAGGTTATTTCGGGGTTCATTCCCGGAAAAGATATATGGCTTCCGTCATATTCACGGGGACGGGTAGAATTAAAAAGCTCGTTATACTTCTTTACAAGCTCTTGCCGTCTGTCCGCTACTCGCCATATCCAATCTCGAAATTCATCCTTGATAGCTTGCTGTTTTTGCTGTGCAAGAGTGGTTTCCTTGCTGTTTAACACTCTGCGTTCTTTGCCATCTGCATCGGTTTTCGTATCATAAATACGAATATCACGAAGGTTTAAGGTTTCCTCCAAAATCTTAAAGGCGTTTGCCCGTTCCGTACCGTATGTCATATAGATATTGACATCATTGTAGCTCGCCATATTTTTATTGCTGATATTCCATTCAGCCGTAAAGGGAGAGTAGTTGAGTTCAATGCTCCGTCTGAGATAATACGGCATATCAAAGGTTTCCCACATAAATTCTTTGATATATTCCTTATCAATCCAAGTAGCACCGAGCCGTACCTCTATTTCGGAAGCATCAAGGTCTTGCGGTTGTGCGGATTTAAGTGCTTCTATATTCGTTCTGATAAAATCGGCTTTATTCGTTCCGTCAAGAAGCTCCAAAGCGTTTTCATAATACGCTAATTTCTCACGCACATTGCCCGATAAAAATTCATCGGCGGTACGGTATGTGTACGCCCCATCGGGAGTTCTGTTCATATCCTTAAAGATAACACCCCGAAGCTCGTCCGCAAGCTCATCTTCCGTTTTTCCCGTAAGAGAGGACATATATCCCATATCAACACAGGCTTTTTCGGAAATGGAAAGCGCCAAAGCCTCCGAAGCTGTATCAACGCTGTCTATGGCTTTATGCGGCTTTATCGTCCTTTTGGTGAACATATCGGCTTTTTTAGCCGTAACCTTATCTTCATCGGGGATTTCAAGGGAGCAAAGGAGGTAGTAGGAGCTGTCATCGGAAAACGCAAGCGAGTTTGCACGGCTGTTTATGATACCGTATTTTTTTACATAAGCATCATAAAGACGGTTAAGCTCTGCTTGAGCAGAATGAATTTCCGCATCGGTGGTTGTATAATCCATCTGCTTGTCTATAAGCTCTCTCACGCAGTCACGAAGTTCTATCATACCCTTAACACGCCCGATTGCCGTTTGGTTAAGGTCTGCCTTTTCCATAATCGAGTTTTTACGGAAATATACATCTCCGTTCACAAGGGTATATGAGTAGTTTTTTACATTCGGATCAGCGGGTATGGTTTCCAATTCCAAATCATCTGTACTGTCCGAAATATCTGCTTGCGTGTATGTTCCTTGAATGTTTTTTATAGCCTCCGATAACAAATCGGACAGATCCGCATTTTCAAAGGGAGCAACGGTAAAATCCTGTTTTCCGTACTGTGTGCTTTCGGAAGTTTCTCTGCCGAGTACCATTTGTGGATTGTCGATAAAATAACTGTTTATAGCAAAGCCGTCTTTGTTTTCGCCCAAATGCACCCAATCGGGTTCAGCTACAATGGGACTTTCACGCTTTTTGAGGAATATAATATCGGACACAACGCTTGTTCCCGCATTTGCCTTAAAAGCGTTATTCGGAAGTCTTATAGCACCTAACAATTCAGCTCTTTCAGCGATATATTTACGCACTTCGGGTGATTGCATATCCATTGTATATCTGCTCGTCACAAATGCTATAACACCGCCGGGACGAACTTGGTCTATTGTCTTTGCAAAAAAGTAGTTATGAATAGAAAAGCCCAATTTGTTATACGGTTTATCGCTTACCTGATAATTGCCAAAGGGAACATTACCGACTGCCAAATCATAAAAATCCCTTCTGTCAGTTGTTTCAAAGCCAGCAACGGTTATATCCGCTTTCGGATAAAGCTGTTTTGCAATTCTGCCTGTGATGCTGTCAAGCTCAACACCGTATAAATTACTGCCTGACATACTATCGGGGAGCATACCGAAAAAGTTTCCGACACCCATTGACGGCTCTAAAATATTGCCTTTTGTAAAGCCCATATTTTCTATTGCCTGATACATAGCACGAATAACGGTAGGACTTGTATAATGAGCGTTTAAGGTGGATGCTCTCGCTTGTTCGTATTCTTCGGGTGTAAGGACGGTATATAGCTCTTTAAATTCGTCAGCCCAATTCTCTTTGCTTTCGTCAAAAGCATCTGTAAGACCGCCCCAACCAACATATCTTGATAAAACTTCCTGCTCGGCTTCCGTAGCTTGTCTGCCTTCAAATTCGATTTCTTTCAAGAGATTTATAGCATCAATATTTGCACGGAATTTTGCTTTTGCACCGCCCTCGCCTAAATTATCATCGGTAATACGGAAATTGCCGACTTCAATTTCGGGAGCATTTGCCGGGATACGCTCTATCACAATATCATACGGAAGATTGTTTTCCTCCGCAGGATATACGGCGACGGTTTCAGTTTTTATTTCATCTTGTGTCTGCTCCTGTCCCTCTAAAACACGCTTCAACCAATCAAGGCTTTCGTTTCTGAATATAGGAAATCCTGTACTGTTCTGAAAGGTAATATCACGGAGGCTTACGGTTTCAAACAGGTCATTGATGCGGTCAACTATAAACCGTCTGTCATCAACTTCAATCTCTCTGCCGATATATTGAGAATAGTCATCTGCTTGTGGTGTGTTTTCATTTTCGGAGGATAGTTCTGACATTTCTTCCTCGATTTGTCTTTGGCTTTCGCTTGTATCATCGCCATAAATGCTCGCAAGCTCATCGTCGGAATACTCATTATCAAAGTTTTCCTCGACAATTTCCTGCTTTGGTTCATACTCCGGTATTTCTCTTTCTTCATCTGAAAGGAAAGTGTCTTGCAGTACCATTTGTACTACCGTTCTCTGTACTACCGTCCAAGATAATTCTGTGGTAATAAGTCCGTCACCGCTTATGATAAATCTTTCCTGTCCGTATTCATTTTTAAGCCACTCGGCAGCTTCACGCTCTCGGCCGTGAACACTCATATATTCGTTTACACGCCGTTTGCTTTCCAAATTGCCGTTCCAATTACGGATAAAATCCTCTCTTTCTTGCGGTGTAGGCTCCGCAGACTCTTTTGTTTGTTCCGGTAAATCGGGGAGCATTTTGGGTAGTGAATAGGTTTTACGCTCGTTGGTTTCACTATCTATGGCATTTATTGTTACGGCATAATGCTCTCGCAATGCTTCTACATAATCGTTGAGTTTAAATGACGGGATACCGCACATATCAACAGAACCGACATTCGGGACAGCCCTTTTTGTAATATGCAAATCAAGTATTTCTGCGGCTTTTGTCGCATCCTCACCGAATATTTCAAAGAAATCGCCAACCTGAAACAGCACAATATCGGAAGGGTGAAACTCTTTAACAGAATTATATGAGTCATATATTCCATCAAAAGCTCTTGCTCTTTGAATTTCCTCATATTCTTCCTTTTCCTGTTGTGTGAAATATCTATTGTTTTTTATGAGATTATCAATACGCTTTGCGACAGTATTCCAAGACATTTGTATTTCGGTACAGCCTGTTTTTTTGAAGCTGATACCTTTTGCACTATGGTCTTGTGAACTTCCATTTGAGCGAGAAAGAGCGTGGGAGCTGCCGCCGATACCGTATTCGTCTTTGAGAAATTTTGCTTGTTCCGAAATAGTATGATTTTCGTTAAAGTATGCGTAAATACGCCCTTTACCGCCTTGAACGGAGCTTCCTCTGCAAAAGTTTTCATCTATTTCATCATCTGTTATAAAGGTCGGAACATCGGCAATTTCTGCAATATCGGAAGAATATTGGGCTCTCGGAACGGATAATTCCTGTAAATTCTTTAAAAGCTCATTTGGTTTATGATACTTAAAACGGATAAGACTTTTATCTGTTTCATAATCTTTAATAAGGCTTGCAAGCTCTGTTTCAACATTCGCTCTGAACTCAGGTGATTTTAAGTTTTCGGCAATCTCTGCTGTTTCATCGGGAAAACCCAAAAATTTATCACGATTTAATACTTTAAGATACCCCAAGCCCTTTGCCTCGTCACTTAAATCACGGTGCAAGTCCCAAAGTTTTTCTGCAATTTTTGTTCTCTCATAGCCGCCTGCTTCTGCAAGCTCAACATTGCTTGCAAACTGACCGTTTTGCAAGAGAAAATCTATTCGCTCTGCTGCCTTTTCCCACGAATGAACCTCTGCGTTATTTGAGTATCTTGCGGTTGTTCCTCTGTTTGTTAGAATACCGTCGTCAGAATACCACGCTGTAAAATCGTCTATTTCGCCTTTGATACCGAAACCGCCGTGAAAAACCGTTTTTAAAAAGTCTGCTTTTTCCTGTAACGGCTTATTTTTGCTAAATTCCGATACAATTATCATTCGGGCATTATGCGTATTACTGCCAAGCCTTAAAAGGTTATCAAAATCTGTTTCGGATATAGAAAAAGCGAAGGGTAATTCGCTATTACTCTCCGCTTCATCAATAATATTAAATTGTTCTTCTTCCGTAGGGAACAGGCTTAATTGTATATTAGCTCTTTGAGTATTATTTCCTCCGCTTGTGCCTTGCAACTGTTCATCAAGCCCACCCATTTCATTTGGTCGGTCTGTTTGAGCTGTTCTGTCACGCCCGCCGATTTCATCAGCTTCGGCATCATCGCTTCTATCCTCTCTCTCGCCGTCTTGTCGATCTCGTTCAGGTGCGGTACTAATTCTGCGTGGAGTATCAGTCTGTTCCAAAGTCCCGTCTTGTGTTCCTTCAAGTATTCCTCCCGCATCATTCCGTACTTGCCGTAGGTCGGTGTCGTTTCGGGATAGGTCAGGTTCGGTAGGTAATAGTCCCCGTGTTTCGTGTAAGTCAGTTCTGTCATTTTCATCGTTCCTTTCCGCAAGCCTTGCTCGCTCAAAATTTTTGATTGTGAGTTCTATATCCCGTAGGATTTTTTGGTTGATTTTGCTTGTTGCCGTACCAAGCTCTGCAATAGTGTCCTCCGTATTAAAATCAAATACAGTCAGAAAATCCTCGTGTTCAAAATAGTCGTCGGGTTCAAGACCGCATCTTGATAATACAGCGTATGTGACACTCACATTTACGGCTTCAACAAATTCAACCTCGATGTTGTATTCATCATAATCCTCTAAAAAAGAATTTACAACGATGTCAAGAATATTTTTTCGGTTGTCCGTCCAATATTCTTTTGCGGATTTTTTAACAGCGTCCGAAAGCTGATCGTAAATTCCGCTGCCTTCGGCGTTATATTTATCATTCAGCATTTTGCTGATAACAGGTTCATATTCGTTTTTATACTCCCAAAGATTGAACGGTCTGTTTCTGTCCCTTGTACCTGTATCGGATACATCGAAAACATATCTTGCATTTTTACCGTCAGATAGAAAAATACCCTTTGAACCTCGCTTTATATACCGTCCCATTCGTGTATTCCAAACATCAAACTCGGCACAAGCTGTCGCTTCGGGGCGTTGTGAATAGATCATAAGCTGTTCGTGATAGGGATATTTATACAGCCTTGCGGCAGTAGTTAAAAAAGCCGTCCAATTCTGTTGGCTTCTAGTTAATGTCAAAGCCACTTCATCGGCGTGTCGCATATATTCCTGATAGTTTGCAGGCATAGTTTTTCGCTCCTTTCCAAAAAAATCGAGGGAAGAAACCCATTGAGCTTCTTCCCGTCATAAATTTGTTTGATGAATTAAAGATTAAAATCCGGATACAGTTCAAGCTCTGAAAATTCTTCATCACTCATCTTTTCGAGTTTGTCGAGAAGCGAATCGGACATTGATTTAAGCTCCGTTTCATCATTTTCAAGATACTTTTGCATTACAACAATAGCATCCATTGTCCCAACCCTTGTATTTTTCTGATAAATACATAAAAGGTTTGTTTCGTCGTGTGTAAGTGTGTTTGCAACATTTGTCATAGCGTTTACATCTCTCTTTCTTGTGATTTTGGTTTTTCGGTGTTTTTCTTTTCGGGAAGCGGTCTTTGTAGCTTTGCCAAAAGTGACGGTCTTTCGGATTTTGCGATTTTTTCCTTGCTTTCCGCTTTAACCGCTTCTGCAAGGTCAAGCACAGATATTGGCTTGCCGCTTTTTGCTGCTTCCTCAAGCTCTGACACCGTAGGCTTATTATCGCCGTTATTTATCGTACCGTCAATCATGTCGTAATCGTCTTCGGTTGACATCTCGGCGTTTTTAAGATAATTGTCCTTTACAGCAGCCCAATCCGCTTTTTCTATACCGAATATGCCGTCATGGTTCTTAATATCGTTTTTATCAAGCACCATTGCTTCGGTATCGTCGTAATGTAGCATATATATAACTGCATCGGCATCAAACAGCTTGTCGGCAGCTTCTTTTGTAAGAGGGAGCATATTATCATCTGAATATCCATACGCTTCCATATCCTTTTGCGTAATACTTTTATCCGGCATATCTTTTAGTGTTTCGGAATGACTTTGTTCCGCTGTCAAAATATCTTCAAGTATAAGCTCCGCACGGTCATTTTCCAAAGGCTCCGAATATTCGATTTGAACTTCAAAGGTTTTTAATATTTCCGCTTTTGCTTCTTCAATACCGATTTCGCTGTTATCAAGTCTGCCTCCGTCCACTTCAAGAAGCGTATTTTTGTCGTAAAAGGAATAGTCCCAAGTGTTCTCGGAATTACGGAAAATATACAGATAATTTAAAGAGCTTTCGTACATAGCATCACTACGCTCATCTTCTGTTTTATCAAGCCCTCGTTCCTTTAAGATTTGAGCATAATTCTTTTCTATATCGCAAATCATAGTGTTTGAGGTTTTGTTTATTGTTTCAAGTGAGCTTTTAAGCTCCGAAAGGTCTTTGTCCTTACTCCAAGAAGCAATATACCCGAAACTGTTTTCCTCCGTTGCAATTCCAAAATAGGCACATACGGCATAGGAAATGCTTTCTGCCTGCACTTCTTCGGTGCTTCTTGAAATCTTTGCTTTGTCGGGAAATACCTCCTGCCAAAACTCACGGATACCCTTTTCACCACCCGTAAAGTACAATTCATCATTTAAGGGGATATAGTCGCTGTCCCCAAAGTCCATCGGCTCTGTCGTAATAATACAGCCTGCGTGATTTACCGTAACACTTTCTTCAATAGTTGCGGGTATTCCCACATCTTCATCAGAACCCCTTAAATCGTAACAATAAAGTCCCGGCGGTAAGGTATCAACATCAATGCGGTCATTTGAGAAAAGCCCTTTTTTGCCGAAAACTTCAACCTCCTGAAGCATATCTTCTTTCAATTTTTCGTTATGGAGCTTTGAATGTGCCAGCTCATGTAAAAGTGCCGAAACTGTCTGTGTTTCGCTCATACCCTCACGAATAACGATTTTCTGCTCATCAACAGAAAAATAACCGTCTGCACTACCTGTATTCTCAAAGGTAACAGGCAGGGGTGTACTTCTTTTTATGGCTTCCATAAAAGCATCATAATTCTTTACATTGCCTGATAAATCACTTGCAAGCTGCGGTAACGGTTTTCCGTATGTCTGACTTACATCAAATACGGAAACAACATGAAACATCGGTATCTGTATTTCCTTTTCTTCTTTTATGGGGTTTCCGTTATCATCAAGCATAGGGAGCTTTGTGTCGGGATCAAGTTTCGTTTCCTCAACTTTTTTCTTGAACGGTGTCGGGGCAATAATTTTTATACCTTTTTCGCCCTTTTTGACATTACGCCCAAATTGGTCGTGCCACTTGTTAAAGCCCGCTACAAGAGTTGCACTCGGCTTTTGCATATAAATAAGCATTTGGTTGTTTACGCTGTACCTGTGAAAACGGCTCATTGTAGCAAGGTATTCCTTGTATTTGTCAGACTCAAACAGTTCTTTTATGCCTTTTTCGATACTGTCGGTAATGTCCTTTATCCGTTCTTTATTCGTCTTTTTTTCTGCTGTTTCGTTTAATTCAGTCTGTTTGTTTTCAGCCATCTGTTATCGCTCCTTTCCAAAATCAAGAGTAAATGTTGTTTTCTCGCCGTCATCAGTTAAAACGATATAGGCATCGTATTTTTTGCCCGTTTTCTCGGAGTAAATCCCACTTACATAAGCTTTGCCGTCTTTTAACAGTTTTTCTGCTATTTTATGAGTGAGATTTATTTTCTTACCTGTCAGAAACCTGTTATCACGCCATAGAGCAAATCTGCAAGAGTTCTTTTCACAGAAATAACCCTTTTTGCTCTCTGTTACATCACTTCCACAACGGGGGCATTTCCCGACAACCGTTCTTCCGGAGGGGAATAATACCTCTGCACCGTCTATAACCTTGTAATCAGACACAATGTTTTTTACCATTGTTTCAATGTCCGCTAAAAACTTATCGGGGCTTAATTCGCCTTTTTCTATCTCTAAAAGCTGTTCTTCCCATTCAGCAGTTAAAAGCGGAGATTGCAGTTCTTCGGGGAGTATGGTAATAAGGGAAATACCTATGCCGGACGGTATAAGAGAAACGGTTTTTTTGCTCTTTTTTCTTTCAACAAAGCCGACGGATATGAGCTTTTCAATAATGCCGGCTCTTGTTGCGGGCGTACCCAAACCTTTTCTTTCCGCTTCATCGGGAATATCCTTTACATTCTCCATAGCGGATAAAATAGTATCTTCCGTATAATGCTTCGGTGGTGTGGTTTTGCCCTCCGATACTGAAATATCCCTGTTTTCCAAAGTCTGACCTTCCGACAGTTCGGGGAGGCTGTTTTCTTCGGTCTTGACATAAGCCTTAAAGCCCATATTTGTAACGGTTTTACCCTTTGCCGTAAATTCCGCATTACCGCATACAAGCGTTATAACGGTTTCAATATACGAATACGGCTCGGAAACGGCACAAACAATTCTCTTTGCTATGAGCCTTAATAATTCTCGTTCTCCTGCGGGAACAGACTCAAGTTCCGTATTTTTTATGCTTTTTGTGAGAATAACGGCGTGGTGGTCTGATACCTTTTTACTATTGCATACATTAGCAACGGTTATTTGCTTTGGAAGCTCCACGCCTATAAGCTCTGCCGATATTTTTACAATATCATCTGCGGTTTCTGCCATATCGTCTGTTAAAAATTTGCTGTCCGTTCTCGGATAGGTACATAGCTTTTTCTCGTAAAGGGATTGCAGATAATCAAGTGTTTGCTGTGCCGTATAGCCCAAAACCCTGTTTGCATCTCTTTGAAGTGTTGTAAGGTCGTAAAGCATAGGCGGTTTTTCGGATTTTTCCTTTTTCTCAACCGATTTTACATAGGTTTTTTCGCTTTTACAAAGCCCGGCAAGAGCATCTGCACTTTTTATATCGGATATTTTCTCGCTTTCTGCCTTAAAATCCCCGAAATCAAGTATCACCTTATAAAACGGCTCACTCTCAAATGCTGAAATCTCTGCTTCTCTCTGAACAAGCATAGCAAGTGTTGGCGAAACAACACGCCCGACATTCAAAGTTCTGTGGTATAACACCGAAAAAAGCCTTGTAGCATTGATACCGACAAGCCAATCCGCTTTGCTTCTTGCGAGTGCTGCCATATACAGATTATTAAAATCCGTTCCCGATTTAAGATTGTCAAAGCCCTCTTTTATAGCACTATCCTCCATAGAAGAAATCCAAAGCCGTTTTATCGGCTTATTGCATTTTGAAAGGGTATATACGGTACGGAATATAAGCTCACCCTCACGCCCTGCATCACAGGCGTTTATAACCTCCGTAACATCATCTCTGTTCATAAGTCGGGATACAGTTTCAAGCTGCTTTCTTTTATCCTCGCTGACGGAATACTGCCATACATCGGGGGAAATGGGTAAATCCTCATATTTCCACTTTGCGTAGCTTTCGTTGTAGCTTTCGGGCTGTGCAAGCTCTGCCAAATGCCCGAAACACCAGGAGACGGCAAAGCCGCCTCCTGTGATATATCCGTCCTCTTGCTTGTTTGCACCTATAACCTTTGCAATAGCTTTTGCAACGGAAGGTTTCTCTGCGATTACTAATTTAATCATTCTTCGACCTCGCTTTCGTCAGCTTCGTCCATATCCTCGTCATCATACTCATAATCTTCGTCCGACTCCGGTTCGTCATCATTTTCAATATCCGTTTCGGTTTCGGAATCGGTATCATCCTCATCGTCCTCCTCAAAATCGGACGGATCGGTTGTGCCTTTTGTACTTGGCTTTTTATTCTTTATCTTAAACCAATAAAAAGCACCGCCACCGCCTAAGAGAGCAAGGATTATAAGTCCTGCAAGTGGACTGCCGGATTTTTGTGGTTCTTCCTTTGTTTCCTTATCCGAATCCTTATCCTTTTCCTCTGTCACAGTTTCCTTACCGATACATTTTGTGATGTTTTTTGAGCAAACAGTACAGTTTTCATCGACAGCCCCAAGCTCACATTTATCGGTACAAGTACAAACAGCCGTGATTTCCGCTTTTTGTTCGTCCTCCATAAGAGCCATAAGGTCAGCTTCGTCAACTGCATTTAAGAAATAAACATTGTCCGTATCTCCGCTACGGTCAATTATGATATAAAAGACATTGCCGTTTTTACTTTCTACGGTGATAAACTGCTTATCCTCAATCGTATTTTTATCACTTGTATCGGTTATCTGATGAACATCGTCTATTGATGTCATATTGCCCTTTGGGGACAGGGGCGATTTGCTTTCCGTGTTGTCGTTTACGCTCAAATCTGTCGTATCGGCGGTTTTTTGAGTATTTGCATTTGCCGATACGCTGAAAGAAAAAGCTGTTAATATGCACATAACAGCCATAATAACCGTAATGGTCTTATTCCTGAATTTCATTGTCTTTTTCCTCCGAATCTTTATAAATTGTAGGTTCTTTTTTACCCTTGTTGAGCAGTCTTGAAAGTCCGTCAATATCGAGCTTGCTGTCTCTTACAAGCCCGATTATTTCCTCGTTTTCAAGCTGTGTGATTTTTGCAAGGAGCTTTTTACTTTTCTCCTGCAACGCCGATATTTTTTGCTCATTTTTTTCATAATCGGCTTTGAATTTTTGTATTTTTTCGTTCATAAGTCCTCCTTTACGGAAGTCTGCCGTACATCATAAAATGACTTCTGAAATAGTTTGAATTTACGCTTGCATATTGGATCGGATCGCCGCAATGAATCATCATACCGTTACCGACATATATCCCTACATGGGAAGCGCCTGCCGTGTTATATGTCTTTTCAAAGAAAATCAAATCACCGGGCTTTGCATTTTCGGGCGATACTCTGACACATTTTTGCCTCAGTCCTTCAGCCGTAAGTCTGCCAAAATTCCATCCGCTGTGATTTACTACCCACGAAACAAATCCCGAACAGTCAAAAGAGGTAGATGGAGAAGCGCCGCCCCATACATACGGGAAACCAAGATACTTTTCAGCCTCCTTTATCATAGCTGCAAATTTCGCATCGGAAAGAGCTTCGGGCGGTATCTCATACCTTGCATACTCTGTATTGATATATTTATCAATATAAACCGAGTCACCGAACAGGTCGGGACGGTTTCCGAGTACCTGCATATATGCGGCATATAGTTTTAGCTGATCCTCGCTTAACACTTCGCAGGGGATATGCGAAAGGTTGTTGTTTGTGAGCTTTACGGTACAAATATAATAGTTATATGTTTCCTCCGAAGTCGAGCCGTCCGGGTTTGTTACGGTTCTCGTTCTTTGTTCTACTGTAACCGTTTCGGTTAAAACATACTGCCGTCCGAAAAGCATTGAAATATCACTTTCAACCTCCGAGAGCGTCCATTCGCCTTGTTTCATTGCCGTAAGCGTAGATATTAACACATACGGATCGTGTTCAATATCGTCAAGCTCATAGATGTATTCATCATAAGAGTGTGTACGCTCATAATTTGCAATCGTATCCTGTAACTGTGCTTCAAGTTCTTCATATCTCTGCTCTGCTCCGAGCATTGCTTCATCGGTGCTTGGGTAGGTACTGCTTATGATAGCGGAAGAAGCTCCCTCAAACATAACCGAACACGAAGAAATGGTAGTCATAATGATAACTACCATACCGAAAAGCAAGCCGATTATAAGGAAGGCTTTGGGGTGCTTTGCTACAAATTCAGCGGCTTTTTTACTTGTTTTTGCGGCTTCCTCCGAAGCCTTTTTCGTAATTTCAGACGCTTTCTTTGTAGTGGCTTTTCCTTGCTTTGCTTTTGCATATTCTTTTTTTATAGCCCGTTTCTGCTGCCATTTTGAGTACGGATTTGAATGTTCGCCCTCTGTCCTTGCCGTATGCTTTGCCTGCTTATTAAGTGCTTTTACATTCGCCTTGTCAGCCTGTTTTTCGGCTTTTTGTACAGCCTTATACGGTTTAAGCGCTGATTTTCGTCTTACGAATTTTGCACTTCTGACACTTGTATCCGCTGTCTTTTGTATGGCGTGAGTAGTGTTTGCGGCAGAGCTGTCATCTTCATTTTCACGAAGGGCATTTGCGACAGCACCCGCCGAAGCTCTGACGGGTGCTTTCTTTATTTCCGTTGAAATATATGAGGACGGCTTCTTTTTATCGACTTCCTCAAACAGCAGTTTTGTTTTGATATTACCTGTTTTCTTATCAATGACACGCTGTTTTTTCTTTACCCTTTTCTTGGGTAAGTCCGCCTCTGCCTTTTCAAGTTTTGCAGCTTGTTTATCGGCTTTTTTAATAATCTTTTTGAGTTCGGGTTGTTGCCGTTCCTCGTCTGTGAACAGAAGTCGTGGTGATCTCTTTGCCATTTTTTATCACCGCCTTGATTGTAGTTAATTTTCATCGGTTTCATCGTCCTTGTCTTTTTCGTTTATATAAATGTCTGCCGACACCGTAACGGGCTTGTCGGAAGAAATAATTTTTGACAGGGCGTTTAAAAATCCAACGAAATCTGTGTTTTGAGTATTATCGTTTTCTTCGTCCTCAAATATATCCGCTTCAAGCTCTTTGAAGATGCCCTCGTACAAATCATCTTCATCGTCCTCCAACAAAGCCTTGTGATTACAGCCGATATTTTCAAAAATATCAAAACTTTCAGATAAAAGCCCTCTTGAAAGTCCTCTCATATCTGTTTTTCTCGGTCTGTCGCAATGAGTAACCGCCGCTTCCATAAGCATACAATGGTCATCAATTATCTGATAAAGCCCTATAACCTTGCTCACAAGATTAAAAAGTTTTTCCTTGTTTACTGTGCATAATTCTTTGTTTTTCATTTTAAAAATTCTCCTTTATAATCAGTTTTTTGTCTGTTCTTGAGGTTTGGTCGTCATAATGCGGTACAGCTTTGTGTCCTTCGGGAATCTGTCAACGAACGGCAGTATGGTACTTCCGTAAAACAAAAGTCCTTCGCCTTCCGACGAGTGCGTTACATACGAAAGCTGATGATTGGAAATGTTAAGCTGTTTCGCAAGAATTTGTCTGTCGCCCGATGCCTGATTGAGCATATACACATAATCGGAGTTTTCAAAGATGTTCTCAACCTCACGGGAGGAGAGCAAGTCTTTAACATTCTGTGTAATACCTGTCGGGATACCGCCCCATTTACGAAAACGCTTCCAAATCTCAACCGTGTATGCCGCCGTCTGTTCTTCCTTTAACAAAAGGTGCATTTCGTCAATATAGTATCGGGTTGACTTATGGGCTTCACGGTTTACGGTAACTCTGTTCCATACCTGATCCTGAACAATGAGCATACCTATCTTTTTAAGCTGTTTCCCAAGCTCCTTAATATCGTAACTCACAACTCTGCTTTCGATATTTACATTTGTCCTGTGGTTGAATACATTAAGTGAGCCTGTAACATAAATTTCAAGTGCTGTCGCAATATATTGAGCCTCTTTTTCGTCCTGACGGCGAAGCTCGTTATATAAATCTTCAAGAATAGGCATATTTTCGGGAACAGGGTTATTCAGATAATCTCTGTAAACAAGCCTTACACAACGGTCTATAATCGTCTTTTCAACAGGTTGCAAGCCTTCTTTGCCACCGACTATAAGCTCGCAAAGCGATAAAATAAAGTCCGATTTCAAGGACAGCGGATTTTCTTCCTCCGAATAGTTGAGGTTTAAATCCATAGGATTGATATAGTCCTCTGATGTGGGCGATATTTTAATCACCTGTCCGTGCAGTCTTTCAACAAGCGGCCAGTACTCGGCTTCGGGATCACAGATAATAATATCGTCCTCCGTCACCAAGAACACATTTGCTATTTCTCTTTTTGCGGAGAAAGATTTGCCGCTGCCCGGCGTACCTAAAATAAGACCGTTCGGGTTTTTGAGGAGCTTTCTGTCAACCATAATCAGATTGTTTGAAAGTGCGTTTATACCGCAATATAACGCTTCTTTTCCTGTTTGGAACAGCTCTTGCGTGGTAAAAGGTATAAAAATAGCGACACTCGATGTAGTCAAGCCCCGCTGAATTTCTATTAAGTTTTTACCAAGCGGAAGTGATGACATCAACGCTTCCTCCTGCATAAAATCAAGCCGTTCCAATGTGCAGTTGTATTTCTGTGCAAGGGATTTTGCTTGCAGTACATTATTGTCAAGCTGCCGTTTTTTATCGGCAAGATTTACGATTATAAATGTCATTAAAAACATTCGCTCGTTTCTGCTTTGTAAGTCCTGCAATAGTTTTTTCGCTTCACTTCCGTATGTCGCAAGGTCGGACGGGATAATATCCATATCGTAGCCTGCACGGACTGCCTTTTTCTGCTCCTCGATCTTCATCTTATCAAGGTCGGTTATCTTTCGCTTGATTGTTTTTATAGCCTTTATCTGGTCAACCGACTGAATGTGCATTGACACGATTATTGTGCTTTGCATATCAAGAAAGTCCGCAAGCATTCTGTCAGAAAGCTCCGGAGCGAGAATTTGCAAAAAATATGCACTTCCGCATTTATTACCGATTTTAAAAGCATATCCGTTCCTAAACTCAAACGAGGAGGGAGCAATAAAGTCCTTAACGGACAGTCCCGACTCCGGCAACCATCTCCAATCAAAACGAAATGAGGTTGTAGCATCAAGATGAAACATATCATACATAACCTTTAACCGTTCCGTACCGCCCATAGGCGAAGCGGAAACGCCAAGTTTTTTGAAATTGTTTAACACATCAATTTCGATACGCTCCAGTCTCGGCTTTGCCGTCTTGATATTATCGGCTTCAATACCAAAGGTAATGTACTTTGTCTTTACCAAGCCGTTGTTGCCACGAGCAAGCTGATTTTGGAGCATTTCCGTATATTCCTCACGGATTTCGTCAAAATCGTCACCCTGCTGCGGTATTACAAGCTGATGTGCAAAGCTGTCGTCCTTTGCCGATAAATTCATAAACGAAAGCTCAAAGTTTACCGAGCTGTCAAAGTAGTTCAGAAAATCACTCCAACCGTCAAAGATAGCCGTTTTGTCCTCATTCTGATTAAGCTGATAATTGATGTCCTGAAACTGAATTGTTTTACTGTAATAGTTTTCGGTCACTCTGCATATTCCGTCACGGAACATTTGCAGAAACGGGATACTGTCCTGTGCCGATTTTTTGTTTTTGTCCTCTTTTTTAGCCTTGCGGATAGCCGTATCAATGGCTTTTTTGTCCGCCCGGCTTAAATTCTTTGCTAACAATGTTTTTTACCTCCTTATCAAGTTCGTCCTGTCTTAAAAGACAGTCATAAAAGTTGTTTGTCATATACGGTCTTTCTTTTGGACGAAGGAAGCATACTTCTATGATGTTTTTGACTACCTTTTCAAGCGGCTGACCGTGTTTTTCATACAATGCAAGCAAAAAGCAGGGAAGCATTATGATAATCATAAGCATTGCCGAAACGCTTGTGCCAAGCAAATTTTTTGTAAGAAAAAAGATGGGAAGTCCCAAAACAATCCCACCGCCGAAACATAAAAGCTGCCTTTTTGTAAGGTTGAACATAACCTTTGTTTTTACCTTTGTCAGATCTTTCGGTACAGGTACATAAGCCATACAAAATTCCTCCTTCCTTAATGTGCGTTGAATACGCTTTTAGCAAGCGAGCCTGTCTTGAACAGAGTAAAGCATAAGAGTACGGTATAGCCCATACACGACCATATAGCAGCACTCACATTTGTATCAACTACCATATTCCGTACCAATACGGCGTAAATTGCTACGCATATCATAATCAAAAAGCCCTGAAATCCTAATGCGAACAAACTCCGCAAATAGTTTTGTCCCATTTGCCCCCATTCACGGTTTACCATTGTTGACATAGGTATAGGTGCAACAGAGGTTACAAGATATATTTCTATCATTCGTCCGTAGGCAATGATAAAAATACAGATAGATAACGCCCACATTGATATTCCCACAACAAAGGATTGAAGCCATAACCCCAAAAGCTCACCAACGCCCATAGCGTTAAGCCGTGTTTCAAGGTCTGAAAAATGCGATGCAATATCAATATTCGTATTTGACAGAATAACGCCCGAAGCTCTGCTTATTACAGTTTGAGCAACATCAAATACGCCCATTACAATATCCCAAGTATGCGAAACTATCAAAACGGCACAGGCTGTTTTGAATATCCATTTGAAGAACATCCAAGTATCAACATCGTGCATATTATTTCTGTCTGTTATAAGCTGTATCAGCTCCAATGTCATAACGATTGCAAGGATTACTCCTGCAATGGGGAGTATAACATTATCCGAAAGCGTTTTTATCATATTGTAGATATTGCCGTTCCAAGCCTGCGGCGTAGAACCTACCTGCGTACCAATATCCGCAACCTTCGTATTCACATTATCAAAAAGTCCGGACAGATTATCCATTATACCGCTGACAAGAAGGTTTTTTATCCACTCGGTGAATTTGTCGAATATATAATCCATCGAATTTCCTCCTTTCATAAGCCCTCACACCTAAAAAGCGTGAGGGCTTAATACTGTCTTTTGATTTTATCCGAAAAGTCCGGACAGAAGCGGAACGAGAGTAATACCGATAAGAGCAACGCCGCCGCCTGCAATAAGCTGTTTCATACCCTGCGACTTTGCGCCCGGATTGTCGTTCCCGTACCCTTCCATAAGGTTTACTGCACCCCAAATCCCAAGTCCCGCACCGAGTGCGACAACGAGAGTTTGAAGTACCTGTACTGCTGAATTAAAAAATGCCATAATATATTGCTCCTTTCGAGTTTTAAGATTGTATTTTTTATAGGTAATGGTGTCTTGTGTCTTATGTCGTATCTATTAAAAACGGCATTTTATGCCGGAGTTTTACCATCGGTGATGTTCACTTCAAAGGTTTCGTAAACATCATCTTTTTTGACTTTTAATTTACGCTTCAGATATTTTTCAATATCAAAAGCATTTTTCGGGTTTGCATCTGATAAATACTTATAATTCGGGTGTTTGGTAATATCGTACTTATCAGACTTAAACGGGCGTACACCACGAAGCTGTAAAATACATTTACCTCCGTCCAAGACGGAAAGCTCATCGACAGTAGCAAGGTCTTTACCCAATTTCTGATAATTAAGGCTGTGAGATACCTCACGACCTCTGCTTTCGCCCGTGTTGTAGGTATCAATCGTTTCTTTGCCAAGCGACTGATTTAGTTCTTTGAGCGTTGTGGGTTCTTTACCGCCGAGAAAAATTGAAGTGTCGCAGTTGCCGATTATGGTATCGGCACTTTCCTTATACAAGGCTTTAAGCTGACTTTGAGCCTGCAACACAAGGCAAGCCGATATTTCACGGCTTCGGATTGTTGCCATCAGTTTTTCAAGGTTCGGTATCTGCCCGATATTCGCACACTCATCAATCAGGCACCTGACATGAACGGGAAGTCTGCCTCCGTAAACATCGTCTGCCTTTTCGCAAAGAAGGTTAAAGAGCTGTGAGTAAATCATAGCAATAAGGAAGTTAAAAGTTGTATCCGTATCGGACATAATGAGAAACAATGCCGTTTTTTGATAACGCTTATCATTCTTGTCCTGCTCATTGATAAAAATCTTATCTCCGAGAGTGTCAAGCTCCAATTCATCGTACATTGTTATTTCTCGCAGTTCCGATATATCAAACGGTGCTAATCTTGCACCGCAGGAAATATTGATTGACTTTGCCGTTTTACCCGCCGCAAGTTTATATTTCTTATACTGTCTTACGGCAAAATGTTCAGGATTTTTTTCTTCTAAATCCTTAAATGCCAAATCAACATTGTTTTCAAATGTTTCATCGTCCTCACGAACCTCCATAGCGTTTATAAAGGCAACAAGCGTTGCGAGATTTTGTTCTGCGGGTGGAGCTTCGTACCATATCAGCCCTATCAAAGCACAGTAGAGGAGTGTTTCAGCCTTTACCCAAAAATCATCTCCGCTTTTTCCTTCGCCTTTGGTGTTGGTAATAAGGGTGGTAACGAGCTTCAAAATGTCTTTTTCGCTTTTTATATACGCAAACGGGTTATAGTGCATGCTTTTCTTAAAATTGATTGTATTGAAAACCTTAATACGATAGCCGTTTTCCTGCAAGAGCTTTCCGCACTCTACAAGAATACTGCCTTTTGGATCGGTAACTACATACGATGAGTGCATCTGCATAAGATTGGGCTTTATAAAAAACCTTGTTTTACCGCTGCCCGAACCACCGATTACAAGAACATTTTTGTTTCTTGCCAGCTTCGGATTTTTCGGTCTGTTGTTCATAGTAAGCCGTTCCGTTTGTGTAAGCAGTACATTGTTTTCAAATACAGGATCAATAAATGGTGCTATATCCTCATGCGTACCCCAACGGGCAGAACCGTATTCCTCGTTTTTACGAAACTTTTTTGCGTTTTTGCCTTTCACATATACGCTTATTCGTAAAATAACGGCAAGTGCTATTCCAATCAATAGGTCTGTCGGGTTAAAGCTCGGCATAAAAGATGAAAAAGCCCTGCCGTAACCTTCGCCTAAATGCAACAGCCTGTGCGATAAATCAGCTCCGGGCGAAAGACGAAAGCCCTGACTGATTTTTGTACCAATCAGGGCAATAAAGATATATGGGATATTGGGAATAAGCAGTTTTTTATAGTTTATTTGCCTCATAACTCCAACCCCTTATCCTTGTTTCTGACTTTCGGTTTTCTGCCTTTATCAAGCGGAGATAAATCACGCAGCTTTTTAAGAAGCGACGGTTTTGACTTTGTTTTGAGCTTTTTGTTTGCAAACTCAGTCATAGCGGCATTTAAAGCATCGCCGTCCCTTGCTTTAAAGAAAACAAGATACTTTGGGATTTCCGATGTTTTATCCTTTTTTATGGCATAGTCAACACCGTATTTACGGGCAATACGCTCAAAGTCCCTTATGCTTTTATCCTCGATTTCAACATTGGTAACACCTTGATTCTGACCGACAAGCTGTTTGACGGTCTGTTTTCCTGTGGGCTTTACATCTCTATATGCTTTGCCTTGCTTTTTTGCATTTTTATATGCTAAATATTTTCGCAAGGCTTCTTTTAAGACTCTGCCCGTCATTTTTGTTGTGTTTACAGTAAGCGTAACGGTTCTGTTTTCAACTTCTTCCTGCATAAAATCTCACCTCCTGCCGAAATCAAAAAGGGAGCAACCATACAGAATGATTGCTCCGCTTTACTGAATTGATTTTATTTTACCCAAGCTTCACCTTCAGAAGAATTTACAGCCCTATGGGTATTTGCCGATTCCTCAATGTCGTAATACGCCCAATGCGCATTGTTTTTAAGGTCGGTGAATTTGTTGAGTACAGACAGGTTCTTATTGATATAGCTCTCGTCAGCGTTTCTGCCTGTTGCACGGTTTACTACTGTTACGACTTCTGCACGGGTGATATTGTTATCGCCCTTGAAAGTGCCGTCCGCATAACCGTTGAGCCAGCCGATATTTTTCGCATAGGCAATATCGCTGTAAGCCCAATAACTATTGCTCAGGTCGGTATAATTTACGGTATAGCCTGTTTTCTTAACTTTGTTAAACAGACTGTAATACCTTACCGCCATTGTTACAAACTCGGCTCTTGTTACAGCGTCATTCGGTCTGAAAGTGTTATCCTCATAACCCTTAATGATGTTGTACTTTTCAAGATAGCCAACCTCTTTTGCAAACCAATCCTTTGAAGATACATCTGCAAAAGTTGAATTACTGCTGATTTTTTCGCCTTTCTTGTCAGAAACAAGTCTTGCGAATATAGCTGCTGCTTCTGCTCTTGTCATATCGTTTTCGGGACGGAAAGTGCCATCATCATAACCGAAAATATATGCCTTGTGTTCCTCACCGGGAAGAATTACAACACCGTTCTTATCGGTAGTACCGCTTGCGGAATTGTTTGATTTGTCTTTCAGAGTTACAGTAATATCCGGCTTTGCAGCACCGCTTCCGTTCGTAACGGTGATAGTGTAGTAGTCCTTATCCGTAATTGTTTTGCCATTCGGGAGTGTAATCGTTACATTTCCGTTTGTATCGCTACTCTTTGTAAAGCCTGTAACATTCTTACCGTCCTTGTCGGTGATCTTAATGTTAGTAGTATTTACAGAAATACTACCACCACCGCCACCGCCTGAGCGGGAACCACCGCCACCACCGCTTGAAGTTTTAACGGGAACAGTAATTTTGCCGTTTGCATCGGTAGTTTTTGTTGCGGTTGCCTTGTTGCTGTCCGTTACGGTTACGGAAACATCTTTTACAGGCTTATCGTCCTTATCAAGAACCGTTACGGTTGTCTGATTGGAAGTAGTCAAAGTCTTGCCGTCGGGAAGCGTTACATAAACCTTGCCGTCCTCGATTTTTACAAAGGCATTTGTGATTATGCCTGTTGTATCGGAAACAGTAACCTTATATTCGGTTGTTATAGTTTCGGCAGGAGTATCAATCTCGCCGTCACCATCTGTATCTTTACCATCCTGTGTAGTGGTTTCGCTTACGCCCGAATTACCGTCATTGTCGGTAATATCTTCATTCAGCGGAGGCGTTACGAATTTGCCGTCTGCATCTGTTTTACCGTTTGCAGTTTTAGGCTCGCCCTCTGTGACAGTTTCTTTGACAGTAACATCAATATCCTTTGCAGGAGTATTGTCAGCCTTATTAAGAACAGTCACGATTACACGGTTTCTGTAATCGTCAATCTTTACTCCTTCAGGAAGTGTGACTGTAATACTGTTAGTTTCACGGTCAAGTTCAAGATATGCCTTTTCGATAGCTCCGTCAGCGTTTTTAACCGTAACGGAATATCCGTCAAGCTCACCGTAGCCGTTAATATCAGTGTAATCAATATTGGTAGGCGGTACGATAGCTTTGCCGTTTTCGTCTGTGAGATTTGTTTCTTCCTTAACGTCCTTATCGGTTACGGTAACAGAAACATCCTTTTCGGGTTCTCCGTCTTTGTCTGTAACTGTTACGACAATACGGTTTTCAATGTCGATCTTGATTTCTTCGGGAAGCTCTACCTTGATTTTGCCGTTTTCATCAATCGTGATAAAAGCGTTTTCAATCGGCTTGCCCGTTTCATCAGATACATTTACATTATGACCGTTTACAACGCCGTTGCCGTCCTTATCGGTAATATCCTCATTGACAGGCGGTACAACAATTCTGCCGTTCTCGTCAGTATTTGCCGTATAAGTCTTTTCAGCCTTATCGCTTACAGTCACGCTGATATTTGGAACGGCTTTACCCATAGAATCCAATACAGATACGGTAATTCTGTTATCGTAGCTGATTGATTTACCGTCCGGCAGCGTTACGGAGATTGTTCCGTCCTCATTGTGTACGACATAAGCGTTTGGAATAAGCTCGGTTTCATCATTAACGATAACATTTAACTGCTCAACATTTACCTTTCCGTTATCGTCCGTATAGCCCTTGTCGGTGATAGGAAGCGTTACTCTGCCGTAAATGTCGGTTTTGCCCTTTTCGATATAATCATCGTCACCGATAGCGATAATTGTAACATCTTTCTGTGCTACGCCGTTCTGATCTGTAACAATGATGATAACGGGTTCTTCTCTTGAAGGTCTTAAACCGTCAGGAAGGTCAACAACAATATTATTGCTTTCGCCCAAGTAAATATCACAATCGGGAATGATAGTGTTCAGCCTGTCGGTTACTCTTACAACATAAGTTTCCTTTGCTTCTTCATTATCCTTACCGATAGTGCCGTTGTCATCGCCCGTTGAGGACTGATTATTCGGGAATTTTACCTGACCGTTTTCATCTGTAACGCCTGTTGCAGCGTTATTTTTGCGGTCAAAGATAAAGATGCGAATATCGTTTGCACCCAAATTTGTTTCGGTATTCATAACCGTAACAGTCGTCTGATCCGCATAATCAAGCAGTCTTTCCTCCGGCAGTTTGATTGTAATATTATCGTTTACATCAATTCTGATTTCAGAGTTAAACACGGGGATACCGTCTTTATTTGTAACAAGAACAGCATATTTTCCAACCTCTGCATTGCCATCCTCATCTGTTCTGTCTGTATCCGCAAGCTGTGCAATATCCGCAGAACTTAAAACCTCACCACATACGGTACATTCGATATGCTTTTTACCTCCATGTTCAATCGTTGCATCTTCATCAATTATCCAATCGGAAAGGGTATGTCCTAACATATCAGTATAATCTGCGACATAGGAATTTCCACAGTCTTTGCAAGTATAGGTTGTGAAGCCCATAGCCGTACAAGTCGGATTTGTCACTACCGCTTTGTAGTCATGGGGAGTTTTATCGGTATGGTCAGCAATATATGAGTGTCCGCAGTCCTTACAGGTATAAGTGCTGAAACCGAACTCCGTGCAAGTCGGCTCTGTTACGGCTACCGTATAATCGTGTTCGAGCTTGTCTGTGTAGTCCGAAACATAGCTGTCACCGCAGTTTTCACAAGTGTAGGTAGTAAAGCCAAATTCCGTGCAAGTCGGGTTTGTTATTACCGCCTTATAGCTATGCGGAAGTTTATCGGTGTAATTGCCCTTGTATTCATCTCCGCACGCTTCGCATTTGAAAACAGAATAACCCATTTCGGTACAGGTCGGAGGAATTACCGTTTCCTTGTAGCTGTGCTGTTCGCAGTCGGTAATATCTCCGATATACTCATTGCCGCAGTCGGGGCAAGTATATACCGTATAACCGTGTTCTGTACAAGTCGGAGCTACAACCTGCTTATTGTAATTATGGGGTGTTTTATCGGTGTAATCAGATACATAACTTTCTCCGCAATCCTCACAAGTATAGGTTGTAAAACCAAACTCCGTACAAGTAGGTTCGGTTACAACTGCCTTAAATTTATGAGGTGTTTTATCTGTATAGTCAGATACATATTCATCACCGCAGTCAGTACAGGTATATGTCGTATATCCGCTTGATGTGCAAGTAGGCTGTGTTACATCAGCATGATAATGATGCGGAGCTTTATCTGTGTATTCACCCGTATAGGTATCATCGCAGTCTTTACATCTGTAAATCGTATAACCCATTTCAGTACAAGTCGGGGCAATCACTCTGCTTTCGTAAGTGTGTCCTTTCGGAAGCTGCAAGATAGTTCCGCAGTCCTCACAGATTTGAGGCTCAGTACAGGTAGCAGCTACGCCCGGTCTGTGACCGTTTGCAGAGGTCGATTTTATCATTTTTTCGTCACAATTTTTACAATGATACTCAATTACGCCCTCGCCCTCGCAGGTCGAATTTGTAACGGTATGTCCTTCGTCCCACTCATGTCCTGTCGCATCGGTATAATCGGAAACATAAGTTAAACCGCATACCGCACAGGTTGAAGTCGTATATCCCTTATCCGTACAGGTAGGTACTTTTGTAATTCTCTCAAAAGCATGAGAAACAATCGGCTGAATATCGGTTATATAGGTATCACCGCAAAATTCACAGGTATGCTCTGCATAACCTACGCTCTGACAAGTGGGGTTTACAGTCTTTGTATGATAGTGGTGCGCTCCCATCGGTGTAGTTTCGGTGTAGAAATCACCGCAGGATTTACAAAGGTGCAATGTAAGCCCGCCCTGTTTACAGGTTGCTTCTCTTACAGTTACGGTTTCATAATTATGTCCCGTCATAGGCACATAATTTTTCTTTTCCAAAGCTCCGCACTCCGCACACTGCCATCGCTCATAACCGAGAGTTTCGCAAGTAGGCGGTACGGTTTCGACATATCTGTAATCGTGTTCGTGCTTGTCGTTTCTTGTTTCGGGAATAAGGATTGTGATATTTGTTTCAGGTTCTTCCAAAAGCCATACATAGCTAACACCGTTTTCCGTCATACTTTCGCCGTCATAGGTATATGTGATTTTATAATATACTGTGTTATATCCGGCTTGTGTATAGTTCGGTGCGGAAGTCAAATTACAGTTATCGGCGCTTGTTCCGTATCTGATAGAAGTTTTAACGCCTTTGTCTGACAAATCTGAAACAGTCAATGTGTGCGCTTCGCCGTCAACATTTCCGTAGTAGGAAGAAATAACGGATTTTGCAGTTACATATTCGCTTGTTTCATATCCGCAGTCATCGCAATGTTCGTGGATATAGAAGCGGTTATTTCCAAGCTGTGCGTCAACAACTTCGTGAAAGTCGTGCGCTTCATGTTTTACTGTACCACGCTCTTTTGTTCCTTTGCAGAATTGACAATACTTGCCGGCTTTTAGAGTGGTATTGTGATAATGCTCATCATACGGCTCATAAGTGGTATTGTCAAAATCCAAAAAGAAATTATGGTCGCAGGGATTTAAGCAATATACATTTTTGTTAAAGTCGTAATCGCCGGGACCGTCAACACTGTTTATCGTGCCGCAGGTCTGACATACAGATTTTGTCCAATGATAACCCGTATAGTATGCGTCATGTCCGGGTAAACCACTGTCGAGATTGCCTTTTGATACACCGTCAATACAAGTACCGTCTGAATATCTTACACCACGATTTAATGCGGTTTCACCTGATTTTGTATATTCCGGAACACGATAGGTCAGACCTAAAGTATCTCTATTACATACGGTACAATAACCCGTTTCATAAGTGGTTGTTGCGTTCATATCAAACTCGTTTGTTCTGCCGTTGGCACTCATCCAAACATCAGCGGGATCAACATACTCGTTTGACTGTGCCGCATAGGTTGTGGTAATCGGTACTGCGCTTAAAATGAATGACAAGGCAAGTACCGTAGAAAGAATTGATTTAAGAGTTTCTTTAAACTTCATTTTGAAATACCTCCATATTTTATCTTGAATTTGATTTGTAAACTGCGTATATATCGGCTAAGGCGGTATATACCTGTAACTTAATAATTTAAATTTCATCTTAAAGCTCCTGTCCGTGTGTTTTAGTCGGTTTTTCCTTTGACTTGCTTGCTTTTTCGGGTTCAATCGGAATTGCCATAAAGCCTTTACCCATTTTCAGAAACGCTTCGGGATTTTTAAACATCTTTTCAAATTTCTCACGATATTCCGGCTGTAATGATGTAAAATTTTCATCTCCGAGTCCGCATATAAAGAAGGTTCCGGCGATAATATCAAGCATATTGCCGTTTTCGTCTTTGACAGCTCTGTTCAGCTTCATACCATTGAATTTACCTTCTTCATTACAGACCAAAGCAACAGGCTCGGAGAAAAAGTATGCGGCTTCAATATCCCCTCCGACAACTTCCTGCATAGAAGAAAGCCCTGCTTTTATCTCGGTCATTTCTGCATACTGACCGGGTTTGACAAGCAGGACTTCCATTGTGTTTTCCTTTTCAATTTCTTTTCCTTCGTTTGAGCTGTACTCAACTCCGGCATAATCTTCGCTGTCTAAAATGATTTCGGAATCTCGGTACATATCTTCAACCATTTGCAAGGCATCGTCTTTTGAATCTGCCTCGACTGTTACGGTTCGTTGCAGGGTTTCCGTTACAGTTACTTCAAACTCCTTCATCTGTATCACTCTCGCTTTCATCTTTTAATGGTTTAAAAAATGCACAGTTATTACCGTTATGACAGGCAATATACGGGCAAGACTCGCTTTTCGGATCAAGCTGATAGCTTTCTAAACCAGTTTGACATTTGGGGCATAATTGATTGCTCATTTTTCCAACTCCTTTTTTTGTTTTCTTGATTTCAGCCAATTTTCAAGTAATTTGAAAATTGTATCCCTCATTTGCTTAGGTGAAAAAGAACGGGGAAAATATCTTTTTAGTTCATCATTTGAAATAATAATTTTATCAAGCTCACTTTTCTTTTCCTCCGACATAATCTCTCGCATTGCCTCCACCGTGCATTGTCCGCTTTGGCTTAACTTTCTGATACGCTGTGCCTGAGAAAGTGACGGCGTATTCTGTGAATAGTCCATTGCATCTAAAAAACCCTGCTGTTCCTCTTGCGAAAGGCTCGCAAGCTCAACGGCAGGGGTAAATGATATTTCTTTGCTGTCAACTTTTTCTAAAAGGGCTGGTTCAAGGCTTGCAAGACGAATATATCGTTTTATCTGCGTAGCGCTATCATCATTGTTAATAGCCAATTTTTCTGCTGCCCACAACTTCGGACCAAGTTGGTCTGAAGTTAAATCTCTGCGTTTTCCTTGATGTTTTAAGGCTTCCATTTTCATTTTATATGCCTTTGCTTTTTCGCTCGGCAGTATGTTCTCACGCTGTAAATTGCTGTCCACCATAAAAATAACGGCTTCATCATCTGATAAGTCTTTCACTATAACGGGCATTGTTTCAAGTCCCGCAAGCTCACAGGCTTTTAACCGTCTGTGTCCCGATATTATTTCATAACCGCCATCGGGATGCGGTCTTACAACAGCAGGGGATAATACACCGACCTGCGTTATGCTATCCACCGTCTGCTGCATTAAATCATCGTCTAAAACCTTAAACGGATGATTTTTGAATGGGTGCAGTTCTGAAAGTTTAACTTCCAATACTTTTGTAGGATCAAATTCTTTCTTCTTTGGCATATTTTTCACCTCCTATCCTGTTGCCATATCGTGTCTTACTTTCATTCCGTAATAATTGGAAATGGTAAGTGGAGCATTATATAAAGCGGCAAGTATGTACTGACGAATATTTTTAACATCTGATGTGCTTTCTTTCAGGCAGTCCATACAGTACGATATATGCTCGCTCGTAATTTTGAGAAGCTGGCTTTTTACAACTGAGTGCGGTTTATCATCTCCGGCTATTCGTATATACTGCCGTTTAGAGCAAACTGTATCTAAAATCAGTTCAAGCATCTCATCTATGGTGTCTGTGTCATACGGATAATTTCTGATTAAAAACTCATATTCAACATTTTCTTTTATGAGCTCTTTGTATTTCGCTCTTTCATCCTCATCTGTTTCCGGAAGGAAAGGATTATCAGTATCATTAAAATCAGTATTATTTATATCAGTATTATTAGCGTGTGATTTTAACATTTCTTGATTTGTGTTTTTCACATTTCCAGAAGTGTGATTTTCACATTTCTTGATGTGTGATTTTGAATTGTCAATAAAATTCTTAACATATATAAGATTTGGTTTTCCCAAGCCCTGCCGTTTGCGTTCAATAAGACCGCACTTTTTTTCAAGCTCGTACATAAGTTTATTTGCTTTTTGGTTCTGACAGCAGAGAGCGGACATTATTTCTTCAACGGTAAAAACAATATATACTCTGCCGTAATCGTCTGTCCAACCGTTTTTCTGTGACAGGCTCATTCTGTCAAGCAGTATGCCGTACAGAATTTTTGCCTCCGGTGATATACTTTTAAAGGCTTCATCAGTAAACAGTATTTTTGGTATTCTGTAAAACGAAAACTGATTTGATTGCTCTCCGTAAAAATATTCATACAACTCTTTGACCTCCTTTCGCTCAGAATAAAGAACATTTAAAAGTCTATTTCACGAAGTTTGATAATACTGATAATCTGATAACCGTTTTGATTGGCAAGGGCATTCATTTTTTGAATGAGTGCTCTGCGTTCATCCTTTTTAATTTTTCTTAATGCGTTGTACGCAGTCGGATCATAGCAACCGCTTTGGTTATTACGGTCATCGCATTTGTTGTAAATCATTTTTGTTTCCTTCCTTTCTTTGAAATTTTGGCAATAAAAAAAGCGTGTTCACTATCTCTTTAAAAAAGAGCAAAGTAAACACGCTTACAAAAGCATTATATTATATATAAAGACCATTATTGCTTGGCATTTTTTGCCGCATACATACGCTGATCCGCAAGAGAAAAGAACTGTCTTAAATCTTCTATGTCTCTCACTAAATCGTGAACATAGCCGAATGAAAACTCTACATTTACAGATATTTCATTTATATTTAAACTTGGTTTTGATTTCATCATATCGTTGAGCTTTTCTATAAATTCGCTTTCTGACAAGTCAGGGCAGAGGACAAGAAATTCATCACCGCCGTATCGGTAGCAATAATCTTTGCCAAAAGTTTTTGCAAGAAGCTCACCTGTTTTTTTCAAAACTTTGTCGCCCTTCGTATGACCGTAAGTATCATTGATTATTTTGAAATTGTCTAAATCAAGCATCATAACTGTAAGCTCACGGTTTTTATACAAATCATAGTCCCGTCGTAGTGCAAGTCTGTTTTGAAGTCCTGTTAAAACATCTTGCATTGAAATAATTTGCAGATTTTCATTTTCGTTCTGCAATTTTTCGGTAAGAAATTTTACATCTTTAAACGCCTTTATTTCTTCACGCTTTAAGGAACATACCAAAAGCAAATCAGCTACAATTCCAATAATAGTCACAAACACCTTTTGTATGTTCTGTTCTGTAAAATGGATAAAGCTGTGTTCCGTCGAAAAGAAAAACAGGGTATATAAAAGCATAATTACGCCTGCCGTAATTCCACCACCGTATCCGAAAACAGCAGAACACAAAACCAATCCGGCAATAAGAATCATATTAGGATCGGGGATATTATAAAAATACACGAATGCTATTAGCACAGACATAATAACAAATGTAAATATGATTTTTTTCAAGGTGCTAAATTCAATTTGCATAAGTGTAGGCTGATGCTTTTTTCTTTTGGTGTCTTTATCATCGTAGTTTAATACTTGGTACATACAACCCCTCCTTTCGTGATTCATAAATATTATTATGAAAAAACTATAAAACTATTTTTGTTTTGTTAAATTCGGTCAAATTCTTACAAAACCATCAAATGAAAATAACGAGTAGTCGAAAATGTTATACTAACCCCAAAAAAACAACTCAATTTTCACCCTTTTATAAACCCCATTGACCTCAAAAAAGGCATTTTCACCCCTTATAAACCCCAGCAAATTGATTTATTTTGGGTTAAATTTCGTCAAATCAGGACAAACTCATCAAAGATTTTCGGGCATAGAAAAATCCCACAAACCGCTTGGTTGTGGGATTTTTGAGCATTTGTAATTGTAAATTTAACGTTTCGAGAACTGCGGTGCGCGACGGGCTGCCTTGAGACCGTATTTCTTTCTTTCCTTCATTCTCGGGTCACGTGTTAAGAAGCCTGCAGCTTTAAGCTGAGCGCGGTTTGCTTCATCAGCTTCGAGCAAAGCTCTTGAAATACCGTGACGGATAGCGCCTGCCTGTCCTGTAACACCGCCGCCGTCAACGAGACAAATTACATCGAATTTGCCGAGCACGCCGAGTACCTCGAACGGCTGACGAACGATAGTTTTAAGTGTTTCAAGACCGAAATAATCATCAATATCTCTGCCGTTTATCGTAATACTTCCTTTACCGGGAATAAGACGTACACGTGCAACAGATTTTTTTCTTCTGCCTGTTCCGTAGAACTGAGTTTTTTCTGCCATAATCTTGTCTTACCTCCTTATCTTATTTCACCGGTCCAGAGCTCCGGTTTCTGTGCTGCGTTTTTATGTTCAGCGTCTTTATAAACTCTGAGACGTGTAAGCGCCGCGCGACCTATCGTGGTATCGGGAATCATGCCCTTTACCGCAAGAGTCATAGCTCTGTCGGAATTCTTTTCCATCATTTCGCCGGCTGTAACGGATTTAAGACCGCCAACCCAGCCGCTGTGTCTGTAATAAACCTTCTGTACCGCTTTTTTGCCTGTGAAAACCGCTTTATCAGAATTAATGATAATAACGTGATCACCGCAATCAACGTGCGGAGTAAATGTAGGTTTATGTTTACCGCGTAAAAGTGTTGCCGCGATAGTTGCAACTCTGCCAACGGGTTTGCCCGCAGCATCAATTATATACCATTTTCTCTCAACATTTGAAGAGTTAGCCATAAAGCTGCCCATAATTTAAACCTCCCTTTAATTTCAACATGTGCTATTTTAATACACTTTGAGGCGTTTGTCAACACTTTTTTCAAAAAAATCAAAAATTCAATTTCAATCTCTTAAATACTCGCTAAAGCTTCCGAATACTCCCGAATGCTCAAAAGTCATTTTACTTTTTTCAGCCTTGATTTTACGCTCCAAACACCGTTTTTGCATATGTTACGGACGCCAAAGCGTCTTTTGCGTAAAAATCAGCGCCTATCATATCGGCATATTCCTGCGTAAGCACAGCTCCGCCGACCATAACTTTTGCGGAAAGCCCCGCCTCGCGAAGCGCTTTTATTGTTTCTTCCATGTATACAACGGTTGTTGTCATAAGCGCGGACAAACCGACAAGCTTAATATTTTCTGCTTTTACTGCTTCCACTATTTTTTCGGGCGGAACATCGCGCCCCAAATCTATAATTTTATAACCGTAATTCTTAAGCAGGAGTTTTACTATATTTTTGCCTATGTCGTGGATATCGCCGAAAACGGTGGCAAGCAGTATCTTCTCTCCCGTTTCCTCTTTCTTGGGCGATTTATCCTGTATGGCCGCAAAAGCGTTCTGCGCCGTCTCCGCAGATGTCAGAAGGGACGGAAGATATATCTTCTTTGCTTCAAAGCCGCGCCCAACTTCATCGAGAGCAGATATAATATGCTCGTTTATTATCGTCATCGGATCAACTGACTTTAACATTTCTTCGGTTTTAGCATAGCTTTCCGATTTAAGTCCCAATACTATTAAATCCCTGAGCGAGAGTTCCGAAGACGCTTTTTTTTCTTCCTTGGGAGCTTCTGAGTATTTTCTTAAATAATCTTTAAAATCAGCATCTTTGGCATACAGCAAATTATAAGTATCATAAGCCGCCATCATAGCGTCGCTTAAAGGATTCATTATAGCCGCGGAAAGACCGCTTTGAAGAGCGAGTGACAAAAATGCGGCGTTTATTTTTTCTCTTTGGGGAAGACCGAATGAGATGTTTGAAACACCGAGTATTGTGTTTACTCCTTGTTTTTCAGAAATAAGCTTTACAGCGCGAAGAGTCTCTTTTGCCGCTTGCGGATCGGAACTTACCGTAAGCGTCAGCGGGTCTATTATGATATTCTTTTTATCTATACCGTACTCATTTGCGGTATCTATTATCTTTTCGGCAATTTGGTATCTGCCCTCGGCAGTATCAGGAATACCGCTTTCATCAAGCGTAAGACCGACAACTACGCCGCCATATTTTTTTACAAGCGGAAAAACGGTTTCCATAGACACTTTTTTACCGTTTACGGAATTTATAAGCGGTTTGCCGTTATAAATTCTCATGGCTTTCTCAAGCACTTCCGGAGAGCTGCTGTCAAGCTGCAGAGGCAGGCTCAAAATGCTCTGAAGTTCAAAAACGCATTTTGACATCATTTCCGCTTCGTCAATTTCCGGAAGGCCCACGTTTACATCAAGTATATGAGCGCCCGCTTCGTCCTGGTTTATACCTTCTCTTAAAAGATAGTCAATTTCGTTATTGCGGAGAGCCTCTTTAAGCTTTTTCTTTCCTGTCGGGTTGATCCTCTCGCCGATTATAACGGGTTTCTCCCCTATTATAACGCCTTTACCGAACGAAGATACAGATGTAATGTTCTTATTTACGGGCGGTGTTATTTTGATATCCTTACACTTTTCCTTTGTAAGTCTTATATGCTCCGGCGTTGTACCGCAGCAGCCGCCGAGCAGATGCGCGCCGCCTTTTGCAAATCCTGCCATAAAATCTGAAAACTCATCGGCAGTTAAGTCATACACTGTTTCGCCGTTTTCAAACCGGGGAAGTCCGCCGTTTGGCACAAGGGCAACGGGAATTGAAGCATACTTTTTAATCAGACCGAAAAACTCATTAAGCTGCGCAGGACCAAAACCGCAGTTTACGCCGAGCGCGTCAACGCCAAGTCCTTCAAGAAGCGATATCACTGACAGAATATCAGCACCGCAAAGAAGATTTCCGTCTTTGTCAAGGCTTACCGTAGCGATAACCGGCAAATCAGAGTTTTCCTTTGCCGCGAGTACCGCCGCTTTAAGCTCATAAGTATCTGTCATCGTTTCAATTGATATTAGGTCGGCTCCGTATTTCGAACATTTTACGGCTTCAGCAAACACATCGTATGCTTCTTTAAATGAAACATCTCCCATAGGCGCCAAAAGCGCCCCGAGAGGACCTATGTCAAGAGTTACCAGTTTGCCGTATTTATCCGCACATTCGCGCGCATTTTTAAGCGCCGCTGAAATTATTTCTTCAACGGCGTAGTCTTTCATCTTTAAACGGTTTGCACCAAAGGTGTTTGACGTTATAATATCTGCTCCGGCTTCAAGATAAGCAGTATGTATTTTTTTAATTCTTTCGGGCTCTTTAATATTAAGCACTTCGGGCAAAACATCGCATTTACCTATCATTGTGCCCATAGCACCGTCTATAAACAGCAGTTCTTTACCAAGCATTTCTTTAAAATTCATGCTTTATCTCCTTTTACGCCAATTACAGCAGATACTGATTTTGTCGGAACCATCATAAAACTCTTTGCAACCGATACTCCTATTTTTTTCGCCCCCAACGCTTCCAGCAGCTTCGGCTGAATTTCAATCGGCATATCGCCGTACCCGGGCGAGAATCTGTCTGTTATTATTTTAGTTTCTGAAATCTCTCTGCACAAGCTGTCGCAGTATTCTTCAAGCAAAGCCGATGCCGCCGCGTCAATATAAACGGCCCCCGCCATGCTTTCTATCTGTGCACGCTTTATAAGCCTGTCAACACCTGCGCCGAGCGTTGCCAAAAACAAAATCACTCTGCCGCATCCTTCAATATGCTTTAAAATATCGTTTCCGATGAGTAATTCGTCAACACCGGATACGGGCATTTCTTTTATAATGCACTTCTTTTGAGCAACGGTTTCAATTTCTTTAATGGCGTTCCGGACGTTTTTTTTATCGTCACCTGTTGGCTTTAAAACGCCCATATATCTCAAAGCATCATCAATAACCATCAGATTATTCCTTCTAAGTTTTTCATAATAGCGCCGGCTATTTCCGGCTTGTTCATAGTATATAGATGTATTCCCGAAACGCCGTTTGCAATTAAATCTATTATTTGGTCTGTAGCATAAGCTATGCCGGCTTTTTCGAGACTTTCCGGCTTATCATAGTACTTATCGAGTATTGATTTATACTTAGGTGTAAGAGCCGAGCCCGATAAAGCGCACATTCTCTTTATCTGCTTTTTGCTTGTAACGGGCATAATGCCGGCGTCTATAGGTACGTTTATTCCCTTTGCCGCGGCACGGTACAGAAAATTAAAAAATACGCTGTTATCAAAAAAGAGCTGTGACACGAGAAAATCAACGCCTGCGTCAACTTTGTATTTTAAGTTTTCCATGTCAATATAAACATTGTCACTTTCAAGGTGTCCTTCGGGATAGCAAGCACCGCCTACGCAAAAGTCTCCTGTTTTCTTAATCTCTTCTATTAAATTTGAAGCATGCTTATAATGGAGTGGCATATTCTCTCCGCCTTCAGGAAAATCACCGCGCAGAGCAAGTATGTTTGTTACGTTGTTATCTTTAAGTTCACGAAGCATACGGGGGAGTTCTTCTTTTTTAGTTCCGACGCACGTTAAGTGCGACAGCGCCGTTATACCGAGTTCATTCTGAACATAAGAAGAAAGGCTGACGGTATTGTCTCTTGACGTACCTCCTGCGCCGTATGTAATGCTCATATAAGATGGTTTCATATCTGCCATCAGTTTTGACGCTTCCAAAACGCCTTCAACGGGCGCATCCTTTTTAGGCGGAAATATCTCAAAAGAAATTATTGATTTATCTTTTTTAAAATAATCTTTAATATACATATTTTTATTCCTTACACGTTAAATCTGAACACAACTACATCCCCGTCCTGCATTACATATTCTTTTCCCTCACTGCGGACAAGGCCTTTTTCTTTTGCCGCAAGATTTGAGCCGCATTCAATTAAATCTTTATATGCAACAACCTCCGCGCGGATAAAGCCGCGCTCAAAATCGCTGTGAATCTTACCTGCAGCCTGCGGTGCGCGCGTTCCGCGTTTTATTGTCCATGCGCGTACTTCTTTGGGACCTGCCGTAAGGTAGCTTATAAGACCCAAAAGATCGTAGCTTTTTGCGACAAGCTTATCAAGGCCCGATTCTCCTATGCCGAGTTCTTCAAGATACATAGCTTTTTCATCATCGTCAAGTGTAGCTATTTCTTCTTCTATTTTAGCTGCAATAGGCATAATGGACGAGCCTTCTTTTGCTGCAAATTCTGCAACCTTTTTATAATAGTCGTTATTTTCGGCGTCTGCTATATCATCTTCACTCATATTAGTTGCATAAATTATCTTTTTGTCGGTGAGCAGATTCATGTCGCGCACCAAAAGCCAATCATCTTCTGTAATTTTCGCTGCACGCGCAGGCATTCCGTCTTCAAGAGCTTTCTTTATTTCTGAAAGCACCTCCGCTTCCTGCGCGTATTTCTTTTCGCCGGTTTTAACTAGCTTTGAAACTCTTTCGTATCTCTTATCAACTGTTTCAAGATCGGCAAATATAAGTTCCAGATTTATCGTTTCTATATCGCGTATCGGGTCAATACTGCCGTCAACGTGTACTATATTGTCATCGTCAAAGCAGCGCACAACATGGATAATTGCGTCAACTTCTCTTATATGCGAAAGAAATTTGTTACCAAGACCTTCACCCCTGCTAGCACCCCTAACAAGGCCCGCTATATCTACAAATTCTATAAACGCGGGCGTAACCTTTTCGGGATTGTACATTTTTGCAAGAACATTAAGTCTTTCATCGGGAACGTCTACTATTCCGACATTCGGCTCAATAGTACAAAACGGATAATTGGCGCTCTGCGCGCCGGCCTTTGTTATAGCGTTAAAAAGCGTGCTCTTTCCTACATTCGGAAGACCTACAATACCTAGTTTCATTTTTAATCATTTCTCCTTTATTTTCAAGGGTTTTCGGCATTTTGCGCAAGGCGTTTACGCCAATTTTACGCCAATTATGCCATAATTTCGTTCATTTTTGTCTCAAATTGCTTAACAGCTTGAAGCATTGAATCTTTTGTTGTATGTGCGTATCTGTCAAGGGTGGTCTTAATAGAAGCATGACCTAACAGAGAACTGAGAAATTTAAAATTCACTCCCGCCTCTACCGCTCTTGTTGCATATGTATGTCTTAAACAATGCATACAAAATCTTCTTATATTTGCTTCTTCGCACAACTTATATAAATGGGTGTCATAAGAACTGTTCTTTGCCGGTTCTCCTGTTCTGTAATTTATAAAAACAAGATCTTTCATTACAAGAGTAGACTTTTCACCGGTATGTCTATCTACAAAATCAAGTTTTTGAGATAGTATGTCGGATTGTTTTCTTGTGTCTTTTGTAGAATATATGTCCATCAGTATATCATACGCTCTGTTTGTAAGCGGTATAGTACGGTAACTCGTAGGAGTTTTTGGGGGACCTGCTCGCCAATAACCATTATTATGTCGATACTCTAATGTTTTATTTACGGTCAAGGTGCGATTTTTCCAATCAATACTATCCCATGTTAATCCTACTAATTCACCCGTTCTTAAACCCAATTCAAGAATCAAAGCATATTGATAATAATTATGTGACCTCTTTGCTACTTCTAAAAACTTCTTTTGTTCCTCCACGGTTAGATACTTAATGTCATTGACTGCTTTTACAGGCTTTGTAAATCGAATCCCATCCATAGGATGCTTTGATATTAAATCATTCATGAGTGCCGATTTAAACACGGTTCCCATCGTTATATATGTTTGTCTGATAGTAGAGCCAGCATAAAACTCGTTCATATCATTCAATATCTTTTGGCAATGAAGAGGTTTTACCTCAGACAACAACAGTCTGCCTACTACAGGTTGAATATTAGTTTTATATCTTTCAGTATAATTTCTAACAGTATTGGGTGCCAAATCGGCAACTATGTTTTTAACCCAAAAGTCAAACCAAGCATCAACCGTCATTTTTGAAGACACACCATATGTATTATGCTCTTCTTCGTATTTTGCTTCGGCAAGCCATTTTCTGGCTTCATTAACTTTGTCAAAATATTTTTCAACTCTTTTACCTGTAATTCTACTTAAATATCTTGCGGAGTATTTTTTGTCTTTTCTCTGGTAAATTCCGGCACCTATTTCTTTTCCTTTCAAGTCTTTTCCCATATTGTATCAACTCCTTTATACAAAGAGTCTGACACAGATTTATATTATATCCTAATATAACTAAAAAGTCAATTAAGTATTAAAATTTCTTGTCAAAACTATATTATATAATTAAATCTCCAGTCTACTCTCTAAAAACTTTTCAAATTCTTTTCGCTTTATCAAGCGTTTCTTGCCTATGTGTAACACAAAACTACACATAGGATCATTTAATAATTCATCCAATTTATTAAGCCCGATATGGCTGTATTCAGCAGCCTCTTTTGGCGTCAAATTATATTTTTTCCATATTGGTATAGTGTTTGCTGCAACTAAATCTGTCAACAAATATCTCTCCTTTTAACATATCATATTTTTCATATTGACACCCCAATCTTATCCTATGTTAATCGAAACACTCGTCTTATCAATCAAATAACACAGACGATACGGATAACCCGTAGCGTCTGTATTTTTGATTCTTAAATCGTTTATCTTTAATATCAGTATTATTCCTGTCCCCTGACTTTGCGGGCATTGACACGAAATGCTTTGGCAAGCAACACAGGAATTTCACCTCCCCGACATCCGTCCGGGCAACCGTAGTTGGAGTATCATTATCGTCAGTAATCGTCATGACACACAGATAGCCGCATCTGTATCACAGCCAAGTGGTAACACGCTCGTTCCTTATATGCGACCTTTTTATGAAGGGCTTGTCCTTCACAGGAAGTCTCGGCGCACTTGCTGAAGGCTCGGATTACTGTTAAAGTTTCGTGTTTGGGTATTCAGTTGTCAAAAATCATCGGGGTTAAGTATTTTACCCCCTACTATACTATATAGTGAGTTTTTTTTGATTTTCACCAAAAAAATTTTTAAATTATTTAAATTTTTTTATTCAACCCCATTGCTTTCCGTAGCTTTTTAAGTATTCTTTCAAGCCTATAACTAATGGTGCTTTGCGGTATTCCTGTTATTTTCGCAGCTTCTTCCTGGCTTTTACCTCGTTCAAACAAAAGTTCAAGTAAAAGTTTTTCGTCCAATGACAGTTTGTTTCGTTCCTTACGCATTTTTTCAAGAAGAATACTATTTATTGCGCTGTCTTCTACGTTAACACTCGGATCCGGCAATACTTCCGAAAGGTCAAGTTCATTTGTTATTACTTTATCCAAGGAAAGAACTGTCACTTCTGCTTCATATTCTTTTAACCTTTTGGAATGGTCATAATCTTTTTTATATTTTAAGTATGTTTCGTTTGAAACCTCATAATATTTGCCGTCAATAATCCAGTAAAATTTTTTATTTTCCATTTAACATTCCTCCAATTCGATTTTTTTAAAACGAATTGGTTTTACGGGTAACGAATCGGAGGTTTTATTATAAACAACCGTTTTAAATACCGACAAAAAGTTGTTTTTGTTCTTTTTATTCGACTTTTTTCGCAAAAGAAGGTAAATTTTTTTAGTATTTCAGCACTCAAAAAAGCATAGAAAAGTATTATGTAATAAATTATAGCGAAAAAAAGACATATATTGACATGATTTGTCAATATATGTCTAAATTCAACAAATTTCGCATATAAAGATATAAGTATAGCTCTTAATTCTTTGTTTTTTATATTAAAATAACTTTCTTTAAAAACTGCAGATTTATCTTTTGTATATGTTGTAAAGCATTTTAGAATGTTATGCTTCACAAGACAATCTGCTTTTGTCTTTTTACCTCCTGTATTAACACCCTGTAAATCAGAGAACTGCGGCTTTTAAGTAATCTTAATTGTTCGGCAAAACGAATAAAAAAACCAAAGCCGCGGCTCTCTGCATCTTTTACCAGGGCATGAAAGGATTGGTTCCTATCGTTTGAAAAAGGATGTGTATGTATATAAAGCTCTTTGGAGCATTATATATTAGAATTATAAGCCCGACATCATGCGGTTTTTTATCTTTAAATCATCATCTACTATCAAAAGGTCGGCATCATACCCAACTTGTATTTTGCCTTTATTTACACCCAACAGTTTTGCAGGGGTTTCCGTTGCCATCTTTATAGCATCGTATTTAGGTATTCCAAACTCAATGGCTTTTTTAACGCAGCCGAGAAGGTTTGTTGTGCTTCCGGCAAGTGCGCCGTCGCGTGTTCTGGCAACGCCATCTATAACATCTATCGGCTGACCGCCGAACTCATACTCTCCATCCGAGAGTCCTGTTGCGCGCATAGAGTCGCTTATAAGTATCATTCTGTTTGCGCCGAATGTTTTGTATAGCATTTTAATAACGCTTTTGTGAAGGTGAAGTCCGTCGCATATAACCTGAACATATATGTTTTCATCTATTGCCGCGCCTATCGGACCGGGGTTTCTGTGATTAAAAGGCGGCATTGCGTTAAATGTATGCGTAAGACAAACAGCACCTTCTTTGACAGCTTCTGCTGCTGTTTCATAATCACAGTCGGTATGGCCTATGGAAACAAGAGAATCGCATTTCTTGATAAACTCCATTCCGCCTTCAAGCTCGGGAGCAATAGTTACCATTTTAATGTTTTTAAGGCTTTTAAACTCATTTATATCCGGATTCTTAATATACTTACCATTCTGCGCGCCTTTTCGTCCTTTGGCAATATAAGGTCCCTCAAGGTGATAACCTAATATTTTTGCACCTTTGGTATTAGGAATAGAATCGGTGACTTTTTTTAAGTCAGCTATATCCATTGTCATTGTTGTCGGAAGCCAAGCGGTTACACCGTTTTCGGCAAGGTACTGACTGATTTTTTCAATATTCTCACCGTCCATTGTGTCAACACCGACAGCACCGTGCGTGTGAATATCTATAAGGCCGGGAATAACCGTCTTGCCTCTGATGTCAATTCCGCCATCTTCTATTTTACCTATTTCAACTATTTTACCTTTTTGTATTTTTATATCTTTGAATTTGCCGTTAATACAGGCATTTTTAAACACTGTCACGTTTTCACACCTTTTCAGTTATGCGGATTATTTAGCCAGCCTATCTATAATCATATTCATTTCGTCCATTTTGTTTTCCATATCGGCAACAAGCTTAAACTGTGTTCGTGCACGGTCTAAATTCTGATCCGCGTAGTGCGTTTTAAAATATGTATCTCCGTTTAGATAATCGCCTAAAAAGCGTATTCCGCATTCGTAAGTCATCATCTTAGCGGATATGGGCAAAAGCTCAAGTTCTTTTTTCGTTATATCGTCGCCGAGTGCTTCAAGAAATCCTTTTGCAAACGCTTCAAAGTAGTCGAGCCTGCAATAAATCTTATCCAGATCCTTCTCGTCCTCCGCGCCGCTTGAAGCGCCGAAGCGTATGCTGTCGCCGAAATCGTATAATAGCGAGCCGGGCATTACGGTATCAAGGTCTATTACGCATATAGCCTCGTCCGTGTCCTTATCAAAAAGAACATTATTAAGCTTTGTGTCGTTATGCGTAACGCGAGTAGGTATTTCGCCTTTATCGAGTGCGTCCGTTATAATACCTGTAAAGCTTTCACGCGAAAGCGCAAATTCAATTTCGGGCAAAACGTCTTTTTTTCTTCCCTTAATATCGTTATCTACCGCTTCTTTAAAATCTTTAAATCTCTTTACCGTATTATGAAAGTCCGGTATGGTTTCAAAGAGTTTTTCCGCAGGGAATGCCGAGAGCCTTTTCTGAAAAAGACCAAACGCCTTTGCCGCGGCATAAAACTGCCCGGGCTTTTGCGCCGATTGATACGTTACGGTATCTTCAACGAAATTGTACATTCTGAAATATTCGTCATCGGATGACTTATAGTAGCTTTTGCCGTCTGTCGTTTTAACAAGCATAAGCGTTTCGCGCTTCGGATTGCCGCCCGTTTTCTTAATCTCTTCTGCCAGATGCGCCGTAACGGCTTCAATGTTTTCCATAAGCTCAGCGGGGTTTTTGAATATTGCTGTATTTATCTTTTGAAGTATGTACCTACTCGGTGTAACCTCTATAAGATATGTGTCGTTTATGTGTCCGTCACCGTATGAAACTGCCGACCGGTCGATATTGAAATGGCTTATAACTTCTTTAAAATTACTCATATTTACCCTCCGCCGTAAATTTCCTTATGGCATTAACAACTTCGGCTTTATCTTCTTTGTATGTAACTCCGTACCATTTATCACGCGTTTCCAAAACGCGGACGCGCGCCCTGCCTTCCTTTACCATGTTGTTTATAACGCTTGGAAGGAAGAATTCGTCTTTTTCTATATTTGCGGTTTTCTTAAACGCTTCAAACTGCTCCGTCAGCTCGTCAAAAACCGCGGGAGTAAGTCCCCAAAAGTTCATGGATACTATTGTGCCTTCGGGATAGTCGTTATCCTTCGGTATATCCGTAACCTCCGTAACGTCAGTAAGGTATCCGTCTTTTATTGTGCAAATTCCTCTTGCAACCGTACCGTTTTCCGAAACGGTATTCGCAAGGTCAAACCCTACCATAGCAAAATCCGGGGAGCTTACAAGGTGATCGTGCAGTATCTTATATGCTTCTATGCCGTAATAATCATCTGCGTTTATAACGGCAAAGGGGTTATCAACCGCGCCTTTGCAGCACAAAACGGCGTCGCCCGTACCAAAGGGTTTTTTTCTGTACGGCGGTACTGTCTGATAAACGTATTTAACGGGTATTCTCTTCTCCGTTCTCATGCCCACCGTGCTTTTAAAATCTTCTTCAATTTCTTTTTTAATAATAAATACTACTTCATCAAAGCCCGCGCGGATAGCGTCCGTCACGGAATAGTCAACTATTGCCTCTCCGTGTTCGCCGACGGGCTCTATCTGTTTAAGACCTCCGAAGCGACTCCCCATTCCCGCCGCCATTATAACCAAAGAAGTTTTTGTCATTTAAATCACCTATCTTTAACAGTATCCGATTAAAGCATTGCGGCGCCAAGAGCGCCCGCGTCATTCTGAAGCGTTGATATTTCCAAGCGCAAATCGCCGACAATAAGCTTTTTAAGCGGTTCTAAAAGCTTTTCTCCCTGTTTTGTAACGCCGCCCGCCAAAACTATTGCATCGGGACCGAAAATATTTACAAGGCTGTTTATACCCATTGCAAGGTATCGGATATAATCGTCAAAAACCTTTTGTGCAACAGGGCAGCCTTTTTGGACGGCGTCAAAAAAAGCTTCGCCCGTAAGGCTTCCGTCTTCTATGTTATTATAAAGTATGCTTTCTTTATCCTTTTTTGCGGCTTTCAGAGCGTCTTTCAAAAGAGCCGTCATAGAGCAGTATTGCTCCCAGCAGCCTTTCTGACCGCAAGGACAAATTCTGCCGTTTTTCGCTTGAATGACAAAGTGTCCTATCTCGCCCATGTTATTATTAGAACGCGCTATTTGTCTGTTCATAATAATTCCGCCGCCAACGCCCGTTCCGATTGTTACAAGAACTATGTTTTCACAGTCTTTTGTACTGCCAAACTCTATTTCACCGAGGGCGGCACAGTTTGCATCGTTATCGACAACTACATAAAGACCTGTCTTTTCAGAAATGATGTCCTGAAGAGCAGTATTTTTAAACGGAATATTTGTTGCCGTGACTTTCCCTTCTTTTATTCTTCCGGGAGTACCTATACCGACGGTCGTTATTTCGTAGTCTTTTTTAAGGCTTATAACTTTTTCCGTAATGCTTGAAATTATTTTTTCTTCCGTATCCTCTGTTTTAATGCTGTCTTTATATACAACTTCATTGTTATTTATAACGGCAAACTTAATTGCCGTTCCGCCTATATCAATTCCGAGTTTTGCACCGGCAAATGCTTCTTTGTCGCAAAAGAGAGTAACATCGTGATGCGTTTTAAGCATTGTTGCGGGGTTTTTGGGGTTAATCTCGCCGTTTATAAGTTCCGCTACGGCTTTTCTCTTATTTGCGCCGCTTGCAAGGATTATTATCTTTTTAGCGTTAAGTATTGTTGAAATCCCCATTGTAAGCGCCTGTTTCGGAACATCGTCAAAAGAATCAAAGAATCGTGAATTTGCCTTAATTGTGTTTTCAGTCAGCTTTGTAAGATGAGTTGAAGGAACTAAAACAGAGTTTGGCTCATTAAAACCAATATGTCCATTTCTGCCTATACCGAGCACCTGTAAATCTATTCCGCCGCTTTTCTCTATCATCTTTTCGTAAAACTCACATTCCTTTTGCGGATCTTCTGCTTCACCGTTTGGAAGGTGAATATTTTCGTCTTTTACATTTATCTTTGAGAAGAGATTTTTTCTCATAAAATAATCATAACTCTGTTCATTTGATTTCTTTATCGGATAGTATTCATCCAGATTAAAAGTTGTAACCTCGGAAAAATCCACTTCTTCTTCACTGTACATTCTTCCGAGTTCGCTATAAAGACCTATGGGCGTTGAGCCTGTTGCAAAGCCCAAAACACTGTCTGACTTTATTGTAACTTGAGCCGCTATAATTTTAGCGGCTCTTTTTGACATTTCATCGTAATTTTCACATACTATAACTTTCATGATGTCACTTCCCTTTTTTATTTCAATTAATGAAGAATATAATTATTAGCAATAGTTTTAAAAGCTTTTCATTTCCCCCTTGTGCCGGGGCTGCTTCCCCTAAAGCAGCCCACCGCTACACAAGCAGGTTTTTTAAGAAGAGTAGATTTATATATTTCCTCGGAACCGAGGAGAATCTGAATGTTTTGTTTGTTACCTTTGTGCACCGGAGAGCCAAAATGCTGTGGCTCTCCATATACACATAAGGTAAAAAGGTGAGTAGAGTATGAAAAAAACAATTCAAAAAAATTCAAATGTATTTCCTTTGCCCATGTGTAAAGGAGAGCCATCAAAAAGCTGACAGTTCCCCATTGCACACTGGGCTAAAAGAGTGGAGTGTATGAAAAAAAACTTTTATAACTTTATTTATACATAGGTCCGTAATAAAGCGTTCGTTTTTTGAAAGCTTTATATAATGCTCCGCCTTTGTAATATATAACCTCCTTTGTGTTCATGCCCCCTGTGCCCCGGAAACTGCCACTTGTCAAAGCAGTTCCCATTGTCACGCGGGGTTTTTTAAAGAGAGTAGATAGTATGAGCCGCTCTCAAGCGGTAACATACATTATTAATAATAGATTGTTTCTTTAATAAGGGTTCCGTGTTATGGAGAGCCATAATTTTCATAGTCTCTCCATAACACGGCAAAAAGGATGATTATAAGAAGAAATTATTGTCGTCTTGTTAAGTTTTATAATTATGTGTTTATCAACTAATCCAAGCAGGAATACAAAACATTTCTAAATCTCGGTTGATAGTATTCTTCCTGTGGATTAAGCATATGATGTGAATAAAACGCAGCAAGGTTTAAATCCGTATCAATAAGTACAGTTGCGCCTGCCGCTCCGCCCCATCCAAATTCATTCATAGAGCCGGGCGAGCCGCCTGCAGCTTTATCAATCATAGTTCTGACGCCAAGACCGTAACCGTATCCTTTAAGCTGCGGCCAATTATAATACGGAAGCTGTTTTTCATTCAATTGGTTTTGTTTTAAAAGTTCTATGGTACTTGATGAAAGTATGCGGTTTTTGTTAAGTCCCATACCGCCGTTTGCAAGTGCAGCAGAGAATAGTGCATAATCATCTGCAGTTGTAATTATTCCGGCGCCGCCGCTGTCATACTCATCACCAAACACCAAATGGTTTGAAAGACCTGTGTCAACAACTTTGCCGTTGCGGAATTTTCCGCTCTGCAAGTTTACCAAGTCTTGCTCATTTTCAGTTTCATATCTATACTGATGTGCCATTTTTGCCATGATTTCAGGAGTTATATGATAATATGAATTTTTCATTCCCAATTTGTCGAAAATGTTTTCTTTTACATAGTCCGAAAACTTTTTGCCGGATATTACCTCAACAACACCTGCAAGAATATCATGACAAAGACTGTAATTCCATCTTTCTCCGGGTTCAAACATAAGAGGGTCTTCGGAAAGACATTTTACAACAGTCATGGTATCCATTTTCCCATTTGTTATTTGGCGTGCTTTTTGAAATGCGGGGGTATTGGTATTATATGTAAACCCTGCCGTCATTGTAAAAAGATTCTGAATTGTTATGGGTTTTTCGGCTTTCTTATATTCGTTGTCTCCGGTTTTTACTTTCATATCAGCATATTCCGGAATATACTCATATAACGGATCGCTTAAAAGAAATTTTCCCTGCTCATAGAGCTGCAAAGCAGCAGTAACGGTAGCAATTTTTGAACATGAATAGATATAGAGCTGTTCTTTGCCTGTCATAGGGACTCTGTTTTCAAGGTCAGCAAAGCCGGAACTGTATTCAAAAACCTTTTTGCCGTCCTTATATACAACCGCACAATTACCGGGGATGATCCACCCGGTAAGACTATCCATAAAATTCTTTAAATATGTAAAATCTATATTATTCATAACAAAAAATTACACCTCTAACCTATTTATACATAGGTCCGTATTTCTTGCAAGCGGCGTAGTCGGCAGCCTGTGTATCCTCTGTGCCGAATGACGCCCAAGCGTGCGGACGGTAAACCTTATCTTCCGGAACATTGTGCATTGTTACGGGTATTCTCAGCATTGAGCAGAGAGTTATAAGGTCTGCGCCAACGTGTCCGCCTACCGTTACGCCGTGGTTTGCGCCCCAGTTTGCCATAACGGAATATACGTCTTTAAAAGCGCCCTTGCCCGTAAGGATAGGAGCAAACCAAGTTGTAGGCCATGTAGGATCTGTTCTCTTATCGAGTTTTTCGTGTATTTCATCGGGAAGATCGCACGTATAGCCTTCCGCAATCTGTATAACGGGTCCTATTCCCTCTACTATGTTTACACGCAGCATTGTAACGGGCATTTCGGCATGTGTTCTGAAATGGCTTGAGAAACCGCCGCCGCGGAAATATTCATAATCCGCTCTGCACCAGTCGGTAGCTTCAAGACAAGCTTTAATATCGGCGTCCGTCATGTTCCACCATTCTTTTTGCGTTCCTTTACCGTTTTCGTCTTTTGATGCGCCTGTGCAGTCAAGAGCGGTAGCACCTGAATTTATAAGGTGAATTATGCCGTTTTTGGCGTTGCCTGTAAGGTCTTTTCCAGTAACACGCTTTACGCTTTCGGGCGACCAATATGTACGCACATCGTGGAAAGCGGGCGCTTTACCCGTAAGTAATGTTGCAAACAGCATGGAAATGCCGTTTAAGGTATCGTTTTCCGTCGCGAAAGGCGTAGGCATTTTCTTGCCGTTCCAGTTAAACGACGTTGCCATAATAGCTTCGGTAAAATCGGCATTCGGCAGCCAGTCTGTCCAGTTTCTCTGTCCCTGGAAGCCGCCGACTATCGCGTTTTTGCCGAGCGCTTCTTCGTGCCAGCCCATTTCATCGAGCTTCGGGTTGCCGTATAATATATCGTTTACTATGATAGTAAATTTAGCTATAAATTCCCAATCCTTATCGGCGGGGATATATTTTGACTTTGTGATAATTTCGGGGAAGTTTTTGCCCGCGTTTTTATCAAAGCCTTCCTTGCAGTTTTCTTTTATCCATTTGAGTGCTTTTTCGTATTCGTCTTTATCGTAGATTTCAAGATTAATTCTGCGCAGTATCTCAGTAAGGTCAACAAATTCAGCTCTTATGCCGAGGTATTTCTGCATAAAGGACATATCGCAGTATGAGCCTGCAATACCCATTGCAACGCCGCCGAGATTTACATACGCTTTATCCTTCATCTGACCTACTGCCAAAGCGCCCTTTGCCCAGCGTATCATCTTTTCCGCAACGTCCTCGGGGATAGAATTGTCTTCTATATCCTGAACATCGTGACTGTACATTGAGAAAGCGGGAAGGCCGCGCTGCGCAAACGCTGCCATAACGGCTGCGAGATATACGGCGCCCGGTCTTTCTGTACCGTTAAAACCCCAAACTGCCTTTACGGTGTCGCCGGAAAGATCCATTGTTTCACTTCCGTAGCACCAACAGGGTGTTACGGCAAGAGACGCGCAGACATTCTGCGTTTTAAAATAGTCCGCGCACTTTGCGGCTTCTGCGCCGCCACCTATTGTGCAGGGAGATATTACACACTCTGCGGGTGTGCCGTCCTGATATCTTACGTTTTTCTCGATAAGCTCTTTAGCGGCATTTGCCATTGCCATTGTTTTAGCTTCAAGGCTCTCGCGTACTCCGCCCCATCTTCCGTCAATTGTTGGTCTTATTCCGATTTTAGGTTTTACCATAAATATAACCCCCTATTTTTAATAACTAATTATTAATCACAAACTAATTAAGCCTGTTTATCACCTTAGCGAAATGGAGAGTTAAATCATTATTAACTCTCCATACTTCACATAAGGTAAGGTGTAGAGTGTATGAAAAAACAATTTGGCAAAAATCATAATTCATAGTTTATTGAAAAAGCTCTTTACACAACATTGCGCTTCCAATAAGACCCGCATCGTTTCAGAGTTTAGCTGTTATTCCCGCTATAATGTTAGTGACTCCAACATCCATACCAATACAGTAATCCATAAGCAAGTTCCTTAACTCCTAATTACATTATAAAACTATCAGGCTATTATTTATAGACAATATATTAACATAATCAGGCATAATATTAACATTTATACATCGTTTGACAGTCAGTAATATCTAATCTTCATTTATTTTTATCTGTTCGCCTGGATTGACACTGTATAACTTACCGTCTGCAACAAAATAAACAGTATAAAGGGTTGGATTATATATCGTTAGGCTGTCAGCGCTATAAATCAGAGAATGATACGCCTGTACATAATTATATATTTCAATGTTTGTTGCGTACCATATATCTTCTTTGCCGGAAATCTTTTGACAAATGTCATCAAGGTGTTTCCAATTGTTTTTTCTTTCAAATTCATAGCTATGTCCCCAAATATAAAACAATCTTGGCTCAAGATATGAAATCAAATAATTCGGAACACCTATATCAATGGATATAAACTCATCAATGTAATCCATAATGCAAGGGTTATCATGATGCGCTGTCGGCATCCAGGCATACCAATCAGTTGGCATCTCAAAGCGGTTATTATCTCCACCAAGCGTACGCGAATATGCTATATCGAGTTCTTTAAGATAATTTTTCACATCCTCATAAGTAACATTAGCGGTGAATTTTCTTATTCCGAAATCGGGGTATGCCATACCGCGTATAATTAAAGAATATTTGTTCTCCAATTCCCGTCTGCAATCGAGAATATCTGTAATACCTTCTATTTTACGCATAGCGCCTTCCGCGCGATGCATTTTACCATGAACAGCTATTTCATGACCATTTCCGAGAATGTATTTTTTTACATCGTCATCGCTTAATTTATCATCCGTATTGAAATTATTCAGATTAAAAGTACATTTTAATCCGTATTCGGAAAGTGTCTCTGCAAGCCGTTTGTCACTTTTAAATCCGTCATCATAGCTAAAAGTCACGGCTTTGGCTTTGCCGCCGGGAAAACGCAAAAACCTGTATCTCACGTTATTCTCTCCTTTTTAGTTTAACTTATTATTACGGCTGTTTGCCGATATAAGCGAGAATACCGCCGTCAACATAGAGTATATGTCCGTTTACGGCGTTTGAAGCTTCACTTGCTAAAAATACTGCGGGACCTGCAAGCTCGTCGGGCTGAAGCCATCTGCCTGCAGGAGTTTTTGCGCAGATAAATTTGTCAAACGGATGTCTTGAGCCGTCCGGCTGGATTTCGCGAAGCGGCGCCGTCTGCGGCGTTGCTATGTAGCCGGGGCCTATGCCGTTACACTGAATGTTATATTCTCCGTATTCGGAGCAGATATTTCTTGTAAGCATTTTAAGTCCGCCTTTAGCTGCCGCGTAAGCGGAAACCGTTTCACGTCCGAGCTCGCTCATCATGGAGCATATATTTATAATTTTGCCGTGACCTTTTTTAATCATTGAAGGGATAACGGCTTTTGAAACTATAAACGGAGCGTTTAAATCAACGTCTATAACCTGTCTGAATTCCGAAGCCTTCATTTCGGTCATCGGTATTCTCTTTATAATGCCCGCGTTATTTACCAAAATATCAATAACGCCGACTTCTTTTTCAATCTGTGCTACAAGAGCGTTTACGGCGTCCTCGTCCGTTACGTCGCATACATAGCCGTGTGCTTCTATTCCCTCTACCTTGTATGCTTCAAGGCCTTTGTCTACAAGCTCCTGTTTAATATCGTTAAATACAATAGTCGCTCCGGCGTTTGCCATTCCCTTTGCAATGGCAAAGCCTATGCCGTATGACGCGCCTGTTATAAGCGCAATTTTACCGTCTAATCTGAACATAATATATCCTCCTTGTTTTAATTATCTTTGAACTCTGCCGCTGGCGTCGCCGCCGGCGAGCTTTTCAACCTCGGCTACGGATACTCTGTTATAGTCGCCTTCAACCGAGTGCTTTAAAGCCGAAGCCGCAACAGCAAATTCAATGGCGTCCTTTGAGCTTTTGCCCGAAAGCAGAGAATATATAAGTCCGCCGCCGAAGGAATCGCCGCCGCCGACCCTATCTACAATGTGCAAATGATATGATTTTGAGAAGTAAAAATCCTCTCCGTCATAGAGCATACCCGCCCAGTCATTGTCACTTGCGGATATTGAAGTTCTGAGCGTTATCGCAACCTTTTCAAATCCGAACTTATCGGCGAGTTGCTTTGCAACGCTCTTATAGCCTTCGTGATTAAGCTTTCCGCCGTATATATCAGTGCCTTCGGCTTCTATGCCGAAAACATCTTTCGCGTCTTCTTCGTTTGATATGCAAACGTCAACATACTGACAAAGGTCTGTCATGGCCTTGCGCGCTTCATCCCTTGTCCATAGCTTGCCGCGGTAGTTTAAGTCGCAGGAGATTTTAACGCCTTTCGCCTTTGCCACTTTGCAGGCTTCTCTGCATATTTCAACTACGTTTTCACCGAGCGCGGGCGTTATGCCTGTGAAGTGGAACCAATCCGCGCCTTCAAAAATATCGTCCCAATTAAAGTCTTCCTTTGACGCCGTCTGAATAGCGGAGTGCGCTCTGTCATATATACATACGGAGCCACGCTGTGAAGCGCCTTTTTCGAGGAAGTATATACCTACTCTCTCCCCGCCTCTGACGATTTTTGAAGTATCAATACCGAAATATCTTAAGCTGTTTACGGCAGCCTGACCTATCGCGTGCTTCGGAAGCTTTGTTACATATACGCTGTCAAGCCCGTAATTTGCGAGCGATACCGCAACGTTTGCCTCACCGCCGCCAAAGGTTGCCTGCATCTGGTCATTCTGGAAAAATCTATAATAACCGTTTGGCGCAAGCCTGAGCATTATTTCACCGAATGTAACTACTCTTGCCATATTATTTCTCCTCCATTTTCGCAAGCGCTTCTTTAACAAAGAAGCTTCCGCCTATTGCCGCTATCTTATCAAAAGACAAAAACTCGTCTATATTGCTTCTGTCAACACCGCCCGTAGGAATAAACTTAACCTGCGGGAACGGTCCCGAAAGCGCCTTTAAAGCTTTAAGTCCGCCGTATACGTTGGCAGGAAAAAACTTAACTGTTGTTATACCAAGCTCCAAAGCCTGCATAATCTCCGTAGGCGTTACGCAGCCGGGATAGTACGGAATGTTTTTCTCGTTGCAAATCTTTGCAACAGCTACCGAAAGACCGGGAGATACTATAAACTTCGCGCCCGCCTTCAGAGCGGCTTCGCACTGCTCCGCGTTTATAACGGTACCGGCGCCTATAAGCATATCGGTATATTTTTCCAAAGCCAGCTTTATAGCTTCTGCGGCGCACGATGTTCTGAAAGTTATCTCCGCACAGTTTATGCCGTTTGCTTTAAGCGCGGGAAGTATTTTATCTACCTCTTCCAATTCTTTTATTACTACAACAGGTATATATTTTTCCATTTGTTTGTCTCCTTCGTTACATTGCAGCTTCTTTGGCAGCCCGCACATAAGCGCGGACTGCCCTAAAGCCACTAAATAGGGAGTAGTATATGAAATTAAGTAAATATGCAAAATTAAGCAGATTATTTCAAATCTCTTGTTTCAATATGGTCCATATCGGTAAATTCCTGGTTTTCACCGCACATTGCCCAAATGAACGAGTAGTTCTTTGTGCCGACGCCCGAGTGAATTGACCAGCTCGGTGATATAACCGCTTCTTCATTATGCATTATGATATGGCGTGTTTCCTGAGGTTCGCCCATCATGTGGAATACAACGTCGTTTTCGTCCATATCGAGATAGAGATAAACTTCCATTCTTCTGTCATGCGTATGGCACGGCATTGTGTTCCAGTTTGAGCCCGTTTCAAGCTGGGTAAGACCCATGGCGAGCTGACAGCTTTTCATAACTTCGGGGTGAATGTACTGATTGATTACGCGCTTGTTACACTCTTCAACCGAGCCGCAGGGAACTTTCTTAGCTTTTGTAATATCTATTTTAACTATCGGATAAGACGCATGTGCGGGGCAGGATGAAACATAGAATTTCGCAGGGTCGTTTTCGTCCATGCTCTTAAATGTAACTTCTTTGTTGCCCATACCTATATATATTCCGTCTCTGGGATTCATTTCGTATTCGGTTCCGTCAACAGTAATAACACCTTTGCCGCCAACATTTATACAACCCATTTCACGTCTTTCGAGGAAATACTCAGCTGCAAGTTCTTTTCCCGCTTCAAGCTTGAGCGTCTGGAAAACTGGCATTACGCCTGCCGTTATAATTCTGTCGATATGGCTGTAAACCATTCTTATATTATCTTTTGTAAAAAGCTTTGAAATATGGAATTCTTCTCTTAATCTGTCTGTTGTATAGTGTTTAACGTCCTTCGGGTTTGACGCACATCTGACTTCCATCTTACTTAAATCCTCCTAATATATTTTCAGTTTATTTCTGTTTGTGATAATACCGCCATGAAAATGATGTAAATTATTCAATCATGCTAATTTTGCACGTGCAACTCTGACACACGTTGACATACCGTAAGGATATTTGGTTGCATTTACGGAAAGTGTGGTGCCGTCTTGGATAAACTCAAGCTGTTCTCTGTTGTCAAGCCATTCTATTGATTTAACCTTGTCCGGAACATTCTCAAAAGTTAATGCACCATCATCATTTTTTATTTCTACTACATTATCGTCGCCCTTAATTCCAATATCAAAGAAGTATAAATACAACTCCTTATCACCTTTTAAAATAAAGTTCATTTTATTTCCTTTTGCATTATATGGTCTTCCGCAGTATATAGCTTCGCCGTACAGCTTCATCCATTTTCCCACAGTTTCCATAAGGCATTCCTGATATCGGGATATACCGCCCTGCGCCGAAGGACCAATGTTTAAAAGGTAATTTGCGCCAACTTTTCTGCACCGGCAGAGATTCTCTATAAGTTCTCTCGGCGATTTATAGTCAATATCCAAATCCGCTGTTCCCCAATGGTTATTTATTGTCTGACACATTTCTGCAGCAATATATTTTGACATTCCCTCACGGTTCATAGGTTCCGGAGTACCCTGTTCAAAAGTGACTGAGTCTATTTCAGGATTACCGGCAGCTCCCCTGTTGGAAAGCCCTGTATTATTAACAATAATAGCTTCCGGTTGGTATTTTCTTATTGTTTTATATAGTTCATCCTCTTTCCAGTCAGCATCAGGTCTGCTCCAATTTCCGTCAAACCAAAGTCCTCCGATTTTCCCATAGTTTCTGCAAAGAATTTCTACGCTCTTACTGAGATATTCAAGATACTTGTCAAAATCATCATTAAAATCATTGTTATGCCAATCGAGAGTTGTGTGGTATAAAAAAGGAACAATGCCGTGCTTGTTGCAAGCATCTGTAAACTCTTTAACCAAATCTCTGCCCGCAGGACTGTGCACGGCGTCAAAATCGCTCAATCCGCAAGTGTCATAAAGAGAAAATCCTTCATGATGACGTGTTGTAAGCGTAATATATTTACACCCCGCATTTTTGGCAAGTAAAACCAGCTTTTCTGCATCAAAATCTTCTGCAGTAAATGTATCTTTCAGTTTTTGATATTCCTTCATACTACGGTTGTGTATTTTATAAGTCCATTCTCCTTGACCAAGTTGCGAATACAGTCCCCAATGAACAAAAAGTCCAAACCCAAGCCGCTCAAAATCCCTTATGTATTGTTTCGGTACTGGGATACTCATATCAGCTCTCCTTTAACAGTCAATTTTTAATATCAGTTCTAATAAGCGCTTTACAGAATTATCAATATAAGATTGCGGAAGCACTTCCGACATAACAAAATCGTTAATTTCCTGCGGATAACCCCACGGCATTTTAAGATCATTACCCGCTTTAACTTCAAACCCGTGAATTCCGTACGAAATCCAGTCTGTTGTGACAGCGCCGTCATATCCCCATTCTTCGCGAAGAATGCCTGTAATCAAATCATAATTTACTGAGGCATTATATCCGTTTATCTTATTGTAAGATGTCATAATAAGCCATGGCGAAGCTTCCTTTACTGCTATTTCAAAGCCTTTAAGATAAATCTCACGCAAGGCTCTTTCCGAAATTACAGAATCGCTCTTTTTACGGTTAGTTTCTTTGTTGTTGCAGGCAAAATGTTTTGGTGTCGCTGCAATTTTTAATGACTGAACGCCTTTAATTACAGCTGACGCCATTTTGCCGGAAACAACCGGATCTTCAGAAAAGTATTCAAAGTTCCTGCCGCATAAAGGATTTCTGTGAATATTAAGACCCGGACCAAGCCATGCGCCGATATTGTTTTCTTTTACTTCTGTTGCGACCGCAACGCCATATTCATAAAGCAGGTCCGTATTCCATGTGCATGCAAGCATTGTCGCGACAGGCCATGCCGTAGCGTATATCCCCAAATCTTTTAAAAGCCTCAGTCCCGCAGGTCCGTCAGCTGTCATAACCGGAGGAACACCAAGCCTTTGGCAGTTGCCAAATCCCGCCGTGTTTGAAACTCCGGAATCAGCCCACCCGTTGAAAGGTCCTTTGCCCCATGTCCCCGGGTCGGCAGTTCCGCAAAGCAGTTTTGCTTTTTCTTCGTCTGTAAGTTGCTTTATAAAGCTGTCTATACTGCATTTGCCATCGGCAACATCTTCAAGTTTTGTAAGAGTTTCGGGCGGTTCTGCCGGGTTTTCGGGTATATCCTTATACTCAAATTCGGGTTTGCTGCTGACAGGCAACATTTCCCACCCTTCGCCGGAAAGTCTTTTTTCAAGTCTGTATGGCACGCATTTGGGTGAAAGCTTTTCTATTACTCTGTATTCTTCTTGTACGCAGAAATCGTAATCAATCTTTACTATATTTCTGACATTCGTTCCAGCATATACAAAATAGTTTCCCGATTCCAAAATATAAGCTGATTTTTCACATCTGCCCAAATCGTCATAGCTTGCCATTATATTTATATCGAATTCCACCGTCAGGTGTTCGCTTTCTCCGGGTGAAAGCAATTTCGTTTTAGCAAATGAAGCAAGCTCATACTCAGGCTTATGAAGCTTGCCTTGCGGCGCGCTGTAATACACCTGCAACACTTCTTTGCCGGGCATATCGCCTGTGTTTGTTACGGTTGCGCTTACTTTGATTGTCTTTCCGTCATCTGAACCTTTTAAATCGCTTATTTCAAATTTTGTATATGAAAGTCCAAAGCCAAACGGATAAACAACCTTTTCCTTTGCAAATGTTTCAAAATATCTGTATCCTACATATATATCTTCATAATACTTAACAAAATTATTAGTATCAGAAAAAGCATCTGAAAAAGGATAGCTTTCAAATCTTTCTGCCACTGTATCTGTCAGCCTTCCTGAAGGACACACATCGGCACAAAGCACATCAGCCATTGCTATACCGCCTTGCTGCCCGCCTTGCCAGCCCATTATTACAGCTGAGATCTTGTCATCTCTTTCAAAATGCGCAAAATCAATAATTCCGCCCGAATTTACAACAACCACGATTTTTTCAAAATATTTTTTTATATCTGAAAGCATATTTTCTTCGGTATCAGATAAATAAAAATCGCCTTTATTACCTGCTCGGTCACATTCTTCTCCGGAATTTCTGCCTATAACGCAAATTGCAACATCTGCATTTTTTGCAGCTTTTTGAACTATTTCACCCGGCAAAACCGGCTCTTCAACAAAAGGATCTGCCAAAAGTAAACCTTCTGTGCGTACTCCTTTAAGAAGGTCAGGTAAAATTTTTATATAATAATCGCTCGGAGCAGCATATAGACTTATCTTGCCTTCCGCTGCTTTTTCTTTCAAACCGTCATATATATTTGTTACATACTCAACAGTAACGTTACCGCTTCCGGAGCCACCTTTTATGTACTCTATTTGGTGTATTCCAAATAAAGCCACGGTATTACTTCTATGAAGCGGCAACACTCCGTTATTCTTTAAAAGTACAACACCTTCGGCAGCAATGGTTCTTGAAAGAGCCAAGTGTTTTTCAGAGCCTGTAGCTCTCGCACCGTTTTCGCCGAGAGGCAGGCAGGGATTATACTTACTTCTTATCCATCCGGTCATAATATCACTTTTGGGGAGCAAATTAAACCCCAACATTCTCCTTTCCCTATCCAAATAACCTTTACTAAATTTCTATATATTCTTTTCTTTTTCATCTCGAAGCTAATACTTTTATATTCTTTGTTCCATATTATCAAAAACAAATTGTTTAAAAATATTTACCCCGATATCAAGAGCATCCTCATCAATATCAAATCTTGAACTGTGGAGACCATATGTTTTTCTTTTTTCCTCATTTGCAATACCAAGCCGAAACATAGCGCCGGGTTTCTCAGCTGCAAAATATGCAAAATCTTCACTACCCATGCTACGGGGATTGGCTGATATGTTTTCTGATCCAATTACTTTTGCAGCAGAACATTTTAATTTGTTTACAATTTCATTGTTGTTAAACAAGGTTGGATAATGGTTTAATAAAGTAAGCTTTGCTTTTGCGCCCCACATTTGAGCAGACATTTCGGCTATTATTTTTATTCTGTCAAGAACTTTATTCTCAATACCTTTTTCCCACGTACGAAGCGTGCAATTTACACGGCAGTAATCTGAAATAATATTACTTGCCGTCCCGCCGCGAACCTCGCCTGCATTAAATATAGCAATGTCATGAAACGAAAGTTCTTTTGCTATCATACATTCGATTTCCGTACACGCTCTCATCGCAGCCATATTAGCATCAATTCCATTTTGTTGGAATGCAACATGAGCATGTTTTCCAAAAAACTCCAAAGTGAAATGATCCGCATTTGCGTTTTGCGCGCCCGGACATAATAATATTTTACCCGTTTGGCATTTTGGTTCCATATGTAAGGCTACAATACAGTCAATATCATTCATAACTCCATCGTCTGTCATATATTTAGCTCCGCAGTAAGCCTCTTCCGCACTTTGAAACAAAAACTTAACACAACAGTTTATTTGATTTTTCATGGCATACAGTTCTTTTAATGTTGCTAAGGCTATTGCCGTGTGCGCATCATGACCGCAAGCGTGCATTCTGCCGTCAATTTTCGATTTATACGGCACATCATTTTCTTCTGAAATCGGGAGTGCATCCATATCGGCTCTTATGCCTATAGTATAATTCTTTTTTTCGGGATTTAACGTTGCCACAATACTGCTTTTGCCAAATTTTTCAGTATAATCAACACCTATTTTTGAAAGCTCATCTTTAACCAATTCAAGCGTTTTTGGTAAGTCAAATCCTATCTCCGGATACATATGTAACCTTCTTCGTATCTCAACAGCATACTGATTAAGCATATTAAAACACTTATCCTCTCTTTCAAACATTCAGTAGTTTTTCTGCATTAGTACGCATAACAGCTTCTATATCCCTGTCGGGCAGCCTTAATTCGTGTGCGACACGCTTAAACGCTTTTAGTTGTTCATACATCATAAGCGTTACATCTGTTTCATCAGTTTCACGCATATGCGGTTCGCCGTCAACATCTCCGTAAAGTCCACGCGGCACAATATTATAGTAAACGCCGTTTTCTACAATGCGGTACATTCGCATTATAGCTATCGGCATATCTGAGCCGAAAATGAGTTTTTTTGTTCCTGCCGCATTTATACACGCCCTTATAGCGTCGTCGCAGAGATTTGCGGTAAAATCAAAATATGTATTTTCGCCTTTGCCTACTATGTCAAAGGCGTTCCCTATATCTTCTTTAGCATATGCCCTGCCGATATGTGCAATTATCAGTTTGATATTCGGATATTTTTCTTCTATTTCCGCAAGCTGTGCGAGGTTTACTTTATCTTTAAGTCTGCCGGGTCTTGGGATATGCAGCATAACTATCCAGCCGTTTTTGTTTGCTTTTTCAAGATGCGAATGAGGCAGAAAATCAAATATCCTTATTTCGTTCGGCGGTAAATACGGCGGACAATTTGAAAGATACGGTTTAAGCCCTAAAAAGCCGCCTTTTTTCACTTCCGCCTCAAGCTCATCCGCGTCCATATCGTATGTCGTTCTGTATAGAGTTGGTAATTTATGCTCAATCCCTTTATCATGAACATAATTATTTACTGTCTTTACTTCAAATATACACCCTCCGAAAATCATTGGCGTCACAGTTTTACCCGTAAACATTTTATTATATGCATCAAGCAAATCTTCTGCTGTCTGTTCGTCATATACAAGGCTTGTCCAAGTTGAGCCGCCGTTATGTTTTCCTGTTCGTTCAAAACTCTTCTTACTGAGGTGAGTATGAAAATCAATAAACTCATCCGGCAAAAAATCACGGAGTTCTTTTTCGTAGACATACTTGTCATAATCGGTAATTTCAAAATTAAGCATTTATATCTCTCCTTTAGCAATTTCTGCGGCTCCCATTGCTCCCGCAAACGCGCCGTGTTTAACTTTTACCTCTATTTTCAGCATTTCGGATATAAGCTTCGGCCACAGCGGATTTGACGAAGGCCCGCCGACCATAACGGCAGACTCTGCATAAAGCCCTACATCTTCAAGTGCTCCTATTTTCTCTTTTAAAAGCCTTACTGCGCTTTCCATTATTGCATGTGCTATATTGCCTTTTCCGTAACCTTCAACTTTTTGGTCACACGGCTCGTCTGTAAGGCGCAGTACAAGACCGTTTGATGAGTTATTCTGTGCAAGCCCTGACAAAATCTCAAACTTTTTGTCTGTATTGTCTATATACCTATCAACATAGAGTTTTATCCTCTCTGATACAGACGACACGGACACCATCGCGCCCCAAGGTCCTCCCTTTTCGGAAAGAAATGGGTCTATAAGCGCTCCCGCTTTTTCTATCTTGCTCCTGTCCTTTACGGGAACAAACGCCACCCACGATGTACCGCATGACAAAAGCATCTCGCCTTCTTCCAAAACTCCAACGCCTCTTGCGGCTGAAGGATGGTCAAAGCTGCCGAGCACAACAGGCGTGTTTTCTTTCAGTCCGCAATGCCTTTCAGCTTCTTTAGTTACTTTGCCAAGCACACTGCCGCAAGGCATAATGGGAGGAAGATCATTCTCGTTTATACCAATCTTTTCAAGTATTTCGGGTATATACTTGCCGTTGTTTTGGTCAATAAGGAAAAATGGTGTACCCGATGATGTGCTGATTCCCCATTTCCCTGTTAATTTATAATAAAGATATTCAGTACTCATACATACTTTCCCGCATTGTTTGATTTTATCAGGCTCATGCTTCTTTATATAACATAAAAGCGCAAGCGGCATAGTTTTGTATGAAAACGGCCAGCCTGTGCGTTTATATAACTCATAAGTATCCATTTCGCCGAGAATTTCTTTTGCTTCTGTAGTTACTCTTTTATCCTGCCAATTATATATTGGTGTTACGGGTTTCATATCATTATCAAGCAAAAGCAGATTCCCGCTTGCAGATGACGCGCAAAATCCATCAATTTGAACATCACCCGCCGCAAGCTCTTTTATGGCTTCAAAACATACATCTATATAATCTTCGGCAGATATTTCAACACCGCCGTTATCTAAATATGTATAATAAAAGCTCTTATGAGATGTTTTTATTATCTCTCCGTCATTTGTTGTCAAAATGCCTTTTACGGAAGACGTACCTATATCAAGTCCTATATACATACATTTCTCCTATTTTATTATTACGGTTTCTATTTTCAAAAGTTTTCCGAAATATTCAAGTTCGCTTACCGTTGCGCCATAAACAAAAGCAGAATGATGTGTTGCGCCGTTTATGCTTAACTTTTCAAGAAATTCTGCAGTGGTAAGATTGTCAGGTTTCATCCAGCCTCTTACGTTATACGGAAAATTATCTTCCGCATATTCCTGCATTTCGGCATTGCAAATAACCAAACGAAAATCATCTTTTGTCGGGCATATATTTACAAAAACACCTTTTCCGCCCTTCATTCTTGCATATCCGGCATAGGGCATGGTTCCTTCGGCATAGTTGATTTTTGCCCTTCTTATATACGGCTTACTGTTTACAATCCTATAATTAACTTCACCCATATGACTCAAAAACAATAAATCTTTTTTCCAATCAGGACAAAATATTTCCATAAAAGTAGTTTCAGGATATCCCTTTAACAACGCGCCAACAAGCGACGCGGTAAGCGGATCACCCTCTCCGGCATACCCAATACCGTTTTCCATACTTTTGCACGCTTCCAAAAACGGCATTGTCGAAAGCCCCGACTTTTTCCCCATGTTTCTGAAATTGGCTGTAAAGGCAGTAAATTGCTCTTTTTCTATACATTTACGAACAGCCAACGAAGACCTAAGTTCCTCGGTATATTCAGCTTCAATTACACTTTCGTCGAAATCATATTTTGTTTTATCTTTTTCATACTCCAATGCTATTTCATTATCGGGTACATCGTCCATATATTTATTCATTTCAGCAGCCGATTTCTCAATGACTTTAATCCCAAACCGTCCCAATAACAATTCGTTTTCCACGCGAAAATCGCCCATACCGTCAAAAAGGCCGCCGAACATTGCAACCTTTGTCTCGGAAAACGCTTTCTTCGCTATTGTCGCTCTTACATATCCGCAAACCCTTTCAATAACATCAGACTCACTGTAATGTCCCGCCGCGATTGCAAAGTCCTTTCCGTAACGTTTCAGCATACAACACATATCCATAACGCCGTGAATTCCGTGACAATATGTTATATCGGCAGGGCTTTTCATATTATCAAACTCAAAAACAGATGTTGTATCAAGCACAACGATAGGAAGCTTTGTATTCGACAGTATCTTTACGCTTTCAAGTGAAGGAGAATAAGCCATGTGAAGCGTTACTATCGCATCAACATTTTCAGTTTCAAAAAGCTTTACAGTCTCTGCAAACTCACTTTCTATTCTGCAAAAAGAGCTTTTTACAACTACTGTGCCTTTCTTTTCAAAAAGTTTGGATATTTCTTCATAAAACGCCTCGTGGCGCGTTCTTGAAGCAGGTGTGAAATCGTCATAAAGCTTTACGTAAAGCGGTAGTAATCCTATTTTCATTTTTATTCCCCCATAACCAATACTTGAACAGTTCTCTGTCTTGCTCTTGTGTTATCAAAATCTATAAAATGTATAAAGCCAAACTCACCGAGGTCAAGCTCACCGTTTTCAATTACAATCGTTTCGCTTCTGCCAATAATTGACGAGCGGAGATGCGCGTCCGTATTGTGACAGCCCCATGCGTCCTCATCATGCTCCTCCGCAAATTTTAAAGCCTTCGGGCCGGGGTGCAGATACATGCCTTCATACTTACATTCGGGTATCATTTTGTCCATAACGTTTACAAGATCCTGTTGGAGCGTTTCAAGACCTGTCATTGACATGTCAAAAGCGCACTCCTGCGTTATGACACAGCAGGTTGTGTGATGAGAATACACAACGCATATTCCCTCTTTAATGCCCGATTTTTTGACTATTTCTTTTGCCTGCGCCGTAACGTCATGAAACGTATAAGCACGGTCTTTGGACTGTACCTTAAAGGATTCTCTGTATGTCATATCAGTTTTCCCCCTTCTTTAAATCGTCTGCCGCGCGGCGCACAGCACCTATCATTTCGTCTATCATGGCTAAGGGGTCTTTCGCGTTCATAATGCCCGATGCCGCTCCCGCAGCCTCCGAGCCTGCCATAATAAAGTCATAAACCTGCTTACCGTTTGTGATACCTGCCGCCTGCTCAATAAGTATATCCTTATCTATCTTGCGTATCTCGTTTATAACCTCCATAACATAGCTCATATCGCTTACCTTGCCGCCCGCGCCGCCTATAAGCTCCGACGGCTCGGGGTTTATTATATCGGGATGAAGCTCAGCTATAGCTTTTGTTTCCGCAACGCTGTCCGCGCACGCAAAAACGAGCATATCAAGCTCTCTTGCCCTGTCAATAGTCGCCTTTATCTGCGGCAAGCTCATAGGTTTTTCACAGTGGTTTACAACAACGCCCTCTGCGCCCGCAGCTTTCAGTGCCTCGGGCAGAATATCCGCCATGCCGCGTCCGGGGCGGAGCGTATCCATATACGGCGCTAAAACAATAAGATTTTTTGTGTTTTCGACAACTCTGCGTATTTCAACCGCAGGGCAGATAAAAAGCACATCTATATCATACTTTTCCGCCGCTTTGTCAGCCGCCTTCGCGTATTCCAGAAGTGTGTCTCCGTAAATATAATTCTTAGTTCCGATTTCAAAATACGGCGTTCTTATAGTGCGTTTCATTAGTTATTCACTTTCCTTATCAATTTTGCCTTGTGTTGTTGCGGCAATAAAATACTCGCTGTTTTCAAGTCCTTTTTCCATCTGTTCCTTTTGCTTTTTGTATACTTCATCGGGAATATCGGGAGTTCCTTTTGAGAATGTGGGAATAAGCATTTCTCCCGCAACTTTCGGATCGGTACACATAGTATCGTTTCTGAATTTGTCACGAACAGCTTTATCTCGTAGATTTGGAACTTCCATAGGTATTCCACCCTTTAATATAGAGCGATATGCAAACATTCCGGGCAGGAACATATCCATAGCCTCATAAATATCAATAATATCTGCATCATCGTCACCCTGTATTCTTTTTACAAACTGGTCCATACAGTAATAATCGGAGCCGCCATGACCGAAATATTTATCTAAATTATCCGCATAACCTTTCGGCTCATAGCTTTCAATCTTTTCCTCTCCATACTCACCGGGGTATCCATCAACATTTACATATATTCTTGATACTTCACCGGCTTTTGCGTCTTCGCGGGCTGATTCCATTCTTCCCTTTGATCCATAAACAGAATACCAAACAGAATTCTTATATAATCCTCCATGAATACTCTTTACAATACCGCCATTTTCAAGAAGAACCATTTCTATTCCGAATGAACCAATCTTAGCTCCGACATTCAGTTTTCTTTCATTTTTTGTTCCTTCAAAGCCTGTAACAAAAACAGGCCTTAATCCCGTTATATGAATTATGGGACCAAGCGAATGAGTACAGTAAAACGTTGAATATATATTGTTTCTCCAATGGGTTTCATCACCGTATGTAAGTGATGTCCATATATTCTCACAGTTATGTATGTATTCGCCCTCGCCATACTCAAATTCGCCTATTTTTCCTTCTTTATACAGTTTTTTCATTTCGTATGGTGCAAGCATATAGCAATAATTCTCACCATATGCATAAACCTTTCCGCTCTTTTCAACCGTTTCAATAAGCTCAATGGCTTCCTTCATTGTCTGGCAGGGCAAAACCTCGCTGAAAACATGAAATCCTAAATTCAGACATCTTATCGCAAACGGCGCGTGTTCATTAGCATAATTAGCCAAAACAACCGCGTCCATATCATGCTTGATAAAATCTTCAAAATCATCATAATATGTTATGGTGTCATCATTTAAATTCTTTTTTTGTGCTTCTATTGCTTCGCTCCATTTATCACAAATTGCAACAACCTTTGCCTTCTTAGAAGCTTTGCAATAGTTAATCATACTTGTCCCTCTGTATGCTCCGAGCACACCAATTCTAATCATTGTATCTATTCTGCCTCTCTTTCTGTAATCAGTGTCCTGTTTTATCTTTGACTTAATAAAAGGTCAAATTATTAAAACACCTTACCATATCTTTATATCAGCCTCTGCTTTCATATAGCTCTCAATAAGAAAATAATCGCCATATGACGCATAAACGTGTCTTCCGTTTTGTTCTTTTAAAATCCCCATGACGTTTTCATTATAATCTATATATTTCTCAAGTTTTTCTCTCAAAATCTTTTTATAGTTTTTAAGCTGAATACTGTTTTTATTCTTTTCAATTTCAATAATTCCGCATAACGCAATCGCCGCGGCGGAAGTATCTGTATTTTTCTCCTCATTATCGGGAAGTCTGAAATCCCATATAGGAATTTCACCGTGACACTCACGCATAAACTTACAAAGCAGCTTAACGGAAACATCAAGATACTCTGTTTTTTTAGTATAATTGTAGGCTATTGCAAATCCATAAATCGCCCAAGCTGTTCCTCTTGCCCAATGAGAGTCTCCGGAAAAGGCGTCATAACTTGTTTCTCCCAACGGCAAGCCTGTTTCTTCTGAAAATCTGAATGCGTGTGTTATTGAATAATCATCCCGTATAAAGTTTTTTAATATTGTATCAATATGAGCTATTGCTATTTTTTTATAAAACGGATGCCCCGTAACTTCACTTGCCCAAAACAGCAGCGGCACGTTCATCATACAGTCGATAATTGCAAGGCCTCTGCTCTCGGTAAAAAAATGATTGCCGGCAAGCTCATCGCTGACATAACCGGGAATTATATTATCCATTCTCCCCCAAGCTCTTATATAACTGCCCTTCGGTTCAAAGCGCATTGCCAGAACATCAGCTGCTTTTACAGCAATATCCTTAAATTCTTCATCGCCGGTAATGCTGTAAAGCATTACCGCATACGGCGAATATAAAAATCCGATATCATGCATTGTATCCATCGGCGTTTTAAAAACTTTATCGGCATACTCGTCTTTAAATTGCTTTGCCCAATCAAGAAACAATTCGTCACCGGTGTCAATATATGCCCATAATGCCATGCCCGTAAAAAAGCTCTGTGTCCAGTTAAAAATATGTCCTATTTTTATTGCAGTTTCTCTGTTTGATAAATAATTGCCGTCAATTGTCTCCGGAAACCCTCTTAAATCCGCCCCTATCTTTTCTATATTACGTTTAATTTTTTTCTTTAGCGATTCAGGTATTTTTGACATACCGTTGTCCTTCCTTCCAAAATCTAACAAATAAACTCATGTACTTAATTTATTAGGCGACACCGTTTAATATGGTGCCGCCTATGCTTTGCAAACTATTTAGCCCTACAAAGAGGCTTAAGGTCATAGTCCCACAAGAACGCTTTTACGCTTGAGGCGTCATTATGCTTTGTCGTTACCAGTGTGTCGGACGCTGCGGCTTTTGCGCTGACAGGTATTCTCTTTATATCGGCTTTGACAAGCGAGTCATCACTGTATTGTGCAATGTAAAGCATAACAATATTATCCTCGCCTGTATAATTTGATACGTTTGCAGATGCCGTCAAAGTTGTTCCGGCTTCTGTTAAATCAAAAGAGTTTACCTTAATTATGTTTGTTGAAAATCCCATTCTTTCAAACGGAATATCCTTTATATAGTTATACGCCGTTGAATTTATTGAATTTGCCGAACTTGACAGAGAAAATTCACCATTTGTATAATCAAGGAAAAAGCCGGTATTACTAATTGTCTGGTTATTATTCACATTATTGTATCCGTTTGTAAGAAATGCATCCGATGGGTGAGAAAAATAATTGCTGCAATTATATCTTACGTTATACTCAATATTGTTATATTTAGCTCTTGTCGGATTGTCTTGCATAATGTTAGATATATGATTATACTTTGACCATGCGGCAGAAGTGTACGGAACTGCCGCATATCTTTCTTTTATAGTCTCATAACCGCTGCTGAATGCAGATCTTGTCAAGCGTTCGTCAACCTTAAAGAAGTAATTTGAATCTATAACCAAGTTATATCTGAAAACATTGTCTCTTCCGCCGCCAATTTTTATAACTGCCGGAACTTTGTAAAACACATTGTAGAGTACAGTAGTTGCGGAATGTGCGTCATCAAGATATATCGCCTGAACATCCGCCTCGGACGAATACGGATTGATTCCCAAATCATGAATATAGTTATATCTTATAATATTACCTCTTGTTGTCCAATCGCGTCCGCTATAAAATGCGCCGGAGTCAAATACATCGGTGTTAGTATTGTAGATTTGATTATACTCCATGATCGTATCATTACATGTCTGATACAAAATAGCGCCATGAGGCATATTATGAATTATATTTCCGGATACCGTAACTCCCACCGTGTTAGTTATATCAACAGCATACGAACCTGCTTTTCGTGTATAGCCTACATAGCTGATGTCGTTGTCGGAAATCACTGTATTACACGAAGTTAATGTATCTCTTGTGCCGCTGTTATTATAAACTATTCCTGATACACCAATGTTTTCAATAGTATTATTACTGATTGTTGCATTACTTGACGAAGAAACATATACGCCAAATTTACCAATGTTTTTAAACTTTGAGTTTAAAACAGATAATCCTTCTGCATTTTGGGCTCTCAAACCGGTTGCATTGGTGTTTTCAAAGGTAATACCTTCAAATGTCACATTTACCGCATCATTTACAGAAACAATATTATTGTTTCCCGCTGAAAACGATATTTCCTCAACGCTAGCCCAATTTTCAGGTTTATATATATACAGCATTCCGTTTGTTGTATCAAGATAGTATTCACCGGCTGTGTCAAGTTCGGAAAGCGCGTTAAATATATAAAACCGCGATGATGAAGCATCTGCGCCGTAATAGCTTGGTGTATTTAACGAGATTGTTCCGTTAGCAGTCACAGTTGCAGGAGCGCTCAAATCAGCCCATGTATTTGCAAAAAAGCCAAACACACCGAGGTTATCTTCATTTTGCCATTTTGTCGCATTAACAGATGATGTTGTAAATGAAAGATTCTCACTGTTTGTCGAGCCCGAAACTATGCTGTTGACAGACATATACCCACTATTAGGATACCTTGCAAGAGTCTGGTATTCTCCGTCAATTGCTACAACGGGATTATAACCGGCATCAGGAACGTTAGCATAAGCTCCGTATCCGACAGTCTTAATTCTTCCGAAATCCGTAATGCCTGCCGAGGTCAAGTCCGCAACAAGAATATTTGGGTTTTCACTGTATTCGCTAAACAATGCTTTATCAATGTTCTTTCCGCCGTTAAATATAACTTCTCCGCCCTGATATGCGCAGAAATTTATGTTGTCATCAATGTCGCTGAGTATTATTGTATTCTCCGCGGAATATTCACCGTCAGCAATATTGATAGTCTTGTTCCCCAGCGCCTCTCTTGTGGCAAGTATAGCCGCCGGTATTGTTTTCAGCGGCGCCGCCTGTGAACCATCGTTTGCGTCATTTCCGTTCCCTGACACATAAATAGTTATATCATTCGACGAAGGAGTTTTGAACGATACCGTTAATGTTCCGTCCCCTTCAACATTAAAAGTATGTTTACCGTTAACATCCTGTGTCAACGCCAAACCGTCATAATTAACCTTTGTCACAACAGAACCCGGTGAAGGTGAAACGGTAAAACCAAGTCCCTGACCTGTATAAACCGGTATGCTTGTTTCTGTAATCGCAGAAGGAACAAAATCAATACTGCCGTTTCCTGATTTGTTTACAGAAACCGTACTTTTTACAGCTCCCGGATTTTCCTTTTCATATTCCCACACCAAAACAGGATACCCATTGTTTATTCCGTCAAGGTCTTTTATATATGATAGTCCTAAATTCGCAGGTGTTGCGCTTGCGATTGCGTCTTTAGCGTAGCAGTTTGCAGTTACCATATATGAATCTGTAGCAGATACATTTCCCTGGATTTTTGAGTGTGTTGTATAGCAGTTCGCTGCACTATGACCTACATTGCCGCAAGAACCCATTATACCTGCAGCGCATTTGGTGCTTGACAATGTGTATGAAAGCTCTGTCGCG
>JAFZQX010000013.1 GCA_017620205.1 Clostridia bacterium | reverse complement strand
TTCTGCGTGGTTTTTGGTGGTACTTAAACTTTAACACAAAAAGTTTCTGTTCGCTACTTTTTTAGCCGACATATTTTTATATGAGTTTACTCGTATGAAAATATGCCGGAATGTAACACATCTATTGTAAACCTACAAAAAATATAATATTTGCTCTGCAAATTTGATTGACTTTTATGTCCTTCTTTGATATAATAAATTGATATCATATTCTTTTGGAGGGGAAACATGAGAGACGAACTCGATATTACCAAGAATGTCAGATTATCGCAGTTTATAATAGCTGATATCATAGGCGGTACATCTGAACTATGCAAAAGAATGGCAAAAAGTGCTGACAGCCGCGATGTGGCGGAAGCACTTGCCGATATTATTATAAAATCATATTTACTTTCCGATACGCTCGGCATAGGCTATCCAATGATAGACACAAAGGTTCGTGAGCTTATTTCCGGAAACAAAGAAGAACTTGATAAAAACTTTGATACAACGGCGCTTTTGAGATATTTAAATATTACTAAGGGCTGATAAAATGAACAAAAATTATGTTTTTGCGGCACTGGCTGTAGGTGCATCGGCTTGTCTTTTCCTTTGGGGCTTTGATTTCATTGCGGTGCTGTTTTTAACGGTTGTGTTAACTTTTTGCTTTTCGGCATTTGGGCCTAAAGCGTTTGGTTTATACTGTGCGTTATCACTTGCCGCAATATTTTGCTCTTCAAAATTTAATATCGTCTACACTGCGGCATATACTGCGTTCGCGGTTTTGGTATCTTTGTCTTTGGGATACGGATTTAATAAAAATAAGACATTGTCTTCAATTATGACGTCTTCCTGTACCATTGCCGTTACTGTTGTTGCGCTCTTGGTAGTCTATCTGATGAAAGAGGGCAATAAATCTGCATTTCATGTGGTTACGGGATTTAAGATGAATGAAATCAGAGATATTTTTGAGCAGGCAGGTGCAAATTCTTTTAAAGCACAGGATATTGATTTGATAATTAAAGCTCTTGATTTAATGCTGCCGTCTGTTCTGATAATTACGGTGTGCATGAGCGTATACATAGTTTTTGGAATTGCACGCAGTTTCCTTGAGAAAAACGGTCTTTCGTTTCCGAACCTGCGCCGCTTTCCGGAGATCAGGCTCAGTCGCGGTTTCACAATGGTGTTTTTGCTTATTGTTTTAACGTCATTATTTTTTGAAACAAACGGTATTGCGCTTAACCTTGTATCGGTTGTATCAATGCTTTTTATTTTGGGCGGTCTTTCTTATATTGATTTTTGCCTTGAAAAGAAAAACATTAAAAAGCAGATAAGGGTTATAATATATATATTTACTTATATAGTTTCCGTACTCACGGGTATCGGGGCTGCTATTCTTCTTCCGGGACTGCTTATACTCGGAACGGTTGACAGCGTTAAAGATTTACGTAACAGATACGCATAAAGGTGTTTATATGAAAAATGGTATTAAAAGCGGTAAATATCCAAAGAAGCCGGTTAATATTCTATATACAGCTATAATTGTTTTGGGTTCGGTTGCCGCACTGCTTTTGAAAGAAACGGTACTCGGACTGGCACTGTTGTCTGCGCTCATACTTGCTTGGATAATAAACGCAGTTTCCGCAAGGGTTGCGCAGAGAAGAATGGCGGGATATCTTGAACGGTTGACGCCGAAAATTAAAAACGCAGAAACACAGTCGCTGGCAGGCTTTCCGTTTCCGGTTGCCGTTTTGACGGAATCCGGAAAAATATCTTGGTATAACAACGCGCTTGAAGATGCGGTTTGCGGAGAAATTTTATCTCAAAGAGATATTAAAACGCTGGTGCCGGATTTTGAAACGGATAATGTCAGAGGAGAGGGCTTCAGAACAAAAGCAAAACTCTACGAAAAGCTGTATGAGGTTTTGGCGCACAGAATATCCTCGGCAGATGAAGACGATATTATTTTTGTTTATTTCATTGATATCAGTGAATCGGAAGAGATTGCGGAAAGATATAAAAACGAACGTCCTGTTGAGATGATAATATCGCTTGATAATTACAGCGAAGTAATAAACGATGCGCCCGATAAGGATAAACCTTTAATTGGTTCGGAAATAGAAAAAATTCTTTTTGCTATGGCGCGTAATGCCGGAGGTATTATAAAACAAACTGAGAAAGATAAATACGTTCTCTTTGTTACAAACGAAGCATTTGACGAAATAGTAAATAAAAAGTTTGCGGTTTTAGATGAGGTAAGAGCACTTATGCCCGAACTCAGTATAGTTCCTACGCTCAGCATCGGCGTCGGTCTCGACGGCGCAACGCTTGAAGAAAACGATTCATTTGCTGCCGCCGCTTTAGATATGGCGCTCGGCAGGGGCGGAGATCAAGCTGTTATCCGCGACGGCGTTAGTTTCAAATACTTCGGCGGAAAAACGCGCGAGGTTGAGAAAAGAACGAAAGTACGCGCAAGGGTTGTTTCGCATGCGCTAAGGGAGCTTATTCTGAAAAGCGAACAGGTTATTGTTATGGGACACAGCATGGCAGATGTAGATTGTGTCGGCGCGGGAGTAGGCATTCTTTCTTATGCAAGGCGAAACGGCTGCCGCGCTTATATGATAATAAATAAAGCTGACAGTGTTGTTTCCAATATAGTATCGGACGTGTCCGCACAGGATGTTATGAAAGATGCTTTTATAAGCCGCGAATATGCCCGTGAAATAATCAATCAAAAAACGCTTTTAATAGTTGTTGATACACATATTAAGTCGTTGTCAGAGTATCCTGAGCTGCTGCAGCAAACAGATCAGGTGGCAGTAATAGATCATCACAGACGTGCGACGGATTTTATTCAAAATCCGGTATTACTCTATCACGAGCCGTATGCTTCTTCAACATGTGAAATGGTAGCAGAGATTTCGCAGTATATCAGCGACAAATCGTTTCTGTCATCCGTAGAAGCAAAGGCTCTTTATGCCGGTATGTATATGGATACAAAGGGCTTTTCTCTTAAAACAGGCGCCAGAACGTTTGAAGCAGCTGCGTTTTTGCGCAGAAACGGCGCGGAACCTCTGGCAGTAAAGAAAATGTTCAAGTCTGATTTTGATTCATATATGAAGAGGATAGCGTTGGTTTCATCCGCGACTATATATAAAAATAACATAGCCATAGCTGTATCTGATGCAAAATTGCCTCAAACGCTTGTTGCCCGCGCGGCAGACGAACTGCTTGATATCGAAGGAATTGACACTTCTTTTGTTTTGTCTTCCGGTGTTTCTGCAAAAACAGTAATCAGCGCGCGTTCGGCGGGAGAGGTAAACGTTCAGGTTGTTCTTGAAAAACTCGGCGGAGGCGGACATATTACCATAGCCGGCGCACAGCTTGAAGATGTTGAGCCCGGAAAAGCTTGTGAAATGCTGAAAGATGCTATTGACGAATATCTGAATTCTTAACAATATATTTGTTTGAAAGGAAGTAACATATTATGAAAGTTATATTACAAAGCGACGTTAAGGGAAAAGGGAAAAAAGGAGATCTTGTAAATGTAAACGACGGCTATGCAAGAAACTTTTTGTTTCCGAAGGGCCTTGCCGTTGAAGCTACAAAGGCGGCGATAAACGATTTTAAAGGTAAAGAGTCCTCTGCAGCATATCACAAAGAACAGGAGATTTTGGCAGCAAAAGAAACGGCTGCAAAGCTTGAAGGAAAAACAGTAAAGCTTTCCGCAAAAGCCGGCGATAACGGAAAACTCTTCGGTTCAATTACGGCTCAGGGTATTGCGGACGCTATTAAGATGCAGCTTCATGTTGTTGTTGATAAACGCAAACTTGTTCTCGGAGACGGAATTAAAACCATAGGAAACACTGAAGTTGAAGTTAAAGTTTATCCTGAAATAAGTGCAAAGATTAACGTGCTTGTTGAAGGGGAAAAATAATTACATAATTTTAAAAGGAATGATTTTTTAATGGACGCACCAATCGGCGGTTCAATGCCATATAGTCTTGAAGCGGAACAGGCAGTGCTCGGCAGTATGATTCTTAGTGCCGATGCGCTGACTAAAGCTATAGAAACGCTTAGATCCGATGATTTTTACCTGGAACAGCACAAAGCAATATTTGATGCATTATCGCGCCTTTTTGCGGAGAGCAAACCGGTAGATATTATAACTCTTTCGGAAGAACTCGGAGACAGACTTGAAAAGGTAAGCGGCGTGTCTTATCTGGCGCAGCTTACCGAGATAGTAAGTACAACGCAGAATATTAAGTATTATATAGATATTATAAGCCAGAAATCTGTGCTGAGAAAGCTAATTACGGCTGCAGGCGAGATTTCGCAGATGTGCTATGATGAGAAAAATGAAGTTGATAAGGTACTTGACAGTGCGGAACAGAAAATCTTTGACATTCTGCAAAACAAAGGACAGAGAGAGTTTCATCATATCCGAGACATTTTGCCTACCAACATAAGAACACTTGAAAAAGTACGTCAGCAAGGCGGGAAAATCACAGGCCTTTCAACCGGATACAACCGTTTTGATGAAATGACGGCGGGTCTGCACAAAACAGACCTTATTATCCTTGCTGCGAGAACCGGTATAGGTAAAACGAGTTTCGCGTTAAACCTTGCCAAAAATGTTGCGGAAAAGTCGAATGAACCTGTTGCCGTATTCAGTTTGGAAATGGCAAAAGAGCAGCTTGTTGACAGGCTTTTATGGAGCGCCGCAAAAGTTGACAGTTCACACCTTAGAACAGGCAATATTACTGCAAAAGAGATGCAGAGTATAGCAAACGCAATGGGTTCCCTTGTTAAAACCCCTATATATATTGACGATACTCCCGGTATAACCGTATCGGAGATGCGCGCTAAATGCAGAAAGCTCAAACTTCAAAACGGTCTCGGTATGGTTGTAATTGACTATCTGCAGCTTGTTCAGAGCAGCGGAAGAACAGACAGCAGACAGCAGGAAATAGCTGAAATATCACGTTCTCTTAAAATAATGGCAAAAGATTTAAACGTGCCCGTACTTACACTTTCACAGTTGTCCCGTGCGAGCGAAACCAGGGAAAGACCGATACTCTCAGACCTTCGTGAATCGGGCGCAATAGAACAGGACGCGGATATTGTTTTGTTCTTAAACAGAAAAAACGGCGACGATTTACCGCCCGAAGAGCAAAATCTGGCAGAATGTATTATAGCAAAACACAGAAACGGCTCAACAGGCACAATTCCGCTTGTGTGGCGCGGAGAGTATACTACATATATGGAACTTGAAGAAAGACACGAGCCGTAAATTTGGAGATTTATATGCTTTTCAAAAAGTTTTGTGCAAATATTGAAGAAAATAACATGCTATGCCGCGGAGACGGCGTTGTTGCCGCAGTATCGGGAGGTGCGGACAGTATGTGCCTCTTGTCTTTGCTTTTGGAATATAGAAAGCAGGAAAATATAAGAATATACTGTGCGCACGTAAATCACGGGATTCGCGAAACTGCCGCCCGCGATGAAGAGTTTGTAAAAGAGTTTTGCGAAAAGAACAATATAGATTTTTTTGTAAAAAAACTGAACATTCCTCAGATTGCGAAGGGAAAGAATATTTCCGAAGAGCTATGCGGCAGAGAAGAGCGATACGCTTTCTTTTTTGACGTTTTAAAGAAAACAAACAGCACCGCTGTATTTACGGCGCACAATAAGGACGACAACGCGGAAACCGTACTTTTGCACCTTTTGCGCGGCAGCGGAACGGCGGGTATGCGAGGTATAGGGTTTTCCCGCGGCGACGGCGTTTTCAGACCGCTTATAAATATTAAACGCGCCGAAATAGAGGAATATTTGATTTCAAAAAGCATAAAATGGGTTTCGGACGAAACAAACGATACGGATGTTTATACAAGAAACTTTATAAGACATAATATTTTGCCGCAGATGAAAAAAGTTAACCCCGCGATTGTTGATACGCTTTTTAAGAGCTCGTCATATTTTGCGGAAGATGACAGATGCATTCAGCAAATCGCCGATGGGACAGAAGCTGTTACGCAATCAGAGTCAGGCGTTTATATTGATAAAAACGCTTTGAAAAGTCTTCCTGTTTCTGTCGCAAAAAGGGTAATTGTTTCTGCGATAAAAAAACTGAATTTAAGCCTTACTGCAAGAGATATTGAAGGTGTTTTGCGTTTGGCTTTTTCGGAGACCGGGAAAAAATATGTTTTTCCGACCGGCGATGAGGCTGTTTGTGAATATGAAAAGATTTTTATTCATAAACCTGAAAGAACAGTTTGTTTTGAATATGATATAGAACCCGGGGAAGCGGTTTTCATAAAAGAAGCGGGCGTTTATGCCTGCCTTTCAAAAGAAAAACCAGAAGGAAAGTCAATAGGCGTTAAAAGCGGTTTTGAATATAAGGTCCGTCAAAGACGTTCGGGTGACAGGTTTGTGCCGTTTGGTATGACGGGAACTAAAAAGATAAAAGACTTTTTTATAGATTTGAAAATACCTGCCGCAGAGCGTGACAGGATACCGCTTCTCGTAAGCGGTGATGAGATAGCGTGTGTCGGTGATATAAGAGCCGATGCGGTGTTTGCGTCAAAAAACAGCGATAATACGCTCTATTTTTCCATCAGAGACAACTAATTAACATATTAATCGGAAAGAGAGAGATACTTATTATGTATGACTATATAGAAAAAGTATTGATTTCGGAGGAAGAGCTTAAAGAAAAAACAATAGAGCTTGCGCACATGGTGTCAAATGATTATAAGGATAAAAAACTACTGGTTATTTCGATACTTAAAGGCGGATTTGTATTTACGGCAGATTTTATACGCGCTTTAAGCATTGATGTAACGGTTGATTTTATGTCCGTTTCAAGCTACGGTGCTGCGACACGTACAAGCGGCGTTGTTCAGATAAGGAAAGATCTGGATAACGATATAAAAGGACTTGACGTGCTTATTTGCGAAGATATTCTCGATACGGGCCTGACGCTTTCATATCTGAAGAAAATACTTATTGCCCGTGGCGCGAAAACAGTAAAAATTTGTACAATCCTGAACAAACCTGACAGACGTGTTGCGGATATTGAGCCTGACTACGTAGGCTTTGACATACCCGACGAATTTGTTGTCGGGTACGGACTTGATTTTGCCGAGAAATACAGAAATCTTCCGTTTGTAGGCATACTTAAGCCCGAAGTATACGCGGAATATTAAACTGTTAATTTTTTGTAAAGTCACTTGCAAACACAGATGCATTGTGGTAAACTAACGTAGCAGGAGAGGAGGCATAATATTGTCTAAAATATTTAAGAATATAAGCATTTACATTCTTTTGTTTATAGTAATTGCTTTTCTGTTTACATTGTTTAATACGGGGAACAAGCTTGAAATATCGTTTTCCGATTTTGTTAAAGAATTAAAAGACGGTAATATTTCAGAAATGTATGTTGAGGAGCGTCTTGTAAACGCAAAACTCAACAATCCCAAATCTGAACAGGGAAAAGACTATAACGAGATTACGGTTGCAATAGATTCGCCTGATTTGCTTTATGAGCAAGCGGGAGATATTTTACGCGAAAAAGTTGATAACGGTGATATGAAACTTACAATGGTTCCGCCTCAGGCGCTTCCTTTGTGGCTTTCCGTATTGCCTACCATAATATTTGTTATTATATTTATTCTGTTCTGGTTCTTCTTTATTAAACAGTCACAGTACGGCGGCGGAGGAGGAAAAATGATGTCCTTCGGGAAAAGCCGTGCAAAAATGACAGAAAACTCCGAGAATAAGAAAACATTTGACGATGTTGCGGGAGAAGATGAAGAAAAGGAAGAACTGCAGGAGATTGTAGACTTTCTCAAAAACCCGAAAAAGTATACTGAGCTCGGTGCGAGAATACCAAAGGGTATGCTGCTTGTAGGCCCTCCGGGAACAGGTAAAACACTTCTTGCAAAGGCCGTAGCCGGTGAGGCGGGCGTGCCGTTTTTCAGCATAAGCGGTTCCGACTTTGTGGAGATGTTTGTCGGCGTCGGTGCATCACGTGTACGTGATTTGTTTGAACAAGCCAAAAAGCAGGCACCTTGCATAGTTTTTATAGATGAAATTGATGCTGTCGGCAGACACAGAGGCGCAGGCCTCGGCGGCGGTCATGACGAAAGAGAGCAGACATTAAATCAGCTCCTTGTTGAAATGGACGGCTTTGGTATAAACGAGGGCGTTATAATACTTGCCGCTACAAACAGGCCGGATATTCTGGATCCTGCACTTCTCAGACCCGGCAGATTTGACAGACAGGTTGTAGTTGGAGTTCCCGATGTTCGCGGCAGAGAAGCAATTCTTAAAGTCCATTCAAAAGGCAAACCGCTTGCGGACGATGTGGATTTATCCGTAGTCGCAAAGACAACTGCAGGCTTTACGGGCGCAGATCTTGAAAACCTTATGAACGAAGGCGCTATTTTCGCGGCACGTAAAAAGAAAAAGGTTATTAATAAAGAAGATCTTGACGAGGCCATGATTAAGGTTATAGCCGGTCCCGAAAAGAAAACAAGGGTTATGAGCGATAAATCCAAAAAGCTTACGGCATATCATGAAGCGGGACACGCCCTTGTTTCAAGACTTCTCCCGAACCAGGATCCTGTACATCAGATTTCAATTATACCCCGCGGCCGTGCAGGCGGATACACTCTGTCTCTTCCCAAAGACGATAAATTTTATGTTTCGAAGCAGGAAATGCTTGAAGAGATTACTGTTTTACTTGCAGGCAGAGTAGCTGAGAAGCTTAAAATGGACGATATAAGCTCCGGAGCTTCAAACGATATTGAACGCGCAACTTCTATTGCACGTAATATGGTTATGAAATACGGTATGAGCGATAAGCTCGGACCGATGACATTCGGCACGGGCAACGAGGAAGTATTTATCGGCAAAGACCTTGGCAGAAGCAAGGATTACAGTGAAGCGCTTGCGGCTGAAATTGACGAGGAAGTAAGCGGCATCATTAAATCTTGCTACGATAACTGCATCAAGCTTCTTACCGAAAATGACACTAAACTTTGTGAGATTGCAGAGCTTCTTATAAAACAGGAAAAAATCGAAAGCGACGAATTTGAAGCGCTTTTCTCGGAAAAATCCGAAACTGAAGACGCTGAAAACGATAATAATGAAACTGATAATACCGAGGAATGATTAAGATGGAAAATTTATTTTATAAAAAAGAAAACGGATGGAAAACAGCAGATAAAGAAGCAGTTTTTAAATTTTGTGAAGGATATAAAGACTTTTTAAACAGAGCCAAAACAGAACGTGAGTTTTCAAAGGAAGCAGAAAAAGCTGCACAAAAAAACGGTTTTAAGCCGCTTTCAAAGTTTAAATCGCTCAAAGCGGGCGATAAGGTGTATGCCGTAAATCGCGGTAAAGGCGTTCTGCTTGCCGTAATAGGCAGTGATGATATAGAAAAGGGTCTGAGAATCATAGGTTCTCATATAGACTCACCGCGACTTGATTTAAAGCCCGAACCGATTTATGAGGACAGCGAAATGGCGCTGTTTAAAACGCATTACTACGGCGGTATCAAGAAGTACCAGTGGACAGCAATTCCGCTTGCCATGCACGGAACTGTTATTAAAGCTGACGGCAGTTCAGTTGATATTAGCATCGGAGAATCAGATGACGATATAACATTTACTGTTTCAGACCTTTTGCCGCATCTTGCCGATGAGCAGTATACAAAAAAAGTAGGCAAGGCTATAGAAGGCGAAGCTCTTAATATTTTAGCCGGCGGAATACCGGTTGACGATAAAGACGAAAAGGAGCCGTACAAGGCGGCGGTGCTTTCTCTTTTGAACGATAAATACGGAATCTGTGAAGAAGACTTTATCAGTGCCGAAATTGAGTTTGTTCCTGCGTTTAAGTTAAAAGACACCGGCTTTGACAGAAGTTTTATATCCGGCTGGGGACAGGACGATAAGGTTTGCGCATATACGTCTCTGGAAGCTATATTTGAAATAAAAAAACCGAAAAAGACGGCTGTTTGCTTACTCGTTGACAAAGAAGAAATAGGCAGTATGGGCGTAACAGGTATGCGTTCACACTTCTTTGAGGATACAATGGCTGAGATATGCCTGCTTATAAAAGGCGAGTATAATGAAATAATGCTCAAAAGATGCTTGTCATCTTCAAAATGCCTTTCGGCAGATGTATGTGCTATGCATGACCCGAATTACCCTTCCGTGATGGAAAAGAACAATGCGGCACATGCGGCGCACGGCGTTGCTATTATGAAATATACAGGCTCAAGAGGTAAGTCCGGCGCATCGGACGCTTCCGCTGAGTTTGTAGGCGAAATCCGCAAACTGTTTAACGAAAGCGGCGTTTTATGGCAGAGTACGGAGCTGGGTAAAATAGACCTCGGCGGCGGCGGTACAATTTCGCAGTATGTGGCTAACTTGAACATAGACACGCTTGACTGCGGCGTTCCGCTTCTTTCAATGCATTCACCATATGAAATATCAAGCAAGGTTGACGTTTACAGCGCATATAAGGCTTATAAAGCGTTTTTTGAGATGAAGTAATATGGAAACAGTTAAAATTAAAGTATTAAACGAAAAAGCGGTAATACCGAAATACGCAACAGTAAGTTCCGCCGGTGCTGATCTATACGCTCTCTGTGACGGTGATATTAAAATAAGTCCCGGAGAAACTTATGTAGTTCACACCGGAGTTTCAATTGAAATCCCGGAAGGACTTGCCGGCTTTATCTTCGCAAGAAGCGGTCTCGCCACTAAAAGAGGGCTTGCACCTGCAAATAAGGTTGGTGTAATAGACAGCGATTACAGAGGCGAGATAATGGTAACACTTCATAATCATTCCGGTAAGGAGCAGATTGTCTCCGCGGGAGAAAGAATAGCGCAGATAGTGTTTATGCCGTATGTTGCGGCAGAATTTGTGCTGTCTGAAGAGCTCTCGGACACGGTGCGCGGAGAAGGCGGTTTTGGCTCAACCGGCACTAAATAATGAACATTTTTAAAATAATTGATTACGATTTGATTATTTTTAAGGAAAACACTTGAAATTTGTTCTATTGTGTGGTACATTATATGAGGAATTTATAAGGAGGTGTATTATAGTGGCATACATAATTTCAGATGAATGCATCAGTTGCGGTGCTTGCGCAGCAGAATGTCCCGTATCCTGCATTTCAGAAGGAGATTCAAAATACGAAATTGACGCTGATACATGCATAGAATGCGGTAACTGCGCAAACGTTTGTCCCGTAGGGGCGCCTGAACAGGGCTAAAAAAGAAAGACTGCGGCATAAAATGCCGCAGTCTGTTTTTTGAATTTGAAAGGCTGTGGTAATTTCGATGGAGCTTTACGAATACGAAAGGCTTGACGATTTAAAACGTGACGGCCTTTTTATTATACAGGACACGCGCGGGTTTTGTTTCGGTACGGATGCCGTACTGCTCGCGGATTTTGCTTCTGTTTCAAAAAACGACACAGTTCTTGATTTTTGTACAGGCAGCGGCATTATACCGCTGCTTATATATGCAAAGTGTAAAACTGCCAAAATAAGCGGAATTGAAATAATAAATGACGTAGCGGCTATGGCTAAAAGAAGCGTTGAATACAATAAAATCGGCTGTATTGACATTTTGCAGGGAGATTTGAAAGATGCGGCAAAAATTTTTGGATACGAAAAATTTGACTTAGTTACGTGTAATCCGCCTTATGAAAAAGTGGGTTCAGGTGCGGAAAGCCCTAAGGATGTCAAAGCTGCTGCACGACATGAGATTTTCTGCACGCTTGATGATGTTATTAAAAATGCATTTGACGTTTTAAAATATGGCGGCAAGCTCTGCATGGTGCACAGAGCAAACAGGCTTACGGATGTTTTTTATACAATGCGTAAGTATTCGATTGAGCCTAAAAGACTCAGACTTATTGCACCGGCAGAAGGGAAAGAACCTAACCTTTTCCTTGTTGAAGGCGCAAAAGGCGGCGGCCCTTTTATGAAAATAATGCCTACTCTTTATGTGTACGGTAAAGACGGAGAATATTCCGGTGAAATATTAAGGATTTACGAAAGGGGAAAACAGGAGCAGTGAACGGAAAACTGTATTTGTGTGCAACTCCCATAGGAAATCTTTCCGATATAAGCGACAGACTCCGTGAAACACTTTCGTCTGTCGATATAATAGCCGCTGAAGATACGCGCAGAACACTAAAGCTTTTGAATCATCTCGGCATAAAAAAACAGATGATAAGCTATTATGAGCACAACAAAAGGGAGAAGGGCACAGAGCTTTTAAAAATTCTTCATGATGGGAAAGATATAGCGCTTGTGTCGGACGCGGGAACGCCCGCCATATCAGATCCCGGCGAGGATCTTGTTGCGCTTTGCGCAGAAAACGGCATAGACGTTGTGCCGGTGCCGGGATGTGTTGCGGCAATTTGCGCTCTTATTGTATCCGGTCTTCCTACCGGCAGATTTTCTTTTGAGGGTTTTCTGTCTGTAAACAAGCGAAGCCGCGGTGAAAGGCTTGAGGAGATTAAAAACGATCAGCGGACGCTCATATTTTATGAAGCCCCGCATAAACTCCGTACAACACTGCGCGATATGCTGGAGACATTCGGAAACAGACGCATAGCGCTTTGCAGAGAACTTACCAAACTACATGAAGAAATAATCAGAACTGATTTGGAAAAGGCTCAAACGCTTTATTCCGAAGAAAAACCGCCCAAGGGTGAATTTGTTTTGGTTATAGAGGGTGCGTCGGAAGACGGCTTGAAAGAAGAAATAAACTGCTCCGTACGTGAAAGATACGAATACTTCCTGTCACAGGGAGACGATGAAAAGACGGCTATGAAAAAGGTGGCACAGGAGAGAGGCGTATCAAAACGCGATATATACGCGGAGATTAAAATAGATTAATTAAATTGAAGGGTTTGATTTCGGTGAAAAATTTACTTATCATTTTTGGTGGAAAATCAGGAGAACATGAAGTTTCGTGTATTTCTGCAAAATCGGTGCTGGAAAACATAAGTAAAGATAAATATAACATTATAAAAGTCGGCATAACTAAAGAGGGCAACTGGTATAAAACAGACTGCACTCCGGAGGAGATAGGCAGCGGTAAATGGACCGAGATGGAGAAAACGAAAGCTGTTTTATCGCCGGATCCTTCGGATCACGGCCTTGTAACGGCTGACGGTATAATAAACGTAGATGTGATTTTTCCCGTTATGCACGGTGATTATTGCGAGGATGGCTGTATACAGGGGCTTTTTGAAATGAGTGGAATTCCGTATGTTGGCCCCGGCGTTTTATCATCGTCCGTCGGTATGGACAAAGCGGCAACAAAGCTCTTTGCCGATTTTGAAGGACTTCCGCAGGCGCAGTGGCTTGTGTTAAATCCGCCGTATTCTGATAAAATGTTAAAGCAGATAAGGGAAAAGTTTTCATATCCGATATTTGTAAAGCCCTGTAACGCAGGATCGTCGCTCGGCGCATCAAAGGTACATAACGAGGCTGAGTTCAAAGCTGCTTTTGAGGAAGCTGCAAAGATAGACTCAAAAATTCTCTGTGAAGAATATATTAATGCTCGTGAGGTTGAATGTGCCGTGCTAGGAAACGAAGACGCAAGAGCGTCCGTTTTGGGCGAGATTATCCCTTCAAACGAGTTTTATGATTACAAAGCAAAATATATCGACAACAAGTCGGGATTTGCGGTTCCCGCAGCTTTGCCGGAGGAGACTACGGCTGCGATCAGTGATTACGCGGTTCGTATTTTCAAGGCGCTCGGCTGCAGAGGCTTATCGCGTGTTGACTTTTTTGTTGATAAAGTTACCGGTAAGATTTATTTTAATGAGATTAATACATTGCCGGGCTTTACATCTATTAGCATGTATCCAAAGCTTTGGGAAAACACGGGCGTAAAATACGCAGATCTTATAGACAAACTTATAGAATATGCGGAAAAATAGGATTTAATTGTTCCTTTACTAAAGCGATAACTTATGTTATACTCTGAATAAAGGAGGAAGATACATATGAACAGAGATGTTATTATTTCCGTTGTCGGCACAGAAAGCGGAGCTGACGGCGAAGACGATAAAATCGAGTTTGTAACCGAAGGCAAGTATTATAAACGCGGCAATAACCACTATTTAAAATATAACGAGTCTGAAATGACAGGGCTTGATAAGACTACCACAACGCTTAAAATAGACGGCGATACAGTTTCGATGACGCGATTCGGTCAGATAAACACGCACATGGTCTTTAAAAGCGGAAAACAGCATTTGGGTCATTACGAAACACCGTACGGAAGCTTTACAATAGGAGTTATTTCTGATGACGTTAAAGTTGATATCGGCGAAACAAGCGGTGATATAAGCATAAATTACGTGCTTGAAATAGATAACGACACAAAGGCTACGCACAGTTTAAAACTCAGCGTTTGTAACGCAGGAGAGAGGAATTGATAAAGTGAGCATATTAAGCAAAGTTAAAGATGATTTGAGAAACACCGTAGAGAGCGCTATAAAAGCGGCTTTCGGCGATGTGACCATACCCGAATTTATTATAGAAGTTCCGAAAGACACAGCAAACGGCGATTTTTCCGCAAACGCCGCGATGCTTATGGCAAAAGCGCTTCATAAAGCACCGAGACAGATTGCGGAGGAAATAGTGAAAAACATAGAACCCGACAAAAACGTATCCAAAATCGATGTTGCGGGCGCGGGCTTTATTAATTTCTATCTTTCGGAGAACTATCTTTACGAGACGCTTTCGGAAATAGAAAGAATGGGTGATAGTTACGGTAATTCGGATATAGGCGGCGGCAAAAGGATAAATCTTGAATTTGTCAGTGCAAACCCAACGGGGCCTATGCATATGGGAAATGCGAGAGGCGGCGCAATCGGTGACTGTCTTGCTAACATAATGCGTGCGGCGGGATATGACGTTACAAAGGAGTTTTACGTAAACGATGCAGGAGCGCAGATTGACAAGTTTGGGCGTTCGCTGGATGCACGCTTCAGAGAAATCATTGACGGCAGCGTTGATTTTCCGGAGGACGGATATCAGGGCGAAGATATTAAAGAGCACGCCCAAAACTATATAAACGAATTCGGTACGGATTTAAGAAATGAAGAGCCCGACGTACGTGAAAAGAAATTAATCGAATACGCACTTCCCAAAAACCTTGAAAAAATGAAAAGCGATTTGGGAAATTACAGAATTGTCTATGACAAATGGTTTTACGAGAGCGAACTTCATCAAAGCGGCGCTGTAGCAGAAACCATAGAACTTCTCAAAAAAACCGACCTTGTCTACGAAAAAGACGGCGCGCTTTGGTTTAAAAGCACAGAGTTTTTAGAGAAAAAAGGCGACGATGACAGAGCTTATAAGGACGATGTTTTGGTTCGCGCAAACGGTATTCCGACATATTTCGCGGCTGATATTGCATACCACAGAAACAAGCTTCTGACAAGAGGCTTTGATAAAGCAATAAACATATGGGGCGCAGACCATCACGGTCATATAGCGCGAATGAAAGGCGCCCTAAAGGCGCTCGGCGTTGATCCCGATAAGCTTCATGTAATTATAATGCAGCTTGTAAGGCTTATGCAAAACGGTGAAACCGTAAGAATGAGCAAGAGAACGGGAAAAATGATAACGCTTTCAGACCTTTTGGATGATATAGGTATTGATGCCGCGAGATTCTTCTTTAATCTCCGCCAGGCGGGCAGTCATTTTGACTTTGATCTGGGTCTTGCAACGGAGCAGTCAAACGACAACCCGGTCTTCTATGTTCAGTATGCGCACGCAAGAATTTGCAGCATACTCCGTATGCTTGAAGAGGAAGGGTCAAAACCGCTGCCGTATAAAGATACGGATGTATCACTTTTGATCGCTCCCCAGGAAATAAGCTTGCTTAAAAAGCTGTCAGAAATGCCGGACGAGATAGAGCTTTCGGCAGAAAGCATGGAGCCTTCGCGTATCACAAGATATGTTATGGATGTTGCGGCGCAATTTCACAGCTTTTATAACGCTTGCCGTATAAAAGGAGAAGAGGAAGCGCTGAAAACAGCAAGGCTTAAACTTTGTGAGTGCACTAAAACCGTTATTGCAAACTGCTTGAAGCTGCTTGGTGTTTCGGCTCCCGAAAAGATGTAAGATTGAAAGGACGTCTGAATATGAAAATAAATAAAAGAATAGCATGCATATTTTTAGCTGTATTAATGCTTGCTTCAATACAGTTATTTGCGTTTGCTGACGAAATGACGCAGGAAGAATACGGAGACTATCAGTATCAGGTTCTTGAGTATGCGGCAAAAATTATTGCAAATAACTATAAGTTTGACACTAAAATCCCATATCTTCTGACTGCGGCTTTTTACGAGAAGCTGACACATCCGGATGCAGATCTTGAAGATATGATTGCAAGAATGATGGATTCGCTTGATCCGCATTCTTCATATCTCAGAAGCGAAGAGTATCAGCAGATGGTCAATCACAGCATAAGCGGTGAGTTCGGAGGAATAGGTGTCAGCATTATTGAACGTTCCGGCAGGATTGTTATAATAGGCGTTATGGAAGATTCGCCTGCAGAGAAAGCAGGTATTCTCCCGTACGATGTTATAGCTTCTGTTGACGGAGTCAGTGTTTTAGGTAAATCTACTGAATATCTTCAGACGTATGCCTCGGGTGCTATAGGAACGAGTGTGAATATCGGAATAATCAGAGGCGGTCAAGAACTCAGCTTTGATTTGATAAGAGCAAAGATTAAAGACAACACCGTTTCCGCAACAATTGATGAAGGTGTCGGATATATACATGTTTCGCGTTTTAACCAGACCACAACGCCGGACACAAAAAGGGCGCTTGCGGCGTTTGACGCCCTCGGCATTGATAAAATAATAATTGATATACGCAACAATCCCGGCGGAGAACGGCAGTCTGCCATAGATTTCTGCAACCTTTTCATTCCGAAAGGCGTTGTGGCAAGTATTCATTATCTCGAAGAAGAAAATACCGAGTATTTTTATTCCGAGCTTGAGAATCCGAAGTATAAGCTGGCAGTTTTAATAAACGGCGACAGCGCGTCTGCTTCCGAGCTTTTCGCTGCTGCTGCTAAGGATACTGAGGCTGCCGTTTTAATAGGTGAGACAACTTACGGCAAAGGCACAATGCAGTCTATAATTCCTTTTTCTTATACGGGCGGTGCGCTTCGCCTTACTATAGCGGAATATTATTCGCCAAAGGGGAATAAGGTAAACGATGTAGGTGTTATACCTGACCAGACGGTTCTTAACAAAACAGAAACGCATGATACCTCATATTTTGCGGAATTAAACGTTCAGGAAGAGAGTGGGCTTGATGATGACAGCTCTAATGTATTGGCGCTTGAACAAAGACTTGACTTTTTAGGTTACGGTCCCGGTACGGTAGACAATATATTTGACGGGAAAACAGAAAAAGCACTGAGAACATATCAGGTATACAGAAACTTGCCTGCAACCGGAACGCTCAACATGGAAACTGCTCTTGATTTAAACAACTTAGACTATGAAAATATAGAATTTTATGTTGATGAGCAGTATGAAACGGCTAAAAATTACTTGAAAACAGGAAAGTTTGAATAATCAAAAGCGGTTTGTGACATTAAATGTTGACACAAACCGCCTTTTTTCATAAAAAAAACACTTTTTTTTCATTTTACTATTGACTTTTTTGTAATTTGATATAAAATATAATTATAATACTATGCACTGATTATCTTTTTGTATTAACGGAGGATTGCGTGAGAGTTATTTCAGGCACTGCCAGAGGGAGGAAACTTATATCTCCCGAAGGCATGGAGACAAGACCAACTTCCGATAGGGTGAAAGAATCTGTTTTCAACATAATTTCGCCCGATATTCGCGGTGCACACGTTCTTGACCTTTTTGCCGGCAGCGGCGCTTTGGGGATAGAGGCGTTGTCACGCGGCGCGGAAACCGCGGTTTTTGTAGAGAACAGTTTTACCGCACAGAAGGTCTTGAAAAAAAATATAGAACTTACGCACTTTGAAGACAGATGCGAAGTTTTTGAAGTGGGCTTTGAAAAATTTTTAAATTCTGCTTCTGAAAAATTTGACATTGTTTTTCTCGATCCGCCGTATAAATCAGGCTATTACGAAAAGGCTCTTGGGCTTTTGCTGGCTTTAGAACTCCTTTCGGATGACGGCATTGTGGTAGCTGAATATGAATACGGTCAGAGTTTACCCATAGTTTCAGGCTTTGTAGTTTTAAAAGACCGTAAATACGGAAAAACGTCAGTTGCAGTACTTAAAAAGGAATGATTTTGTGATAGCTGTATATCCGGGCAGTTTTGACCCTGTTACAAACGGTCATCTTGATATTATAGAGCGAAGTGCATCCCTTTTTGATAAAGTTTATGTTGCGGTTCTTAAAAACAGCAGCAAAATGCCTCTTTTTTCCGTTGAGGAAAGATGCGAGCTTATCGAAAGAGTAACGCACCACCTTGATAATATCGTTGTAACAAGCTTTGACGGGCTCTTGGTTGACTTTGTAAAAAAGGTTGACGGAAAAATAATAGTTAAAGGACTGCGCGCACTGAGCGATTTTGAATACGAATTTCAAATGGCGCTTACAAATAAAAAGCTTGATAATGATGTTGAAACCGTTTTTTTAAGCACAAGTGCACAAAATCAATACTTAAGTTCAAGTATTGTAAAAGATATAGCACGGTATAAAGGCAGTCTTGACGGTCTTGTACCTGCGGAAATACAAAACGATATTTACAAAAAATTAGAAAAATAATAAGGGGGATATAATAATGGAGATATACGATTTAATTGACCAGTTGGAAGAAATTGTTGAAACGAGCTTTACATTTCCTATTTGGAATAAAACTATGGTAAACAAATCTGAAATAATGGAGCTTTTGAGCGATTTGAGACTCGGTCTTCCGGAAGAACTCAAACAGGCAAGATGGGTAAAAGAAGAACGTACAAGAATTATTACTGAAGCACATCAGGAGGCTTCAAATATAGTTAAAGAAACAGAAGAGCAGGTTAAGCAGATGGTAAACGAAAATGAGATTACCAAGAAAGCTTATGAGCAGGCAAATGAAATAATGGAAAACGCTCAGAAAAATGCCAGAGAAGTGCGCCTCGGTGCAAGACAGTATGCTGACGGCATTTTGGCAGGCGTTGAAGAAAAGCTCACAGGTCATATCCAGGAGCTTCAGGCAGGCAGAGCAGAACTCCGCAAATAATCTTTATTTCAGAACATATCGGGACTGTTGTTTTTAAGCAGCAGTCTTGTTTTTTGCATAGAAAGGATAGTTGCTTTTATGGAACTGCCTAAAGTATTACTCGCTCCGATGGCGGGCGTTTCCGATTTGGCGTTTCGGCTTTTGTGCCGCGAATACGGCGCGGATATGACATATACAGAGATGATAAGCGCAAAAGCACTTTGCTTTGGCGACAGAAAGACAAAAGCACTTTTAAACTACGAGGGCGAAGCGCGTCCGCGCGCCGTACAGCTTTTCGGAAGCGAGCCTGAAACTGTAGCTAAAGCCGCCCGTGAGCTTCAGGGCGATTTTGATTTTATCGATATAAATATGGGTTGTCCCGCGCCTAAAATAACCGGAAACGGTGAGGGGAGCGCGCTTTTAAAAAATTTGCCGCTTGCGGGCGAAATAATAGAAAAAACGGTTAAGGCGGTTGATGTGCCCGTTACGGCCAAAATAAGGCGCGGCTATACACCGGACTGGGACGTTGCGGCAGAGATGGCGCATATAGCCGAGGAGTGCGGCGCGGCTGCAATTACTGTGCATGGCAGATTTACTTCGGAAATGTTTTCGGGAAAAGCTTCTTTGGACGCTATAGCCGAGGTTAAAAACGCGGTTAAAATTCCCGTTATAGGAAACGGCGATATTTTTTCTGCGGAAGATGCTTTAAATATGTTTGAAACAACAGGCTGTGACGCCGTTATGATAGGCAGAGGCGCTATGGGCAACCCCTTTATATTCAGAGAAATAAAGGCGGCTCTTTGCGGCGAAAAGATAAATCCGCCGTCTATTGAAGAAAAGATAAAAACGGCAAAGCGAAACGTTGAACTCGTAGTTAAACTTAAAGGCGAGTATATAGGCGTTTTGGAGTCACGTAAAATAGTTTCATGGTACGTAAAGGGCATACACGGCGCAGCGGAAATTAAACGCCGCGTAAACAGCGCGAAAACGCTTGCGGAAATGGAAGGTATTTTGGATGATTTACTTTGCCGTGCATATAATTAGTTTTATTATATTGTTTAAAAAGCAGAGTGCGCATAAACGCGGCTCTGCTTTTTTTGGCTCCGAAAACAGTTAAATTACATAAAAAAGACAAAACAATATAGGCAAAACACACAAATCTTCACCTGTCATGCATAAAACTGTTGTTTAAATTTTCCTATTGTGATAAAATCATTTTATATTAAACACTTAATATATTATAGTTCGGAGGGGAATTTATGAAAAAACGGTTTTTGAGTATTGTTCTTGTATTGTGTTTTGCGTTTACAATACTACCGTTATCAGGCGTATCAGCTGACGGTACGGTAACAAGAAGCGCATGGATTTCAATGCTTGTCAGCACGTTTTCTATGACGGTTGAAAACGGCAGCACAATGCCCGATAACTATTTTGCGGATATTTCCGAAAGCGACAGCTTTTATAGGGATATTCTGCTTGCAGTTGAATTTGGCGTTATTCATCTTGACGCCGGTGAGGAGTTTAAACCGAACGATCCTGTAACGCGTGAATTTGCGGCGCAAACCTTAAACGCATGCATGAAATATCAGCTTGACGAAGGCGCTTCGTATACATTCAGCGAAAGCGGCACCGTTACATATCCCGACGATATTCAGATAGCAATAAACCGCGGCTGGCTCTCGCTTTCAAACGGTAACTTTATGCCAGATGCGCCTATTACAACTACCGAGGCCGCCGCTATGCTGTCAAGCGCAAAAGCGGTTATAGATAAAGATAAGATAAGCGAAAACTATGACAGCACCTTTGAATTTGCAGACGGCGTTGTAGTTGTACCGGACGGCACGGAGGTTTCCATATCGGAAGACTATACCGTTACAATTACTGATAATACCGCTGAAATATCAGAAGGAACTGTTTTTGTAGTATATACAAGCGGCATACCCGTAGCTCTTAAAGCACTGTCCGTAAGCACAGAGGATAATTTAACAATAATTTCGGCTACTCCCGACGGCGCGGAGGGCGCCATAGTATCTGCGGACAGCGAAGGCGTTTGCGATATAGACCTTGAAAACTTTAAAGCCGAAGAGGTTGAAACATTCTCGGTTACGGATATGTCAGAAACAAATCCGCAGCCGGAGCTTATGGAGGTTAGCCTTCAGAGCATAAGCTACGATAAAAAGACAAAAAAGCTTACTGCTAAAAAGGATATAAAAGTAAGCGAGCACGCCGCAGGCTCAATAACCGTTGAATTGTCAAATATAAAGCTCACGCATAAGATTGACGCACCCGGCGGCTTTTACGAAGCGTATTTAACGGCGGATACGTCTGTTACAAAAACAATAAACTTTGATTTCGGCGACTATGTAGGAATACCAAACAGCATTACCATAGGTTATGTTCCTATAGAAGGAATAGGCAATATCACGCTTGAAATTGAAATATCAATAAAAGGCGGTATGACGGAAACGGAAACGGGAACTATAATGGCGGGCTTTTCTTACCAGAGAGGCTCGGAATTCCGTCTTTTTAACGGCTATAAAAAGAAAACATATTCATTTACTGCTGAAGCGGAGGTATCTGTGGCGATTGTCCTTTCCGCTAATATCGAGCTTATATTTGTTGAAGCCGGCGTTTGGGCAAAGGTAGGCGTTCGCGGCTATTACAAAATGAAGGACTATACTTATGTTGACGGCGAAAGACCTTTAAAATGCGAAACGATAGGCGCGTATCTTTTCGCAAACATAGGCGCGCGGGCGAGCATAAACTATATAATTGACAAAAAATCATGGAATAAAACAATAGATTTGTTTACGGAAGAAAACAGCCCCGTCAGAGTATATTACCACTATGAGGACGGTCAGCTTGTTGATAAGTGCGCAAGAGGCAAGGACGGAAACGATACGCATGTAAAATACACAACGAGCATAAAATCTGCATATTTTAATCCTTCGCCGAGCTACGGCAGAGGATCATATACAAACAGCTCAACGGGCGAAACGGTAACGCTTTGGACATATACGCTGGACAGCAGCAATAATGCAACCGTTACAGGCTATAAAGGCAGCGCATCCGCGCTTGTCCTGCCTTCAAAAATAGACGGCTATACCGTAACGGCAATAGCCAACTCGGCTTTTAAAAATAATACAAAGATTACAAGCTTTATTATGCCGGATACTGTAAAAACAGTTGGCAGCAGTGCATTTTACGGTTGTACTAATTTGAGGTATGTTGATTTGTCAAATGGTATTATAGAAATTGCAAATTCAACATTTTGTGGTTGCACTTCTTTGAGTAGTATGGAGATACCGGACAGCGTAATAACAATAGGTAACTCAGCATTTAATGGGTGTACAAATCTAAGTAATGTTCAATTATCGAAGAATCTTGAAACGCTATCTTATGGGGCTTTTCAAGGGTGCAAATCATTAACAAGCATACATATACCTAAAAGCTTAAAGGATACGGAGTCTTATGCAAATCCAACATCAGTGTTTTATAATTCTGGTTTGAAAAACGTAACATTTGAAGAAGGAATAACATATATACCCGCACATTTGTTTGCGTATTGCTATA
>JAFZQX010000012.1 GCA_017620205.1 Clostridia bacterium | reverse complement strand
TGTCAATTAAACCGTCCATAACGCCGTCCGCAACGTCTGCTGAAAGGAGCTGTTTGTCTGTCGGAGCATTAACTTTTCCGAGAGCGATTTTCTTAACAGCAATGTAGTCGCCGTTGTCAATTCTTTCTCCGAGTTCGCCGTCTATGGGATCTTTACCGTATTCTATTAAATCGGATGCACCGTCTGCGATAACAGCCGCATCAGCGATAGCTGCTTCATCAGCATATACGGGAACAATACCTACGAAATAGTTACATTTAGCAACGTAGTAGAATTCAACGCCGCCAACTGTTACGTTCTGAGCATCGGGGTCAATGTCTGCTGCATCAATGGTAACAATCATATGACCTGTGCCGATATACTTCTTATAAGCGTTTGTGATAACAGCGCCGTCTTCTTTAATAATTGTAACAGCGTCTGCGCTTACAGCGGGTTCGCCGGATGCTTCTCTTGCGGGAACTGTTACTGTGTAAGATTTTGAAAGCGTCTGAGGAGCTGTTGCAGTAATAACAACTGTTTTAGCTTCATCGCCTTTTTCAACGTCGAACGACTTACCGTCTACAGCCACGCCGTCAACAGTTGCCGTGAATGTAACGTTACTTGTGTTTGCCGGAACAACGAATGAATATTTGCTGTCATCGGACTTATCAACAGTTACACCGAGATCTGCGGGGAGTGCCGCAAATTCCGCACCTGCAGCAGATACATATTTAAATGTAGTTTCCTGTGAGAACGCGGGATAGTTATCCGATGTGTTGTTTGCTTTGATAGTATATGTTGTAACTGTCTGAGGAACTGCCATTGTAATTGTGCCTGCAGTTTTATCTATTGTAGCGCGTTCTTCAACGGTCTGCCAATATACTTTAATATCGAGCTGTTCTTTCCAAGCATCGTCACCCGTGAGTGTGAATGCGGGTTCCTGAGTGCCTGCGAGATAATATGATCTGCCGCCCGTGTAAGGAACGAGAGCAAATGTACCGTTTTCGTATACCGGCGGAGGTGTTGTTCCGTCAAGCGGAATAGCTAAACGCTGTACAGAAGCGTTTGTACCTGATACAAAAACTACTACATAGTTGCCGGAAACAGTGTCTTTAACCGGGAACGTCCATGTCTTTTCGAAGTTATCTGTGTCTGCAGTAACCTGGTCTATGAATACGATAGCTTCTGAAAGCTCTTCGTTTGTAGCATAGTCGCTGACCTGAACATTCTGATTGTCTGTTCTTATCGCCAAAATGTTCATATAAGCGCCTTTTGCGTTTATAGAACCTGTTACAGTAATGCTGCCGTTTTCATAAACACCGTTTGAAATACTTACTGTGTTTTCTGCAAAAACAGCCGTCTGAGCCATGCAAATTGCAAGTGCAACCACCGCAAAAAGCAAAAGAACTCTTCTTAAATTTTTTGTTCTCATTTTTCATTCTCCCTTTCTTTGCACTATTGTGCCATTTTTGTTTACCATAACATTTTAACACAAATTTTACATCTTGTAAATAGAATATACATATATTATGTATCTTTTGTGAATTTTTGCTCTTTTCACCAATTACGAACAAAAAGCATAAAACACAAAAGCCCGTTTTCAAGGGCTTTAGCAAACTAAATACGATTTTGCCGTATTAAAAAAACTGTGCAAAATGCCAAAAACCTATTGACCCGATAGGCAATCTGTGATATACTAAAGCAAATTTCATTTAAAGAGGGTATTAATATGAAAACAACCACTCAAAAAACAGTTCTTGCATCAATGCTGGCGGCACTTTGCTGCGTAGCTACAATGCTTATAAAAATACCGTCTCCTCTCAAAGGCTATTTTAATATAGGAGACAGTATCGTATTGCTTTCGGGCTGGCTTCTTTCTCCTTTTTACGGATTTTTCTCGGCTGCTATAGGCTCTGCCCTTGCCGATGTTTTCTCGGGATACGCTTTATACGCACCGGTAACATTTGCCGTTAAGGGTTTTATGGCTGTTTTGGCATTTTTAACATTTAAAGCTTTAAACAAAAAAACAAACCGCGTTGTTTCAAGAATAACAAGCGGTTTGCTTTCGGAAATATTAATGGTTTCGGGCTATTATATATTTGAAGGCTTTCTGTACGGATTTACACCTTCCCTCGTGAATATCCCGGTAAATGCGCTTCAGGGCGCAGTAAGTCTTGTAATAGCCGTTTTCCTTATAAAAGTATTTGAAAAAACAAACTATTTTGATATTTAAATAATATAACTGTCGGAATCAAGCCTTTTTCGGCTGTCTATGATATCCTGGAGCGTTATGCCGTCTAAGTATTCGTTTATTACTTTATAAAGACCTTTCCACAGCGGCAGCGTTATGCAGTCTGCGCTTCTCTCGCAAGTGTTTTCCGCCTGTTCAAGGCACGCAACGGGCGCAAGGCTCCCTTCCGTCAGCCTCAGTATATCCCCTACTTTATATTTATCGGGCGATTTAGAGAGCTTGTATCCGCCTTGGTATCCTCTGCCCGTTATAAGAATATTTGACCTGTGCAGCACGGGTACAATCTGCTCTAAATACTTTTTTGAAATATTCTGCCTTTCCGAAATTTCTTTCAGCGACACAAAGCTGCCGTCAGCATTTTCCGCAAGATCCAAAAGCATTCTTAATGCGTATCTGCCTTTTGTTGATATTTTCATTTTCAACACCTCTGTTAATATTCTTATATTACTATAATACCATAAACTTAGTAGGTTTTCAAGTGTTTAAAATAAATATTGAAAATCACGCTGTTTTATGATATAATTTAGCGATGAAGTATTTTAACTGTTGGACCATTTTTTGAAAGGATGCGTTGATATGAAAAAATGGCAGATAGTTCTTATCGGCATATTGCTTGTCCTGCTTGTGACAGCGGGAATATTCTCATATATTCACAAAGACAGAATCAAGATTCTGTATAAGGGTATGACAATGTCAACCGAGGACATATTAAAAGAAAAAGAGAAAATTGACGAGCGTGCAAAACAGGCGGCGAAAGATTATGGTATAGACGAAATACGTCCGCTTTCGGAAGAAGAATCGGAAATGCTTAAAAGCGGCGAACTTACCGAAGAAGAAGCTATAAATCTTATACTTGGATATACGGACCTTGCACAGCCCGGCGCATCGCCCTCGGACACGCCCGTTACCACTGATAACAACGGTACTTCAACGGTAACGCCGGCAAATAACAACTCAAACAATACGACTGATTCAGGATCTTCGCAACAAAACGGCTCCGCTTTAACGGCATCCGCTTCCCCGTCTCAGAATAATACAGCTATTGCCGGCAAGCAGGAAGAGGATCCCACAAAAGAAAAAGTTGCCCGCCTGCTCGGCAAAATGTATGTTTTAAAATCACAGTTTACAAGCGACCTCGCCGGCATTGAAGCTGATGCAAGAGCAGAATTTAAAAGTCTGCCGAAAGAGGAACGCAAGCAGGAATCGACAAAATGGCGTATTGGTGCCGACGCGCTTGACAGAGCTGCCGATTTGGAGGATGAATGTGACGCGGAAGTTAACGCTGTTTTAGACGAACTTACAGCCGTTTTAAACGAAGCAAATCAAAGCACCGGCCTTGTTGATGAGGTCAGAAGCTCTTACGAAGCCGAAAAAGAAGTCACAAAATCTTATTATATAAGTAAATTCCAAGAATAGTTACAGCAGATAAAGTATATAAAATTATATAAAAGGCAATGATATAAAAGGTGATGTCATTGTCTTTTTATTATGTGAAAAAATCGGATCCATTATGCGGAAGAATAACGGTAAGCGGCGCAAAAAACGCGGCGCTGCCGGCAATAGCAGCCACTCTTTTGACGGATGATACATGCACGTTGTCAAGAATACCGAACCTTTCGGACATATCTGTTATGACTGATATTGTGTCTTTTTTGGGCGCGGATATACAAAATACCAAAAAAGGCGTTTTTGAAATAACACCAAACATAAAACGCATTACCGCACCGCAGGAACTTTGCGGGAGGCTTCGCGCATCAAGCCTTTTTATGGGGCCTCTGCTTGCAAAGTACAAAAGAGCAAAAATACCTCTTCCCGGCGGATGCAGCATCGGCAGCAGACCTATTGATCTGCACCTTAAAGGCTTTGCCGCGATGGGAGCCGATATAACGGTAAGTCACGGCTTTGTCTCTGTTTCTGCTCCACGTCTTTCGGGCGCGGATATATATCTTGACTTTCCGAGCGTAGGCGCAACAGAGAATATAATGATGGCGGCAACGCTCGCGGACGGCAAAACGGTTATAGAAAATGCCGCCGCAGAACCGGAAATATCAGACCTTGCCGCAATGCTTCGCAAAATGGGGGCAAAAATCTCCGGTGCCGGCAGTGATAAAATCTTAATAGAAGGAACGTATTCTCTGCACTCCTGCAATCACAAAATCATTCCCGACAGAATAGAAGCAGGAACATTTATGACAGCCGCAGCGATGACAAACGGCAAAATAACTCTATGCGGCGTGTCGCCTTCACATTTACGGCCGTTCTCCGCAAAGCTTTGCGAGATGGGTGCGGAAATTTCCGAAGGTACAAACGAGATTTCGGTTGACTGCGGGAGACGCATGTCAAGCTGCAGCATAAAGACTCTTCCGTATCCCGGCTTTCCCACCGATATGCAGGCACAGTTTTGCGCGCTTCTGTCAACTGTGCCCGGTACGGGCATAATAACAGAAACCGTTTTTGAAAACCGGTTTTTGCATATAGATGAGCTTTGCCGCATGGGCGCAGATATTAAAACGGATGGCAGAAGCGCCGTTATCCGCGGCGGACGGCTTACGGGCGCGAATGTAAAAGCCACCGATTTGCGTGCAGGCGCGGCTTTGACTTTGGCAGGTCTTGCCGCAAGCGGCGAAACGGAGGTTTCAGAAATCGAACATATAGAACGCGGCTATGAGGATTTTCCCGAAAAGCTCCGTGCGCTCGGAGCAAATATAGAAAAAAACGAAACGTAATTTTACGTTTCGTTTTTTTCATTCTTTTATTATTTATCTTTTTTAATCAGCTTTCTCATTGCCTCAACCGTACACTTAACGGCTTTTTCCGTATCAAGCACAACAGGACTTTCAAGTCCTTTAGCTGTCCTTTCGACGTTCCAGATAGCCAAAACCATTCCGCCCGCGCGCACTCCGCGCGTAAGCGCTGCCGAGAATATCGCGGCGCACTCCATTTCGGAGGCGAGACAGCCGAGTTTTAGATATGCGTTCCATTTTTCTTTGAGCATATCCGATACTGCCATGGTTTCGGGGTTTGTTTCGCCGTAAAAGGAATCCTTGCTCTGGATTACGCCTACATGGTAATTGTTGCCCGCGGTTTTATCGCACATTTCGTCAGCCGCTTCCGCAAGGGCTTTTACAACTTCAAAATCAGCCGCCGCAGGATATGAAAGCGGCATATATTCACGGCTTGTGCCGTCGTCGCGTACCGCCGCGGACGCTATGCATAGGTCTCCGCCCATAACGTCTTCTCTCATACCGCCGCTTGTGCCGACTCTTATAAACGTATGCGCGCCGCAGCGTGCAAGCTCTTCAACGCATATAGCCGCGGACGGACCGCCAATGCCGGTTGAAGCGGCGGATATTTTTACGCCGTCAAGATATCCCGTATAAACGGTGTACTCTCTGTTTTGCGAAACCCTTTCTGCGTTTTCAAAATGCGCAGCTATTTTTTCCACCCTTCCGGGATCGCCGCACAAAATGACGTATTTTCCTATATCATTTTCATCAATCAGTAAATGAAACTGTTTTTGGTTATCCAAAATACTTGCCATTCGCGCACCTCCTTAAAGCTTTTCTGCGATTCTCACGGTTATGAGAATCGCCTGTTCTCTCGTAGCGTTTTCCAAAACGCCGAAAGTGCCGTCGCCCATTCCGAGTATAATACCGTTTTCCGACATAAAGTATATAGCTTCTCTGCCCCAATCGTGCATTATGCCGTCATCGCTGAATTTTTCTACTCCGTCAAGATTTACCGATATATGCATCCCGGTTTCGGAAAGCGCACGGCAAAGCATTGTCGCCATCTGCTCGCGCGTTATATATTCGTCCGGCGAAAACGTTGTATCGGAAGTGCCGAGAGTTATGCCGATATTATACGCTTTCAAAACCTCTGTATCGTCCGTATCCGTAAAAGGATTTGCGGCAGGAGCTGACGTTTTGCCCATAACACTTTCATAAAGCTTTACGGCAACATGCGCAAACTCAAGTCTTGTTATCTTTCTTGTAAGGTCTTTGTGTGAAAAGATTTCGGGTATAAGGTCCATGCTTTGAGCCTTTTTGAGTTCTTCCTCCGCCCAATCGGACGCGTCAAGCCACTCAACTTTTTTGCCGTCCTTCTTGCCGTCTGTAAGTTTTAGCTTTATTCTTTCTGTATACAGCTCGCCTTCGTCATTTTTAAGCGTGCATCGAAATTCCTTACCGTCATACGTTTCGTCCGCGTTTTCTATTACGTATTCCGCATTTTGCGCGCCTTTTACCGGGTTTGGCGCGTAAAATGTTTTTGCGCCTCCGTGTTTTTCTTCATACATGCACCACTGATATTCATCGGCGCCGTCTGCGTTTACAAAGAGTTTTACATCTTCGCCCTTAGTATATTCAATGGTTTCGGGTGACTGCGATTTTATCTTAATGCTTTCGGGATACTCAACCTTAATGCTCCAGCCGAAAACACACTGCGTATCGCTTAAAAGTTCCGCGCTGTAGCTTTCCTCACCGCCCAAATAGCCCTTGACATTTTTGTCAAATGTGCCGCTTGTAAGCTTCACTCCTATTTCAAGACCTATATTGTCGCCGACAGAAGCTACGGTCCCCGTTAAATCCTTTTTATACATTATATATTTTTGACTGACTATTTCGCCTGCGGTATCGTCAGAGAGTTTTACATCGGGTTTGTATACCGCGCCGTTTTTCGGAGCAGTGAAGTTTTCAAACGAAACAGAATTAACCTTTGACGCGTCTTTCGCTTTCTGCGGCGAAGCGCCGTATATTGCATAGTTATAATAGCTTGTTTGTTTAATATCTGTACTCTCGCCGTTTACCGTTGCCGTTTTTACATACTCGGACAGTTTATATCCGTATTCCGTTTCAAAGAATATCCAGGGTTTGTAGCGCTGTCCTTCCCTTGCGATATTGTCTTTATCAAGTTCCGTCGCATTGCCGATGTCGTTTACTTTAAACCATCTGACGCTCGCCTTGATACCTTCCGTTGCCGTTACTTTTTCCTCAATATCTCTTCCTGCCGTTGGATACTCAACGTCAAATTCAAGCTTATTTATTACTTTAGGCTCTGCAACGTCCTCATCAAAGCGCGCATATAAATATGTTTCTTTTTCAGGCGTTTCAAACGTCACTTCCGCGTCTTTTGACATTACCGTATAATCATCACCCGTTGGATTGTTTGTCACAAGCCACTGGGCAAACTTATACCCTTTATTCGGCGTTGCCTTTGCGATAATTTGGACACCTTCCGGAACCCACGCGCCCTGAAAATTAACCTCATCGGTTTCTCCGTCCCTTACAAGGAAAATTTGAATAGTGCCGCGCTCGTCTCTGTCCTCAAACGTTCCTATTCTGACCCATGTGCTTTCCGCAAAAACGGCAGTTGCCGCATAAGCGCTTATAATTACCGCCGCGAGCAGTAACGCAAATATTCTAAAAGCTGATTTTTTCATGTTAACACCTCAAAACAAAAGGGCGCCTGATATGCTCAGCGCCCTTCTAATTTAAAATTCAATTATTTTGACTGTTTGATTGCAGCCTGTGCAGCAGCGAGGCGCGCAATCGGAACGCGGAACGGTGAGCAGGATACATAGTCAAGACCGAGTTTGTTGCAGAACTCAACGCTTGTCGGGTCGCCGCCATGTTCGCCGCAGATACCAACGTGGAGCGCGGAGTTTGCGCCTTTACCGAGTTTGATTGCAAATTCCATAAGTTTGCCGACGCCTAATTGGTCGAGTTTTGAGAACGGATCGTTTTCAAAAATCTTTGTGTCATAGTAAGCGTCGAGGAACTTGCCTGCATCGTCTCTTGAGAAGCCGTATGTCATCTGCGTCAAGTCGTTTGTACCGAAGCAGAAGAAGTCAGCTTCTTTTGCGATTTCGTCAGCCAGAAGCGCTGCTCTCGGAATTTCTATCATTGTACCTACTTCGTATTTAAGGCTTGAGCCTGCAGCTTTGATTTCAGCGTCTGCAGTTTCAACAACAACCTTTTTAACATAAGCGAGCTCTGCTTTGTCGCCTACGAGAGGAATCATGATTTCGGGAACCAAATTCCAATCCGGATGAGCCTTGTCAACATTTATAGCCGCGCGGATAACAGCTTTTGTCTGCATCTTAGCGATTTCGGGGTATGTTACCGAAAGACGGCAGCCGCGGTGCCCCATCATCGGGTTAAACTCATGAAGTGATTTAATAATAGATTTGATAACAGCAACGGTTTTGCCCTGTGTTTTAGCAAGAGCTTCTATATCTTCTTCTTCCGTGGGAACGAATTCATGAAGCGGAGGATCGAGGAAACGGATTGTAACCGGGTTTCCTTCAAGTGCTTCATAAAGCTTTTCAAAGTCGCTCTGCTGTATCGGAAGTATTTTGTCAAGAGCCGCTTCTCTTTCAGCAACCGTATCGGAGCAGATCATTTCTCTGAACGCGCCTATTCTGTCGCCTTCAAAGAACATATGCTCTGTTCTGCAAAGACCTATACCCTCGGCTCCGAGCTCTCTTGCGCGCTTAGCGTCCTCGGGAGTATCAGCGTTTGTTCTTACTTTCATTGTTCTGAATTTGTCGGCAAGCTTCATGATTTTGTCAAAGTTACCGCTTATTGTAGCTTCAACAGTCGGGATAACGCCGTCATAGATATTACCTGTTGAGCCGTCTATTGAAATGAAGTCGCCTTCTACATATGTTTTGCCGGCGAGTACGAATTTCTTGTTTTCTTCATCCATCTGGATATCGGAGCAGCCCGATACGCAGCATGTACCCATACCTCTTGCAACAACGGCAGCGTGGCTTGTCATACCGCCGCGAACGGTGAGGATACCCTGTGAAGCCTTCATACCCTCAATATCTTCGGGAGAAGTTTCAAGTCTGACGAGAACTACTTTCTCGCCTCTTGCGCCCCACTCTTTAGCATCTTCCGCAGTAAATACTATTTTACCGCAAGCGGCGCCGGGAGAAGCTGCAAGTGCTTTTGCAACGGGTTCTGCTTTTTTAAGAGCAGCCGCGTCAAACTGGGGATGCAAAAGTGTGTCAAGGTTTCTGGGGTCTATCATCAAAACGGCTTCTTCTTCGGAAATCATACCTTCGTCCAAAAGGTCGCAAGCTATGCGGAGAGCTGCCTGAGCAGTTCTTTTGCCGTTTCTTGTCTGAAGCATGTAGAGGTGTTTGTCCTCAATTGTAAATTCCATATCCTGCATATCTCTGTAGTGATTTTCGAGAGTTTTGCAGATGCCCAAGAACTGTTCGTATACTTCGGGCATAACTTCTTTGAGCTGGTCTATCTTCTGGGGAGTACGCACGCCGGCAACAACGTCTTCGCCCTGTGCGTTCATAAGGAATTCGCCCATAAGGTGTTTTTCGCCCGTAGCGGGATCACGTGTAAACGCAACGCCCGTACCGGATGTGTCGCCCATGTTGCCGAACGCCATCATCTGAACGTTTACGGCAGTACCCCATGAATACGGAATATCGTTATCACGGCGGTATACGTTAGCTCTGGGGTTGTCCCATGAACGGAAAACGGCTTTGATAGCGCCGAAGAGCTGCTCTTTGGGATCTGTCGGGAATTCCGAGCCGACTTTGTCTTTATATTCGGCTTTAAACTGATCCGCAAGCTCTTTTAAATCATCGGCGGTAAGGTCAACATCCTGTGTAACGCCTTTTTCAGCTTTCATTTTGTCTATGAGAGTCTCAAAGTATTTTTTGCCGACTTCCATAACAACGTCGGAATACATCTGAATAAATCTTCTGTAGCAGTCCCAAGCCCAACGGGGATTTCCCGATTTTTCGGCAATGACGTTAACAACCTGCTCGTTTAAACCGAGATTCAAAATTGTATCCATCATACCGGGCATTGACGCTCTCGCACCGGAACGGACCGATACCAAAAGGGGATTTTGCATATCACCGAATTTTTTACCGGTGATTTCTTCCATCTTTGTGATGTTTTCGAGGATTTCAGCCTGAATATCATCGCTGATTTTTCTGCCGTCGTCATAATAACGCGTGCAGGCCTCCGTTGAAATTGTGAAACCCTGGGGAACAGGCAGACCCAGTCTTGTCATTTCCGCAAGATTGGCACCCTTTCCTCCGAGAAGATTTCTCATTCCGGCATTACCTTCGCTGAATAAGTAAACATACTTGTTTGACATAGACAATTACCTCCGTCTCTTTATTTTCACTTCAAGAATGTACAAATATGGAATAACCAATAAGTTATCAATATATAATTCTACATAGATAGTAGGATTCCCTTTAAATTTTTTTATTTTTTTTGAAAAAGAGGAAAAAATGTATTTTAAAGTCACAAAAAGGCTGTTTTTACACAAAAGTTTTATATTGCTTCCGCTTATAATTTGCCTGTCGGACAGAAAAAGCGCGTATACTCTCATGCTGCTTTTCGCATTTCTGCATGAAATGGCGCATCTTTTGACCGCTAAGCTCCTCCGCAAAAGCGGCGAAAGACTTTTTGTATCACCGTGCGGCTTTGAGCTTCGCCTAAAAAGTGCCGCCCCGGGCGGCGAAGCCCTTATTTATTTAAGCGGTCCGCTTTTAAGCCTTTTCCTTGCAGCTGTGTTTTATTTTTTGAGAAATCAAACACTTTTTAAAATAAACGCCGCGCTTTTCATATTTAACATGCTCCCCGCCCTGCCACTAGACGGCGGACGGCTTTTAAAGCTATGGCTCTGGAAAACCGCCGGCGCGTATCGCGGCAACTGCGCGATAAAAAATATCAGCAGAATTTGTGCCGTTATACTTATTATTTTGGCCTTTCTTTTTCATTCGGTATGGCTTTTAATCGCAGCAACACTGATATTTTCAAAAACAAAACGCCTTACGCAAACGCCGTTTTATAAAAAGAGATGTAATGTTGTTCCCGTAAAACCGTTTTATTTTTCGTATAATCCGCCGCTTTTACATCTTTTACGTCTTTTTTCGCCGTATTTCTACACGATTGTTTATATACAAGGCAAAAACAGGCCTGTAACCGAAACGGAAATCATAAAATACGCCGAAGAAAACGGATGTGACAGCCGTTTCATTTAAAGCGTATTAAAGAAGACCGTTTATTATCATTTCATATATGCGCTGGGGGTCTTTTTTGAAGTTTTTGCATATTTTTTTCGCGTCTCCCGCCGATCCGAGACAAAGCGATAATTCCAAAAGCGAAACGCCGCCTTCGTTAATACTCAGCACCGCTTCATGGTCAAACTCGCTGTGCTTTATATACTTTGCCGTTACAACCTGACCTTTTTCGAGTCTCATTTTATAATTCTTAACCGTATCGTGTATACTGCCGCGCACGCTTAAAGGAATATTCTTTTCAAAGCCCTCCATAGCCTCTTTGCCTATATCGGACAAAATATACTTATCGCAGTTATCCTCGCGGTAAACATCCAAAAGCCCCGCTTCACGGAGCTCGCCAAGCGCAAGTATCATGGTAAAATAATCGACGAACTCATACTCCATGAATATATCCGTCACGGTGCTTATATCCCCGCTGCCGCCCAAAGTCTTTATTATATACAAAATAATTGTCTTAATTTCACCGGATTCCGTAAATTTATAAGCCATTTTTTTCACTCTCTTATGCTAAAGTTCAACTATTGTCACTCCGTCGCCGCCTTCGCCGTATTTGCCGAGTCTGAAAGACGAAACGGACTTGTTTCCCTTAAGATAGTCCGTAATACCCTTTTTAAGCACTCCCGTACCTCTGCCGTGAATAATTGTTACGGTATTTAAATGCGACATTACGGCATCGTCTATATACTTGTCAACAACGGAGAGCGCTTCTTCAAGACTCATGCCGCGAAGGTCAACCTCGCTTTTGGCAACGCTCTCGCGTTTAAGATTCGGGATTGTACGTCCTCTCTTCTTCTCTTCCTTCGGCTTTGAAAGGTCAAGCTCAACAGCGGAAATATTGGTTTTAATTCGCATTCCGCCCACTTCAACGTCTACCCTGCCGTTTTTGTCGGGCGGCGCAACGGCCGTACCCGAGCTGTTCATTGACGGCACATAAAGCGGCGTGCCCGCCTTTATATCCTCAGGTTTTACCTTTTTTGATGTTTCAAAAACTCTGCCGGTCAGCTTATCCTGGAATTCGCCCGACTGTTTGGAAAGCTCACCCTTTATCCGGCGCAGCTCGTCCGCGCCCCCGCCTTTAGCTGCTTTTTCCGCAGCTTTTATTTTTTCGTCAATTTCGCGTTTGGCGTCATCTATTATTTTCTTTGCCTCGCGCCGTGCCTCGTCCAAAACTCTTTCGCGGTTTTTCTTCTGTCTCTCATCCTCGTTTTTGAGGCGTTCTCTTATTTTCTCGGCTTCCGAAAGAGACCTCTCTGCCTCCTCCCTTGCCTGATAGGTCTTTTGTCTGTCGGTTTCAAGCGTGTTTACAATATCTTCAAAGCGCGTGTTTTCGGCGTTCATAAAGTTGGACGCATTGTTAATAATCACCTCGTCCATACCGAGTCTCTTCGCTATATCAAAAGCGCAGCTTTTGCCGAGCGCACCAATATATAGTCTGTATGTCGGCTTTAAGGAATTTACGTCAAATTCGCAGGCGGCGTTTTCAACGCGCGGCGTTGACAGCGCATACATTTTTATTTCGCTGTAATGCGTTGTTGCCGCCGTCAGCGCGCCGCGGCTTTGAACTTCTTTAAGTATTGCCGTCGCAAGCGCCGCGCCCTCCGCGGGATCGGTTCCCGCGCCGAGCTCATCAAAGAGCACAAGCGATTTCGCGCCGCATTTTTTCAGTATTTCAACTATGTTTACAAGATGCGACGAAAAAGTAGAAAGCGACTGCTCAATACTCTGTTCATCACCTATATCGGCAAATATCTCGTCAAAAAACGCCATACGCGAGCCGTCCTTTGCGGGAATCTGCAGTCCGCACTGCGTCATAAGCGCAAAAAGGCCTATCGTTTTAATGGAAACCGTTTTGCCGCCCGTATTGGGGCCTGTTATAACGAGCGTATCAAAATCCTCACCGAGCCGGACATCTATGGGCACTACTTTTTTGGGGTCTATCAAAGGGTGTCTGCCCTTTTTAATGTCGATTATATTATCCTCGTTTAAAAGCGGCATGCACGCGTTAATTTTATCGGCGTAATCCGCTTTTGCAAAAATAAAATCTATATCGGAAAGCGCATTAAAGTCATCAAGAATTATCTCCGCGTTTTCAGAGACCTCCGAAGAAAGCTCCGCCACAATTCTTTCCATCTCATCGCTTTCTTCGCCCGAAAGTTTGCGTATCTCATTATTTGTTTCTACAACCTTCAAGGGCTCAACAAAAATAGTGCCGCCGCTTGACGACGTATCGTGAATAACGCCTTTTATAGTGCCTCTCGCTTCGCTTTTAACGGGCACTACGTATCTGTCTCCCCTCATTGAAATAATGGGATCACGAAGTGCAGATGAATATGAAGGCGAATGAATAATATCGTTTAAAATATCTTTAACTTTATTTGCAAGCGATGCTTTTTTCTTTCTTATCCTATAAAGCGTTTCAGATGCATTATCGTCCATTTCCTCATCGCTTATAATGCAGTCGAAAATATGGCGTTCAAGATCTTTTTGCGGCTGCAGACTGCTCGCGGACATATTCAGAAGCGGATAGTCTGCTTCAAAATCGCGCACGTCAAAAAAGCCCAAAATCTGTCTCGAAACGCGCAGGATATGACCTACCGACAAAAGCTCCGAAAACGAGAGCAGCGCGCCTATTTTTGAACGGTTTACCGCCGCCGAAACATTGCCGAGTGGCTGAAGCGGAGGCCTGCCCTGACGCGCTCTGAAAACACGCGCTTCGTCAGTTTCGCAAAGCGCCGTGCGCGCTTTTTCTATATCGTCAAAAGGCGTAAGATTTAGTATCTTTTCCTTTGTGTTTCCCATAACGGCAAATTCCGACGCCGCGCGGAGTATTTTATCAAGTTCCAAAACCCTCAGAGTTTTATCTTCCATTATATCTCACCTAATTATTTATTTTAACATGTCAGCCGTGCAAAAATCAATATTTTTTTCCAAAAAACACGAAACCCCGTCCTGATTAAAATCAGAACGGGACCCCGTGCTTTAAAAAACCACCCGAATAACTCCCGGTTTTTATATTATGAATCTATACTGTATTTTATCTTTCCGTTTATATCACCGATACATACCGAACCGTCAGACTTGCTTAAGAATATTCCGTCTTCCAGAATTATAATGGGCGAACCTACAAAATCAATGTCAAAAATCTTCTTTATCTCTTTTGAATTGGGATCCATTCTGTAGATGCCGTCCTGCCCCTGCAGAATGTAGAAGTCTTTGAAAATGTTTACATGCTCTATTTCTGAAATGTTTTCAAGCTCGGACGTGTTTATTTCTTCTATTCTGTTTCCGTCTTTAATTCCTATGGAAAAGAGCTTTAAATCCTTCCTGTCATAACAGTATATCCTGCCCGATTTAACAAATACGGGTATCACGTTTGTTTCAACTGTCGCTATTGTATCTTTATTATTGTTTTTTGCGTTCCAGCAGAAAAGATTTGAGCCCTCAATAAAATAAAGCTTTCCCTTATCAAAAACGCCCATGCCTTTTACGCGGTTATCATACGTTTTTTTTGATAAATCAAGTTTTGTAACATAGCCGTTGTCATTATAGAAAATGCTCTTGTTTGAAAAGCCCGAAACTGTTACCGCTTCTTCTCCCAGAGGATTCAGCGGATTAATTCTTCTCGTTTTGGGATTATACTCGTAAACCGTCTTATCCTTTGTATAATAGAGGCAACCGCTTTCAAAGACAAGATTTCCTATTGTTTTTCCCGAGTCAAGCTTTTGTTTTTCGGAAAGCTTTTTGTCGGACGCGTAAAGCGTTTCCCCGGAAACAAAATATACTTTGTTTCCGTTTTGTACTGCAGCGCCGCCGTTTAAATAATTGTAATTACCGTTGCCGGCACCTTTTATTATATTGCCTCTTAAACTTAAGATTACTGATAATGATATTATAAAAACAATAAGCAAAGCGAGCAGACCGAATATCATTTTACCGGCTTTTGTAAGCCTTTTCCCCTGCTTTACTGTCTTTTCTGTATTTTGTTCTTGATTGACATCGCAAACCGGACACACGTTGCTTCCTATTAAAAGTTCTCTTCCGCATTTGGGACAGTTCATGTTAACCCCCTGATAGTCTGTATATAATATTATCGTCAAATACGCGATTGACATTTATTCTAACACAAAGAAAAACAGAAAGCAATTAAAAATGTTTTAATTTTATATTAATTATTAAGCTGTTTTTTTAAAGGAAAATAAGTTGACACAAACGTATTATTGTGTTAGAATTTATCTGCGAGTAAACCGAGCAATCGCGGAGATTATACTCTGAGGAAAGTCCGAGCTCCATAGGGCAAGGATGCCGGATAACGTCCGGTGGAGGCGACTCTAAGGATAGTGCAACAGAAAATTACCGCCTGCTTTGCAGGTAAGGGTGGAAAGGTGAGGTAAGAGCTCACCGGCGGTGCGGAGACGTACTGACCGTGTAAACCCCATCCGGAGCAACACCATAAAGGGAAGAATTAAGTCGGCCCGACGCTCTTCCGGGTTGGTGGCTACAGCTATGCAGCAATGCATATCGCAGATAGATGATTGCTTAAGACAGAACTCGGCTTACAGATTTACTCGCGCCATGCATTTTATATGCAAAAAAAGACTTAAGGCATAAGCCCTAAGTCTTTTTTGTTATACGTAATTTTATCAAATTTGTTAAAAATATTAATTAAATTATCAGTACGTACCGCCGCCGCGACGGTAACCGCTTCTTTTTGACTCAACATTCCGTTTGATATCATGCATTTTTTCATCGCTTATCTGCTTGAATTTAAGCATTTTATCTTCAAAGGAAAGCCCCTCGTCGCTCGGCTTTGGCGACCATACGAAAACCTCGGGTCTTTTCGGCGCCGGTTTTTCCGCATTTTCTTTCTCTGCCGCCTTGCGAAGCGACAACGCGATTTTTCCGTTATCATCAACGGACACAATCATAACGCGAACAGCTTGTCCTTCGTGAACGTAGTCGTTTATATCCTTTACATAATCTTTTGAAATCTCAGAAATATGTACAAGACCTTTCTTGCCGTCCTCAAGATCAATAAACGCGCCAAAATTTGTTACGCCGGATACTTTTCCGCTTACTATTTTTCCTATTTCGACCGACATACGGGGTGAATTCCTCCTTAAAAAATTTATCTGAAATGTAAAAATGCGGCTGCCCGAAAGATGCGGTTAAATCACTTACCCGTTACATCAACAAATACAGTTTCGTCTGAACGGACAAATCCCAAGCTGTCTCTTGCAACACGCTCAACAAATTCATCGGAGGAATACATTTCTGCGGCGTCGTCTATTTCGGCAGACTTTTGCTGTTTCTCCCGAGTCATTGCCTCCGTTTCGGCAATGGATTTATTAAGATTATTAATTTGTATTTGCTGCCCATACATAAAAGAAATCATATAAACTGCCAGAGCTACTACAAGCCAAGATTTAAAATTAAAACGCCTTTTATTTTTGCGCCCTTTTTCATCTGTCATTTATTCTGACCTCTAATCTTCATAAATATATTTAATTATATAACATTTTTTTACGTTTGTAAAGTAAAATCAATACATTTTTAGCCTGTTTTTCGTTTTTTTTATTATTTTCTTCGTTTTACACAAAAGGAAGGCCGTTTTTTTATTGATTTTCCCTAACGGAATCACTATTATATGCGCAGGATATGCCAGAATTTTATATATTAATTTCACTACCGAGGCGATACCCGTAATAATCAGCGAAATGAAAAGTATACAAAGCCGGCTGACGGTCATAAGATACAGCAAAAGCCCCAGAAGGGCACCGAGGAAAATATAAAAGCGGAGTTGGCCCGAATTATACTTATAAACCGCCCCGAAAAACAGTGCTGACAAGATTATCCAAAACAAAATATCCTGAAACGCAACTGTTTTAAGTCCCGTTTTTATTCTAAGGCGCAGCGCGCGGAAAACATCAAAAACTAATCCGCACAAAACGCCGAGAATTATTGACACCCCGAAAACGGTGATTTCCGATTCTATAGTGATATTCACAGCTTATTTGAAAATTTTGGACAATAAGCTGCCGCGCGTTTTTCCATCTTCCTCAGTATATATAAGCGCCGAGATCTGCCCCTCAACAGTTACGTCTCCGCTTTCAACGGAAAGCTTGTTTATATGAAGCTCCTCCCCCTTGATATTGAGCATTCCGGCTTCCGTGTACAAAAAGACGCTGTCCTCATCAAAGCTTTCAACGTCCAAAACTCCCGAAACGCTCAGCTTTTTTCTGTTTTCCATAATTATATTCTGCGATGTTTCTTTGGTTCCGGTTTTGCCGAATCTTTTTTCATCAATCATTTTTATCATTCCTTTCTGTTTTTGAAAGAGCGCCTTCAGAAAACAGAAACGCCCTCCCGATATAATAATTCTATTATATCGAAAGGGCGAATATGCCATACCTTTATTATTATGCTTTAAATTCTTTAAGTTCTTCCTCAAGCGCGCCGCAGTCATCGGAATGAATCTCAAGCGCAATGGGTTTTGAAAGATCAAGACTGAAGATACCCATTATAGATTTCGCGTCAACAACATATCTGCCTGTTGTCAAATCAATATCAAAGCTGTAACGGTTAACAATGTTTACAAATTTCTGTACGTCAAGAAGCGTTTTGAATGATACATCAAACTTTTTCATTTTTATCAAATCCTTTCCTTTTGATGCTTATATTATACGATTTATTGAGCCGCCAGTCAATATCTTTCACAAAAACTTACAAAAAATTTACAATTAAAAATATTGAATTTCATGTCGCTTTATGATAAAATGAAATCAGAAAAAGAGATAAGACGGTAGAATAATATGAGAATTAACAAATATATCGCTTCATGCGGAGTTACGTCGCGCAGAAAAGCGGATGAGCTTGTGCTTTCGGGCAAAGTGTTTGTAAACGGAGAAAAGGTGACGGATTTCATTGACGTTGACGAGGAGCATGATATAGTTGAAGTAAACGGAGAAAGAATTTTCCGCGAAAAAACAAAGTATTATATTGCATTAAACAAGCCTGTCGGCTACATAACGTCTGTGGGAGATGACAGAGGCAGGAAAAGCGTTACGGACCTTACAACCGATATAGAAGCGCGCATCTTTCCCATCGGAAGACTCGACTATAACACAAGCGGTCTGCTCCTTATGACAAACGACGGCGACTTTGCAAACAATATAATGCACCCGAGCCGCAAAATTTACAAAACTTATGTGGCGCACATTTCGGGCTTCCCTACCCCTAAAACGCTTGACTCGTTAAAACGCGGCATAGAGCTTTCCGACGGCGTGACCTCTCCCGCCAAAGTCAAAGTAATAAAAGCATACCCTTCAAGCTGTGACGTTGAAATATCAATTTACGAAGGCAGAAAACGCCAGGTCAGAAGAATGTTTGAGGCCATCGGATATGAAGTATTGGAACTTTGCAGAATAAGTGTGGGAAACGTAATGCTGGGAAACATACCGGAAGGCAGATGGAGGCATCTTACAAAACAGGAAATCGCTTTTTTCAAAAAAAGCGCAGAGCGTGTGCATAAATAATACGGTTCCGCATTTTGACACGGAGCATATAATATAGTTGAACCACTTTATGCATACGGAAAGACATTGAAATTATGAAAATAGAAAAAATATCATCAAACAAAATAAAAATAACCGTAACAAACGAAGATATGACAATGCTCGGCATAAGCTTTGAAAGCTTTATCACGGACTCTCCGGAGAGAAGCGAGCTTTTCCGTTCTCTTATAAAACGGGCAGAATCCGAAACAGGCATTGTTATTGACAATTCAAGAGTAATGATAGAAGCGTCTCCGCATAAATACGACGGAATTGTTGTGTTTTTCACAAAGCTTGACAGTGAAACGGAAAGCATCCCCCTGCCCCGCAGGCCTAAGCTTCGCGCAAAGCCGAAAACAGAACTGCCCAAAGAGCTTGTTTACGCTTTTGAAAGCATGGAGGAGCTGCTGGAGTTTTCCGAAAGAGTAAAGATTGGCGGTGACGGGGATTTATACTTTTTCGAAGATAAATACTATCTGGTATTACCCGCGAACGACGAAACGGATATAAACATATTCGAATATGCCGTTTTGGATTACGATATGACAAAAGCATTTTTATCAGAGCACGGAACGCTTATAATTGAAAATAACGCATTAAAAACAATAGATAAATTTTTTAATTTTGGAGGCTGATGAAAAATGGAAATCTCGGATTTCAAAGAAACTATTTCCAATGTTGCGGAGTCGGTAAAATCAAAGTCAAGTGAAATTTTTGAAAGCACAAAAATTAAGTTTGCACTTTCCGACGCTGAAGGCGAAGTAAGCAAGCTTATGAGAGAAATAGGCAGATGTGTTTACGAATCGTATAAAAGCGGCGAAGAGCCCGACGAAACAATTCACGAAAACTGCGAAGCGATAGACGCAAAATACAAAGAAATTGAAGAAATGCGTTCAAAGCTGCGCGGCATCAAAAACATTTCCGTTTGCCCCGAATGCGGCGCGGAAATTTCAAACGAAAGCGCATTTTGCAACAAATGCGGAGCTAAGCTTTCGGAATAGTCAAAAACAAAAAACTGCGGCAAACGCCGCAGTTTTTTTATGCCTTAATCAAAATGAACACTTATTTGCTGAGTGCCTCGATGCATTCCGGACAAACTTTTTTTCCTTTGAAAGTAACAACGTCTTTTGCATTTCCGCAGAAAATACATGCCGGTTCATACTTTTTCAGGATAATGGACTCCTCATCAACATAAATCTCAAGCGGATCTTTTTCGGCAATATCAAAATGCCTTCTGAGTTCTATGGGGAGAACCACCCTGCCAAGTTCGTCTACTTTTCTGACAACACCTGTCGATTTCATAATATAGCCCCTTTCGTTTTTTCAAACTGCCGCAAAACAAATATTGCGGTATATCCCTTATTGTTAGATTAACATATTTTACAAATTTTGTCAATGTTTTTTTTGGGGTTTATAAAACAATACGTAATATTAAGTGTTATTTTGCCTTATATTGTCGGAAAAAGCCTTGGCAAAACTAATGATTCGACAGTTTTTGCGTTTGTCTTTTCATGCGGTCCGGAAATGAGCCAAAAGTATTCAATCTATGCCAAATCGGAATAAAGCGCGTTTCTCAGCCTGTGATAATGCGAAAGATTGGCGCCGAGCAGATTCTGCGCGTAGTAAAGAGAAATGCCGTTTTCGGTATCAGACAGAATATAAGAGCCGGAAGCGCCGCCCCAACCAAACTCGCCTACGGGAGACAGAGAGTCTGCCGCTATTGGGCTTACCATAGTTCTTACGCCGAGACCGTATCCGTATCCGCCGTGACTTGTAGCAAGAGCTATATCTTTTAAAAGCCCGGTTTCGAGCTGATTTGTTTTCATAAGCTCAACAGTTTGCGGCATGAGCACTCCCCTGCCGCCGCTAGCGAGCATATCGGCAAAAACTATCATATCCTCGGGCGTTGAAACAAGACTCGCGCCGCCGCTTACATATTCGCTCCCGAGTACGTGTTCGTTTCCGGCCGACGGAAAAAACTGCAGGGACTGGGGATCAAACCTCCATTCGGGAACGAGTTTTTCCTCGGTTTCGCTGTCGCAGAAAAAAGTTGAGTTTTCCATGCCGAGAGGATCAAAAACATTTTCTTTTACATACAAATCAAGCGGTTTGCCTGAAATCCTTTCGCAGAGCGCACCCAAAACATCGTGACAAAGGCTGTATTTCCAGTGCGTTCCGGGCTCAAAATCAAGAGGCTGTGATGAAAGAGCCGCTATTATTGACTGCGTGGGAAACCTGCCGCCGGTCTCCTTTACCAGTTTTCTTATCGCAACGCTGTGAATATTATAGTCAAAGCCCGCCGTCATTGTGAAAAGGTGCTTTATAAGTATCGGGTTTTCAGCTTCGCATAGTTCAAAGCCCCTGCCGCTTTCATCTCTTTTGCGGACGTTTATATTTTTAAACTCCGGATAATACATATAAAGAGGGTCGGTAAGATGCATTTTGCCCTCTTCTATAAGTTTCAGCGCCGCCGCGCACATCACTACTTTTGTTACGGAATACATACGGTAAGTGTTTTTTCCGTCATCCGCATCCGTACCGCCCGTATATTCAAAAATCTTTTCACCGTTTTTATACGCAATACATTTTGCGCGCGGTATTTCATAAGTCCTTGTATAATAATCGAGAAAATCAAGTAAAGCGCTCATAGTAATCTCCGTTTCAAATTTCAAAAAAAGCGCGGCACAATGCATTCATTGTGCCGCTGAATTTATGCTTAAGTATTATTCAAAGCTTGTTTTCTTTAAGAATCCGGGAAGCTGCAGATCGTCTGTCTCAAAGTTTGACTCTTTTCCGAAAACAGTGGGTTCAAGAGAATCAAGTTCCTTTTTGTTTCCGCTTGGGAAGCCCGTTGCAATTACCGTTACGGTAATATCGTCTTCAAGCTTCGGATCAATTGCCGTACCGAAAATAATATTTGCGTTTGCGTCAGCATAATTCTGTATAAGCGTTGTTGCGGAATTGATTTCAAAGAGCGTAAGATCGGGTCCGCCCGTGATATTGATAAGAACGCCCGTAGCGCCGTCAATTGAAGTTTCAAGAAGCGGGCTTTCAATAGCTATTCTTGCAGCCTCTTCAGCTCTGTTGTCACCCTTTGCTTTACCAATGCCCATGTGAGCAAGACCTGCGTCTTTCATGATAGAAGTTACATCGGCAAAGTCAACATTTATCGTACCCGGACGGTAGATAAGGTCTGATACACCCTGAACACCCTGACGGAGACTTTCGTCAGCCATTTTGAATGCTTCGGTAAAGAGCGTTTTAGCACTGCTTATGGTAAGAAGTCTGTCATTCGGGATAACGATTATTGTATCAACGCATTCTGTAAGCGCCGCGATACCGGATTCAGCCTGAGTCATACGGCGTCTGCCTTCAAATGCGAAAGGCTTTGTAACGATACCTACTGTCAGTATGCCCATCTGTTTTGCGATATCGGCAACGATAGGTGCCGCGCCTGTTCCCGTACCGCCGCCCATGCCGGCTGTAACGAAGATCATATTTGCGTCTTTTATAGCTTTTTCAATTTCACCGCGGCTTTCTTCTGCGGCTTTTCTGCCAACTTCGGGGTTAGCGCCTGCGCCCATACCTTTTGTAATCTTTTCGCCTATCTGAATTTTAACGGGCGCTTTGCTCTGCTGGAGAGCCTGTTTATCTGTATTGACAACTACAAACTCAACGCCTTCAACTTTAGCTTCCACCATTCTGTTTACAGCATTTGAACCGCCGCCGCCGACACCGATAACTTTTATGACTTGAATATACGAATTGTTGTTAATATTATAATCCGGTACCAATTTAAATCCTCCTTAGCAATTTATATTTATATACATTATATTGTATATCTTTTTTTTCTTTTTTTCAATAGTATTTTGTATTTTTTTTAATTTTTTTTATATTTCTTGCGTTTTTACTTGTTTTTCCTGTATGTGGGCTGCTCGGTATTAGTCAAATCAAGTACTCCGGAGGTATATTCATCAGCCATTACGGTTGCCAAAAACTGCAGTTTGTAGTCAAGCTCTTCCTCGCTTCCGATATATACTTCCAGTCCGCTTTCCGTCTCCATTGTAATATACGATCTGTTTTCAAGATTGAGTGTTTTTATTTTGCCGAGCAAGCCGTTTTTTTCAATACGGTCAAAAATGTCGTTTTGAATTCTCAAATAATCATTACTTTCGTATTCAATCTGCTCTCCCTCATCGCATTTTACGGGGGAAACGCCTTCGATTACCATAACGCCTTCTCTGTGCTCTTTCGATTTTTCAAGCACCTTTCCGCTTTTGTCGATTTCCACATACTCTTCGCCGTTTACGGCTTCCGCATAAGGCTGCGCCTCTTCCACTATTATAAGTATTTTCGCGGGAAATTTTCTGTATATTTTAGCATTTACCACATAAGGGTCTTTTTCTATATTCTTTTCGGCTCTTCTTATATTTGTTCTGAAAACGTTGCTGCCAATCTGTATACCGGACAAGGCTTTAATTTCATCTTCCGTAAGCTTTGATATGCCGTTTACTTTGATAGATGAAATATTAAACGGCGGGATCGTGAGCGCCAGAACGGTTAATACAATAACGGAAAACAGGAAAGAAAACAGAATTTTATTTAATTTCCTGCTTTTCTTTTTTCTTCTGTTTGCCATATTGCCACCCCTTTAATACAAACTAATCCTTTTTTATATCGGCTCCGAGTTTTGCCAAGTCGTCTTCTATACTTTCATATCCTCTTTCAATCAGGTTCACACCGTCTATCTGCGTCTCGCCGTGTGCCGCCGCACCTGCCGCAACAAGCGCCGCGCCGCCGCGAAGATCCATTGCCGTAACGCAGGCTCCGTAAAACCTTTTCACGCCCCTTATCACCGCAGCCCTGCCGCTGACTTTTATATCGGCGCCCATACGGCACAGTTCGCCGCAGTATTTAAACCTGTTTTCAAATATGTTTTCGACTATAACGCTTGTACCTTCGGCAAGCGACAGCAGCGCCGCAAACGGCGCCTGTGCGTCAGTGGGAAAGCCCGGGTACGGCATCGTTCTCAAAATATCTATGGGAAGAATTCTGCCGTTTGATTTGAGCGTTATGCCGTCTTTTTCTTCTTTTATTATCATTCCCGTGTCTTTTAAAACGGAAATAACAGATTTTATATGCGTGGAACAAATGTTTGTAAGATTAATTTCGCCGCCGCACATCGCCCCGGTGCAAAGATATGTTGCGGCAACTATTCTGTCCGGAATCACGCGATGCTCAGCACCGTGCAGCTTTTTGACACCGTCTATCACTATAACATCGCTTCCGGCTCCTTTGATTTTCGCACCCATTTTACAAAGGAAATCCTGCAAATCTGATATTTCCGGTTCTTTTGCCGCATTCCATATCGTAGTTTTTCCGTCTCCGAGACACGAAGCGAGCATTATATTTTCTGTTGCGCCCACGCTCGGAAAATCGAGATGAATATCGGCACCCTTTATTCTGTCTGCCTCGGTTTCCGTGTATCCGCCCGTCTCATAAACCCTTATACCCAGCTCACGAAGAGCTTTGATATGTAGGTCTATGGGTCTTATCCCTATTTCGCACCCGCCGGGCGAGCACATCTTTGCCCTGCCGCATCTTGCCGTTATGGCGCCGAGAAACGTGATTGACGATCGCATACGGCGCATAAGAGAGTCGGGTAAATCCGCCGCCGAAACGCATTTTGCGTCAACCGTCAGCGTATCGCCCTCCCTTTTCACTCTGCATCCAAGACACTCGAGAATTTTTACAGCCGCACTGACATCACGAAGTTGCGGACAGCCGTGTATCGTACTTATATCGTCACACAAAACGGTAGCGGCAAGTATCGGCAGAACAGAATTCTTCGCGCCTTGTACTCTGACACTTCCGTTTAGCGTTTTACCGCCCTTTATTAAAAGCTTGCTCAAATAACACACCTCCGGGAGCTTTGTTTTTTATGCCACTATAATATATGCAGCTCTCAAAGCCTGTGTTACGTTATAAGCCTTCGGAATATTCTTATTTATATGCGTCTATCAGTTCTTTTGAAAAATAGTATATTTTATCTGCGGCGTCGGTAATACCTATTTTTTTGCCGCAGCTGCTCATTTTTTTCAGTTTTTCTTTATCGCCGAGAAGCTCTTTAATTTTTTTTGCAAGCAGTTCTCCGCTTAAATCTTTTTCGGTTATCATAACCGCCGCGCCGCTTTTTTCCATGAATCGAGCGTTTGACGTCTGATGGTCATGGACAACGTTGGGGCTCGGTATTATAATTGCGGGTTTGCCCATCGCGGCAAGTTCGCTTATGGTTATTGCGCCTGCGCGTGTTACCGCAAGACTTGCTTCGGACAGTGCCTTGTCCATATCATAAATATACGGAACAACCCTCTTTTGTTCCGAAAACTTAACAGCCCTTTTCGACGCTTCTTCCATAAACTCGTCATAAAAACGTGTTCCGGTTGCTGCGTAAATATCATAATAGTCCTGCCCCTGAAGCGTTAAAACTTCCAAAAGCGCGTCGTTTATTCTTTTTGCGCCGAGACTGCCGCCGCTTACAAGTACCAGCGGGCGCTCCGTTTCTGTGTTTTTAATATTTAAAATACCGTCTCTTACGGGATTGCCCGTAAGTTCAATCCTCTTTGCTTTTTTAAGAAGCGTCTCCGTTTCGCTGAAGCTTATCGCAGTTATATCGACACGCTTTCGAAGCATTTTAACTACAAGACCGGGCGGTATATTCTGCTCATGAATAATTGTCGGGATTTTAAGTTTACTTGCCGCAAGCAGCACCGGACCGCAGACATACCCTCCCGTACCTATAACTATATCGGGTTTAAAATCTTCTATTATTTCACGCGACATTTTGTATGACTTTACCGCTTTTTTTATTGTTCTGATGTTTTCGGGAGACAAGCTTCTCGCAATACCTTGTACGTCAATATATTTTATTTCATAGCCTGCTTTCGGCACAAGCGTCTTTTCAAGTCCGCGCTCTGTGCCGATAAACAGAATTTCCGAATCCTTTTCGTGTTTTTTTATACACGCGGCAATTGCAAGCGCAGGGTTTATGTGCCCCGCCGTACCGCCGCCGGTTATAATCGCTTTCATGTTCTTCTAAATCCCCCGAATGATATTTTAAGCGGCGTCCTTATCGCCGGAAGTAAGTCCTTTTTCTTTTTTGGAATACCTCGATATATTAAACACAATACCCATTGCCGACATCAAAAATACAAGCGACGAACCGCCTGCACTGAAAAACGGGAGCTGCATACCGGTGTTCGGCAGTGATGACGTTACAACGCCGATGTTTATTACATACTGAAGCGTAATCAATGTGGAAATTCCGAAAACAGTCAGACTCATAAATTTATCCGGCGTTGCCAGAGCAAGCTTTACGCATCTTGTCAGGAAAACCACAAAAAGTACCGCGACTATCAAAGCGCCTATAAAACCAAGCTCTTCGCATAATATTGCGTAAATATAATCGTTGTGAGCTTCGGGGACGTATAAAAACTTTTGTCTGCTCTGACCGAGTCCTCTGCCGAAAAGTCCGCCTGAGCCTATTGCATAAAGACCCTGAACTATCTGCCACCCTATATCCTTAACATAGGCAAACGGATTTACAAAAGCCATAAGACGTTTAAGTCTGTATGCTTTTAAAAACGCAAAAGGAACAAGGCACGCAATACCCGTTATGCCGACAAAACCGAGCTGGGCAATGTTTACTCCGCCCGCTACCAGCAGAATCATCATTGTTACAAACGTTACTATCGCGGCGCTTAAATGGTCCTGTAAAATCATAGCGCCGGCAAAGAGTATTACTATAAAAAGCAACGGAAAAATGCCTTCTTTAAACGTCTGCAGTCTTTTCGGCGACATCTGGGCGAGTCTTTTTGAGAGATAAAGAATTAAAGCAAACTTCGCTATCTCAGAAGGCTGAAAAGTAATAGGTCCCACGCCGAGCCATCTCTTTGCGCCGTTGCTTGAAACGCCTATAATCGGCACAAGCAGCATAAGCACAAGTGTAACCGCGCAGAAAGGACCTGCGTATTTTTTTATAATATTAATATCAATTACGGCAAAGAAATACATGGCGACAAAACCCAGAAGCATCCAAATAAGCTGTTTTTTTATGTAATAGAACTGGTCGCCGTTATTATAATAAGCAGACGGAGAGGACGCTGAAAACACCATGATAAGCCCGAATGCAAGCATTATCATAAGCGTACAGAAAAGCGCCATATCTATACCGCCGCGCTTCATGCGCCTTGTCTTTTTGCGAACCTTTGCCATGACTTATTTTCCTCCAAAATTAAAGACTGAAATATGCAAGTGCCGAAAGAATTACCGTAACAAATGTAAACATTGCAACTATTTTTGTCTCTTTGTATCCGCACATTTCAAAATGATGATGAATAGGGCTCATCTTGAAAATTCTTTTGCCGGTTGTTTTAAACGAAATAACCTGAAGTATTACGGAAAGCGTTTCAATTACAAAAACGCCGCCCGCTATGAAAAACATTATTTCAATTCCCATGTATACCGCGGCAGCCGATAAAAGTCCTCCGATAAAAAGGCTTCCCGTATCGCCCATAAATACTTTTGCGGGATAAATATTGTATATAAGAAAGCCGCATAGCCCGCCGGCCAAAGCGGCACACAAAACCGCTATTCCGTTTGCCCCGAGTTTTAAAGCGGCTGCCGCAAAAGTCACGGACACAACAAGGCTTATAAACGACGCGAGACCGTCAAGCCCGTCTGTTAAATTAACACTGTTTACCATGCCTACAATTACAAATACGGCGACGGGTATAAACCATATACCGAGATTTAATCTGAAAGACGTAAATGGTACATAGAGCGCCGTTTCATGATCTCTCAAAAGAAGGTATACGCAAAAAGCGACAGATACAAACACCTGCGCTAAAAACTTTTGCTTCGCGGTAAGTCCCAGATTTCTTTTCTTAACAACTTTGATGTAATCGTCCGCAAAGCCTATAAGGCCGAAAAGCAAAGCGCAAATAAGAACCGCCAAAAGCCCCTCGGAAACTTCAAAGAAAAGCGATACCAAAGCCGAGACTACTATCGCCGCTATAAAAATAATACCGCCCATAGTAGGCGTTCCGCTTTTTTTCCGGTGCCACTGCGGCCCTTCTTCTCTTATACTTTGTCCGAATTTCAGCTTGTGAAGTACCGGTATCAGAATAATTCCCAAAACTCCCGCAACAGCAAATGCTATTGCCGCACTTATAACTAGTTCCATGTTTTCACCCCATGATTTTATCGTATATGTCCTGCATCTTCATTGAATGCGAACCTTTTATAAGAACCGTGTCTCCCTTTTGAAGCGTATTTAAAAGGGAGGCTGAAAGCTCATCCTTGCTGTCAAAATGCTTCGCGTCAAGTCCCTTTTCTTTTGCCGCCTCATGCATATACTTTGATTCTTTGCCGTATGTAAAGAGCATATCCACACCGCGTTCGGCCGCTTCAATGCCTATGTCTTCATGGCATTTCTTTGAAAAGTCGCCGAGCTCAAGCATATCAGCAAGAACGGCTATTTTTCTGCCCTCTTTCTTGCAAAGAAGCTCCAGAGCCACGCTTACCGACTGAGGCGAAGCGTTATACCAATCGCAGATTATGTCAAAGCCTTTCGGGCTTTTTACAAGTCTTTGTCTTATTTCGTCCGTTTCAAAACTGCTGATTCCGCGTGCGGCGTCCGCAGCAGGTATTCCGAGCGCGCGTGCGACTGCCATTGCCGCACATGCGTTTAAGAGATTATGTTTTCCCGGAACGGAAAGCTCAATTGTTTCGCCCAGAACGCGGACCTTGTTATCGGAGAGCACCTCGCCTTTTACTTCGCAGTCGTTATCGAGACCGTAAAAAACTGTTTTGAAGGGCAAAGACGTCTGTTTTGACAAAAACTTATCGTCGGCATTTAATATAACAGTTCCGTTTTCCGGAAGCCCTTCAAGTATCTCAAGCTTTGCCGCGAGAATGTTCTCCTGCGTTTTAAGATGTTCTATATGCGAAACACCGATGTTTGTTATAACAGCAACATCGGGCTTTGCCACATTTGTCAAAACGGATATCTCGCCCCTTGCGCTCATACCCATTTCGATTACCGACGCTTTATATGTGTCATTGAGCTCCAGAAGTGTCATCGGCAAGCCTATATCATTATTGAAATTCTTGTTTGTTTTATGCGTTTTCCAGACAGATGACAGCGCGCAGTGAATCATCTCTTTTGTGGTGGTTTTCCCGACACTGCCCGTAACGCCTACAAGCTTTATATCAAACGTACTTCTGTAATATGCCGCGAGAGACAAAAGCGCGCGGCGCGTATCACTTACTATTACTGCGGCTTTGCCTTCCGGTACGTCAACATCACGGCTCACCAAAGAGCATACGGCGCCGTTTTCATAGGCTTTGCCTGCATAGTCGTTGCCGTCGTTGTTTTCGCCGATAATAGCTATATATAAATCTCCTTCTTTTATCTCTCTGCTGTCTTTGCACGCGGCAAGGATTTGTACGTTTCCGTCACCTTTTACCGTGCCGCCGCACACTTTTGCAACTGTCTGTGCGTCAAACATTTTACTTCATTCCTTCAAATATACTTTTAACTATTACGCGCTCGTCGTAATCTATTTTACCGCTTTTGACGATCTGATATGTTTCATGCCCTTTTCCTGCAAGTATTATAACGTCGCCCTCTTTTGCGTTTTCCATAGCGTATTTTATAGCTTCCGTCCTGTCCTCGATGGCTACGTATTTGCCTTCAAACTTCTTCATGCCCTCAAGTACGTCTTTTATGATAAGAGACGGATTTTCCGTTCTCGGATTATCGCTTGTAACAACGCAAAAATCGGAAAGCGTGCCCGCGATATCGCCCATTATGGGGCGTTTTGTCTTATCTCTGTCGCCGCCGCAGCCAAAGAGCGTTACAACCCTTCCCTTCGCGAATCCGCGCACTGTGTTTATTATGTTTTCAAGGCCGTCCGGCGTATGAGCATAGTCAATAATAACCGTATACGGTGCAGAAAGCGGAACAACCTCCGCCCTGCCCTTAACGCCCTTGGCAAGTATAAGACCTTTTACAATATCTTCAAAATCTATTCCGAGCTGCAGGCAAATTGTAATTGCAGTCAGCGCGTTATAAACCGAGAATTTCCCCGGTATTCCGAGACGTACTTCATGCGTTTTGCCGCCGTAGTTTACATCAAATATAACTCCTCTTTCGGAAAGCTTTATGTTTTCCGCACGGATATCGGCTTTATCGCTTATTCCGTATGTCAGAACCGGCGCTTTTGAGTCTTGTGCCATTCTTTCGCCGTAACTGTCGTCTATATTCACAGCGCCTTTTTTGCACTGTGAGAAAAGCTTTGCCTTCGCTTTATAGTATTCTTCAAAGGTTTTATGAAAATCAAGATGATCCTGCGTAAGATTAGTAAATGCGCCTACTTCAAAATCTATTCCGTATGTTCTTGAAAGCGCAAGAGCGTGCGATGAAACTTCCATTATAACGTGCGTTGCGCCGGCGTCCTCCATCCTTTTGAAAAGCTCGTGAAGGTCAAGCGATTCGGGCGTTGTTCTGCCCGCTTCCAAAACTTCGTTTCCGACAATGTTCTGGTTTGTGCCGATTATGCCCGCTTTTATTCCTTTCAGTTCCAAAATCTTTTTTACAAGATACGTTACGGTTGTTTTGCCGTTTGTGCCCGTAACGCCTATTATTTTAAGCCTATCCGCGCTGTTTCCGTAAAACGCCGCGCCCGCGAGCGCAAGGCCTTGCCTTGTATCCTCCGTATAAATGACAGGAACAGGTGCTTCAACTTTATTCTGCGCAAGAATTGCTGCAGCGCCGTTTTCCACAGCATTTTTTACATATAGGTGACCGTCTGTTTCATAGCCGCAGATTGCAACAAAAAGTGAACCCGGCGTAACTTTTCTCGAATCATATTCTACCGATGTTATGTCGCATTCAAAGCCCGAAAGCTCACACGGGACGTTTTTGAGTATCTCACTTAACTTCATTCTATCATTCCTTTCTTGTTGCATTTTAAAGCTTTTATTCTACACTCGCATACCTGAACTCAACATAAACTATAGAACCTTCTTCAACCTCAGTTCCGGCTGCTGGCTCTTGTTTTACGGCATGCGCGTTGTTTGCCACATCCGATTTACCCGGTCCTGCTATTTTAAAGTTTAAGCCGCTTCCGTTTAATACGACGTTGCAGTCAGCTGCGCTGAGACCTGTAAGGTCAGGCACGGTTACGGTCTGCATCGGCACTCCCTCCGTTGTGTATAAAACAACAACGGAACCGTTTTTAAGGCTTATACCGGGTTTCGGAGTTTGGTCAACTATGCTGCCGCCTTCGCCAACAACATGATATTTAAGTCCGCTGTCTGTGATAATTTTCTGGGCTTCCTCAAGCGACTTGCCGCGAAGCTCGGGCATATTAATATCACTTGACTGTTTTTCGTCTTCCGAATATTGCGGTTCAACGCCTAAATAACGGAGCGTGTCTTCTATAATGCTTCCTACTACAGGCGCCGCAATCATACCGCCGTAATACTCTGCACCCGTAGGATTATCAAGAAGTACCAAAACAGCAATTTTGGGGTCGTCGGCAGGCGCAAAACCTACAAACGAAGCTATATACTGATTGGATCCGCGAGGCAATTTTTCACTTGTACCTGTTTTACCGGCAATTCTGTATCCGGATACGTAGGCGTTTTTACCGCCGCCCTGTGAAACAACGCCCTCGAGAATACCGCGCATGGTCTTACTCGTTTCTTCGCTTATAACCTGACGTATTACTGTAGGTTCAACGTTTTTAACAACGTTGCCGTTTGAATCAACAACCTGCTTTATAACATACGGTCTCATAAGATAACCGCCGTTTGCAACTGCGCTCATTGCGTTTATCATCTGAAGCGGCGTTATGGTAAAACCCTGGCCGAACGAGCTTGTCGCAAGGTCAATGGGTTTCATGTTCTGAGCGTTATACGATGATCCGACAGCTTCACCGGGCAAGTCAAATCCCGTTTTCTCGGTAAGGCCGAACGCCTCAAAATACTTTGTGAAGTTCTTTACGCCGAGCCCCATACCTATTTCGATAAACGCCGGGTTACATGAATTATAAACCGCGTGAACAAAGTCCTCAGAGCCGTGACCGCTTGTTTTATGACATTTGATATCCCAGTCCGAGACATGCTTTACGCCGCTGCAGTAGAAAGTATCAGTAAGCTTTGACGTGCCTTCCTCAAGCGCAGCCGAAGCCGTTACCGCTTTAAATGTCGAACCGGGTTCGTAAGTGTCAACAACCGCCTTGTTTCTCCACATCTTATTCAGTTCTTCCGAATACTTTTCGTCGTATTCGTCGTCTTTATATTCTTCAAGCTCTTTTAAAACGGATTCATCCGTTAGTTTAAAGGGTGAATTTAAGTCAAAGTCGGGTTTTGTGGACATAGCGAGAATTTCGCCGGTTTTCGGGTTCATTACGATTGCCGCCGCGCCGCCCGCTATCTCATTGTTTATTCTTGCCGTTTCAAGATGGTTTTCAACAAAATGCTGTATAACTTCATCAATACTGAGTATTACGTCACAGCCGTCGGTAGCGTCAAGATACTGCTCCGATTCATACGGCATATCGGTACCGTTTGCGTTTTTCGCGCTTTTGATTCTGCCGGATATCCCCTTTAGCTCTGCGTCACATGCAAGCTCAACGCCGGATAGGCCCTGATTATCAGCGCCTGTGAATCCGATTACATGCGACGCAAAGGAGCCGCCGGGATAATATCTTTTTGTATCCTCGTCAAGACGTATGCCGACCAAATTTAACCCCCTAATTTGATCTGCAACATCCTTTTCCACTTTTTTCTTGACTATTTCGTAATATGAATTCTTCTGTGTTTTTGCGTATACCGTATCATAGTCAACATCAAGAATTTCGGAAAGCTTTCCCGCAACTTCTTCGGCGTTGCCGGCTTCCTTTATTTCAACGGGAACGATACATACCATTTCTGCACTTGCGCTCTGCGCCAATACCTTGTGATTCCTGTCGTATATCGTTCCTCTCCTGGGACTTACAACGCTGTCGCGCATCTGCTGTTCCTCCGCCTGCTCTTTGAGCCACGGCCCCTTAATTATCTGCAGATATGCGGTTCTGCACAAAAGCAAGAATATAAAAAACAAAAAAATGCCGTAAAAAGCCAAAATTCTCTTTTTAGTGTTTGCTTTTTTTACCTTTTTACGCATTTTCGTGTCTCTACCCCTTCTGCCCGATTATACGGAAAGAGCGCTATTTGCCCCGGGCGGGCATAGCGCATATACCAAAAGCTCTCGGTTTTTTAATTGTCAAATCCCGGGAGCTTATTTCCTATATTAAATATAGATATAATTATCTGAAATATTCCACAATATTGTTAAGACCGCCTGTAACGGAAGCGAAAAATCCTCCCCTTGAAGCGTCTACGCTTTCAGCTTTTTCTGTATAGTCGCTGTTATCCATAGTTATATATACCATCTGATTCTTTTCAGGTCTTTGCATTCCGAGCTTTGTTGTGGCTATTTCTTCTATTTTCTGAAGATCAACTTCTCTTTCAAGATCAAATTCTTTTTGAACCACCATACTGTTTGCCGTTTCATACTCGGCTCTGAGCTTTGTAAGACGCGTCGTTTTTTCGGTGATTATCGCATACCTTGCAAGCAATAAAAACGCAAGTGATGTAACAACAAGAATGCCCAGCATATTACTTCTGACATATTTTTTACTAACTTTTTTTGCGGTGCCTCTTTTTACTTTTTTGCGAGGCTCGGTTTTTTCAATTTTCAGAGCGCTTGTACCATAAGTATAAGCAGACATTTAAATTACACTCCTTCCGCAATTCTGAGTTTTGCGCTTCGCGAACGTGGGTTTTCCGAAAGCTCCTCATCGCTCGGCACAATGGGTTTTCTTGTTATTATCTTAAGCTTTGGCTTGCCGCCGCAAACACATACCGGGAATTCTTTCGGACATGTGCAGCCTTTAGCTAAAGCCGCATATGTATTTTTTACTATTCTGTCCTCAAGAGAATGAAATGTTATAATACCGATTCTGCCGCCCGTCTTTATAACGTCCGCGGCGTCTTTTATTGTATTTTCCAAAATCTCAAGCTCGCCGTTTACTTCTATTCTTATAGCCTGAAACGTTCTTTTTGCGGGATGCGGACCGTCCTGTCTCGCCCCTTTAGGAACGGCGGCTTTTATAACCGATACAAGCTCTCCCGTTGTCTCAATTCCTTTCGTTTTACGCTTGTCCGCGATAAAGGCGGCAATACGCTTTGCCCATCTTTCTTCGCCGTATGCTTTTATTATCCTCTCAAGGTCTTTTTCGCTGTAGCCGTTTACCACCTCATACGCCGTAAGCGGAGCCTGCTTGTCCATTCTCATATCAAGCGGCGCGTCCTGCATATATGAAAAGCCGCGCTCAGGCGTATCAAGCTGATAAGATGATACTCCGAGGTCTGCTATAATTCCGTCAACCTTTTCTATATTTAAATCAGAAAGTACTTTTTTAATATTTTTAAAATCGCTTTTTACAAGCGTGTATTTATCACTTATCTCTGAAAGGCGCTTGCCTGCTGCCTTTAAGGCATCCTCATCTTTGTCAATCCCGATAAGGCTTGCGCCGCTTTTTAAGATTTCCGCGCTGTGGCCTCCGCCGCCAAGCGTTAAATCAACATATATTCCGTTCTTATTTAAAAGAACGTTTCTTATCGTTTCGTCTTTTAATACGGTAACATGCTTAAAACCCATTTCAGGCATGTATTAAAGCCCCATTTCCGCAAGGCTTGCGCCCGCCTGTTCAAGCGTTAAAGCGTCATCGCCTTCGTTATATTCTTTCCAGCGTTCTGCGCTCCAAACTTCAATTTTTGTGAAGTTTCCGACAACCACAACGTCCTTTTTCTCTCCGTCCATGCCGGCGAATTCTCTTAAAACCTGAGGCACTATAACTCTTCCCTGCTTGTCCGGCTCGCATGTTACGGCGCCGGATGAGAAAATACGCAGCACACGTCTCGCGCTGGCGTTATGAGGGCTGAGGCTTGATAAGCTGTCAACAAATTTCTGCCATTCTTCTTCCGTATATACATCAAGGCAACCTTCATAGCCTTTTGTTATTACACATTTTTCACCAAGTTCGTCACGGAAACGTGAAGGCAAAATAAGTCTGCCCTTAGCGTCTATGCTGTGATTGAATTCGCCCATGAACATTTGCCTTCACCTCTCTCCACTTTATGGTATTTCGTGGTACTTTCCACCACCTTGATATGATTTTACATCATTTTATGGAAAAATACAAGTGTTTTCTTTTATTTTTATCGAATTTTTTTAAGTATTTTTCGCTTTTTTTGGTGGAAATATATCAAAAAAAACAAAAGGCACAACATATTGTGCCTTTTTTAAAACCACGCCCATATATATAGATATTAAATTTATATTAAATTTTGCCGCAAAAACCAAAAAAATGTGTTTTTTAAAAAAAATACATTATATAAGTTGAAATTATATCAATTTAGTGGTATATTATACATATTATGTTTGGCATAAAGCTGAAGGAGGAAATTTTCATGAAAGACGAAACAAAATGCCTGCACGCGGGATATCATCCCAAAAACGCGGAACCGAGAGTAGTTCCCATTGTGCAGAGCACAACTTACGTATATGATTCAACAGACGATGTTGCCGCGGTTTTTGACGATCCGACAAAATCGCTTATATACTCGCGCTTTGCAAACCCGACCGTTATGGCGGTTGAAGAAAAGATAGCAGAGCTTGAAGGCGGCGTGGGCGCTATGTGCACATCGTCCGGTCAGGCGGCATCGCTTCTCTCCATCTTAAACCTCTGTAAAGCGGGCGACAGCTTTATAAGCTCGCACCACATTTACGGCGGAACTTACAACCTTTTTGCGTTTACGCTTAAAAAACTCGGCATAGAGTGTATCTTTGTAAACGACGACGCAACGGACGAAGAGCTTGAAGCGGCTATAAAGCCCAACACAAAATGCGTTTTCGGCGAAACTATAGCAAACCCAGCGCTGACTGTCTACGATATAGAACGCTTTGCAAACTTCGCACACAAACACGGCATTCCGCTTATAATAGACAACACTTTCGCAACGCCCGTGCTTTGCAAGCCTATTGAATTCGGCGCAGATATTGTTGTACATTCAACAACGAAGTATATGGACGGTCACGCGGTTCAGGGCGGCGGTGTTATAGTTGACAGCGGTAAATTTGACTGGACAAACGGAAACTTCCCCGAACTTACCGAGCCGGATGAATCATACCACGGCATTTCTTATACAGGAACATACGGCAAGCTCGCATATATCTTAAAGGCGAGAATGCAGCTTATGCGCGATTTCGGCATGTACCCCGCGGCACACTCCGCTTTTCTTCTAAACTTAGGTCTTGAAACGCTTTCAGTAAGAATGAAGCAGTACTGTGAAAACGCTTTGAAGGTTGCTAAATTCTTAAAAGATAACGAAAATATAGAAGAAGTAATATATCCGGGTCTTGAAACGGATAAGAGCTATAAACTCGCACAGAAATACTTAAAGGGCGCAAGCGGCGTTATATCATTTGTTATTAAAGGCGGCAGAAGCCAGGCTGTTAAGTTTATGGACGCACTGGAGCTTGCATCAAACGAAGTTCACGTTGCCGATATCAGAACATGCGTACTTCATCCCGCAAGCGCTACGCACCGTCAGCTTACCGACGAGCAGCTCGTTGCGGCGGGTATAAACGGCGGTATGGTTCGTTTCTCCGTGGGACTTGAAAATGTTGACGATATAATAGAAGACATTAAAAAAGGTTTAGCTGCTTTATAATACGGCTCGATAAAATGCACAGACCGCAAAAGGCAGAATGGAAATATAATAAACAACATAAGAAAGGAACCTGTTTTGCAGGTTCCTTCTTAAATATAAGCCTTTTTGCTTCGAACAAACGTCACCTCTTGCAGTATACACATACTGCTTCGGGATCCGTTTGTCCGTTCTGCACTATTTTCTCTTTGCCGTGGCTCGATAAAATGCACACAAAAAAGCTGTTACGTAATGTAACAGCTTTTTATATTTGTATTACGGTGCTTTTCCTGAAAAGCGTTTTATTTATCGCGCGGACATTTCTCTCCGCCGCGCGTCTTGAATCTACATAAAGATTTTCAAAATCAAATTCCTTGCCCTGCTTTAAAAGGCTTACTATTGCCAAAGCGCCGTTTCCTTCATCATCAAAGCAGTCGACTATATCGGAGCTTATTTTTGAAGCCTTTGTTATAATCATGCAATTTTGGAGTTTTTCTCTCACCTTTGCGGCATCATCCGCGTTTTTGAGAAACACTCCGATATTACTGTATTTCGCCGTGCCGAAGGCCTGACCCGCCAGCAACTGTATTAAGTCTGAAAATGCAGAAAAGCCGGAACTGTCCTCCGTGTTTAAATAAAGAAACACACTTTTGGAAAACTTGTTTGCCGCAAAGACAAGCGGCTGTATGTATTCTACCCCAAGATAAGCACACGCCGTCACCGCATCGCAGGCGGCGCTGTCTTCCATACACTTCTTTACTTCTTCCGAATATGAAAGCGCTTTAAAATCAAGAATTATATATGCGCCCTTTTCCTTTGCATATCTTAAAGAATCATAAAGAAAACCATGCTCCGCGGCAGTATTGTTAAACAAACTTATATCAATATAAAAAGCCGCAGCGCGGCTCGCGGTCGCGTCAATTACCGTTTTAACTCTTTCGTTTCTCTTTTCATCGCAAGGAATGTTTAATATGGCTTCGCCCAAATCTACCGCTATAGGCGCGCCGCAGTTTTTAATTCTTTCAAGAAGATATGACACACTCATAAACGCGCCGCCTTATTCATATATTCTTCTCGCCTTATAGAAAGTCTTTTTGAAATAGTTCTCCGAAAGCGATGATATTTTAACAACGTCGCCCGTTGAAGGCGCATGGATAAATTTGCCGTCGCCTACATATATACCAACGTGGTTTATTTCCGAATATCTTTCCTTGTTCCAGAAAAAGACAAGGTCGCCCGGCATTAAGTAATCGGGATTTACCTCTACCCCGTTTTTAGCCTGGTCCGCCGCAACGCGGTAAAGGCTTACGCCGAACATTTTCACATATATGTAATATACAAGACCGCTGCAGTCAAAACCCGAAGGAGATGTGCCGCCCCAAACGTAATCAACGCCCAAAAATTCTTTTGCGGCGTCCACCACGGCCTGTCCTTTTACCTGGCCTTCCGCGCTTTGCTCTTTTACGCCCGTTTTAACCACCGCATGTCTTGAAGCTTCAACATAATCAGCGTGAACAAAGCCCTCTTCTCCGTTAAATCTTATCTTATACCATGTTATATTAGTTTTTGTTATAATATCAACGCTGTCACCGTCTTTGAGTTCTCCGATTATTTTCGAACCTGTATCGGGCGCAGAACGTACGTTTAACTGACTTGCGTGTATTTCACCTACGCCGTTTATATCATCGGCAAATACAGCGGTTGACATAAACACAAACAAAGCCGCCAAAACAAAAGATAAAATCTTTTTCACAGTCCGCACCTCCCTGTAAATTCCATTTTATCACAGCTTTTTTAATTTGTCATATTAAATTTATATTACTAAAAGAAAAAGCCGCGGCAAGCTGTTGCTTTGCCGCGGCAGTTTTTTAAATTAAATTATTCAGCTTCGGGAGCGTCTGCTTCTTCAGCAGGTGCTTCCTCTGCCGGAGCCTCTTCTTCAGCGGGAGCTTCCTCTGCAGGTGCTTCGGGCTCTTCTTCTTTAAGAGCGTCCATATCATCGGTTGAAGCTACTATTTTGTTTTCTTCAGCTTCTTCTGCCGGAGCTGCTTCTTCCTGGACGGGTTTTTCATCGGGAAGGAGTGCGCGGATGCTCAAAGCTATCTTTTGGTTTTCCCAGTTGATATCTGTAACGAGCGCTTCAACTTCTTCGCCTACAGTTAACTCGTCTGCGGGCTTTTCGATTCTCTTATTTGCGATCTGGGAAATATGGATAAGACCGTCAACGCCGGGAATAATTTCAACAAACGCGCCAAAGGGAACAAGTCTTACAACTTTTGCCTTTATAACATCGTTTACTTTTATTTTGCTCTTAGCGATTTCCCAAGGATTGTCTTCAGCTTTTCTGTAACCGAGAGAAATTTTGCCTGTTTCGCGGTTAGCTTCGAGAATGCGAACACTAACGGTATCGCCTTCTTTTAAAACTTCGGACGGGTGCTTAATATGATTCCAGGAAAGCTCTGAAATATGGATAAGACCGTCAATGCCGCCGAGATCTACGAAAGCGCCGAAGTTTGTGAGCGTTTTAACCGTACCTGTAAATTCTGTTTGACCTGCGTCAATCTTAGCCCAGAACTCTTTAAGAAGCGATTCTTTCATTTCTGACAAAACGTCTCTTACAGAGCCGAGTATTTTTCTGCGGCCTTTGTTTATATCGCGGATTCTAAGCGGTACTTCTTTACCGATAAGTGTATTTAAATCAGCAACGTATCTGTCACTTGCCTGTGAAGCGGGTACAAAAATTCTGCTTCCGTTTGAGATGGCAATTACGCCGCCGTTAACAACTTCAACAATCTTGCACTGAAGAATTTTGTTTTCTTCAAATGCTTTCTGAATTTCATCCCAGCCTTTGATTGATTTAAGCTTTTTAACCGAAAGGCCTACCGTTCCCTCAACATCACTTACACGATAAACAAAGGCTTCGATAGTATCGCCAACCTTTACAATGTCTTCGGGCTTTAATGTAGGGTCATCGGAAAGCTCCGATTCGCTTATAACGCCGTCAGCCTTGTAACCAAGGTCAACATACACCTCGGTAGGTGTTACTCTGATTACGGTACCGGAAACAACATCACCCGTGTTTAAAGTTTTAAGTGATTTTTCAAGTTCCTCCGCAAAACTACCCTCTGTTTTTACCATGTTTTCTTCCATTTTCTTTACAACCTCCTTAATTATCCAGTCCGGCGTTGATGCACCGGCTGTTACGCCAATCTCACCGGAACAACTGATACCCGAAAGCTCCGTTGCGTCTTCAATAAGGTACGAGTTTTCGCAGTGCCTTTTTGAGACCTCCAAAAGCTTATTGGTGTTTCTGCTGTTCCGATCTCCTATGACAATCATAACATCGCTTTTCTTCGAAAGCTCTTCTGCTTCTGATTGTCGCCTTCTGGTAGCATCACATATTGTATCAAAAAACACAGTGTCTTTGCAAGTGTTTTTTATAATTTTTATTATTTTTTTATAATTTTCTTTATTTGCGGTAGTCTGTGCAACAACGCAAAGGTGTTCTTTGCCCGAAAGCTTCTCCTCCGCTTCCGTCTCGGAAGACACGCAGATCGCTTCTCCCATGCACCTTCCCGCAATTCCGAGTACTTCGGGATGGCCGCTGTCGCCTACAATAACCGCCGTATAACCGTTTTCCGTATGTTCCTTTACAATATTATGTATTTTTTTTACAAACGGACAGGTTGCGTCAAACACTTCTGCGCCGCGTTCCCAAAGCGCGCTTTCCTCTTCTTCGGAAATGCCGTGACTTCTTATTATTACCCTGTCGTTTTCGGAAAGATTGTTTATATCCGTGAGTATCTCCGCACCGAGCGCATGAAGGCGGTGCGTTTCAAAATTATTATGTATTACGGGACCGAGAGTATATACCTTGCCGTCCTTCGTTTTCTCTTCAACCATTTTTACTGCTCTTGATACGCCGAAACAAAAGCCCGCGCTCTCCGCTACTGTTATTCCCATATAATTACCCTCTCTATAAACTGTATATTAAATCCATTAATTCGATGCTCTTTTCGCCTATCTCGTCATTTGTCATGCTCTGCGGCACGCTTACGGGATCGCCCACCGTCATAATTACTTTAGAGAAAATTTTATAGTTTGCGTTAAGATGCACGGGAACTATGGGTACGCCCGCCATAGACGCCATACGCACAGCTCCCTTTTTGGGTTTTGCCGTTTTTCCGTTTCTGATTCTTGTGCCCTCGGGGAAAAGACAGACAACGCTGTTGTCTTTTAAAATATCAACGCTGTTTTTAACTACCGACGCATCTCTTACGCCGCGCGATACGGGAACCGCGCCGAGAGCAGTTATTAGCGCGCCGAAAGGTTTGAACCTGAAAAGCTCGTCTTTTGCGAGAAATGTTATCTTCTTTTTACTGAGATACGCGCCTATAAAAACCGGATCCCAGAAAGACAGATGGTTTGCCGCTATTAAATATCCGCCGTCCGGCAGCTTTTCAATGCCCGTAACCTTTACCCTGAACAAAAGCTTTGTAAGCCCTTTCGCAAGCGGAATTATCATACGTCTTAACATATTAAAAAATCACTTCCGTTTCTTCCTTTTGTACAAACAAATACGTTATCTTTAAATTATAGCACACGGGAAGCAGAAAATAAATAGTTTTTTATATTTTATTTCAAAAAAATATTTTAACAAATATGGACAAAACTATTGACAAACAGCACGATTTATGCTTTAATATCATTTGTTTAGGAAAAGTAAACTTTCGGTATATTTTAACTAACCACAATGATTTCTCAAGGAGATTTTTATGAAAATCGGAGAAAAACTCAAAAATCTGCGTTTAAAAAACAATTTAACACAGGCGGAGCTCGGCATCAGATGCGACCTTACAAAGGGTTTTATATCGCAGCTTGAGTCAGATCAGACATCGCCCTCTCTTTCAACTCTTGAAGACATTTTATCGTGTCTCGGCACAAACTTTACGGAGTTCTGGAGCGATCTCGCGGAAGAGAAAACTGTTTATAAAAAAGAAGACGTAACCATAGCTGACTTCCCCGAAGACGGCTATAAAATCCACTGGCTCATAGCGGACGCACAGAAAAACGAAATCGAGCCCATAATCGCCGATATCTCGCCCGGCGGCAAAACGGAAGAACACTCCGCGCACGAAGGCGAAGAATTCGGCTTTGTTTTAAAAGGCAGCGTAACATTAATACTCGGCGACACCAAGCAAAAGATAAAAAGCGGCGAAAGCTTTTATTTCAAATCAAAAGCGCCTCATTATATTATAAACCATACGAAGAGCCCTGCGTCGGTAATATGGGTTTCTTCTCCACCAACTTTCTGAGAAAGGAAAACCTATGAAAAAGAAACTGGGTAAATTTGCACTTATATTTCCGTTTTTGCTTTGGATGGTACTTTTAATAGTAGTACCTTTGTTCCTTATTGCCTATTACGCGTTTACTACTTCGGACGGAAATGTGCTGCACTTTACTTTTGACAACTTCAAGTCTTTTATAAGACCGAATTTCATTAAAGTTTTAATCCGTTCTTTAAAGCTTTCTCTCTTTGCAACGGTTATTTGCCTTTTTGCAGGCTATCCCGTAGCGCTTATACTTTCGGGAAACGCTTTTAAAAAGAAGGCTCTGCTGCTTGTACTGCTGCTTGCGCCCATGTGGATGAACTTTATTCTGCGCACTTACGCATGGCTTACAATACTCAGCGAAAAAGGCGTTTTAAACTCGCTTTTAGAGGCGGCAGGTTTCAATACGCGCAGCTTCCTCGGCAATGAAAAAGCCGTTGTGTTCGGTATGGTTTACAACTTGCTTCCTTATATGATACTGCCGATATATACTTCGATAAGCAAAATACCGCATTCTTTAATAGAGGCTTCGTATGACCTCGGCAGCAGCTCTTACGGCTGCTTTAAAAGAGTTATACTGCCCCTGAGTCTGCCCGGTATTTTGTCCGGAATAACGCTCGTGTTTGTACCCGGCGTTACAACGTTTGTAATATCGGATTATTTGGGCAGAGGAAAAGTTCCCTTGATAGGCAACATAATAGAACAGCAATTTTCAAGCGGCATAGAATGGGGCTTCGGCGCGGCAATATCCATAATCGTTATGTTTGTCGTCATTCTTTGTATGAGAATTATAAATAAGTTCACCGACGAACCGGAGGTGACGCTGCTGTGAAAAAGAGACTTTCAAGATTATACTTTTATTTAGTGCTTCTATTCCTTTACGCGCCCATTTTAACGCTCGTTGTTTTGTCGTTTAACAACAACAAATCGCGTGCGAAATGGGGCGGATTTTCGCTTAGGTGGTACAATGAGCTTTTCCATAACGCAACTATGATGAAAGCGCTTTGGATTACTGTATCCGTAGCTCTCATAGCGGCGCTTATCTCAACCGTTATAGGCACGGTTTCGGCTATAGCGCTTCACAAATGCCGTCCGAGAATACGCAAAGCGCTTTTGGACGTAACATATGTGCCCATGATGAACTCGGATATAGTTACGGGCGTATCGCTTATGCTGCTTTTCGCGTTTCTCAGAATAGAGCGCGGGTTTTTAACGCTTCTCTTATCACATATTACGTTTTGCATACCTTATGTTATTTTAGCTATACTTCCGAAACTTTACGGAATTAACATGAGCGTTTACGAAGCTGCCTTGGATCTCGGCGCTACGCCTTTTAAAGCTTATACGAGGATTTTGATCCCGGAAATTATGCCGGGCATTATATCAGGCTTTTTAATGAGCATTACGCTCTCTATTGACGACTTTGTAATAAGCTTTTTCAACACGGGACACGGAGTACAGAATATTTCGATTCTCGTAAATTCCTCAAAAAAAGTAGGTATAAATCCCGCGAACTACGCGCTTTCGGCGCTTATGTTCGGCGCGGTTATTATAATTTTGCTTATAATGAATTTTAAAGACAGTAAAAGGAGTAATGTACAATGAAAAAAATAGCTTTATTACTGAGCATCGCGATGCTCGCTCTTATTCTTCCCGGATGCGGTTCAAGCAAAACAAAGCTCTATGTATATAACTGGGGCGAGTATATAGACGAAAGCGTAATATCGGATTTTGAAGCGAAATATCCCGATATCAAAGTTATATACGAAACATTTGAAACAAATGAGGATATGTATACAAAAATCAAGCCCGGTGACGATTGCTACGATGTTTTAATCCCCTCGGACTACATGATCGGCCGTCTTATCGACGAAGATATGCTCGAAAAACTTAACTTTGAAAACATTCCTAACTATTCCTATATCGACGATAAGTATAAAGCATGGGATTATGACCCCACAAACGAATACTCAGTTCCCTATATGTGGGGCGTTCTCGGCATTTTATATGACACAACAAAGGTGCAGGAAGACACATTTACATGGAATACCTTGTTTGACCCCAAATACAAAAACCAGGTTCTTATGAAAGACGATTCACGCGACACGCTCGGAATCGCTTTAAAAAGCCTCGGCTATTCAATGAACAGTACGGACGAAAACGAATTAAAAGAAGCAGAAAACAAGCTTCTAGAGCACAAAGACAACTATTTCGGCATTGTAGGCGACGAAGGAATGGATATGATGGTTGAGGGCGACGCGCCTTTAGCAGTTATGTATTCCGGTGACGCCGCAAGATGTATAAGCGAAAACGAAAATCTCGCTTTTGCCATCCCCGAAGACGGCACAAACTATTTTGTTGACGCTATGGTAATACCAAAAAACGCAAAACACAAAAAGGAAGCGGAGCTCTTTATAAACTTTATGTGCGAAACGGATACGGCTCTTAAAAACGTTGAAGAAATTAACTACTCAACACCGCACACGGGCGCATACGAACAGCTCGATGCAGAAAGACGCAATTCGTTCCAGTATCCCGGCGAGGACGTTTTAAAAGCGGCTGATGTATATAACTACCTCGGCTCAAAAGAAAAGCTCCGTTCAGAAATATGGAACGATTATACAGCTTCTATTGCAGAATAATACCAATAACCGAATCTTTATTCCGGAGGTGCCAAATTGAGCGAAGTAAACGCAAATAATATTATAGATTTAATAGATATATCAAAAACTTTCGGCGATACCGATGTTTTGCTGAATTTTAATCTTCATATAAAAAAGAATGAGTTTTTGACATTACTCGGACCCTCCGGATGCGGTAAAACAACAACTCTGCGTATAATAGGCGGCTTTGAAAAGCCGGACAGCGGTCAGGTCCTCTATCACGGCGAGGATATTCAGGACATACCGCCGAACAAAAGAAACTTTAACACTGTTTTTCAGAAGTATTCCCTCTTCCCGCACATGAATATTTTTGAAAATATAGCGTTCGGTCTGCGAATAAAAAAGCTTCCCGAAGCTGAAATACGCAAAAAAGTTACTTGGGCGCTCGATCTTGTAAACCTTTCCGGTTTTGAAAAAAGAAAGCCCGACTCTCTCTCGGGCGGTCAGCAGCAGCGTATTGCCATTGCGCGCGCTATTGTTTGCGAACCCGAAATGCTTTTATTTGACGAGCCTCTCGGCGCACTTGATTTAAAACTCAGGCAGGAAATGCAGCATGAGCTTAAAAAGCTTCAGCGCTCTTTGGGTATTACTTTCGTTTACGTTACGCATGACCAGGAAGAAGCGCTTACAATGAGCGATACGATTGTTGTTATGAACGAAGGCAGAATCCAGCAGGCGGGCACGCCCGTAGATATATATAATGAACCCAAAAACCGCTTTGTAGCAAGATTTATAGGTGAGAGCAACATAATAGACGGCACGATGCTTGAAGATTTCAAAGCACAATTCGCGGGCAGAGAGTTTATATGCGTTGACAGCGGTTTCGGCAAAAACGAAGAAGTTGACGTTGTAATACGCCCCGAGGATATTAAGCTTGTTCCACCCGATGACGGTATGCTCCGCGGAACCGTTACCTCCGTCTTCTTTAAAGGCGTACACTATGAAATGACGGTCCAACAGGGGGATATTAACTGGCTTGTGCAAAGCACTGTTTCCGAAAACGTGGGAGATACCGTCGGAATAAACATTTATCCCAATGATATTCACATAATGAGAAAATCGGAAGGCGATAGTTTTACACAAGAATAGGCTGTTTACGGCTTTTTTTCAAAAAAATCATTTTTTTTGAAAAAAAGCCTTGACATTGATGCCGGTTTCTGTTATACTAAAAAAGTCGCAAATGATGGTGGCGGTCACGTGGGCGCATAGCTCAGCTGGGAGAGCATCTGCCTTACAAGCAGAGGGTCATAGGTTCGAGCCCTATTGTGCCCACCATTTTTTTGGCCCGGTAGTTCAGTTGGTTAGAACGCCAGCCTGTCACGCTGGAGGTCGTGAGTTCGAGCCTCATCCGGGTCGCCAATGCCTCTGTAGCTCAGTCGGTAGAGCAGGGGACTGAAAATCCCCGTGTCGGTGGTTCGATTCCGCCCGGAGGCACCATCAAATCCGCGGGCGTAGCTCATCCGGTAGAGCGCCACCTTGCCAAGGTGGAGGTAGCGAGTTCGAGCCTCGTCGCCCGCTCCACATGATTTTTAAAGCACTTTTTAATGAGTGCTTTTTTAAAACAATTTTTCAGTTATCTTATTGAAAACTGAGCATAGAATTTAATATGGCACCATAGCCAAGTGGTAAGGCGTGGGTCTGCAACACCCTGATCCCCGGTCCGAATCCGGGTGGTGCCTCCAGAAAAAAGCATCTGCCTAACGGCAGGTGCTTTTTTCAGCTAAATTCGCCTTCGGCGAGCTAAATTGACTCCGTCAGCTATATGCACTTCGTGCGCGATATGTGCTCCGCACGCTTGAGACAGCGAATTTTATTTTGCTTAAAACCGCAGGTTTTAAATATCGCATTTGTGCCACAAGTCAAATATTTAGCTTTGCGCTTCGGCGCAAAATTTCGTCCTTCTCCCCTCTCTTTTTCACAAAAACTATTGCATTGAATTCAAACCCATGTTATTATGAATTCAGAGTAATCTGAAAAGGTAATATTAAAAATGAAAAAGATTATTATAATCATTCTTATTTTAGTTTTGATAATATCCGCTTTTAATTACAAATTGTTTTACTACCGTTTCTATCGCGGTGACAGAATTACCGGAACATTTGAAATATCCGCAAACAACAAGAATATCAGCAATATTGATGAATACTATGAATATGAACGCTGCGGGCACGCCCGTCTTACAAACGATACCCACTCATTTAAAATTAAAGGTGGCGGTTACGGCACTTACATAATCGGATTTCTTGTCAGCGGAAACACCTTGTATGACGTTACAGAAGATGAGTTTTTCAAAGACTGCGGCGATATTGATTTTCAAATTGATTGTTTTAATACAAATTGGTGGCACATTATAAACCTCGATATAAAAATTGACGTTATAAAAGAAGAAGACGTATGGTATGCGTGCTATAACGTAGACGTTAAAAAGCCTTCAAAGAACTATAAAACAACAACATACAATGTCTCAAAAAAAGAAAGATTAACAGATAACGGCTCTACACGTATTTCAATAGAAATTTAAAGCGGCAGTTTATAAACAACTGCCGCTTTCTTTTGCCTTATTAAAATAACCCACTGATTTTACCGTCTTTATCAACCGCTATATTCTCCGCCGAGGGCACCTTAGGCAGTCCCGGCATTGTCATGATGTCGCCTGTGTAAACTACTATAAAGCCCGCGCCCGCGGATACCTTTAAGTCTTTTACGTTTACTTTAAAATCACTCGGCGCGCCGCGCTTTATTTTATCGTCCGAGAAGCTGTACTGCGTTTTTGCTATGCATACGGGCAGGTTGCCAAAGCCCTGCTCCTCGAGCGTTTTAAGCTTAACCTCAACGGATTTTGCATAGCTTATGCCCGTACCGCCGTAAATCTTTGTAACTATCTTTGTTATTTTTTCTTCTATTGAATCGGAAAGGTCATAGCAGAATGAAAAGTCATTCTCTTTTTCGCAAAGCTTTACTACTTCGCGTGCCAGCTCTACTCCGCCTTCCCCGCCTTTTTCCCACACTTCGGATAAAACTGCTTTTGCGCATGCCGCTTCGCAAAGCTCTTTTAAAAGGTCTATTTCTGCTTTTGTATCCGTCGGAAACTTGTTTATTGCCACAACCGCCGGAACTTTGAAAACTCCGGTTACGTTTTTGATATGTCTTAAAAGGTTCGGCATACCCGCACGAAGCGCTTCAAGGTTTTCTTCCTTTAAGTCTTCCTTTAAAACGCCGCCGTGCATCTTTAAAGCGCGGACAGTCGCAACTATTACAGCCGCCGAGGGTTTAAGACCTGTCATGCGGCATTTGATATCAAAAAACTTCTCGGCGCCGAGATCCGCGCCGAAGCCCGCTTCCGTAACCGCTATATCACCGAGGCACATCGCCATTTTCGTTGCCGCAACGCTGTTGCAGCCGTGCGCTATATTAGCGAAAGGACCGCCGTGCACAAACGCGGGCGTGCCTTCAAGAGTTTGAACGAGATTTGGCTTTATTGTGTCTTTTAAAAGCGCCGTCATAGCGCCCGCCGCTTTTAAATCTCCTGCCGTTACGGGCTTTCCGTCATAAGTATAGCCTACAATTATCTTAGAGAGCTTTTTATTAAGCTCCGATATAGACGAGGACAAACACAAAACAGCCATAACCTCGGACGCAACCGTTATATCAAAACCGTCCTCACGCGGCATTCCGTTTGGCTTGCCGCCGAGGCCGTCCGTTATAAAGCGGAGCTGTCTGTCGTTCATATCCATGCAGCGCTTCCATGTAATTCTGCGCGGGTCAATTTGGAGCTTATTGCCGTGAAAAATGTGGTTATCTATCATGGCAGCCAAAAGATTATTCGCCGCGCCTATGGCATGAAAATCGCCCGTAAAATGAAGGTTTATATCTTCCATCGGGATAACCTGCGCATATCCGCCGCCCGCGGCACCGCCCTTTATGCCGAACACCGGGCCCAGAGACGGCTCACGGAGCGCTATAACCGCTTTCTTCCCTATTTTGCAAAGGGCGTCCGCAAGGCCGATTGTAGTTGTTGTTTTGCCTTCGCCGGCAGGCGTAGGCGTAATTGCCGTAACAAGTACAAGCTTGCCTTCATGCCCTTTTTTCTCATCCAAAAGCGACATTTTAACCTTCGCTTTATAATTACCGTAAGGCTCTATATAGTTTTTCTCAATGCCCGCGCTTTCGGCAACCGCCAAAATTCTTTTCATTTTTGCCGACTGCGCTATCTTGATATCACTCTTCATCGTAGTTTAATGTCCTTTCCGTGCTATTGTATAACTAATTAACAAATATAGCACAAAACGCCTTATATGTCAAGAAAATGGGCTGCGCATTTTATCGCAGCCCCATCAGAAAAGCTGACCGGGAAGCTTTAATTTTTCTTTCGGCGGAAAGTTTTTATCAAACTCTTCCGCTTCCTTTTCATCTACAAGATAGCCCTTCGGTGTTTGATACGCGCCTTTAACGCCTTTTAAATAGCCTTCTTTAAGCTCTTTGCAAAGGAAAAAGGAAGTGTCCTCATCCTCCGGCATATCGTTATAGCGGATGCCGAATTTATAGGCTGCGTCAAAGCCGCTTTTGCCGTAAAAATCTATGTTCCCTTCAAAAAGCACCGCGCCGAAACCCATCTCTTTTGCTTTTTCGAGCGAATAGTCCAAAATCTTTTTGCCAAAACCCTGTCTTTTAAGGGGCGGCGTTATGCAGATAGGTCCCATTGTAAGCACGGGCACTTCGCCTCCGTCATCTGTTTTTATAACGGTTTTCACAAACATGTTCTGCCCGATTATCCTGCCGCCGCGCTCCATTACAAAATCAAGCTCTTTTACGAATGCGGGATCGTCCCTTAAAACGTGGATTACATAGTGCTCAAGACAGCCGGGGCGGTAAACGTTCCAAAAGCTCTCTCTTATTAGGTTTTCAACCTCTCTGAAATCTTTTTCTTCTTCTGATCTGATTGTTATATTATTCATTACTTCACCTTCAATCTTTTAAGATATTCTTTTTGTTCTTTTGTTATGCGGTAGCTTTCAGCCGCTTTCTGAATTGTTTTGTTGTGCGTCCATGTATCAAGCCGTCTTTTTTCAATAAACGGCAAAATGCTTTCATACTGCTTTGCGAGAGCAGTTGCGAAATACCACGCAATCATCATATTTATGTAATACTCTTCGCTTCTTATTTTTGAAACGGCCTCGGGGTATTTTATATCAAAATCCTCGTCAAGAAAATGCTCCTGGAGCTGCCCTATGCCAAACCTGACCGTATAGGTTTCTTTTGATTTAATCCACTTTTTTATATGCGCCAAAAGTTCTTTCCTGTGCTTTTTAAATACTTTAGGCGACAGCTGGTCGCACGTTGCCCAGTTGTCAACATACGGCAGAAAGCGGCAGGTTTCTTCTATGCACGAATCATAATCCTTCATGCCCGACAGAATAAATGCGTGCAGCTGGTTTTCGTCAAAATACTTGTGCGGCAAAGCATTTAAAAAAACATTTATATTCTCTCTTTTTGCAAATTCTTTTGCGAGCTTTCGCATCTCCGGCGTGCGAACGCCTATAATGCGTGCTTCATCTACCGTAGGTATCAGCTTTTTATGAAAATCGCGGTATTTTGTGTCCTGTAATTTAAAAAGCTCTTCTTGAATTTCGTTTATAAGCATTTAGTGCCCCCTGTGCTTTTCTTTTTTCTTCTTTTGTTTTAACTCAAAAAGCCGCCGCGCATCCTCTTCTCTTTTCTCTTTTGACACGGCTTTTCTCTCTGCTTTTGACTCCTCATACTGCTTTTTAAGTGCCTGCTGCGACTTTGTGCCCACGCCCTTTTGGTCAAGCATTTTTTTGGCATTCCGCATTCGCCTTTTGGGACTATCGGCCCTCTTTTTTTCTTCCGCTTTTATCGGTTTTGTAAATTGAAGGTCGTTAAAATGCTTTAAAAGAAATGCGTAAATCTCCGCGTCCGTAGGCTCTGCGCCGAAAGTTACCTTGCAGACGGAAAGTCGATTGCCGTCAAATCTTTGAATCATTCCAACCCAAAACGGGTCTTCGAAATATACCGTAAACGTAGTGTTCAAACCGATCCTCCCAAAGCGCGCGCTTTGTCTAAATCTTCATTTGAAACAGTCCCCTTGTCTTTCGCGCCGCGCACTTGTACTGTTCCCATATCCCGGAGTTTAAAGAAATTTAGTATAAGCTTATACTGCGTAAGAATTGAATCAAAAAGCTCCGGAAGCGTTGCCGCGCCCACCAAAATAAGACCGAGCTTTTTTATTTTAAACTCGTTCCGTGCGGGAGTATGGCATCTGTCCACAGCCGCCTTAAGCTGTGCGCTTATACCGTAAAAGTATACGGGTGAAGCAACAATCAAAGCATCAGCGCTTTTAAGCTTTTCATAAACTAACGTCATATCATCTTTCTGCGCGCATGTAATGCCTCCAAAGCAAGCGTTGCACCCTTTGCATGGGTTTATGTTTAAATCGCAGACATTTATTATTTCAACCTCGTGATTTTCCGCGCCCTCCGCAAAAGATTTCACAAGGCTGTCCGTATTGCCGCCGCGCCTCGGGCTGCCGTTTAAAACAAGTATTTTCATTTTGTTATTTCCTCAAAAAACGCAACTGCGTCCGAAATTTCTTTTTCGTCAGGGTGACCTTTGGCTATGCCGCCCATAAGTTTAAACGGACCGTATGTATCAAAGCCCTTGCAAAAGTATGTGCCGAGGCACTCCTCTCCCCTTTTGTCAGTAATTGCCTTAGCCGCCGCATTTTGGTTCTCGCGCGGAGAGCCCGCAGTATGGATAAAGAAAACCTTTTTGTTCTCCGGCATATTCTTCTCTAAAAATTCAAGCATCTGCGGATAGTATTTTCCGTATGCAATTCCCGAAGCTATGCCTATCAAATCATATTCTTCGAGATTTATGCTGTCTTTTAAAATATCGGCTGTGGTTACATCGTGTTTTGCCGCTATCGCGTCTACTATCTTTTTTGTATTGCCGTGATGCTCGGACATATATATAATTGCCGTTTTCACAAATATCACCTCTGAATTTTATTATACAGCTTTTATAGGATTTAATCAACCCAAATTTAAAAGACAGGCTCATACGAACCTGTCTTTTTTGTTGTTATTAATTATTTAACGAATACGCCCGACATTTCGTTGCCGTTTATCGAATAGTTCCAAACGAGCTTGCCTTCGTTGTTTATCTTAAACGAGCCGCTGTTTTCATGATCTTCCGAAACAAGCTGACCGTTGCCGTTTTCGTCATATTCTACGCAGTAAAGACTTCCGCTTGAGTATTCAACCTCACCGTCGTCCGTAAGATACGCGGTTGCTTCCCAATAATATACCACGGACGCGCTGTCCGGCCAATAAGCCGATATCATTGCTATTTTGCCGGTTTTGTGTATTTTTGTTATAGTTAGATTTCCTCTTCCTGCAATTTCCTCGTGCCAGTCGCCTTCAAAAGCGTCAAGCGCTGTTTCCGCGTCTTTTTTGCCCGAATCTACCGCCAACGCTTCGTACCAGTCAAGCATGGTATCCGTGCTTGTTGCAACATCTGCCTGCCTGAATTTGTAAAACGTTTCATGACCGTAGCTTGTTTCACGTACGAGGTTTTTGTCGCCCTTGAAAAAGTCAAATTTTATTTCTTCATCAGGGAACTCTAAAACAACGTATTCGCCGTCCGGAGCTTCTTTTACATCACTTTCTTCAAATCCGCCGCCGAGTAAATATTCCGCATAATATTTATCGTCAACAACGCCCGGATCAAGCGGCCCGAATTCCGTTGTGCTTACCGTATAGTTTGTTTCGTCTTTATACGCTATGCGCGCGAGATACATATCAAGCGGCGTGTTTGTATAATTTGCTTCCCCAAGATTGTCGCTGTAAGCAAAAATACTATGTTTAACGCCGTTTGCCCAGTCATTAAGCTCCGTCCAGATTTCCGCATCTTCATACATTTTTTCGTTTGTTTCGCGCTCGAAACGCACGTCTGTCGGTGTGCGGAAAATATAGTAATAACCCGTTGAATCTGTGCCAAGCACTTCCATGCCCGACATATCGCTGCAAAGCAGCTCATGGAGCGTGTTTTCGCTTACTCTGTCAACGCCGAAAAGCTCTCCCGCGCCTTCATAAGATTCGCCTTTAGCTTTAGCCGCTTCTATGGAGGCAAGCTCCGCAACGGTTACAAGCGTTCCTTCTCCGTCAAGAGCAGCGTTTATATCAATTGACAAAACTTCTGAATACTTCTGCGGTATGGGAATTGATATCGCGCCCGCATGATATATCATGGGCACGTCTTGTTCATCTCCGCCCGTTAATAGGTTTGTCTGATAAAGGAACGAAATCATTTCTTTGCGAACGCAGGGGTCATTCGGGCGGACACTGACACTTCCCTCCGAAGCATCGGTGTTATCCTGCGTTAAAATGCCCGAAAAAGCAGCCCATACTAAGGGAAGCTCGTAATATTCACCCACAGGAACATCGGTTACCCCTGCTCTGAACGTTTCAAGCATTCCTTTCAGCATAGACAAAATAAAATCCTCGTCCGGTGAATTATCATCAATTTTTACTTCCTTTGAAAAATCATAGCTGTCAAGCGGAGAACCCTGGAGTCGGTATAAAAGCGTTATACACATTGCTCTGCTGCATGTAAGGTCAGGGCTGAAAGTGCCTTCACCCGTACCTACCGTAATGCCGTTTTCAACAGCCCACTGAACGGGAACTTCATACCAGCTGCCTCTTTCTACATCATCAAATACCGTTGCAGCATTTGTCGCGGGCTTACCCGCCATGCGCCAAAGGAAAGTAACAACCTGCGCGCGCGTAACCTGACCATCGGAGCCGAAAAGATTGTCGCCCACGCCCTCTGTTATGCCGTTTTCAGCGCCCCACTGCACAGCGTCATAAAAATAATCCTCTGCCGAAACGTCAGAAAACTCCGCACCTTTTGCAAATGTGACAACCGTTGTCATACCAAGACAAAGCGCAAGCGCCAATATAACGGCACATAATCTAATTGCTTTTCTCATAAATATACCTCCCGTTAATCATCTTCATAGAATCTAAATAATATTATATCATATTATAACTAAATTAGCAATTGTTATTTAGAATTTCAATTGTATAATAAAAAAAGCAAAAAATGTAGGTTTGTCAATGATGTGTTACAAAATTTCTAAAACACTTCGCCATTATCAAGGAAAGCTTTTATGTAATCGGCAGGAGCTTTCCAGTTGAGAGGACGCATAGGAAACTTGTTATAGTTATAGTTGTGTACCTTTA
>JAFZQX010000043.1 GCA_017620205.1 Clostridia bacterium | reverse complement strand
TAAAGGTACACAACTATAACTATAACAAGTTTCCTATGCGTCCTCTCAACTGGAAAGCTCCTGCCGATTACATAAAAGCTTTCCTTGATAATGGCGAAGTGTTTTAGAAATTTTGTAACACATCATTGACAAACCTACAAAGCGGCATAAGATAAACGGCAAAAATTAAAAATTGTTTTTACGAAAACTATTGTTCCTGAGCTTCGTTTATGTTATAATAAATATAACAAAAAACTCGAAAGGGGAATATGGGAAAATGAAAAAGATTTCAAAAATGTTTGCGGTTTTACTTACTTTTGCCGTTTGCATGAGTATGCTTGCAATAACCGCATCGGCACAAACGGCGGTGTTTACGGATGTTGCGGAAACGGATTATTTTTATGACGCTGTGCAGTGGGGCGTAGAAGAAGGAATAACAGAGGGCGTTGGAGGCAATCTTTTTGATCCCGAAGGCGCTGTTACACGCGCGCAATTAGTTACATTCCTGTGGCGTATGGCAGGTCAGCCGGAGGTTGACGGTCCAAGCCCGTTCTTTGATGTATTTACCGAAAGCGAACAGTGGTATACAAAGGCGGTTCTTTGGGCAGCCGCAAGCGGCATTGCCGAGGGATATATCGAAGGCCCCCACAAGGTGTTCGGTCCCGACGCTGTCTGCGACAGAGCAATGTGTATTACTTTTCTGTACAGATTTATGGATTGCCCGCTTGACGGCATTGACCTTACTGCCGATATAACGTTGGACGAAAATTCAACGGCAGATGATTTGGGTGTTGTTTTTGTACAGGGCATGGTAAAAGGAATCCGCGAGGCGGGAATGTTTGCCGATGTTCCCGAAGAATCTTACTATGAGTTTCCCGTGTTCTGGGGATTGCTTAACGGTATTATAACAAAAGAAAATTCGGGTATCACGGAGGAAAACACGCTGTTTCGCTCAAACGATCCTTGCATTAGAGGAGAGATGATTTCCTTCCTTTATCAGACAAAGCTTATAGATGATATGAAAAAAGCTCCCGCGGAAATATATTTCGGCGAATATTCTATTCCCATTCCGCAGGAATACTTTGACCGCCTTTATTACGCTTATTACGGCGTCGAAGATGAGGAAACGGGCGATGAACTTCTGCTCGTTGTATCGGAAGGAGCGTCGATTGATGCGGCTGAAGCCATGGGCGAAGAGGTTACCGAAGAAATAGGTGAGCTTTTCAGAATTATCAGAGTTAATGAGGAAAGACTGCATGAACTTCTTTGCGGCGACATGTCGGGAATAGAGCCTTTTGCAAAGGATAAAGACGGCAAATATTATCTGTTCTGTACACCGACGGATGTGCGATATGTCCGTGAAACCAACGAGAAAATGAACGAAGATATTGACGCGTGGACAGAGCTAAACGAATGGGTGCGCGGCGGTTTAATTGATGAGATACTTAATAACAACAGCGATTTGACACCGGTAAGCTATACAAACACAATGCTTGACATGTACCTTGCGCGCATTGCTTATGCAAAAGACGTTAAATACACTTTAAGCTCAACGCAGTACGGGCCGCTTGAGCCCGGAGAATTTGACGGCACGAAATATGCGGAGTATCTGCTCGGCGGAAACTTTGAAGAGGCGGAAAATACGGAAGCGCCCGACGGCGAGTATGTTGTTCTCAATTTCCCCGATGAGGGAGTCCGTTATGATTTCTTTACCGCAGACAGAAATCTTGTCCGCGAAGTAAGGGACGGTTACGAAACAGTGTATAAACGTGTTTTTGAAGGCACTGTTACAAATACGGAGGCTATGGAGAGCTGGTATCTTGCAATTGCAGAGTTGTCCGGCAAAAAAGAGGATTACAAAGAGCTTGACCCGTTTCTCGGTCAGTGGAGCGAGGAAATCGCGGGACGCGGCGTGATGACTGTTACAAAGAGCGTCGGTCTTGCAAAAGTTGATATAGAAGCAAGATGGCCCGGAAGTGCGTTTGAGGTAAGCACGTGGAGCATTACGGCAAATCTCACAGATGACGGCAAGCTTGTTTATAACACCTGCAGGCACATTGTAACGGAATATGATGAAAACGGCAACGGCACTGTAGTTTCCGAAGTTACAGACGAAGGCGGCGTTTTATCGCTTGATAATGAAGGCAAGCTTATTTGGAATATTGACGGCAATGAAGAAGGAAGCACATTTGTTAAACAATGAAAATTCTGATTGCAACGGACGGTTATAAATATAATACCGGCGGCGTTACCGCATCAATACTCGCGTTGTGTTCGGGGCTGCGCCGTAAGGGACACGAAGTAAAAATACTGTCACCCTCAAACTGCCTCAAGTCTTTTCGGGACGGAGATGATTATTTTATTAAATCCGTCCCGGCGTTTTATTACCCGGATATGCGTATTGCCTTGTCAATAAACGATCCTCTGCTGAAGGAGCTTGAAGCGTGGCATCCTGATATTATCCATGCCCAGACGGAGGGCTCGGCGTATATTATGGCAAAAAGGATCATGAAACGCTGCGGCGCCCCGCTTATTATGACTTGCCATACTGATTACGCGCACTTTGTATTTGGGCGGCTTAAGGGTTTTCCTCCCGTTAAAGCAATTATGTGCGGCACGGGAAAAATCTTATACCACAATGCGGACAAAGTTATCGCTCCGTCTCAAAAGGCAAGTGATTTTGCGTTTTTACATTCCATGCAGGAACGCATGGCTGTTATACCAAACGGCATGGAACTCGAAAAATATCAGAAAACCATGTCCGCATCGGAAAGGGGCGCATTGCGCAAATCTCTCGGGATAGACGACAATACGAAAGTGCTTGTATCTGTTTGCAGGCTGAGCAAGGAAAAGAATATACGTGAACTTATTGCATTTCTTCCGTCACTCATCAATAAGATGCCTGATGTGAAGCTTCTTCTTGTGGGCGACGGTCCCGACAGAAGCTATCTTGAAAAACAAACGGAAAAACTGAATCTTAAAGATAATATAATATTTACGGGCCGCGTTCCCGCGGAAGATGTTTGGCGTTATTATAATTTAGGCGATGTATTTGTGTCGGCATCGACATTTGAAGTCCACAGTATGAGTTATCTTGAAGCGTTGTCGCAGGGGCTTCCCATGCTGTGCCGCGCCGATGACGCGCTGACAGGCGTTTTGGAGCATGGTTATAACGGTATGATATATCATTCGCGTGAGGAGTTTGCAGAGTTTGCCCAAAGGATGCTCTGCGACGACAGTCTCAGGGAAAACATGAAACAAAATTCACTTAAAAAGGCAAAGGATTTTTCGAGCGACGCGTTTGCAGACTCTGTTTTGCAGTTATATAAAGAGGCAATTACAGAAAACGGGAAAAGCGAATTCTCCGGTAAAGGGGTTATTTATGGCAATAAGAAAAAATGATTATCTTATAAGGCTTATGAAACGCCGGAGTATAGTTGCGCTTTGCGCCGGATGTCTGACGGTTGCGCTTGCCTTTTGCGGGATAATAGCGGGCGTTAATAAAACAAATGTTGAAATGGGAAAAAACGGTTTTCTCTCGTTTATCTACTTTACTATGATTTCAAACACAATAGCAATGCTCTCGGCGGCTTTTACAATTCCTTTCGCCGTTGAAGGCATACGGAAAAAGCGTTTTACGCTTCCGCGCTGGATATCGCTTATGCACTTTACCGCCGCGGTTTCCGTTACCGTCATGTTTTTTTGCGTTGTATGCTTTATAAGCAGGGTGTCTCCAAAAGACGCCTTCGGAGGCGCCAATTTGATTACACATATCTTTTGCCCCGTACTTATTCTGATTTCGTTTTTTCAGACCGAAAACGGATACATATACACACTGAAAAACCAGATGCTCGGAATGATACCGCTGTGCTTATATATAATCGCTTATTTTATTGAAGTTATACTGATAGGCGAAACAAACGGCGGCTGGCCCGATATTTATCATATAAATGAAGTTCTTCCTTATTGGGTGGCAATACCTATACTGTTTATATTGGGGCTTTTCTTAAGCTATTTAATAAGAATAATTTCAAACCGCCTGACAAATATCCGCAGGAATAAGATGCTCGCGCTTTTAAGATCGGATGCAGCTCCGGGTGAAATTACCGCGGGGATATACAAACTCGGTGTTATGATAGGCGGGAAAGGCGAAAAAAACCGTATTCAAATTCCGTATGATATATTGGAATTTATCGCAGACAAGTACTCTCTTAATATCGATGACCTGACAAAGCCGTTTATGAACGGCTTTTTGGAAGGACTAAAAGAAAGAAATAAAGATGAAAAAGAAAAAGAGCCGGTTGTTTAAACAACCGGCTCTTTTTCTTTGTATTTATTAAAATTTTACTCCCACTCGATTCACGAAGGTTTAATCAAGGTGTTTTATGGTGCTTTTCTGTGATATTATTTCGCAAATTTAACCGTTTTTTATCTTGTGATTTGATTTTAGCAAGCTTTTGTACTCAAAGTGTACTCACAAGCGTTTTATAGTTTTATCATTTCTATGCTGTGTATTTTTTTCATAGACATCGCGCCTGCGTTTGGTGTTTAATATCAGAATTGCTTTTATTTCAGCGAGAAGCCTGTAATCTTCCACACGGAAATTGCCTATGTGATTTTGCGACGGCTGTAAAAGAATTTAAATCAAAGCTTTATAATGCTGTCAAATACTGCAATAAACTTTTCGCCTAATTCAAGATCTTTGTGATAATGTCCGAAAAACCATTTTTTATAGCTGATGCCGGTTTTAATCTTTTCAAGGAATTCTGTAAGCCCGTTTATTTCGTATGTGGGAGCAATTTCCGCTTGAATGGATGTTGGAGCAGAATGGGTTATCACATAATCAAAATGAAAATTATTCTTTTTGATATTATTCTCGGCATGGTTGTATTCCTGAACGTTCGGCATTTCTTCTTTCCACCAGTTTTTACCCTCTGTGCGGTTTTCTTTGTCATGTGAGCTTGCTCCGCCAAACACAAAGAACTTCTTGTCGTCAATTATATATACTTCGCCTCGAATCAAATGATAAATGCCGTCATCAACTTTATGCACAATACCGCCGCCAAATTCTGCTTCCGGAAGGCTATTCAGCTTTTCAAAATTTTCGTGATTGCCGTCTATAAACAAAGTTGTAAAGCTCTTGCTTTTAAGCCAATCTATCCAGTACTTTTCTTCATTACTGCCGTCCCAAACACCGCCAAAATCGCCGCAAATTATTACATAATCGCTTTTGGTCATTTCTTTTTGCTGCGGAAAACGCTTTGAAGAAAATTTCTGAATATCGACTGGTATGTGCGTATCACCTGTTATATATATCATGGTGAAGCCCTTTCTGTTAATTAAATTGAGTGTAAAAGAATCTGCTAGTTTTATCCGCCCATTATGCGTTAAGTGCAACAGAGCTACAATAATGTCTCGTTTTCATACTTCGTAATTATATTTTATTCTTCTAAATTTTGTATGATTTCTGCGATTGATTTCAAGGTATTTAATTTGGCAAATTTCATAAAGTATGAATTATCTACATCTTCATCAAAAAGCAATGATTCAAGAACGCTTAAAGTCACTACCTCATTGGCGTAGTCATCTTTTAATTCAAGTAACCTTTCGATATAATTAAATACTTTACTTAACTTTTGTTCGTTTTTGCTTGTAATTTGTTCCTTGATAAAAGGCACAAATATATCTGCATATACAACGTGGGATCCGGTTTCATCTCCGTCCTGCCAAGATGTTTCGTCATAATAAACATCTTTGATTTCAGGAAAACATTCTATTAATTTCAAATTAAGTTTTGTGCTTGTCATTATTTCCCTCCTAAAGCACGATTTAATTCTTTGATTAAATCTTCGGCTATTTTTCGTTCCTGTTTGGTAAGAGTTTCTCGCTTGGAAATTCTTTCAAGGTTCTTTAAACGCTCTGTTCCTTTTTGAATGTGGGATTTACCACCAACAAGTTTACCTGTTTTTATTTCGTGCCGTATGGCATCTGCTAAGCCGCCGTCTCCCACTTTTGCACCAGGGCGATATATTTCTTTTATTGTGTTCTTTAGTTTGGGATTGGACACCTTGTTTAATAGTTTTGTGCCTTTGGGACTTCTGGTTGCAACCTTCGCCGCATCCACTGCCTTATCAGCCATCTTTGCAAGTTTAGCTGTATCTGCAACTTCTCCTATAAATGGGATTACACCCACAGTATCAAGAACAGTTGACAACCAATCGCCGCGAGCCAAATCAACAGGTATTGAAGCCAAATCGGTAAAGGTATCAAGTCCTGGAATTAAGGATGCTGCTGTCAGAAGATCGCTCAACGCATCTAAAGAACTGCCTTTAGTATTTCCGAAATCTCCCATTTTTCCTGCACCCATTAAGCAGACACCTGCTTTCTGGTCTTTGAAAATTCACTTTCAAATGCCACTATTTTAATACCCATATCCTTATATGGTTTAAAAATACTATCGGGTGCGCTGCCATAAACTATAATAGTTTTAGGAGACAGTCTTTGCACCAAACGCGCAAGACCTACTTTGAAAAACACCTTGTCTTCTATCCGTTTAATACAACCATGTGTTCCAACTGCAACAGTTTTATTCTCTTCAACTGCATCAAAACAGAAAGAGAATGTTCGTTCATCTCCAAATCTTATATTTGGAATAATCTCTATGCCGCTGCGCTGAAGCCAAACGGCTAATGCCCTGCCTTTGTATGTATTCCATATCTGCATGGGAAGCGGCATGTTTCTGTATAAACTGAAATCCGGAGAAATGATACCGCTAAATTTTTTCAGCTTATTTAAATACTGTTTGGGGTTATTCCATAGTCTTTCAAAATATTTGTCATGTTCGTAAAATACCACCCAACAGTCAAAGTCGCTGAACGCTTTTGACATTGCCTTTGAAAATGTTACGACTTTGCACGGCAGTTTATCGCTTGTTCTTATTTTGGGCATTTCAAAATAACCGTCATAGTCGGCGCCTTGCACTAAAAATTCATGGAATACATCATAATTATTAAATTGTCCGTCTTTCATATCATAGATTTCCTTTCGATTATATTATATATTTCAGAAAAATTCAACGCCTTTTCTTAAATATATAATGCATCATTTTCGGGCTGACAAACAATGGTCAAAAAACATCACGAAAAAAAGACCTTGCCGATATTGCCATCGGTAAGGTCTTTTAAAAAATACTTACATCTTCAAAATCGTTGCCGGATTATTCCCACTCGATTGTGGCAGAAGGCTTGGGTGTTAAATCGTAAAGTACGCGGTTTATGCCTTCAACTTCAGAAGTTATGCGCGCTGTTATGTGCTGCAAAAGCTCAAACGGCACGTTTTCAACAGTTGCCGTCATAGCGTCCTTTGTGTTTACGGCGCGGATTATTGCGGGGTATGCGAATGTGCGCATTCCGTCTTTTACGCCTACCGATTTAAAATCGGGCACAACGGTAAAGTACTGCCAAACCTTGCCTTCAAGGCCGTTTTTCGCAAACTCTTCACGAAGTATAGCGTCCGATTCGCGCAGAGCTTCAAGTCTGTCGCGCGTAATAGCGCCGAGGCAGCGAACGCCGAGGCCGGGGCCGGGGAACGGCTGACGGTATACCATATTGTCGGGCAGACCGAGCTCTGATCCTACGCATCTTACTTCGTCTTTAAATAAGAATTTCAAAGGCTCAACAAGCTCAAACTGAAGATCTTCCGGAAGACCGCCAACGTTATGGTGTGCCTTAACGGGGCCGCTTTCGAGGATATCGGGATAAATTGTGCCCTGCGCCAAAAAGTCTATGCCTTCCTGCTTTCTGGCTTCTTCTTCAAAAACGCGGATAAACTCAGCGCCTATTATCTTGCGCTTCCTCTCGGGTTCCGCAACGCCTGCGAGCTTGTCAAGAAAACGGTCGACAGCGTCAACATATATGAGGTTTGCGTTCATTTCATCGCGGAAAACTTTTATAACCTGTTCGGGTTCGCCTTTTCGGAGCAGTCCGTGGTTTACGTGTACGCAAACGAGGTTTTGTCCGATAGCTTTAATTAAAAGCGCCGCAACAACGGACGAATCAACGCCGCCCGAAAGCGCTAAAAGCACCTTCTTGTCTCCTACCTGTTTTTTGATTTCGGCTATCTGTTCGTCTATAAACGCTTTCGCAAGCGCGGGTGTCGTTATGCGTTCCATGTTTTCGGGACGTTTGTTGTTATCCATCTTAAATTCCTCCTTATATTTTTGATTATTCTGCAGCAGAAGCTTTTTCCTGCTTAACTTTGTGATCTATTACGTGGCGCGAAGCGAGCTCTTTTATAATGTCTTTCGTGTCAATGCCGGCTTCAACCATCAAAACTAAAACGTGGTATACAAGGTCTGCTATTTCGTATACCGTTTCGCCCTTGTTTTGGTCCTTTGCGGCTATAATTACTTCCGTGCACTCTTCGCCGACTTTTTTAAGTATTTTGTCAAGGCCTTTGTCAAAAAGGTATGTTGTATAAGAGCCTTCTTTTTTCTCCGTCTTTCTTCCCTTTATAAGCTGCATTAAATCTTCTATTGAGAAGTTGCCGTTGCCCGCTTTAAAGATTTCGTTAAAGAAGCACGATTCGTTTCCCGTATGGCAGGCAGGACCGTCTTTTATAACTATGTAGTTTAAAGCGTCGCCGTCGCAGTCGGCAGTAATAGAAACTATGTGCTGAACGTTTCCGCTTGTTTCGCCCTTTCTCCAGAGCTTTTGGCGGCTTCTTGAATAGAAGCAGCTTATGCCTTCCTTCATTGTGATTTCAAGGCTTTCGCGGTTTGCATACGCGAGAGTTAAAACCTCTTTCGTGTAAAAATCCGTAACTACAACGGGGATAAGACCGTTTTCGTCAAATTTCAGACTGTTTATATCCATTTTTACCATACCTTTCTTACGCTGATACCGTTGTCAGCGAGAGTGTTTTTTAAATCCTTTATTTCTACTTCTCCGAAATGGAAAATTGAAGCGGCAAGTCCCGCGTCAACCTTGTCGTTATCTTTAAAAAGCGTTATAAAATCGTCTATGCAGCCCGCGCCGCCCGAAGCTATAACGGGCAAAGAGGTAACCTCCGTTACCGCGCGGAGCATCTCTAAATCAAATCCTTTTTTTACGCCGTCCGTATCAATGCTGTTTAGTACGATTTCGCCCGCGCCCGCGTCCTCTCCGCGCTTTATCCATTCAATGGCGTCAATGCCGGTATTCTCTCTGCCGCCTTTTGCAAAGACGGTGAATTTGCCGTTTACACGTTTTACGTCAACCGAGAGCACAACGCACTGCGAGCCGTAGATTTCGGCGGCTTCGCGTATAAGGCCGGGGTTTTTGATAGCGCCCGAATTTACGCTTACTTTATCAGCGCCGCATTTTAAAACCCTGTCAAAATCAGCGGGGGTGTTTATGCCGCCGCCTACCGTCAGCGGTATAAAAATAGTTGACGCAACTTCTTTTAAAATATCGGTAAACAGCCGTCTGCCTTCAAAAGATGCCGTTATGTCGTAAAAAACAAGCTCGTCCGCGCCGCATTCGCTGTAGTGCTTTGCAAGGTCAACCGGTGAGGATACGCGAGAGAGACCTTTAAAATTTACGCCCTTTACAACTTCGCCGTCGCGAACGTCAAGGCAGGGGATAATTCTTTTTGTCAGCAATCGCTTCCACCGCCTTCCGCTATAGCTTCCGAAAGCTTTATACTGCCCGTATATAAAGCTTTTCCGACTATCGCGCCCCAAACGCCTATCTCTGAAAGCGCTTTTATATCGGCAAGCGTTGTAACACCGCCCGACGCTATTATATTCATATTAAGCGTTTTTTGAAGCTCGCGGTAAAGCTCGAGGTTAGTGCCGCTTTGCGCGCCGTCTTTTGAAATATCGGTGCATATAACGGTTTCCGCGCCCATAGACTGAAACTCAAGGCACAAATCAAGGCAGGATTTATCGGAAAGCTCCGTCCATCCCTTTGTCGCGGCAAAGCCGTCTTTTATGTCAACGCCTACTGCGATTTTTTCTTTAAAAGCAGATATCATTTCCGCGGCAAAATCGGGGTTTTCAATAGCCGCCGTGCCGAGGATTACGCGCGATACGCCTGCGTTTATGTAGTTTTCAACCGTTTCCCTGTCGCGTATGCCGCCGCCGACTTCTATAGAAAGACCGCCAAATTTAGCAATATCTTCTATAACGCCGTAGTTTCTTGCGCTGCCGTCCTTGGCGCCGTCAAGATCTACAACGTGCAAATCCTTCGCGCCCTCTGCATAAAACGCTTTGGCGCGCTCTATGGGACTGTTTCCGTAAACAGTCATCTTGTCATAGTCGCCGCGCAGAAGTCTTACAACGTTTCCGTCTATTATATCAATAGCGGGTAAAATTATCATAGTTTTTACTCCTTATATCTCGCAAAATGCCTTTAAAATTTTAAGGCCTATATTGCCGCTTTTTTCGGGGTGAAACTGCGTTCCGTAAACATTTCCGTTTTCCGCGGAAGCCGTCAAATCCGCACCGTAATGCGTTTTGGCGCTTACCGCGCTTTCGCAGTTTGCGGCGCAGTATGAGTGAACAAAATAAACATAGTCGCCTTCGTTTGTGTATTTATAAAGGCGGCTTTTTTCTTTGCCTTCGGGGAAGGAAAGAGAGTTCCAGCCCATGTGCGGGATTTTAAGATCCGCGTCAGTGACGGACGATATCGGAACAACGTCACCCGAAATTAGTCCCAAACCTTCATATTCGCCGTATTCATAGCTTTTGTCAAAAAGCATCTGCATACCGAGACAAATGCCGAGTATGGGTTTTCCTTTTGCGGCTTCGGAAAGCACAACGTCCCACATGCCCGTTTCGCGCAGCTTCTCGGCCGCGTCACGGAAAGCGCCAACGCCCGGCAGAATTATCCTGTCGCTTTGTTCTATTGTTTTTATGTCGGACGTCAAAACTGCGTCCTGGCCTAAAGTTTTAAGAGAAGCGGAGAGGGAAAAGATGTTTCCCACTCCGTAATCTATTATTGCAAGCATATTTTTCTCCTAAATTAAAGTGTACCTTTTGTTGAGGGAATTTCATCGCCTATTGCGCTGTCTTTTGCAACGGCAAATCTGAGTGTTCTTGCCGCGGCTTTGAATATTCCTTCTATTATGTGATGCGTGTTTGTGCCGTCAAGCATTTTTATGTGCATTGTAATTCCTGCGGTGCGAACAAATGCTCTCCAGAATTCTTCGCAAAGCTCCGCGTCAAAATCGCCTACTTTTTCTGCGGCGTATTTTGCGGAAAACGACAGATGAGCACGTCCGGAAATATCAACGGCGCAAAGTATGAGCGTTTCGTCCATGGGGAGAGTAACATCGGCAAAGCGCGTTATGCCGCGCATGTCTCCGAGCGCTTCGGAAAAAGCCGTTCCGAGGCAAATGCCTATGTCTTCCGCGCTGTGGTGGTAATCCACGTTTACGTCGCCCTCGCAGTAAACGGCTAAATCAAATCTGCCGTGCTTTGAGAAAAGCGTAAGCATATGGTCGAGAAAGCCGCAGCCCGTGCTTATATTGCCAACGCCCGTGCCGTCTAAATCAAGCGAAAGCTTTATATCTGTTTCCGCGGTTTTTCTGTTGATTTCGGATTTTCGCATAAAATCATTCCTTTCCTAAATCGTCTGTCGCTTCAATAAGCTTTGAGCACTCACCGTGCGTGCCGACTGTAATTCTTACAAAGGGATAAAGTCTTTCTTTGTCAAAGTAGCGCACCAGGATGCCGCGCTCTTTTAAAGCGAGATAATAATCTTTGCCGCTTATCTTGGGCGATGACGCGAATATAAAGTTTGCCTTTGACGGCAAAACCTTAAAACCGCGTTTTATCAGTTCTTCTGTCAGATATTCGCGGTCTTCTATAATCTTGCAGCAGTTTTCTTTATAATATAAATCGTCGTCTACGGCGCATTTGCCCGCAAGCAGTGTAAGCCTGTTTATGTTATACGGATTTGTTGAAAAGCGAATCTTGTTTAAATCCGCCGCAATTTCTTTTGAAGTTATCGCAAAGCCGAGTCTCGCGCCTGCCATGGAGCGTGATTTTGAGTATGTTCCCACAACTATCAAATTGTCGTATTTCGGCAAAAGATTTACTGCCGATTCTCCGCCGAAATCTATATATGCTTCGTCTATCACAACGAGGTTATTGGGGTTGGATTTAAGAATTTCCTCAATCTCCGGAAGCGGCATAAAAATGCCCGTCGGCGCGTTGGGGTTTGCGATAATTATTGTCGCTTTTTTGTTTAAGTAGTCATGATAATCTACTTTAAAATCTTCAGTCAGAGGTATTTCTTCATAAGGCACTCCGTAAAGATCAGCAAAAACGGGGTAGAAGCCGTATGAAATATCGGGGAAAACCGCGGGCCGGTTTTTATCGCAAAACGCTTGGAAGATAAAAGACAGAATCTCGTCCGAGCCGTTGCCGAAAACAACCGTTTCGGGCGATACGCCGTACAGGTTTGCGAAAGCCTGGGTAAGCTCGCGGCACGCGGGGTCGGGATAGAGATTAAGGCGCGAAGCCTCATCTGAATTTATTATCTCCAAAACAGCTTCCGACGGCGGATACGGTGACTCGTTAGTGTTTAGTTTTATATATTTTTTATCCTGAGGCTGCTCTCCGGGGACGTATTCCTCAAGAGAGGAGAGCCTGTCTATTAAGAATTTGCTCATGATTTATGTTCTCCAATTTAAACTATATGTTTGCGCCGCGAAACAAGGCGCAGAGAAAAGTGCAGTTTTATCAAGCCTCAAAACGTATGGTAGCTGATTTTGCGTGCGCGGTAAGTCCTTCCTTGCGCGCAAACATATCAATTTTCTTATTGACCTTTTCAAGCGCTTCTTTTGAATAATATGTAAAAGAATATTTCTTTACAAAATCGTCAACCGAAAGCGGGCTTGAAAAACGCGCCGTGCCGCTTGTGGGGAGCGTATGGTTTGTGCCCGCGAAATAATCGCCCAAAGCTTCGGGGCAGTATTTGCCGAGGAAAACAGAGCCCGCGTTTCTTATGCCGTTTAAATATTCAAAGGGATTATCTACGCAAACCTCAAGGTGCTCGGGTGCTATTTCGTTTGCAGTATCTATAGCTTCCTCAATGGAATTTACAACTATTATTTTGCCGTTTGTGTCAATTGAAACGCGCGCAATTTCCGCGCGTTCAAGCTGCGGTATCTGAACTTCGAGTTCACGTGCTACTGCTTCTGCAAGCTCTTTTGAGTTTGTCGCAAGAACAGCCGTTGCCATCTTGTCATGCTCCGCCTGGGAGAGCATATCGGCTGCTACAAAGCGCGGGTTGCACGTGCTGTCCGCAATAATCATAATCTCGCTCGGACCCGCTATCATATCTATATCGCAAGTGGGGTAAACCTGCTTTTTCGCTTCCGCGACAAAAGCGTTTCCGGGGCCCACAATTTTATCAACTTTTTTAATCGTTTCCGTGCCGTAGCAAAGCGCCGCTATGGCCTGCGCGCCGCCGACCTTATATATTTTTGAAACGCCCGCAATTTCAGCCGCCGCCAAAACAGCAGGGTTTATTTTGCCTTCGGCAGAAGGGGGCGTTGTTATAACTATCTCGTCAACGCCTGCGATTTTCGCGGGTATGGCGTTCATCAAAACGGTTGAAGGGTATGAAGCCGTGCCGCCCGGCACGTAAAGACCAACCCTTTTAAGCGGTATAACCTTTTGACCCAGCACCGCGCCGCCTTCGCCGCATACAAAGCCGCTGCGCTTCTGGTTTATATGGAATTTGCGGATATTTTCCGCCGCTTCGCGCAAAACAGATAAAAAGTCTTCCCCTGTTTCAGAGAGGGCTTCTTTTTTCTCTGCGTCCGAAACTTCAAGAGATGAAAGGTGCGCCTTGTCAAACTTCTCGCAGTAGTCAAAAAGCGCACTGTCGCCGTTTGCCCGGACGTTTTTTATAATATCCGAAACAATATCACAAATATCCGTTTTCTGCTCCGAACGGTCAAAAATCTCCGTCACGGGACAGTTTTCATAAATTTTAATCATTATTTGCCTTCTCTCTTTAAATACTCCGCTATTTTTTCGGTAAGCGCTTCTATCTCGGCGGTTTTAAATTTAAAGCTTGATTTGTTTGCTATAAAACGCGCGCTTATATCAACTATCTCTGTCTTGACTTCCAGGTTATTTTCGCGGAGCGTTGTGCCTGTTTCAACTATATCTACTATAACATCGCTCATGCCGAGTATGGGAGCAAGCTCTATTGAGCCGTGAAGCTCTATTATATCTATGGCTCTGCCTATGGAACTGTAATAATCCCTTGCAATGTTCGGGAACTTTGTCGCAACGGTTAAGGTTTTGCCTATCTTGTCGCGCGTATCCTTTTTGCCCGCGACAGCCATGCGGCATTTGCCTATTCCGAGGTCCAAAAGCTCATAAACGTCCGGTGTGTATTCAAGCAAAATATCTTTACCCGCAACACCTATATCGGCTGCGCCGTGCTCAACATATATAGCTACGTCCGAGGGCTTAACCCAAAAATAGCGTACGCCCGTTTTTTCGTTTTCAAATATGAGTTTTCTGCTTTTTTCGTTTATTTCGGGACATTCATAGCCTATTTTTTCAAATATTTCGTAAACCTTGTTTCCGAGTCTTCCTTTCGGAAGCGCTATATTAAGCATTTTCTGCGCCTCCTTCAAATGTGATTTTCTCACCGTATTTTATCTTCGTATCGCCGCTTTTCTGAACTCTTACGCTCTTGCCGCTTTTACGGATTTTGTCGGCCTCTTTTAAAACGGCGGCTGTGTCGTCTTTGTCCGAATATGTAAGCAAAACGTCTACATCCGTTTCGGCAGAATCTTTAAAGTAACGCTCCAAAAGGTCAATATATACTGCAAAGCCTATGGCTTCTGCGGGCGTGCCGAGCTTTTGCATTAAGTTATCGTATCTGCCGCCCGAGAGTATATCGCAGGGGACGCCGTCTACAAAGCCCTGGAATATTATGCCGTTATAGTAGCTTAAGTCGTTAGTGATAGAAAAATCAAGACGGAGATTTTTTGCCGGCTTTTCGTTTTTCAAAACGCCGTAAATGCCGTAAAGCTCCGAGAGCGCCTCGCGCATTTTATCGTTTACAACAAGCTTTTCCGCTTTTCTGAGCGTTTCTTTAAAGTTGCCGTAAACGGATGGGAGAGCTATGAGCTTTTCTGAAAGCTCCGCTTTTACGTTTTCCCTTTCGCAAAGCGCCGCGATTGAATGCGCGTCCTTTTGCGAAAGCATTTTAAGTACTTCTGTTTTTGCGCTTTGTTTAAGTTCCGTTTCATCAAGCAGACCCGAGGCAAAACCGAGATGCGATATATCCATTACATAGTTTGCGCTTATCGTGTGCAGGCTCTTTGCGGCAAGGGAGATAACCTCGCACAAAACGCATAAATCAATTTTGCCTATATATTCAAGACCCACCTGCATAATCTCTTTATATTCGTTTCCCGCGCGGGATTCGCGGTATACGTTTTCGGTATAGTAAAGCTTTTGCGCATCGTGCCCTTTAAGCTTTGCGTTTTTAGCTATAGAGAGCGTAACATCGGGCTTTAAAGCCAAAAGCTTACCGTTTAAGTCGGTAAACGTTATGATGCTTTCACCTGCCAAAAAGCTTTTGTTTTCAAGATATAAATCATATTCTTCGAATTTGCGCATCTTATACTTTTTGTATCCGTAGCTTTCGTACAGGGAGCGCATATCCAGTATCGCTTTTTCGCCTGTACCGAAAAAGATGTCTGAATAATCTTTTTTCATAGGGTATCACAATCCTTCCGGGCAAAGCGTTTCTTTGCCTTAAAGTGTCTTAAATTTTATTATACAATACTTCTGCTGTTTAGTCAAGTAAAGTGGACAATTTTCGGCTGATTGTCGGCTTCCTTGGAGATTTTGTCCGATTTTTGTGCATTTTTGCGCGCGTTAAAGAGCATTAGCTTCAGCCTGTTTTCCTGATTTACGCGGCTTGCGCCGGGGTCATAGTCAAGCGCCAGAATGTTTACATCGGGGTTTTTCTCCTTGATATGCTTCATAACGCCTTTGCCGCAGATATGATTCGGCAGACATCCGAAAGGCTGTGCGCAGACAATGTTTTTGCAGCCGCTTTCCGAAAGCTCAAGCATCTCCGCCGTTAAGAGCCAACCCTCGCCCATAACAACGGCGTGGTTTATGTAGCCGTCGGCAAGGGAAGCTATTTTATCAAACGTAGTCCAGCCGCGGAACTTGCCCGATGCCGATATAATATCGCTTATCTCGTCTTTCTTTTTTGTAACGAGCTTATACGCGAGTTTATATATGGGGTAACGCAGTTTCTGCGTTTTGTAAAGCTTACAGGACGTGTTTCTGTTATAAACGCAGTAGATGCAGAAATCAAGAAGTCCCGGAACAACAGGCTCCGCACCTTCGCTTATAAGAAACTTTTCAAGGCTGTTGTTTGCAAGCGGCGAGTATTTAACGAATATTTCGCCTACAATGCCGACCTTAACCGCATCGCGCGCTTCGGTTTCTATCTTTTCAAAATCCGAAACTATACTGCGGCAGTTCTTTAAAACCTGACTGTAACTCAGCTTGCCGCCCGCGCCCATCTCGCGGCCGAGGTGCTCTGTCCATTTCCCGGTGAGCGCGTCCGCGCTGCCCTCTTTTTTCTCGTAAGGCTTTACTTGGTTTGAAAGAGACATCAAAACGTCGCCGTACAAAACCGCGTAAACCAATGAAAAAATCATGGGAACGGTAAGCTTAAAGCCCGGATGCTTTTCAAGCCCCGTAAGGCTTAATGATATAACGGGGACGTGCCCGTATCCTGCGCGGGAAAGTGCCTTGCGTATAAGCGAAATATAGTTTGACGCACGGCATCCGCCGCCGGTCTGCGCCATAATCAGCGCCGTTTTTTTAGGATCGTATTTGCCCGACTGAAGCGCGTGAATAAACTGACCCACAACAAGTATCGCCGGATAGCAGGCGTCGTTATGCGTATACTTTAGTCCCGTTTCCGCAATTTCGGGTCCTTCGGTCTCCAGCAGCTCCATGTTGTAGCCGTACGTTTTTAAAACGCTTATCATAAGCTTAAAATGCACGGGCAGCATGTTGGGGACAAGTATTGTATAATCTTTTTTCATGTCCTTTAAAAAGGGGACAAAGTTTTTCTTTTTCATAGCTGAAAATCCTTTGGTAGAATTTTGTTTGTTTTTATGAAAACCGCTTTCCGGGAGGCGCAGAAAAAATAGTGCAGAACGGACAAACGGAATCCGAAGGCGTACATAGGTGCGTCGTGAGGTGAGATTTATGCGTTCTGCGCATTTTTTTCAAGCCTCTTCTTCAAGCGCGCCGAGCAGGCTGCGCAGACGAACCTTGACTGCTCCGAGATTTGTAATTTCGTCAATTTTGAGCTGCGTATAGTGCTTTCCGCCGCGCTCTAAAATTGCGCGCACTTCGTCTGTTGTAATAGCGTCAACACCGCACCCGAACGATACAAGCTGAACAAGCTCTGTATCATCATGATGCACGGCGTAATCCGCCGCGCGGTAAAGCCTTGCGTGGAAGGTCCATTGGTTTAAGACGTTTACGTTTTGGTAGTCAGACAGGTGCGATACGGCGTCCTCCGTGACTATGCAGAAACCGAGGCTTGCAGAAAGCTTATCTATGCCGTGGCTTATTTCGGGGTCTATATGGTAAGGTCTGCCGGAGAGTATCATAATCCTTTTGCCGTTTTCTCTTGCAAATTTTATTACCCTTTCGCCCTCTTTTTGGACGGCCGACCTGTAATCTTCATACGCTTTAAAGCCCTCCTTTGCCGCGGCAAAAACTTGCTGTTTTGTAATTGTTTTATCAATCTCCGAGAGACATGGATAAAGCGTTTCCGAAAGCTTTTTGGGGCTGTCGAGGCTTATATACGGATTTAATAAACCAATTTTCGAAAGCGCTTCCATATTGCCGCCCAAAACCTCGCCGTAATATGCAACAACGGGGCAGTTATAGTGGTTTTCGCTTTCGTGCTCGTCAACATTGTAAGTTGCGGCGGGATAGAAAATTTTATCCAAACCGCGATCAATAAGCTCCGTCACGTGACCGTGCATGATTTTGGCTGGATAGCAAACGGTATCCGACGGAATTGTCAGCTGACCTTTTTCGTAAATTGCGCGGCTGCCGAACGGCGAAAATTCCGTTTCAAATCCGAGCGATGTAAAGAGCGCGTGCCAAAGCGGTGCGAGTTCATACGTTGAGAGCGCCAAAGGCAGACCTATTTTTCCGCGTTTTCCGGCTTTTGGTTTTAACTTTTCAAAATATGCGCGTTTCCATTCGAACATATTCGGGTTTTCCTCTGCGGCGCTCTTGCCTTCGCCGCGGCTGCAGCGGTTGCCCGTTATATATTTTGTTCCGTCGCTGAAGCGGTTTATTGTAATATGGCAGTGGTTCTGACAGCCGCCGCATACCGTGACGGACGATGTGTGGCTGAAGCACTGAAGCTGTTCGTGAGACAAAAGTGTGCTTTCGCCCTTTTTCTTCATACTGTAAAGCGCCGCGCCGTATGCGCCCATAAGACCTGCTATATCGGGCCTTACGGCGTCCGCACCTGTCTCTCTTTCAAAAGCGCGCAGTACGGCGTCGTTATAAAACGTGCCGCCCTGAACGACAATGTGTTTGCCGAGATCATCGGGAGTGGCTGCGCGTATTACTTTATACAAAGCGTTTTTGACAACGCTTACGGATAAACCGGCCGAAATATCGGAGACCGTCGCGCCGTCTTTTTGCGCCTGCTTAACCGATGAATTCATAAATACCGTGCATCTTGAGCCTAAGTCGACGGGACTTTTGGCGTATATGCCGAGCTTTGCAAATTCCTCCGCAGTATGCCCCATGGACTTTGCAAAAGTTTCTATAAAAGAGCCGCAGCCCGAGGAGCATGCCTCGTTTAGCATTATGCTGTCAACCGCGCCGTCTTTTATTTTAAAGCACTTAATATCCTGACCGCCGATGTCAATGATAAAGTCAACGTCCGGTCTGAAATGCTTCGCGGCGGTCAAATGCGCTATCGTTTCAACAACGCCGAAATCTACGTGAAAACCGTTTAAGATCAGCTCTTCGCCGTAACCCGTTGTGGCGCTGCCGCATATTTTTATTCTGTCTCCGCAAAGCCTGCGTATGTTGATAAGCTCTTCTTTTACTATATCGGCGGGGTTGCCTTGATTCGAGCTGTAAAATGAGTAAAGAATTTCTTTGTCTTCCGAAATAAGAACAAGCTTTGTGGTTGTACTGCCGCAGTCTATGCCGACGTATGCGCGTCCACTGTATGAATTTATATCTTTTGTTTCAATATGCGCCCTCGCGTGACGCGCCTTAAACTCATTATATTCTTCTTCGCTTTCAAAAAGAGGCTTCAGCCTTAAATGCGTTTCGCCCTCGCGGCCCGAAGCGTTTACAAGCTTTAAGAGAAACTCATCGTAAGTGTATTTTTTTCCGCCTTCGGCAAAAATTGAAGCGCCGATCGCTACGGCAAACCTGTCGTATTCGGGGAAGATGGCCGTGTTTTGGTCAAGGCCCAAAGTGTTTATAAAGCATTTGCGAAGGCCCATGCAGTAGTGAAGCGGACCGCCTAAAAACATAACTTTTCCGTTTATTTTTCTGCCCTGTATAAGACCGGCCACGGTCTGGTTTACAACGGCGTTATAAATGCTCATTGCGACATCGCTTTTGGCCGCGCCTTGATTTAAAAGCGGCTGGATATCCGTCTTTGCGAAAACGCCGCAGCGCGAAGCTATGGGATAAATCTCTTTCGCTTTAAGGCTTTCCTTGTCCATTTCGTCAGCGGACATGTTAAGAAGCACAGCCATCTGGTCTATAAACGCGCCCGTGCCGCCTGCGCAGGTGCCGTTCATGCGCTCGTCAATACCGCCGTCAAAAAAGATAACTTTTGCATCCTCGCCGCCGAGCTCTATTACAACTTTTGTATCGGGAGCAGTGCGCGAAATAAATTCGCCCGTGGCATAAACTTCCTGAACAAAGGGAATGCCGGCGGCTTCGGCTAAACCCATGCCGCCCGAACCCGAGATAGCGGCGGTAAACTCCGCGTCCTTTAAAAGGTGCGAAGCCTCGCCCAAAATCTTTGCCGCCATCTGTCTCGCGCGCGACATGTGGCGCACATATTTTTCATATATAACATTTCCGTTTTCGGTAACTATAAGCTTTATCGTTGTAGAGCCTATATCTATACCGAGAGAATAGCGTTTTTCCATGTCATTTTCCTTTGTATTTATAAACTATCATTTAATTATATAACAATAAGAAAAAACTTTCAAGAGTTTTTGTTATATAAAGGTTGAAATTCTTTTAAAATATGACAAAAAAAACTAAAATTATACTGGACAAATATAAGCGCGGGTGATATAATATTAAAAATATGAATTTATAAATTTAAATTCTGAAACATAGAGATTTGGGAGGGGTTATTTTGGAAAATTACAGTAATTTAACGGTTATGACTCATCCTCTTATTCAGCACAAAATCTCAATTTTGCGCAATAAGACAACGGGTTGTAAACAGTTCCGTGAATTGGTTGAAGAAATTGCGATTTTAATTGCATTTGAAGCAACGCGCGACCTTCCGCTTACGGATACGGAGGTTGAAACGCCTATCTGCAAAACAAAAGCTAAGATAATAGGCGGCAAAAAGCTTACCGTTGTGCCTATTCTGCGTGCCGGGCTCGGTATGGTTGACGGCGTTTTATCGCTTGTGCCTTCCGCAAAAGTAGGCCACATAGGTCTTTACAGAGATCATGAAACGTTAAAACCGGTTGAATATTATTTCAAGGTTCCGCCGGAAATCGTAAACCGTCAGGTTATAGTTGTAGACCCGATGCTTGCAACGGGCGGCTCCGCGGTCGACGCTATTGACAGCCTTAAACAGCGCGGCGTAACAGACATAAAATTCATGTGCATCATCGCGGCTCCCGAAGGTATTAAAGCGCTTTGTGAAGCACATCCCGACGTAAAGGTTTACGTTGGCACGGTTGATGAAAAACTCAATGAAAACGGATACATAGTTCCCGGTCTCGGCGACGCGGGCGACAGAATTTTCGGTACTAAATAATTAAATATAAAAAGAATAAAACTGAGAGGAGAAATTTCCATGAAAAACACACCCGAAACAGGAATTTACGACGCAAAAGAGCTCGGAAAAGGCAAAATGCTCATTTTAGGTTTACAGCATATGTTCGCTATGTTCGGCGCGACAATCCTTGTTCCCATTCTCGTTATGGGTTACTTCAAAGAAGCTTGCGGCGAAGAAATCACGAGAGGCTTGACGGTTGCGGTAACGCTTTTCTGCGCAGGCTTCGGAACGCTTTTCTTCCACCTTTGCTCAAAGTTTAAAGTTCCCGCATTTTTAGGCTCTTCCTTCGCGTTTCTCGGAGGATTTGCAACTGTTGCAAATTTAAGCGACGGCATTTATGCAGGCATGGCGGTAAACGATAAGGCTGCATACGCTTGCGGCGGTATAGTTATCGCAGGTCTTTTGTACCTCATACTTGCGGCGCTTATAAAGCTTATCGGCGTAAAACGCGTTATGCGTTATCTTCCCCCTGTTGTAACAGGTCCTATCATTATCTGTATAGGTCTTTCGCTTGCGGCATCGGCTATCGGCAACGCTTCAACAAACTGGATTTTGGCTCTTATAGCTCTTGCGACAATAGTAATATTTAATATCTGGGGCAAGGGAATGTTCCGTATAATCCCGATACTCATGGGTGTTTTGGTTGCATATATCGTAGCTCTTATCTTAAACGCTTGCGGCGCAACAAACCCCGACGGCAGCGCTATTTTCAGCTTTGCCGCTGTAAAAGAAGCAAGCTGGGTTGGTCTTCCGCCCTTCAAGCTCTGCAAGTTTGACATAACGTCAATTCTCGTTATGGCGCCCATCGCTCTTGCTACAATGATGGAACATATCGGCGATATTTCTGCTATTTCGGCTACAACAGGCAAAAACTTCTTAGCTGAACCCGGCCTTCACAGAACGCTTATGGGCGACGGTCTGGCAACATCTTTGGCAGGTCTTATAGGCGGTCCCGCAAATACAACATACGGCGAAAACACAGGCGTTTTGGAGCTTTCAAAAGTTTATGACCCGAGAGTAATAAGAATAGCGGCAGTATTTGCTATTATCCTTTCGTTTATTCCGAAATTCTCAAGCGTTATTTCAACAATGCCCGCGTCAATTATCGGCGGCGTATCATTTATGCTCTACGGTATGATTTCCGCTATCGGTGTCCGCAACGTTGTTGAAAACAAGGTTGACCTTACAAAGTCGCGCAACCTCATAATTGCAGGCGTTATCTTCGTTTGCGCTTTGGGCTTTACAAACGGTATTACATTTACCATAGCGGGCACGCCCATAACTCTTACGGCTCTCGCAATTGCGGCTATCGCAGGTATCGTTTTGAATGCAATTCTCCCCGGAAAAGACTATGTATTCTCCGAAGAGAATGCGGCTCATATCAAAAACTGATTTTAATATTTAAGTTTGGGGACTGTGACAAGAAGTCGCAGTCCTCTTTTTTTATGCTATTTTAAAGGATTTTGCATATATAATGTCGAAATAATATTCAGAAAGAGGTGTGTCCTATGAAATACAAAAGAGTTTTAATAAAAGTAAGCGGTGAAGCTATGGCAGGAAAGCAGGGCTTCGGCCTTGACTTTGATACTATAGGAGAGATAGCGAAAGTTATTGCAAAGTGCGCAAAAAACGGCGCGGAGGTTGCGCTCGTTGTAGGCGGCGGCAATTTCTGGCGCGGCAGAAGCGGCGGCAATATGGACAGAACCCGCGCAGACCATATGGGAATGCTCGCAACGGCCATAAACGCTCTCGCTATGTGTGACGCGCTCGAAGGCGAAGGCATTGAAACAAGAGTTCAGACGGGCTTTGAAATGCGCGCCGTTGCGGAGCCTTACATAAGAGGCAAGGCTGTGCGTCATCTTCAAAAGGGCAGAGTTGTTATTTTTGCCTGCGGCACGGGCAATCCGTACTTCTCAACAGATACGGCGGCGGCTTTAAGAGCTGCGGAAATCGGCGCGGAGATTATTCTTCTTGCCAAAAAGGTTGACGCGGTTTATGACAAAGACCCGAACGTTTATCCCGACGCAAAAAAGTTTGACGAGCTTACGTTTATGGAAGTATTGCAGAGAGGCCTCGGCGTTATGGATTCAACAGCCACATCGCTCTGTATGGACAACGATATCCCGATCAAAGTTTTCGGTCTTGACAATCCCGAGAATATCTGGCTTGCTATAAACGGAGAAAAAATAGGAACAATTGTACATAAATGATTTTTTGAAAGAAAGGAATGGAAACGATATGAAAAACTCTTATCCCGAATTTGAAAACAAAATGCAGAAATCTCTTGAGTATATGCACGAAGAACTTGCAACAATACGTGCAGGACGTGCAAACGCAGCCGTTCTTGACAAGATCACGGTTGATTATTACGGAACGCCCACGCCCATTCAGCAGGTTGGCTCAATAAGCATACCCGAGCCGCACATGCTCGTTATTCAGCCGTGGGACGCAAATATGGTAAAAGATATTGAAAAAGCAATTCTTAAAAGCGAACTCGGTATAACGCCCGCAAATGACGGCAAGGTTATCCGTCTCGCGTTTCCGTCCCTTACGGAAGAGCGCAGAAAAGAGTTTGTAAAACTCGCTTCCAAAAAGACGGAAGAAGCTAAGGTTGCTATCCGCAGTATCCGCCGCGACGCTATAGAGCATCTCAAAAAGCAGGAGAAAAACGGCGAAATGACAGAGGACGACCTTAAAATCGCAGAAAAAGACATACAGGAGCTTACCGATAAATATATTAAAAATATTGACGATGAGTTCAAAAAGAAAGAGAAAGAGATTTTATCAATATGAGCTTTTTTCATAGAAAAAAAACAGAGGTTGATTTTGACCATCTGCCAAAACACATCGGTATTATTATGGACGGCAACGGCAGATGGGCAAAAAGGCGCGGCCTGCCGAGAAGCGCCGGTCATGCCCGCGGCGCGGAAAAGTTCAAAGAAATCACTACATTCTGCGGCGATATAGGTATATCGTATGTAACGGTCTATGCGTTCTCAACAGAGAACTGGAACAGACCGAAAGCGGAAGTGGACGCCTTAATGCGCCTTTTGGACGAATATCTTGAACGCGCGTATGACGAGCTTCGCGGAAAAGACGTAAAGGTGCGCGTTATAGGCGAGCGCCATATGCTCAGCGACAGTCTTCTTCAAAAAATAGAGGCGCTTGAAAAGCATACTGCGCATAAAAAAGAGCTTACGTTAAATCTTGCGGTAAGCTACGGCGGCAGACAGGAAATTGTAAACGCTGCGAAAACGCTGGCTGAAAAAGCAAAAAACGGAGAGATAAACCCGGAGGATATTACGGAAGACACAATGTCGTCTCTTATGTATACCGCAGGTCAGCCGGACCCGGATCTTATTATACGTCCGAGTGGCGAGAAGCGGAGCAGTAATTTTATGGTTTGGCAGTCTGCTTATTCGGAGTATTGGTTTTCAAACGTTATGTGGCCCGCGTTTACCAAGAATGATTTATTAGAGGCAATACATGAATACCAAAAAAGACAAAGGCGTTTCGGCGCGCTTTAAAAAAGCTGAATTACGCACCTTTGCGCGTGATTAAAATCCTTCCGTTGAAAGGAATGTTATTATTTGCTAAACAGAATTATTACAGCACTCATAGCGCTTGCCTTGCTTGTTACCGTTCTGCTTTCGGACAAAGCGGCGCTTGACTTTGCTGTATTTATCAGCATGATTGTACTTTTATACGAGCTTTTTCGCGCTCTCGGCATAACGAAAAAGAAGGTTTTATTTGTGCTCGGTTTAATACCGCCCTTCTTTGTGTTTTTTGTCGGAATGATAAATATTCCGCTTTCGCTTTGCGTTTACATCTTTGTGCTTTTCGCGGCTCTGCTTGCGTTTCATAAAAGCATTAAGTTTACAGATGTTGCGACGGTATTTTTCCTGAGTATTTTTATAACTGTTTTTCTGTGGCACATAGCGCTTTTGCGCTCCGTTGACGAAAAAGGCAAGTATCTTATATGGGCTGTGTTTGTGGGCGCGTGTATGAGCGATACGTGCGCGTATTTTACGGGAAGATTTTTGGGAAAACACAAACTTGCGCCCGAGATAAGTCCCAAAAAGACCATAGAAGGCTCTGTGGGCGGTATGCTCGGCGCCGTTTTGGGATTTTTGATATACGGCTTTATTCTCGGCAAGTATTTCGGAATGCAGATTAATATTATCCCGCTTGTTGTGCTCGGAGTCTTGTCGTCTGTTGCGGCACAGATAGGCGATTTGTCCGCGTCTATTATCAAGCGCGAGTGCAGTATAAAAGATTTTGGAAATGTTTTGCCCGGCCACGGCGGATTCTTAGACAGATTTGACAGCATTTTGTTTACTGCGCCGCTTGTATATTATTTTGTGATGTTTTTCCCCATCTTTAATTAAACGCGAGGATAACTACTTATGAAAAGAGTAAGCATTTTGGGCAGCACGGGGTCTATAGGCACCCAGGCGCTCAATGTAATAGAAAATTCCGGAACGCTTTGCGTTTCCGCGCTTGCGGCAAATTCCAATGTAAAGCTTATAGAAGAGCAGATAAGGCGCTTAAAACCTCAAAAGGCAGCGCTTTTTTCGGAGGACAAAGCAAAAGAACTTAAAATTGCCGTTGCAGATACGGACACAAAGGTGCTCTCGGGCGAAGAAGGCGTTTGCGAAGTCGCGGAAGAAGGCGATATAACGCTTACGGCGCTCTCCGGAAGCATAGGAATAAAACCTACTATAAGAGCAATCCGCGCAGGATGCGACATTGCTCTCGCAAATAAGGAAACAATGGTCTGCGCAGGCGATATAATAAATCGCGAAGCTGCGGAGCATAATATAAAAATATTACCGGTTGACAGCGAACACGGAGCTATTTTTCAATGTATCCGTGATGAGGGCAAATCGGTAAGAAAGATTTTACTTACGGCGTCCGGCGGTCCGTTTTTCGGCAAAACTGCAGCCGAAATTGAAAACGCGACCGTAGAAGACGCTTTAAATCACCCAAACTGGAGCATGGGCTCAAAAATAACTATTGACAGCGCAACGCTTATAAACAAAGGCCTTGAGGTTATAGAAGCGGTGCGCCTTTTCGGTGTAAAACCTTCTCAGATCCAGGTGCTCATTCACCGCCAGAGCATAGTGCATTCAATGGTGGAATTTACGGATAATTCCGTTTTGGCACAGCTTGGCACAACCGATATGAGAATACCTATAGCGTACGCGTTAAACTATCCCGAAAGACTTGAAAACCCCGCAAGCGCTTTAGACTTTCTTTCAATTCCTCCGCTGACCTTCGCAAAGCCTGATACGGAAACTTTCCGCGGTCTCGCGCTTGCGTTTGACGCAATAGGCGAAGGCGGCACAATGCCCGCAGTATTTAACGGCGCAAATGAAGCGTCGGTATCGGAGTTTTTGTCGGGCAAATGTACTTTCGGAGATATAGCGCGCCTTGTAGAATACGCTATGTCAAAGTATAAAACGGTAAAAAACCCTTCGCTTGAAACTATAATAGAAAGCGATTTGGCGGCACGCAGGTGCGTTTTGGAAAGAGGTAAAACAGTATGACCGCAGTATATGCGATTCTTATATTCGGGCTTTTGATTTTTATACATGAGTTCGGTCATTTCACGGCGGCAAAATCTTTTAATATACTTGTGCATGAGTTCTCAATAGGTATGGGCCCCGCGATTTTTAAAAAGAAAAAGGGCGAAACGCAGTATAGTCTGCGCGCGTTTCCCATAGGCGGCTTTGTAAAGCTTGAAGGAGAAGACGGCAGCTCTGACAGTCCGCGCGCGTTTTGCAACGCTAAAGCGTGGAAAAGAATAATTGTTCTTGTCGCGGGCGCGGCAATGAATATACTTTTAGGCTTTATTATATACATTTTTATTTTCAGTTTTGCCTCCGGTATAGCAACGCCCGTTGTAAAAAGTGTAAGTGAAAACTCACCTGCCGCAGAGGCGGGAATCATGCCGGGCGACAGGATAGTCCGCGTCGGCGGCTCAAAGGTCAATATTTACAGCGATATATCGCTTGACCTTTATTTAAACGGCGGAAATCCGATTGACATTACCGTTTCCCGCGGCGGCGAAATAAAAACTTTTAATATAACGCCGAAAAATGATGACGGACGGTATATTTTGGGCTTTAAACCCGAACTTGAAAAGCCTGCGCCGGGAATAGTTTTACACAGCGCGTTTTATAATACAATATTTATTGTTAAAGCGGTGTATGTATCTTTGAAAGAGCTTATTTTCGGAAGAGTACCGGTAAACGAGATGTCGGGCCCCGTTGGAATAGTCGGAGAAATAAGCAAGGCGGCAAAATACGGTATTTTGGATGTTTTGAGTCTTGCCGCTTTAATCGCCGTAAACCTCGGCGTTATGAACATGCTGCCCTTTCCCGCGCTTGACGGAGGAAGAGTTATATTTGTGCTTATAGAGATTCTGCGCGGCGGCAAACAGCTAAAACCCGAAGTTGAAGGATATGTCCACATGATAGGCTTTATGCTTTTAATAGCGCTGATGTTATTTATAACATATTCCGATATAACGAAACTGTTTTAAGATATGAGTGGAAAGGCGGACGCATATGAGCAGAAAAAACGCAAGAGAAGATACTTTCAGAATAATTTTCGAATCGCTTATAAATAAAATGGAGCCCGAAGAGTATCTTTTAAGATACTTTGAAGAGGTTAAAAAGCCTGTAATTGAGGAAGAAAAAGCCTTTTTAAATGAGCCTACGGGTAAGGATAATGAATATGTCAAAAAGGTTGTAGACGGCGTTTTGGGCAAACAGGAGGAGCTTGACGGCATTATAAAAGAAAACCTTAAGGACTGGGACGTTTCGCGTATTTCAAAGGTTTCTTTAGCCGCTTTGCGCCTCGCGCTTTTTGAGATAATGTATATGGACGATATCCCCACGGGCGTTGCCGCAAACGAAGCGGTAGAGCTTGCAAAACGCTATGAAGGGCAGGAGTGCGCGTCTTTTGTAAACGGCGCGCTGGGCTCTGCCATAGAGAAGCTTGGTAAGTAGTATGGAAAAAGTTGCAACCGTTTCGCAGATAAACGCGTATATAAAATCGCGGATGGACTGCGATGAAATCCTTTCGGATATTTGGATAAAAGGCGAAATATCAAACTTTAAGCATCACTATTCGGGACACATGTATATGAGCCTTAAAGACGCCGGCGGCGCCATACGCGCGGTTATGTTTAAAGGCGCCAATATGTCGCTGCGCTTTAAGCCGGAGGACGGCATGAGTGTTCTGGCGCGCGGAAAAGTATCGGTTTACGAGCGCGACGGTCAGTATCAGCTTTATATAAACGAAATGCGCCCCGAAGGCGTGGGGGATTTATATCTCGCTTTTGAACAGCTTCGCGAAAAGCTCAAAAAAGAAGGCCTTTTTGAAGATAGCCGCAAAAAGCCTTTACCGCAGTATCCGTCTACGGTAGGCGTTATAACAAGCGCGACGGGTGCGGCTGTAAGAGATATTATAAACGTTTTGTCGCGCCGCTTTGTGTGCGATATACGCATATTCCCTGTTTTGGTACAGGGTGCGGGCGCGGCGGATGAGATAGCCGCGGCTATAAAATATTTTAACGATACAAAGAGCGCGGATGTGCTTATAGTGGGCCGCGGCGGCGGCTCTATTGAGGACCTTTGGGCGTTTAACGAGGAGGTAACGGCGCGCGCTGTAGCCGCAAGTGAGATTCCCGTAATTTCTGCGGTCGGTCACGAGACCGATTTTACAATATGCGACTTCGCGGCGGATTTAAGAGCGCCGACGCCCTCTGCGGCGGCGGAGCTCGCGGTGCCTGATTTGAGTGAGGTTTTAGCTTCGCTTTCGGGCGCGGCAAACCATATAAAAACCGTTATGGACGGCAAATACAAATTGTCTGAAGCACAGCTTGAAACTGCGGAAAAAACCGTTTCGGCAAAAACAATAATGCACAGACTTGATGAAAACGAACAGCGTCTTGATATGATAATGTCGGATTTAACGCACAAAGCCGAAAAAAGTCTTATGGAAGGCGATATGCGTCTTTCGGAGTGCGGTGCAAAGCTTGACGCTTTAAGCCCTTTAAAGATTTTGGGAAGAGGATATGCCGCGGTTACAGATGCGGACGGCGGAATAATAAAAACGAAAAAACAAGTCAAAAAAGACGATAGAATAGATGTAAGACTTGCGGACGGCAAACTTAAGTGCGAAGTCTTGGAGGTGGAATAAATGGCAGTTGAAAAAACATTTGAAGCTTCTATGGAAAAGCTTGAAAAGATAATAGCAGAGCTTGAAGGCGACAGCCTGGGGCTTGATAAATCGATAGACAAATTCGAAGAGGGCATGGCGCTTATAAAGGAGTGCCGCTTGTCTCTTTTAAAGGCGCGGCAGCGCATAACAAAGATAACCGAAACGGAAGAAACTGATTTTGAGGGTGATAAATCTTGACAGACAGATTAAAAGAGAGAATAAAACTCGCGGACGATTTTATTTTAGATTATTTTAAAAAGGACGAAAAAAACCCCGTTTTTAAAGCTATGAATTACAGCATATCCTGCGGCGGAAAGAGAATACGTCCGCTTATCGCGATACTATGCTGCGAAGCGCTCGGCGGCGAAGCAAAGGACGCTTTGCATTTTGCGGCGGCGGTTGAGATGGTGCATACATATTCTTTGATTCATGACGATTTGCCCGCTATGGACAATGACGATCTTCGCCGCGGCAAACCGACAAACCACAAGGTTTTCGGTGAGGCTATGGCAATACTCGCGGGCGATGGGCTTTTAACCGAAGCGTTTTATGCGATAAGCTCCGCGCGTCTTCCAGCAGAGAGCAAGAGCCTTGCGACGGGCATTTTGTCATATATGGCGGGCGCGCACGGCATGGTTTTGGGCCAGGCGCTTGATATGGAAAAGCCCGACAACGTTGTAAAAGTTATAAATATGTACGAGAGAAAGACAAGCGATATGCTCCGCGCGGCGGCGGCTCTCGGCGCGGCTGCGGCGGGCGGCGCGGGAGATGAGTTTGACGAATACGCAAGATGCGTAGGCGTTGCATTTCAGATACGCGACGATATACTGGATATCACGTCGGACGAGGCGACGCTCGGCAAACCAATAGGCAGCGATGAGAAGAACGAGAAATCGACAATACTTAAATATATGAGCATAGAAAAGGCGGAGAATATGATAACGCAGCTTACGGAGCGCGCCGAAAAATCTCTTGAATTTTTGGGAGACAAGGCGGACGATCTTCGTACCCTTGCCAAAATTCTGATTGACAGAAAATACTAATCTTAAGCAACTGCTTAAAGGAGAGTGTTTCTATGAATATCCGCGAAAGACTTGAAGAAAACGAAAAAAAGCTTTTGTCACCGTTCGCCACCCTTGCCGCAAACACAAAAGGACGCAAATTTCCTTCGGAAAAATGTGAGATAAGAACGGAATATCAGCGCGACAGAGACAAAATAATTCATTCAAAAGCGTTTCGCCGTTTAAAGCACAAAACGCAGGTTTTCATAGCTCCGGACGGCGACCATTTCAGAACAAGACTTACTCATACCTTAGAGGTTGCGCAGATAGCCAGAACTATTGCACGCTCTCTTATGTTAAATGAGGATTTAACGGAGGCGATGGCGCTCGGCCACGATTTGGGTCATACGCCCTTCGGTCACTCGGGCGAGAGAATGCTAAATGACTTGTGTGCGGGCGGCTTTAAGCACAATGAGCAGAGCGTTCGCGTATGTGAGCTCCTGGAGGACGGAAAAGGGCTGAACTTAACTTTTGAAGTGCTTGACGGCATAGCGCACCACACGGGCAGTGAAATGCCTGAGACGCTTGAGGGGCAGATACTCCGCTACGCGGACAGAATAGCCTATATAAACCACGATATTGACGATGCGCTCCGCGCGAAAATTATAAAAACAACAGATTTACCCAAAGACTGTATAGACGTTTTGGGCGATACGCACGCAAAGCGTATTGACACAATGATAAAAGATATAATAAGGACAAGCACGGAAAAGCCCGAAATAAAAATGAGCGAAAACGTGCAGAAAGCAATGGACAACCTCCGTAAATATATGTTTGATAACGTATATATCGTCGGCGATCAACGGTCAACGGAGGAATGGAAAGCAAAACGTATAATTAAATCGCTTTTTGAGTATTTTACGGAATACCCCGAAGAAGTGCCGTTTTATAAAGAGCTTAAAGATAAGGGATTTACGGTTGAAGAAATGGTTACGGATTACATAGCCGGAATGACGGATCAGTACGCTATTTACGTTTATACAAAAATATTTATACCTAAAAGCATTGATAAGATGTAACCTCACTTGTGATGCCCCACGCTTCTTAAAGCGGCGGATTCCTGCTTTTTAGAACACGCGGCGGTTAAAATCCGCTTTGCCGTTCGGTTGAAACGGATAGACCACAAAAACTTGCGGTTTTGTACCGATGTTTTAAATTGTATATTTTTGTAAATTTGGGACAGAATTTAAAAGACGGCAAAACTGCTTAAAACTGCGGAAATTTTAAGAAAAAAGAAGGAATTATACTTATTCTGTCGAAAAATTAACATGTAGATTATTTGTATTGGGAGAGGAGAAAATGGCAGAGCATATACCGGAGAGTATTATTTCGGAAATTATTTCCGCAAATGATTTAACCGAGATTGCCGCAAAGTATACCGAGCTTAAAAGAAGCGGCGGCTCGCTTGTAGGTCTGTGCCCGTTTCATAACGAAAAGACGCCCTCTTTTCACATTTCTCCCGATATGCAGCTTTACTATTGCTTCGGCTGCGGGGCGGGCGGCAACATAATAAGCTTTATAGAAGCCGCTGAAAATCTTGATTTTATAGACGCCGTAAAATATCTTGCGCAGCGCGCAAATATTACTATTCCGGAAACGGGATTCGCGGCGCAGGACAGAGAAAGACACGAAAAAAAACAAACCTTAATTAACATTAATACGGACGCCGCAAAGTTTTTCAGAGCGCAGCTTATATCCGGCAAAAGTAAGAAGGCTTTGGATTATATAAAAAAACGCGCTATTTCCGAAAAAATGGTCAATGTTTTCGGACTCGGCTACGCGCCCGATTCATGGGACAGTCTCACGAAGCACTTATCGTCGCTCGGCTATAAAAAAGAAGATATGGTGCTTGCGGGCGTATGCGGAAAGAGCAAAAGCGGCAGAGTTTACGATGTTTTCCGTGACAGGTTTATGTTTCCGATCATTGACGTTCGCGGAAACGTTATAGCCTTCGGCGGAAGAATATTTGAAGACAAAGGCGCAATTAAATATTATAATACAAACGAGACGCTCGTTTTTAACAAACGTCAAAACCTTTTCGGGTTAAATCTGGCAAGAAAATCATCGCCGGAAAACCTTATCATAGTTGAAGGGTATATGGACGTATTGATGCTTTATCAATACGGCATTCAAAACGCCGTGGCGTCGCTCGGAACGGCTTTTACCGAAGAGCAGGCGCGGCTTATATCAAGATACGTAAAAGAAGCAATTTTGTGCTACGATACGGATGAGGCCGGCGTTCGCGCCACAAACAGGGCTATTGAAGTATTCCGCGGCAGCGGTGTAAACATTAAAATACTTAATCTTCCGGACGGCAAGGACCCCGATGAGTTCGTAAAGCGCAACGGCGCGGAAGCTTTCCGTGAGCTTACTAAAAAAGCAAAGTCCGTAATAGAATATAAGCTTTATGTTTTAGAGAAGAAATTTAACCTTTCGGACAATACGCAGAAAGCGGAGTTTGCCTCGGAAGCTTCTAAAATAATAGCGCAGTCGAAAAGTGACGTTGAGCGCGATTTATACTCAAAAGTAATAGCCGAAAAAACGGGGATCTCGTCTTCGGCGGTTGAAACACAGGTCAGGAAAAACAGCGGCAGAAACGAAAAACGCGAAAAAAGAGAGATTATCCGCGAATCTGTTACGCTAAACGTCCGCAAAAAGGGACCTTCAAAACTGCTTTCGGCAAGGCGCAAGCTTATTTCGCTCTTTGCGTTTGATAAAAAAACAATGGCCGAAATCCCGCAGTATGAAAGTCTTTTTGAAAGCGATGTGCATAAAAAGCTTGTAAAAAGGATTTCGGAAGGCGAAGTTAACGATCCTGCGGTTTTTATGACGGAGTTTTCGGGAGATGACGTTGCGGAAGCGGCGGCGGCTTTATCACAACCCGTAAATTATGAAGATAACAGCGCGGCGGCCAGAGAGATTGCGGCGGTTATTAAAAAAGAAAAGATAAATGAACTTATAGAAAAATCCATGAAGGACGGAGACCTTGAAACACTGAACCGTCTTATAAAAGAAAAAAACAATTTATAATTTATATATATACTAAAAGCTAAAGAGAGGAGGGAGCTAAGATGGCAGATATAGCCAACAAAAAAGCAGTAATAAAAGAGCTTTTGGAATACGGCAAAAAGAAAGGCATGCTTTCCTATAAGGAAATCATAGAGGCTTTAAACGAGCTTGACTTAGATCCCGAACAAATAGAAAAATTTTACGAGACTGCGGAACAGCAGGGCATTGAGGTTGTCGGCGATATTGACGAGGACCTTAAAGAAATTGCCGCAAACGAAGAAGAAATTGATATTTCCGTGCCTGACAGCATAAGTGTTGACGACCATGTAAGAATGTATTTAAAGGAAATAGGCAAAGTTCCGCTTCTGACGAGTGAAGAGGAAATTGAGCTTGCAAAGCGTATGGCGGAAGGCGATGAAGAGGCTAAAAAGCGCCTGACGGAAGCAAACCTCCGTCTCGTTGTAAGTATAGCAAAAAGATACGTAGGCCGCGGCATGCTCTTTTTGGACCTTATACAGGAAGGCAACTTGGGTCTTATAAAGGCCGTTGAAAAGTTTGACTATGTAAAGGGCTATAAGTTCAGTACTTACGCAACATGGTGGATTCGCCAGGCTATAACGCGCGCCATTGCGGATCAGGCGAGAACTATACGTATTCCCGTTCACATGGTTGAAACGATAAATAAGCTTATCCGAGTTTCAAGACAGCTTTTGCAGGAGCTCGGCCGCGATCCCCAGCCCGATGAAATAGCAAAAGAAATGGGAATGTCTATAGACAAAGTACGTGAAATTATGAAGATAGCGCAGGAGCCTGTATCTCTCGAAACGCCTATAGGCGAAGAAGAGGACAGCCATCTCGGAGACTTTATTCCGGACGATGACGCGCCCGCGCCGAGCGAGCTTGCGTCCTTTATGCTTTTGAAAGAACAGCTTATGGATGTTCTTGATTCTCTGTCATCAAGAGAAGAAAAGGTTCTGCGTCTCCGCTTCGGTCTTGACGACGGCAGACCGAGAACTCTTGAAGAAGTCGGCAAGGTGTTTGACGTTACGCGTGAACGTATCAGACAGATTGAAGCAAAAGCGCTCCGCAAGCTTCGTCATCCCAGCCGCAGCAAAAAATTAAAGGACTTTTTGGAATGATGAAAAACCAAATAGAAAAATTTATGACACCGCGCCTTTATGCACTCGCATCCGGGATAGGGCGCGGTGCTTCTTTGGCGGATATAGGCACGGACCATGCGTATCTGCCTATATATCTGGCGCAAAACGGAATAATAAAATCTGCAGTTGCGGCGGATATAAACCGCGGACCGCTTTTGCGCGCGGAAGAAAATATCCGTGATTTCGGACTGCAGGAAAAAATCAAAACCGTTTTATCAAACGGTTTTTTGTCTGTTGATGAAAACTCTTTCGATACGGGCGTAGTAGCCGGCATGGGCGGGCTTTTGATTTCGGAAATTTTAAAGAGAGCGCCGCGCGGCAAAAGATATATTCTGCAGCCTATGAAGTCAAGCCCCGATCTGCATGAGTTTTTATTTTTAAACGGTTTTAGAATTGAAAACGAAACGCTCGCGAAAGAAGGAAATAAGTTTTATAATATCATTTCCGTATGCGACGGAGAGAAAAAACCGTTTAAGCCCATTGATTTGTATTTAAATGATTGTTTAAAGGAAGATCCTCTTTTTGAAGAATACAAAAAGCATCTTTTAAAGAAAATAAAAAAGAAAACGGACGGGATTTTAAAATCTTTAAATCCCGATACCGGTTTATTAAAATACTTTTCTGCTCTTTCGGAGCAAATCGCAAACTATTAAAGAAGGCAAAAAAATGACAACTCTTTTACTTATAAGACATGGCGAAAGCGAAGCAAACCGTGACAAGGCTTTCGGCGGTCAGTCGGACGCGCGTCTTTTGCCTATGGGCGAAAAGCAGGCGGAAATTACAGCAAAATACATAGCGGAAAACTACAAAATATCAAAGGTTTATGCAAGCGATCTCAGCCGCGCTTTAAAAACGGGAAAGATAATAGCAAAAGCCTCCGGTGCGCCGCTTATACCCTGCAAAAACCTGCGTGAGATTTACGCGGGGGATTGGCAGGGCATAACATTTAGCGAGATAGAAAGACGCTTTCCCGAAGATTATGAAAAGTGGATTTCCGATATAGGCCATGCCGCTTGTACGGGCGGCGAAAGCGTAAAAGAGCTTTCCGCGCGCATACTCGGCGCGCTTTGTGAAATTGCGAAAGATAATGAAGGTAAAACGGTGGCGGTTGCAACACACGCGATACCAATCCGCGCTATGCAGTGCGAAATGGAAAATTTGCCGCTTTCCGAAATGAAAAACATACCTTGGGTATCAAACGCGTCCGTCACGGAAGCTATATACGAAAACGGAAAATGGACACTTGGCAAGGTTGGTTACGACAAACACCTTGCGGGCTTTAAAACCGTAATACCGAAGACCATATAAAAATAAGCGTCTCAATTAAGCGATTAATTGAGACGCTCTCTTTTTTATAACTTGCCTAAGGCAAATAACACTACATAGTAATAACAATCGCCGCAGGCGAATACCACTGCGAAGCAATAACACCGAATAAGTTATTTCGCGCTGCGCGCAAAGTTATATTTATGCCTGCGGCATAAAAGTGATATGCTGCACTTTGTGCAGCGCGATATTTTGTTTGCATGCAAACAAAGCTTTAATCAGCGCTCTTTTAGTTTTTCGTCGCAAATTTCAAGCGCTTTCTTATGTATTCTGTAAACCCACCTTTCGTTCATATACATGGTTTCCGCGATTTTTTCAAACGTATATCCGTTTATGTAGCGGTTAATTAAAACCGTTCTGCATTTCGCGTCATCTATCTTTTCTATAAAATCAAATATCTCTTTTTTTATCTTGAAAAGCTCCGCAAGCCGCGCCGTTATAACGGCTTTAAGCTCCATATACTTAATAGCTGCGTTTTCTCTTTTGTTTTGAAGGGAAGATGATTTTACCGCAGCGGATGTCGGCGCGGACACCGTTTTTGTCGCTTCCGCGTATGCTATACTCATAGCCTCTGTCAGCGCGCGTATCTCCTCAGATAAAAGCTTGCCCCTTTCAAAAAACTCCTTCGCTGTCATAGCTTTTTTATAATCTCCAATCCCGTTCCGCACGGCGTTTTTCTCTCTTATCCGCGGATGTATTTGATAAGAGTTTTAATAAAATTCGGCTTTAAAATAGTCTTTGGCGAAGGCTATAATTTCGTTTTCGCGGTTTTCGGCAAAAGACACCAAAAAATCGCGCAGACAGGCGGCGCGCGCCGGGCCAACTCTTCTTTTCAGCTTTTCCGTATTCCCCGAAAACGATAAATAATCAAAAAGCGTATCTAAGAAATAAATCTCATCTGCTTCCGTATTAAATTCAAAATTCACACAATACCCCCTCGTCTTAAATTTGGGACATTTACGTGGGACAAAATGGGACAAGCTCATAATAACACATGTATAATAATTTTGTCAACCCATTTTTGAAACTTTTTTTCAAAAAACTGTTGCAAAAATGAAACAGATGTGTTACACTATGCTTAGGAGCCACTTTGCCTTGGAGCTGTGAGTTTTAAGACAGCTTCCCAAAGATAAAGGAGATGTAGAATATGTACCGTAAAATTAAAGAGCTGAGAGATCAGTTGGGTTTAAGTCTTCAAGGACTTTCAGACGCAACGGGAATATCAAAATCAACTCTCCAGCGCTACGAAACGGGAACGACAAAGAAAATTCCGGTGGACGCAATAAAGAAAATGGAACAGGCGCTCGGCGCAAGCCTCACGGAAACGGAAATTACACCCGATGATATGCAGGACATTTCGGTTATGCTCGAAAACGTTTTGGGACAGCTTTCCAAAACAGACGCTGCCGTTATGTTCGGTGGGGAAGCGCTTGACGATAAGTCCAGAAAACTGCTTTTGGACAGCTTAAAAAACAGTATGGAGATGGCAAAGCTTATATCTAAAAAACGGGCAAGATGAGTAAATTTGAGATTCAGTCGTTTTGGGGGTGGCATATTGGATATTGAGAAAACCGTAAATGAAGTGGCAGCAAAGTATAACACAAGAGATCCGTTTACAATTGCTGATAAAACGGGAATTTACGTGAGTTTTGAAGATTTGGGAACGCTTCACGGATATTACCTCAGCGTTTTCGGCGTAAAGAGCATACATATCAATAAAAATCTTTCAAAAGAAAATCAAATTATCACATGCGCCCATGAACTGGGGCACAGCGTTTTGCACCCGGACCTCGACGCCTCGTTTATGACTAAAAATACTTTTATGGTTTTGGAAAAATACGAAAAGCAGGCAAACCTTTTCGCATCGTTCTTGCTTTTTCCGACAAGCAGATTCAGCGAATATCCAGGTCTTTCCGCGGAAGAAATTGCTTTTTCAGTAAACCTGCCCGCAGAGCTTTTGAAAATAAGAGCGTAAAAGCCATTGTTTGTCACCTATCCCCCGTGATATCATTACAATCGGGGAAGGTGAAGGAGCGATACTTTGGGAAAAGCAAAATGGAAAACCGAAAAGGAACTTAAAAACTTAATAGACAAGTATTTTTCAGAATGCATTGAAAGCGGCAAACCCCAAACTATGATAGGGCTTGCCGTTTTCCTTTCTCTGACAAAAGAAGAACTTCTCGCGTACCGCCGCGGCGATTACGATATGCGCGGCAAAAGCTTTTCAAAAATCTTTAAAATGGCCGATATGAAATTTGAGGAATACGCGGAGAGTCTTTTGTTTACAAAGGATAAAGGGCATACGGCGCTTATGTTTTATCTCAAATCAAACTACGGCTGGAGCGATAAATTGGAGGAAGAGACAGGTGACGATAATATTTCTGTAAACATTACGGTTGTTTAATTTAAAAGGGGTGATTATATGCTGCTTGGCGAGATTTTGAACGAGCTTGATTTAATGCTGCCAAACCCATACTCGGCGGACGAAAAGACAGTATTTTTAAACAAGACGATAAGAGAGATAAAAAGGTTTGCGGGAAAGCTTGAAACTTATGTTTTTGACGCAAATGCGTTAAATCTTTATCCTCTGCCGGAGGAGATTGCGGCAGAGGATATTTTATTTGTAAGCGTAAACGGGCGCGAGATGGAGGCGGAAAATATTTCCGATGAAGGGTGTGATTTTTATTACCTTCTCCCGACGGGCTTTATCACGTTTGAGCCCGCGCCGAAGGTGGGCGATAAGATAGAAATTACATGCTATGCCTCAAAGCTTTTTAAAACGTCGGACGCTTTCGAAAGCGAAACAGACTTTTTAAACCAGGAGACTTTAGTAGACGAGGAACAGCGCTTTCTCCTTTTGTACGGAGCCATGGCGGACATTGCGCTTGCAACGGAGGACGCCGAGATGAGCAACAACTTAAGGTCGGAATTTAACGCGCTTAAAGCAGAGGCCATGCAGGGGAAATACAAAAAGCGCGGAAAATATCCCAAAACAAAAATAGTCATGTGACGGGAGGCTTTACATGTATATAATAGTTTTGATTATGTTCGCGGCGTTTTTCGCCAGCGGATATTTTTTTGGTCTGGAGCAGAAAGAGAAAAGCTCATACGATGTTTATAAAAGGACCAACGGATTATATGAGCCTGTTAAAAGAGATTGAAGGGAGGAGATGAGCCATGGAAAACTTATCGGAAAAATATATTTCGTACTATATAAACGCTTCGAGAAGCCGCGGCAATCTGGCGGACAAATTCAAGGAGTATGACAGGTATTGGGAGGGCGACGTAAACCGCAAAAAGAGCGAAAACGACCCCGCCTCCAACACAAATATTATTCATGCAAATGTTGAAGGTCAGGTGTCGCAGCTGATAGAGCAAAACATAGCCGTGTCGGCCGTGCCCGTGACGCCCGACGATGTTCCGTTTTCGGAAACGGTCAGAGTTATACTTGAATTTATTTTAAACAAAAACAAAATGGTCAGAACACTTGATATTCACGAGCGCCGCCGCGAAAAATTCGGTACCGGCGTTTTGCGCGTGACGTTTGATCCGGAGGCTCTGGACGGACAGGGCATCCCGAGGATCGACTGCGTTTCAAACACCGCCGTGTATGTAGACCCGTGCATAACAGACCCTTACAGAATAAATGAAGCGGAGTTTGTGATAGAGCGTATCAAAAAGTCAATTTATTGGGCAAGGGAACATTACGGCAATGAGGTTGCGGATATGATAAAGCCAAATTTTGACCCTGCGTATGACGCACCCGATGAAGACTTCGACGCAGAGGGCGATAACGATTGGTATGTGCATCTTTTAGTCTGGACAAACAGCGGCGGTTCCCTGCGCCTTGTTGAGATGACAGGCTGCGGCATAATACTGTCCGACAGCGGCGAAGGCTTTTACAAAACAAGCCGCTATCCTTATTTTTTCACGCCGCTTTATTACCGCGAAAACAGCATTTGGGGCAAGGGCGACGTTGAGCTTTTAAAGCCGCTTCAGGATCTTATAAACGATCTGGACGATCAGATAAGAATAAACGCGCGCCTGACGGGCAATCCGCAAAGGCTTATTGAAACGGGCAGCGGGATAGATCTTGACGCGCTTACAAACGAGGCGGGCTTAAATATTCCCGTAAACCACGTAAACTCGGTTAAAAATCTTGACGCGCCGCCCCTGCCGCCGTATATAGAAAACAGACGAAACGCGGCTCTGCAATATGAAAGCCAGAAGGTTATAAGATTTTCGGATCAGATGTCCGGCGGCGGCAAACAGGCGGGCGTTTCAACCGCCACGGAAGCGCTTGCAATTCAGCAGGCGGGAAATATTGCTCTCGTTCACAAAAAGCTTATTTTGCAGGAAACGCTGTCGGAAGTTTTTTCATATTGCCTTATGCTTTGCGAACAGTTCTGGACGGAGGAAATGGCGTTTCGTATTACGGACAAAAAAGATAAGTTTTTGTATTTCACACCGTCATCTCTCGGGGAAATAATCGATAAAAACGGCAAAGCAAAAAGTGCGCAGTTTGATATTTCAGTTACCGTTGGCGCGGGTATGCCGAAAAACAATGCTTTTATTTATCAGCTTATGACGGAGCTTTGCAGCGGAGGTATTATAACAAAGGCCGAAGCTAGAAAGTATCTTGCCGACCGGTTCGGCTTGCCCATAACACCCGAAATGCCGGAAGATGAAACGCAGGAGGGAGCAAGCATAAAAACCATACCTGCAAACGATATTGAAGGGTCAAAACTCAGCAAAAACATAAATCAAAATGTTTGACCATTGTTTGTCAGCATCAGATAGTAATACTATATAATTGCGGCAGGGAGAGACATAAAAGCGCGTATACCGCGCGGAGCAAAAATAAACATTATTTTATAGCGCAATAAATATTAAAAGCTTTTTGAAGGGATTTGCATTTTGCAAATCCCGCAAGAAAGAAGCTCCGCGTTTTGAACAAACTTCACCTCTCGCAGTATCTGTATACAGCTTCGGGTTCAGTTTGAACAATCTACGCTGCTTTTCAGCTCTCACAGTCAGTATCATATTTATAAGGAGGTTTTAAAATGAACGAAGATGCTAGAATGCATGAAGGAGGCGATAACGCTCAGATAATAGAACTTATAAAGCGTTACCGTGAACAGATTGAAAGTCTAAAAAGAAAGCTTTCTCAGTATGAACAGGACGATACGGAAAGGCGCGAGGCGCTTTCACTCCGCGACGATCCGTATTACGGAGATATAGAAGATAAGCTTTCCGAGGTTCTCGATTATGCGCGCCGTCACGGCGTCAGCGCAAAAGAAGCATACCGAGCTCTTTTCGCGGAGGAAAAGGCAAGAGATCTTATGGCAAAAGAGCAGAAAAACAAAGCTAAAATTTCAGCTTTATCGCAAGGCGGCAACAGCGCGGAGCCGGAAGAGGGCGGTGTTTTGTCACCGGACGAGATATGGGCTGCGAAAAAAGCCGGTATGACGATAGCGGATTATCTTAAATATAAGAAAAGAGGTAATGAATAATGGCAAATAAAATGACGAGATCAAGTTTTGGCGAGCTTTTAACACCTGTCCATAAGAAAATATTCTTTGAAAGCTATGACGAGAAAAAGAAGCAGTACGACAAAACTTTCAAGATTGACACTATGGAAGCGAAGCAGGCTACATATCCGCATCTCGGCGCGTTTGGTCAGTGGGATTCAAACACAGAAGGTTCCGACTTTAATTTATCCGATATTGCCGAAGGCGATACGGCAACGTTTACCGCGAGACGTTTTGACAAGGCGTATGAGGTTACATGGGAGCTTGTTCAGGACGACCAGTATAACGTATTTAAAGGTGCGGGCAAAGGCGGCAGCGCGCAGAAGCTGGCGCGCGGTCTTGCGGCAACGGAGGAGAGTAACGCCGCAGACGTTTTGATAAACGGCTTTTCGCAAAACGGTTATGACGGCGTTCCGCTTTTTTCCGATTCGCATCCGCTTATAAATTCTTCGGACACGGGCGACAACATAATTGAAGGCGGCTTAACCGATGAAAACTTAAAGGCGGCACTAACTAAAATGCGTCTGCAGCAGGATGAGGCGGGCGTACTTGTGGCGGCGCACGCAAACAGACTTGTTGTTCACCCCGACTGGGAGTTTACCGCACGCGCACTTATAGGCTCAACGCTTCAGGCGGGCACGAACAATAATGACGTAAACACAGTTCCGAATATGGAAATACTTGTTTGGGACTACCTTGCAGACGATACGTCGGGCAATAAAATCTGGTACGTTCAGGACGGTTCTATGGACAACCTCATGTTCCTCTGGCGTGAAAAACCCATTTTTGACAGCGAGAAAATCGATAATAAAATGGATTACAGATTTTACGGCTACTGCCGTTTTGACTGCGGCTATGTTGATTGGAGAGGTCTTGTCGGCTCTACGGGCGCGGAAGAGTAGCGCATCTTTAAAGGCGTGATTTAATTGCAAGTTGACATAAAGCTCACAAAAAAGCAAAAGCAGTTTATTGACGCTGATTGTGACGAGGTTTTATACGGCGGCGCCGCAGGCGGCGGCAAAAGCTTCGGGCAGATTGTGGACGCGTTTTTATGTGCGCTTAAATATGAGGGGATTAAACAGCTCATACTAAGAACTTCCTTCCCCGAGCTGGAACGCTCCCTTATACTTACCGCGCAGGAAATAATCCCCAAAACGCTCTGCAGCTATAACGCCGCAAAACACCGTATGACATTTAAAAACGGCTCTGTAATTGAATTCGGTTACCTTTCAAACGACAGCGCCGTAACGCAGTATCAGTCAGCTGAATATGACATAATCCGCTTTGATGAGCTTACGCATTTTTCCGAGTATCAGTATATGTATATGCAAAGCAGAATAAGGGGCGTAAATAATTTTCCGAAACAGATAAAAAGCTCAACAAACCCCGGCAGCGTGGGACATGCCTGGGTGAAGGAGAGGTTTATCGATATTGCGCCTCCCGGCGAACCGGTTAAAATAGGAGGAAGAACAAGGGTGTTCATACCGGCAAAGCTTACGGATAACGGTTTTTTAATGGAAAGTGATCCGGAGTATATGAAAAGACTTGAAGCTTTGCCCGAAAATGAGAAAAAAGCTCTTTTATACGGAGACTGGGACATATTCGAGGGACAGTTCTTCCCCGAGTTTTCAAGGGATGAGCACGTAGTTTCGCCTTTCCCTTTGCCGAAATACTACAAGCGTTTTGCGTCTCTTGACTACGGTCTTGACATGACGGCGTGCCTTTTATACGCCGTATCGGATCTCGGTGAGGTTTTCGTTTACCGCGAGCTTTACGAAACGGGTTTGACCCTTTCAGAAGCGGCGGCAAAGATAAAAGAGATGTGCGAAAACGAGAATATTTCTTATATAGCCGCATCGCCCGATTTATGGAACAGGCGGCAGGACACGGGCTTTTCGGGTATTGAGATTATGGCGCGGGCGGGGCTTTCGGGCCTTGCCCGCGCCGACAACCGCAGAATACCCGGCTGGCGCGTTCTGCGCGAATACCTTCGCGGAAGCGGAGGACGGAAGATAAGGATATTCTCAACCTGCCGCAATTTATGCCGCACTCTCCCGGCACTTACGTTTGACAAAAGCGGAAACGGAGACGCTTCGGATATGCCGCATGAGATAACGCACGCGCCCGAGAGCCTCCGCTACGGAATAATGTCAAGACCGCAAAGCGCAGATAAAAAAGAAAAACTGCGCGGCTTTTACACAAAAACGGAATTAGAAGATATGAAAAAACAAGAAAACCGGATAAAGAAGAGAGGTTAATAATATGAATCGGATAAATAAACCTATTTATCTTCCGAAAAGCGTATACCAAAGAGTTTTGCGCCATGAGTATTATAAAGGACTCGATATTGAAAAAATGGGCGACAATCCCGTGTGTCCGCGCTGTGAAAGAGTGGCGCTGCGCGACATGGGTTACGCTGAAAAAAAGATAGGGCGCTGTCCTTACTGCGGCTATCACGGCGTGATGGATACTACGCTTCGCGAATACGCGAAGCGTGGGCTTTATAAATAAAGGGAGGGGATAACTATAAAACCGTATATAAAAAACCCCGGAAAAAAAACAGTGCCTCTTATATCAGAATTTCTCGGCGTCTTTACGGAAGCGGCGCCAATTTGCTGCAATCCGAAAAACTCTCCGGAAATGAAAAACATATCAGCGGTTTCATATCCCTCGCTTAAAACAAGAGAGGGCAGAACAGAGTATACGTCCCTTCAGGGCGAGATATTATATATGAGCGTTTTGGAGGGTAAGTATTTATGCTGTGTTGAGAAGACAGGCGGCGTCTGCAAATGGAGATATTTTGACAATGAATGGAAAGATATCATGGTGGTTGCCGAAAGCCCCACGGGCAGATACGATATGATATATTTTCTGGACAGGAGCATACTCTGCTGCGGCGATAAGGTAACCCGGGACGGCATAGATAAAACGCATTCGTATTACGTTAAATTTGAAAACGGAAGTGCGGTAAGCGGCAGTGAAATTTGTATGCCGCAATGTGATATGCTCGAGACAGTAAACGGCAGAATTTGCGCCGCTTTTTCGGAAAACGCTGAGCTTGATCTCGGCGGCATTATGGACAGGACGGTGTGGTTTGATATAGACGACGGACTCACCCAAACCGTCATAACGCAAAACGGAGAAAACGGGAGCGCCATTAAGGTTTTTGCGGGTCATCTTATTTATTTTAAACCGCATTCATACTCGGAGCTTTACGGCAACACGCCGGACAGTTATAAGATGATATCGGGCTCGGAGAGTATAGGCTGTATAGCGTATAATACGGTTGTTGACTGCGGAAACCTTTTGTTTCTCTCGTCCGAAGGCGTATGCTCGTATTCGGGCGGAGCGCTGCCGAAAACAATAAGCGCGCCTATAGAAAAGTATATAAAAAATATTGATATGTCGCGCGTGACTCTTGCGGCGGCAGGTACTGACGGTGAAAGATATATAATCTGCCTGCCGCAAAAGGGCGGCTCGTATATAAACTGCACGCTTTCCCTTAAAACGGGGCAGTGGTATGTTGAGGATAATACGCAGTTTAAATTTTTCGCAGTTTTGGGTGACAATCTGTACGGTGCCGCGGCAAACGGCAAAATATATAAGCTTTGGGATGAAAACTCAAATGAAGAGATTTCGTGGAGCTGGAGCAGTAAAGTTTTTAAAATTGACGCGGCGAAAAAGCTGTCGCTTCGCAGAATTAATGTTTTGGGAGATATAACGGGCAGCTTAAATATAAAAATAAAAAACGATGAAAACGAGGAGAGTGAAGCAGAGTATTCCGTACTCGGCAGAAGCGGTTTGTCGGGAAGAAAAATATTCTCGGTAAATCTGCACCCAAAGCTTTTCTCGCAAAGCGACACGTTTCAAATTTCTTTAAGCGGCACGGGGAATGCCGCTATATACGATGTGTCTGTTTATATGCGTGCAAAGAATAAAACTTATTAAAGAGGTGAAGATATGGCAGACTTTACGGCTGACAGTATGCAGGGCGTTACCGGCGGAGACGTTGAAACGGCTCTGATAAGACTTTATAAAACACTTGACGTTATGTTTTCGTCCCTAAATTCGCAAAACGTAAAATCCCTTCAGACGGACAAGACGAAAATAGCGTCCTCTGACGGTTATACCGAAATAGACGGCGCCAAGCTTATTATGCGTGACAGAGACGATAATATACGGCTTGAATTGGGATCGGACGGTGAGGGGAATTTCAATTTTACTTTAAATAACGCATCGGGGCGCAAATCAATAGAGTTGTCCTCAACCGGCGACGCCGTGTTCAGCGGCGACATAGAAACCGCGAGGGATGCGTCTGTAGGTGACAACCTGTATATAGGCAGGGATGAAAACGGCGAAGGAATAAAGAAAATCCAGTTTTACGACGACGAGTATGATGATGCGAAAAAAGTGCGTATTGAAGCGCTGAAAGATGCACAGGGCAAGGTGACGCTTCGTATTATCGCAGAAAAGGTTTGCTTCAGCACGCTTGACGGCGTTATAAGCACCGAAGGTTATCCGTTCGCGGTAGCGGCGGACGGAAACGCGTATGTAACAATAAACGGGATAAACTATCCGGTGCATTACAGATAAGATCATAAGTTTTATCGGCCCGCAGATAAAACGGTAAAATTATTGCGGGCAGAAAGGTTGTGAAAACATGGCTGTATCGGTCAGAGATACTTTGGAACGGTTGGGTTTTGCCGTTGGGTATGACGGTAAAACGGGCGGCGTAACGGTAAAAGGCAAAAACGGCAAGACGGTAAATATCGGATCGGAGGGGTTTACACTCGGCGATGACAACAGATACTACGCCGGCAGCACGAAAGATATATATTCTTTGCTTTCAAAAAACGGACTTGCCGCGGGCGAAGGCTGGAGCGCTGTAAGAAACACGCTCTCGCCGACGGAGAGCGTCGGTTATAATTCCAAAACGGGCCAGCTTGCCGTAAACGGAAAAACATATAATGTTGACGACGAAAATTTAGCTAATATCGGCGGCATTATTTACGGCAAAAGCGATTATGTGGATTCCCTTAAAAAAGAACGGTATAAAAACCCCTATGAAGACCTTGAACGCAAAGTTTTAAAGGAGCTTATGAATAATAAATATGAAGGCTACGATCCCGAAAAAGACGAGGACTACCAAAAAGCGTATGCCGATTATGTAAGAAACGCGAAAGCGGATATGGGTTCGCGCGGGATAACGTCCGACTCTCTTATTTCGCATTACGCCTCGGAAGGGGCGGCAAAGCTTATGCCTGAATTCAGGAAGGCGGATTACGAGAAGTATAAAGATGAAAACGAGAAACTGCGCACAACGCTTTACGCTATGAAAAATCTTGACGAAAACGAGAGAAACGCTTTTAAAACAAGAGAAGAAAGCGATTATAAAGCGGCGGAGCTTGAGGCAAAGCGTGAGAATAATATGCTGAAGGAAATTGCGGACGATGTTAATATGGCTGTTAAAAGAGCCAAAGCATTCGGCACCGTAAACGGACGTGACGCGGAAATACTCGGCGTTCCGCCCGGAACGCTTACGGAGAGCGCCAGAGAAAAAATAGAGAGCCGCGCACAAGAGCTTGAAAAGCTGAAACTTCAGAACGAACACGATATGCAAATGGCCTTAACAAAAGGCGAAATAGACGCGGCAAAATCAGAACGCAGTTTTGAACAGGATAAAGAAAAAATAAGGCTTGAAGCGGAAGCAAAAAAAGAGATAGCAAGGCTCCAAAACGATCTTGACATTTCTAAGGCGCAGGCAACTTCATATTTTAAGGCACTATACGGCAAATAAGATTATGAAAGAATTTAGATTTGACGAAATACTGAAAAGAGAAGACGGAGAATACATAATGCGCCTGAGCGCGGACGGCAAGGTGTTTGAGCTTTTGGCAAACGGAGGAAGTGTTGAGGCACGTGAGCCGTATCTTTGGAGCACAGACGATGCGGCGCGGCTTTTAGAGGCTTTGCCGCACCTTGATACGCCGGCGTCATTTATCATAAACGGCGCGCCGCAGGATTTATCCGAGGATGCAATTATTTCGGCGGCGGAGAAAAACTGGAGTATTATAATCTGAGGTGTTTAAAATGATAAAAAGTAATTCGGGGGATATAGTAATACTCGAAGCAGAGCCCGGCTTTCTTATAACAAACGGCGAGGTTTACGGCAAGAAAGTTTATATATCTCCCATAGACAATGAAGATAATTGGTATGAAACCGAAGAGGTGTAATTACAGAAGCCGCCGCTTATATTAAAAGCGGCGGCTTTTTGGGAGAGGATTATAAAAAATGACTGTAAAAAATATAATTTGCGGTATATGCGCCGCAATCGGCGGATATATTTCGTATCTTTTGGGCGGCTTTACGGCGGATCTTGTTACGCTTATTCTGTTTATGGTAATAGACTTTTTAATGGGGTTGGCTCTGGCGCTCATATTCCATAGGTCCTCCAAAACGGAAACGGGAACACTCAGCTCCTCTGCGGCATTTAAAGGAATTATAAAAAAGATAGCCGAGCTTATGTTTGTAGTCATAGCACAAAGGCTTGACATATATCTCGGATGCGCGTTTATAAAAGACGCTGTGATCATCGGCTTTATTATAAATGAGCTTATAAGCATAACAGAAAACGCGGGGCTTATGGGTATCACATCGCCCGCGATAGTTGAAGCCATAGACATTCTTAAAAAACAGGTTGGAGGCAAAAATGAAAATAACAGATGAATTTTTGTCGTGGGTAGGCTATCTTGAAAAGAGGAGCGATAAAGACCTTTTAAGTTTTACCGCAAACGCCGGCGACAAAAACTATACAATTTTCGCCAAATGGTACAAGGAAGATTACGGCATAAATTTTCAGGGCCAGCCATGGTGTGCGATGTTTGTGACAGAGTGTGTTAAACGCGCGGTGGGGCGCGAAATCCAGGAGAAAATCATGCCGCATTTTGCGTACTGCCCGGACGGCGTTACATATTTTAAGAAGGCGGGCAAATGGATAACGCAAAATCCAAAAGAAGGCGATATAATCTTTTTTAAAGATGCAAGCGGGATTGCCTGCCACGTAGGATATGTATACGGCGTAAGCGGCGAACATGTCTATACCGTTGAGGGCAATACTTCGTCCACAGCGGGCGTTATACCAAACGGCGGTGCTGTTGCAAAGAAATCGTACAGTAAAAACTACAGCCGGATACTCGGCTACGGCAGACTTGATTTAAAGGAGATAGAGGAAATGGAGACAGTAAAAGAGCTTGATGAAAGATTAAAAGCGCTTGAAAAAGAAAACAAAAAGTATAATTATGTTCCCGAGATGCCCGCATGGGCAAGAGAGGATATTTTGAAGCTTTATAACATGGGCGCGCTTCGCGGCGACGGCGAAAAGCTGAATCTTACAGAAAGCGCCGTGAGAATATTATGCGTTCTCGCAAGGGCTCTCGAAAAGAAATAAAATTTTAGTTCAAAAAAGGCACATGGCATCATAAAGATATTAGTATGAGAAAGCGAAACTTTCACCACGGAAAAAAGAGTGGGTATATTTTTATAGCTGCCGTGTGCCTTTTTCTTATCTACTCCGTATTTATGTTTGAAATGCGTATAAGACCGATTATAAACGAAGTTGCCGTATCTCGCGCAAAAGGCGTTGCGACGCGCGTTATAGCGGACGTTGTAAACGAAACGATGGCGGACATGAATGTTTCGTATGAAGATCTTATTTCGTTTCAGAAAAATGAAAGCGGAAATATAACGGCCGTTACATCAAACGTAGTTGAAATTAATAAGCTTAAAGCAACGCTTACGGGCGAGATAGAAAAAAGGATAAGTGATGCGGACAGTATGACGGCTGCAGTGCCGCTTGGAAATTTGCTCGGTCAAAGTGCTTTTTCGGGACTCGGCCCTAAAATAAAAATAAAAATGATACCCGTAGGCTTTGCCGGCATTGATATAAAAAACGAGTTTTCGGCGGCGGGTATAAACCAAACGCGGCACGAGATTTATCTTGAAGTTTCGTGCACCGTGTCCGTTTTGCTGCCGATGACGTCAAAAAGCACTACGGTTACTACGCAGGTGCCGATGGCGGAGACTATAATAGTCGGGATCGTACCGGATAATTATACGCATGTTACGGGGCAGGAAGACCCCTCAGACGCGGTACTTAATACTTTAAATTAAAAAGCATAAGAGAGTCAAACGCTGTATGGTTTTAAAGGCAGATTTTTCCTGATATTGTGTCAAATTCCTTGTAAATACGAAAGTATTCACTTCGTAATCTTCCTTATCTCAGAAAAAATCTGCACTTTAAAACTTCGCAGAACTCTTATGCCGGAAAAATAATTGCAAGGGAAATGCAGAGAATGCAGATGGGCTGACGCCCATCAAATTCGATAAGTTTTTCTTGCGGGATTTTAACAAATAAGAGCATACAGAGTTTGGCTCTATTATGCTTAAAGGAGTGGTTTTTTGAAAACATTAAGAAGGGGAGACAGCGGTGCGTATGTTGAAATGCTGCAGCTCGCACTATTTAGAAGCGGTTATTTAAGGGAGAGTGACATAGACGGCAAATTCGGCGTTAAAACGGAAAACGCAGTGCGTGCCTATCAGACGTCTATGGGGCTTTTAAGCGACGGCATTGTCGGCGCTTTAACCTGGGGAAAGCTTCAAAGCTTTATAAGAGGATATTTTGAATATACAATAAAGCGCGGCGATACGCTTTATAATTTGGCAAAAGAAAACGGCACTACTGTGCGCGCAATAGAAACGGCAAACCCCGCTTTAAATCCCGATAATCTTCTTGTGGGTTTAAGAATCAAAGTGCCGTTTGGTTTTCCCGTTGTGGCGGAAAACATAAAATATACATATGAGCTTGTGCGCCTTATATCGGAAGGTATCGCGGCGCGCTATCCTTTTATAAATTTAAGCTCAGTGGGCAAAAGCGTTATGAACCGTGACTTGTTACTGCTTTCCCTCGGCACGGGTCAAAACGAGGTTTTTATAAACGCTTCGCACCATGCAAACGAATGGATAACAACGCCGCTTACGTTAAAGTTTTTGGAAAACTACGCATCTTCTTATAGCAACAACGACAGGATTTCTTCGTTTTCCGCGGCGGAGCTTTTCAGAAATTCGCGCCTGTATCTTATGCCGCTTGTAAACCCGGACGGCGTTGATCTTGTAAACGGCGCGGTTTCGGGACAGTTTTATGAAGGCGCAAAAGAAATTGCATTATCTTTCCCGAATATTCCGTTTCCGTCGGGCTGGAAAGCAAATATTTTGGGCGAGGATTTAAACCTTAACTACCCCGCTTTGTGGGAGCGCGCAAAAGAAGTAAAATATGCGCAGGGGTTTGACCGCCCCGCCCCGCGCGACTTTGTCGGCGCGGCGCCGCTTGCGGCGAAAGAGACAAGAGCCGTGTACGACTTTACAAACACAAAGATGTTTGACATAACAATTTCGTATCATACGCAGGGCAAGGAGATTTACTATGAATTTCAGGGCAAGGTGCCGCCGAAGGGACTCCAAATCGGCGCGGAGTTTGAAAGACTAAGCGGCTACCGTCTCGCAACAGTGCCTCCAAATTCTTCTTATGCAGGCTATAAAGATTGGGTGATTGAGGACTTTAACGTGCCGTCCTATACAATAGAAGCAGGCGCCGGCGCAAACCCGCTGCCTATATCGCAGCTAAACGAAATATATAATGATAATGTAGGTGTTATGGCATACGCATTGTCGCTGTAGGGTTGGCTCACTATGCACAGACCGCAAAAAAGCACATGGTGTTTTAAGGCTTAATTAAACTTTGGGATACGCAAAATCGCGTATCCTTTTTATATTAGCTTTTTTGCTATGAACAAACGTCACCTCTCGCAGTATCTATATACAGCTTCGGGATTCCGTTTGTCCATTCTGCACTATATTGAGCCAACCCGTGAAGTTTGCGAAAACAGTCAGATATAATTAAAAGGAGTTAAAAATGATGTACAGTGATAAATGGAAAACATGGACAGCTAAATTGGACTTTAAAACATGCTTTACATGCAGAGGAAATCATGGTAAAATATATAAAATAAATGAGAATGTACACCCGAAACCGCCTATTCATCCCCATTGCAGATGTGTGATAGAAAAGCTAAAAGCCATATTTGCCGGTGCTGCAACAAATCAAGGATTAAATGGCGCTGATTGGTATTTAAAAGAATACGGTATTTTGCCGGAGTATTACATTACAAAAGATTATGCTGAAAAGATTGGTTATAAATCTTATCTCGGAAATCTGTTTTTAGTTGCACCAGGCAAGATGCTTTTTAAAGGAAAATATAAGAACCTAAACGGGCACTTACCAGAAAAAAGCGGTAGAGTATGGTATGAAGCTGATATCAACTATGAATGGGGTTATAGAGGAACAGAAAGAATAGTGTTTTCAAATGATGGACTGATATTTGTTACATATGACCATTTTTATACTTTTTATGAAATAAAATAGGAGGTTTATATAATGGATTGCTATGATGAGATAAGCTATAAAGCTTTTAAACCTATAAAAGAAAATCCTATAATACTTGATTTTACAGGCTGTAAATATTTGGGTGAAATTCATGCGATTTTAAAAGAAAAATTTGGTTTTCCCGAATACTACGGAGAAAATTTAAGCGCGCTTTGGGACTGTTTAGATGGTTTGTTTTTGGATAGGGGCGATTTTGTTGTGAAAATATATGGTTTTTTTTCTCTTCCCGATGAAATGAATGACTACTGCACGAAAATACTTGAAATATTCAGTGACGTACACAACGAAACGCCGAATGTAACATTTGAGCTTATATCATAAAAGGTAGTTAAAAATGAAAAACGAAGATGAAATGGAATACTATGCATTTAAACCTATAAAAGAAAATCCTATAATACTCGATTTTACAGGTTGTAAATATTTGGGCGAAATACACGCGATTTTAAAAGAGAAGTTCGGCTTTCCCGAGTATTACGGAGAGAACTTAAGCGCGCTTTGGGACTGTTTAGATGGTTTGTTTTATCATGAGGGCGATTACGTTGTAAAGATTTACGGTATTTGTTCGCTGCCTGATGAGATGAACGATTACTGCACTAAAATACTTGAAATATTTAATGATGTACACAAGAGAACACCTAATTTATCCTTTGAATTAATATCATAAAAGGTGATAAAAATGAAATAACGGGGCTGTAGCAAAACAAAATTGTTTTGCTACAGCCCCGTTGGGGCGAAGAGAAAATAGTGCAGAACGGACAAACTGAACCCGAAGGAGTACGAGGGTACGTCGAGAGGTGAAGTTTGTTCGTAGCAAAAAGCATTAATTTATTAAAAATTCGTCAAAACGAATTTTAACATCAAGTTTTAAAAGAATTACAATCGGTAAAACCGCCAAACTATCAGGTTTTTATCCGTTTTGTTCTGCTTTTTGCGGTCTGTGCATAGTGAGACAGCCCCTTTTGTTATCTCAGCGTTACTATTTCCGTATCATACGGGAAAAGACTTATAAGCGTATCTTCCATAACATCGGGCGCAAGCTCTATTGTGAAGCTGTAATTGCACGTGCCCTTTTCTTTGTCATAGGAAACGTTTACTTCTTCCATTGTTATGTCAAGAGCCGCAAGCTTTTCGGATAGTTCTTTCTGAAAATCCTTTTTGTTTATGTTTTTAATAACGATTCTCTTAAGATGTGGGTTTTTAAGAAAGCGCATATTTTTGTGAAGCACGGTCTGAATAACAAGAATAAAAAGCGCAACAGCAATGCCTATTATGTACATTCCCGCACCTATTGCCATGCCGATACCTGCCGTTGCCCACATTCCCGCCGCAGTGGTAAGGCCTTTTATAGACTGCTTCTGAACGAAGATCATACCGGCGCCTAAAAAGCCGACGCCGCTTACAACCTGCGCCGCGATTCTCGCGGGGTCAACGCCCTTTGTGCCCATAGCGTCTCCTGCCAGATCCGCAAAGCCGTATTTTGAAACAATCATCATAAGCGCCGCCGCGCATGCTACGATGCAGTGCGTTCTGATTCCCGCTTCTTTCGCGCGGTTCTTTCTTTCATAGCCTATTAAAATGCCGCACGCGCCGGCAATTACAACACGTAAAAAATATTCAAGTTCTGTCATTTCACTGCCTCCTTTGTTGTCTTTTTTTATATATTATCACAAAACAAACAAAATGTCAAAAGCGGCAGATGTTTTTTCATCCGCCGCTTTTGTGCATTATGAATTTTGCTTTATTATTTATCTTCGTTTTCGCCTTCGTCTCCGCAATCACAGCAGTCGTCGCATCCGCATCCGCAGCTTTCGAATTCAAGCTCGAATTCCTTTCCGCAGGCGGGGCATGTGATGCAGTCGTCTTCGCTGTCCAAAATATCGGCGTCAATAGCAATCGGTTCGCCGCAATAGGGGCATTCGATATCTTCAACGTCGAAATCAAAGCATTCGTCATCGTCCATATCGTCAAAGAGATAATCTTCAACGAAAGCGAGGTCATCGTCAATTTCGTCTATCTGAGCCTGAAGCTCGTCCTGAGTATCTTCCAAGGTATAAATTTCGTTTACAAACTCATCAAGAGCATCAATAATTGCACCGAAAAGTTTACCTTCATTTGTGCTTTCATCAATCTTCATGCCTTCACAAAGACCTTTTAAATAAGCAATTTTTTCAGAAATCATAGGTAATAACCTCCTTAAAATTATTATGCGCGTTCCATATATTCGCCTGTTCTTGTATCAACTCTGATCATATCGCCGTTGTCGATAAAGAGAGGAACAGCAATCTCTGCACCTGTTTCAAGAGTTGCGGGCTTTGTTGCGCCTGTTGAAGTATCGCCTTTGAAGCCGGGCTCCGTAGCGGTTACCTGAAGTTCAACGAAGTTCGGGGGTTCAACACCGAACACGTTGCCTTTGTAGGAAAGGATTTTAACAATCATGTTTTCCTTAACGAATTTTAAAGCGTCACCAAGCTGGGAAGTGTTAAGCGGAGTCTGTTCGTATGTTTCCTGATCCATGAAGTAGAAAAGATCGCCGTCCTGATAAAGATATTCCATATCTTTTCTTTCGATATGAGCCTTCGGCATCTTATCTGTCGGGCGGAAAGTTTTCTCAACAACACCGCCGTTTATAACATTTTTAAGCTTAGTTCTAACAAATGCCGCACCCTTGCCGGGTTTAACATGCTGAAATTCAACAACCTGATATACGTTTCCTTCGTATTCAAAAGTAATACCGTTTCTGAATTCACCTGCACTTATCATATGCATAACCTCCAAAACCTATTTATTCTAAACTATTTTACACCAAAAATGAATATTTTTCAAGCCTTTTTTAAAAATATATGCGATATATGCAAAAAAAAGGCTGTACCATGCATTTTATAGAATCGCAAAGAAGAGCAAAGCGTGACATGGTAACGCGTCTCCTTGCCCCAAAAAATGATATTTACATTTCAGCTGCTGTATGATAAAATATTTATAAGTTGGTAATTTACGTCATCATTGTGTGTCTTATATTCCGTCCGCTTACATGTAATGAATAAAAGAAAGAAGGAGTTTTTATGAAAATGAAAAAAGTTTTTGCACTTATTGTTTCTGTTGTTATGATTTTTGGCGTGTTTGCGGTTTCTGTAAGCGCAGACGATATATCTGTATTTGTAAACGGTTCACAAGTGTTTTTTGACCAGCCGCCGATAATTTCTGACGGCAGAACGCTTGTTCCGCTGCGTGCGATATTTGAGGCTTTGGGCGCAGAAGTTAATTGGGACGGCGCTACAAGCACGGTTACATCGTCAAGAGGCGGAACATATATGTCGATCCAAATAGGAAATTCTGTAATGAACGTTAACGGTGTTGAAAAATACCTTGATGTTCCGGCGCAGATTATCAGCAACAGAACGCTCGTTCCCGTTCGCGCTATAAGCGAGGCATACGGATGTTCGGTAAGCTGGGATGGGGGAACCCGTTCGGTTTATGTTAATGACAATACAACTGCCGGAAATACGTCAGGGGCGTTTTATCCCGACACAACCATTCCTACTTATGACTCGGTAACGGGTGCGCAGTTTATTGAAAAGGTTGAAGAATTCAAAGGATATTACATTTACAAATTCAACGGCGTTGATGATGTAAATAAATATATCAATTATGCTGCACAATACGGCTGGATTGACCAAAGTGATTCATATCGTGAAAATGAATACGGTTTTGAGCATTTCCTTTGGAGTGACGATGCTTTTCACGGATTCAGTATTTTTGTTTTTTATGCAGACAACACTGTTGATATTGTAGGCGCTGCTCCCATGGAATAGCACTTGCCTTCCGGCTGCAGCAAAGCCGGCATGATGTGTGGACGGTTATTTTGACAACTTGAATTTAAGTATAAGATGCTTTTGTAAATCAAATAAGGGCGTGTCTCGATTCTGTGATAAAATCACTTATTGAGACACGCTCTTAAAATATGTTTTATCAAGCCGAAAGAAAGGCAAAGAGAAAATAGTGCAGAATGGACAAATGGAACCCGAAGAAGTACAAAGGTACGTCGAGAGGTGACATTTGTTCATGGCATAAAGCAACAAAATAAAAAGCTTCGCATTTTTTGCGAAGCTTTCTTTAAGTAATTAACGAACAGCTATAAAGACTCTAAATATAACTCTGTATTTGCTTTATGCGGTCTGCGCATT
>JAFZQX010000011.1 GCA_017620205.1 Clostridia bacterium | reverse complement strand
TAAAGGTACACAACTATAACTATAACAAGTTTCCTATGCGTCCTCTCAACTGGAAAGCTCCTGCCGATTACATAAAAGCTTTCCTTGATAATGGCGAAGTGTTTTAGAAATTTTGTAACACATCATTGACAAACCTACAAAAATTATAATAAGCCGTTTCAAACAGGAGATAATACAAACAAACACTTGATTTTTACGCCAAATTCTGTTATTCTTTTTATATAGTATATATGGCTTTGCGGAGGTGTGTTTATGAAGAAAATGGAAAGCTACTGGTGGAAAATTCTTTTAATAGGAATTCTTCTGATAATTGCGTGGAAGGCAATTGATATACCTAAATTTTTCGGCTGGATCAAAACTGCAGTCGGTATACTTATGCCGTTTATTATAGGCGCTATTATCGCCTTCTTCACAGCAAAACCCGCCCGTGCAATAGAAAAATCCATAAGCAATAAAGCAAAATCAAAAACGGTTAAAAATAATTCGCGTCTTTTCAGCGTTTTAATAGTTTATATTGTTTTTGTCGCTCTGCTGGTGCTTATATTAAGATTTCTTATACCTTCCGTAATAGACAATATCAAGGATTTAATAGACAACGCTCCGCAATATTATGAAACTGTTGAAAACTATATAAACAGTATTGATTTTCTTAAAGATTCGCAGCCTCTTGAAATGCTGAACGAAAAAATTATGTCCTATTTAAATCCGGATTTGATACCGCGCATCGCGTCAATTATAACAACTGTCGCAAGCTCGCTTTTAACTCTTGTACTAAGTATCATCATTTCGATATATATACTGCTTGAAAAGGAAAGACTATTAGACGTTATAAAAACAGTAATCGGATTTGTTTTCAAATCCAAAAGAGCGCCTATCCTTTTCCTTTACGGCGAAAAGATTATAGAGCTTTTTAATTCGTATTTCTTGGGTCTTATTATGGACGGTCTTTTAATAGGCGCAATATCAACCGTATTTTTCTATCTGTTCGGCGCGCCGTATCCGTGGCTTTTGGGCATAGTCGTATTTATCGGAAATATGATACCGTTCTTCGGCCCCATCGGCGCGGCGGTTATAGAATATATAGCGTGTACGCTTGTTATGGGTCCGCTTAAGGCCATTTGGGTGCTTGTTTTCCAGCTCGTTTTAGGACAGATTGACGGTAACTTCCTGCAGCCTAAAATTGTAGGAACATCGGTCGGCATAAGCCCGTTCTGGGTAATATTTGCGGTTACGTTTTTCGGCGGTTTCTGGGGCGCATGGGGTCTTGTTTTAGGCGTTCCGATAGTTGCCGTTTTGAGAGTTGCTTATCTTGATTATAAAAAGGACGGAATAATAGGAAACGATTTATAATACTGTTTTTTAAAAGCGCACGTTTCTGATGCTAAAGCGAGAAACGTGCGCTTTTTTATGCATAAAATTGGCAGGCGGTGCAAATAATACAAATCAAGAGATATCCCACGGCTCTCAAGAAGCGACTGTATCAAATTATTATAACTTAATAAAATTGATATAAGTTTCTTTGGACAAAGAGAAAACAGTGCAGAACGGACAAACGGAATCCGAAGGCGTACAAAGGTACGCCGAGAGGTGACGTTTGTTCGTAGCATAAAGCAGTAAATATAAAATTCGCGCAAGCGAATTCACTTTGCTGAAATCAAATAAGCGTTTTTTAAAAACAAATTGTATTTCATTTTTGCTTTATGCGGTCTGTGCGTTTTATCGAGTCCAAAATTTGTGGGAGAAAGGATTTGTTATTATGACACCAAAAGAACTCTTATACGTAGAAGACTCTTTAAACATGGAACGTGGACTTGCGACAAAGTGTAACGATTACAGCTCCAAGGCGCAGGACCCGGTAGTTAAGCAAACGCTTTCGGATCTTGCCATGCAGCACACGCAGCATTATAACATGCTGCTTTCAAATCTCGGAAAATGGGAAGGTTAAAAGAGGTGATAAGATATGTCTGAAATTAAACAAAGCATGGGCGACAAGGAATATATGGATGACGTTTTAATGAGTTCGAAAACGCTTACGTCAATGTATCAGACGGCTGTGCAGGAATCTTCAACAAACGATGTACACACAAGCTTTAAAGACGTTTTAAACTGCTCAATAGATATGCAGCACACTCTCTTTTCGGTAATGGAGCAGAAGGGCTGGTATCCGCAGCAATATGCGTCTAAAAATGAAATAGAACAGGTAAAACAGAAGTTTACAAACGGATAATCTAAAACGTCAAAAAGAGCAGTTCAAAAGAACTGCTCTTTTTTTACTTTTAATTAATTACGCTGCCATTGAACCGAGTTTTTTAGCAAGCTGTGATTTTTTGCGTGATGCTGTGTTCTTTTTGATAATGCCCTTAGCAACAGCCTGATCGATTTTTTTAACCGCAAAAGCAAAGTTTACTTTTGCAGCAGCGCTATCATGCGCGCTTACAGCTGATTCAAAACGCTTAATAGCTGTTTTGATTACTGATTTAACCATCTGGTTTCTGAGTGTTTTCTTTTCTATAACTTTAACTCTTTTTTTAGCTGATTTAATGTTCGGCAAGTAAATTCACCTCCGTTTTTCATAGTGACTAAATTGTATTGTAACACATGTATACTCAAAATGCAAGCATTTTTTTGAAAAAATGATTATTATCCTAAAACTTAATCTGCGTTTCGCAGAGTTTTTTAAGCTTTTTATCTTTTTCGCTTAATTTTATATTGTCAAGTTCGGGCCATTTTATAGCTATATCGGGATCGTTCCATATAATGCCGCCCTCATCTTCGGGATGATAAAAATCGTCGCACTTATAGGCAAACTCGGCGTAGTCGGACACAACCGCAAACCCGTGCGCAAAGCCGCGCGGTATCATAAGCTGCTTTTTATTCTCGCCCGATAAAAGCACGCCTACCCATTTTCCGTAGGTTTCGCTGTCACCGCGAAGATCGACCGCAACGTCAAACACCTCACCCGATAAAACCCTTACGAGCTTTGCCTGCGGATGCGTTTTCTGCAGATGAAGTCCGCGCAAAACGCCTTTTGAAGAAGATGACTGGTTGTCCTGAACAAAGTTGTAGCAAAGTCCCGCCTCATCGAAAGCTCTTTTAACATACGTTTCCATAAAATAGCCACGGCTGTCACCAAACACTTTTGGTTCTATTATATACACGCCTTTTATTTCCGTTTCGCAAAAATTAAAATTACTCATATTCTTCTCCGGATTAATATATAAACTTACCTTCCGCAACGTTTTTAAGATGCACGCCGTACGGCGATTTTCCGTATTTTTTTGCGGACTCCAAAAGCTTTTCTTTTGTTATCCACTTATTCTTATACGCAATTTCTTCGGGCGCGGAAATTTTAACGCCCTGCCGCTTTTCTATCATGCGGACAAATTCCGTCGCCTCCGCGAGAGTATCTACCGTTCCCGTGTCAAGCCACGCAAAACCCCTGCCCAGCACTATTCCGCGAAGGGAATCCGCCTTTAAATACATATCGTTTACGGACGTAATTTCAAGTTCTCCGCGTGCACTCTTTTTTACGTTTTTGGCAAAGCCGCAAACTCTGTTATCATAAAAATAAAGTCCAGTTATGCAGTAGTTGCTTTTCGGATTTTCGGGCTTTTCCTCGACGGAGAGTATATTCTCGTTTTCGTCTATCTCCATTATGCCGAAGCGCTTGGGGTCGTTTACATAATAGCCGAAAACGGTGGCAAAACCTTCCTCCGCGTTCTTTGCCGCGCGGCGCAAATACTCGGTTAAACCGCCGCCGTAGAAGATGTTGTCGCCCAGTATCATGGCGCACATATCGTCGCCTACAAAATCCTCGCCTATTATAAACGCCTGCGCAAGACCTTCGGGTTTTTCCTGCACCTTATAGGAAAGCTTTATGCCAAAGCGCGAGCCGTCTCCCAAAAGGTTTTGAAAGTTAGCCTGTTCCTCGGGCGTTGTTATTATCAAAATATCTTTAATACCCGCCAGCATCAAAGTTGACAGCGGATAGTAAATCATAGGCTTATCGTAAACGGGCAGAAGCTGTTTTGACATTACCATCGTAAGCGGATAAAGCCTTGTTCCCGAGCCGCCCGCAAGTATGATTCCTTTCATAGCTTTTATCCCTTTCTTCTCATATCTCGTCGCATATTCGCGATTTTTATGGATTCTTCCCTCATATTGCGTTTTAAGTTTTCAGTATCGTAGAGGGGCGTTTCTGCAAGAGTTTTTTCGGCGTATTCTTCCGTTGTGCATATAAAGCGCGCCGGCACTCCTGCCCAAACCTGACCCGCAGGCACATCTTTTGTAACAAGGCTTGCAGCGCCTATTATCGAGTTGTCTCCGACAATTACATCAGGCATAAACCTTGCGCCCGCTCCTACAAAGCAATTTTTGCCTATATCTATTCTGCCGAATTTGATTATGTCTTTATACTTTTCTTCTTTGTTTACAACATTTACGGCGCCGTCATGCGTTGTAAACGTAACACCGTCGGCAAGAGTTGTATTTTCGCCGACAGACACAAGCCACGGCTCGCTGCCCCATTTGATATGGCCTGTAATTCTTACGCTGTCCGCAATATTTACTCCTATTTGCTTTGCATACTTTTTGGGTTTTATAGCTTCACCGTATGAATTCTTTAAAATTCTGTAAGCTTTTACGATTTTATTCATAAGCAGTATTTTTCTCCGAACTCTTTGATTTTCCCCACAACCGTCTCCAGATCTTCATTGCTTAGCGACTGGTGCATCGGCAGGCAGAGCGTGTTGTCTGCCGCGTAGTCCGCGTTCGGGAAATTGCCCGAAACGCCGTATCCCGGAACACGGTGAAGCGGGAAATATCTGAATGTTGTATAAACACCCATTTCTCTTAAATAGTTTGCAAGCAGATCGCGCTTGCCGTTTTTAACCTGAATATGATAGAAATAATAAGATGTTTTGCAGCCTTCTTCTATCGGCAGAGGCAAATCGATCCATTCCAAATCTTTCAGGGTTTCGTTATAGTATTTATGAACAGCCTCTCTCTTTTCCATATAGAGAGGCAGTTTTTTAAGCTGGGTTAAAGCAATTGCGGCAGTCACGTCATTCATAATGGCTCTGTGACCGAAGCATGAAATATCAAACTGCCACCACTTCTGTGCAACGCTGTTTTCATATCCGCTTTTGGTTTCAAGACCGAAATACAAGAGTTTTTCCGCCTTCTCGCGAAGCTCCGGGTCTTTAAAATGGAGTGCGGCGCCGTCGCCCGAAACGAGGATTTTCATAGCGTCAAATGACCACATACCCATGTCGCCGATGGTGCCGAGCGCCTTGCCCTTATAAGAGGAGCAAACGCCCGCCGCGCAGTCTTCTATTACCTTTATGTTATACGAATCTGCAAGCTTCATTATTTCGTCCATTTCGCACGGTATGCCGCCGAAATGTAAAAGCAAAATTGCCTTTGTCTTTTTTGTTATTACTTTTTCTATATCCTCCGCGCGCGCGTTTAGTGTTCTTTTATCAACGTCGCAGAGTACCATCTTTGAGCCGTTTGCGCAAACGGCGTTTCCCGCACCGACGAAGCTTACGGTAGGCAGAATAACTTCATCGCCCGACTTTATATCGCAAAGCTGCATTGATGAAAAGAGACCTTCGCTGCAGCAGTTTGTAGTTATTACTTTATCTTTGCTTGAAGAAATATGATTTGCAAACTGCTCCTCGAAAAGCGCAACCTTTTTGCCCTTTCCTATCCAGTTTGATTTAAAAACCTCTTCAATGCTTTTAAGTTCTTCTTCTCCGAGGGAAGGCTGAAATACGTTTATCATTTAGCTACATCTCCTTTTTTACCGCGGAATCTTTCCGTTAAAACAGTTATCAGATATTTAAAGGTTTCATCTTTTGTAATTAATGCGATTAAAAGATATACCGCAGCGCAAACCGCCGCTTTAAGCAAAAGCGTAGGCATGTTTCCGAGTTTTAAAAGCTCCGTTGAAAGCGCCGCGCCCGCCATTACGGCAGAGCTTATAATGGGTTTTATAAGGTCGCGGATACGCTCAAAAAGCGAATATCCGTATACCTTCGAGCTTATAATGAAAATCGCGATTGCTCCGAGATACTCCGCAAGCGTCGCACCGACAGCTATTGCCAATGTGCCTATCATAACGGTTATTGAAATCGAAATCAAGTTAAAAATCAAAAGACCTATTTCATAATATAGGTTTATTTCGCTCCTGCCGAGAGCGTAGTATACCTGCTTGTCAACCGACATGGTTACGCCCGGTATTCTAAGCAGCATGAAAAGTATTAAAAACGGAATACATGGGTTCCATTTGGGCGTAAGCAAAACCGGCACAACGTTATTTGCCATAACCGCAAAGCCTATAAGCACGGGAAACATTATAAACGCCGAAAGCCTTACGGAGCGGCGCGCCATCTGTCTCAGTCTTTCAATCTCCGTCTGGCTTCTTGAAAACGTTGAAAGCAGTACGCTTTGCATTGACGTATGCACAACCTGCGTTACATAACCCGAGTATGTATACGCCTTGCTGTAAAACGCCAGGTCATTTCTTGTATATTTTTTGCCTATCCTGGTAGTCCTGAACGTATCGTTAAAGCCGGCAACGAGGCTTGTCATCATAATCTTGCTTGTAAAGCTGTAAAGTTTTTTGGCTCTTTCCAATGAAAAGCCCAGCGGCACGCGCAAATCTTTATCAAAGCTCATGTATATAACAATAACGAGCATATTGACAAGGTTCTGCGCAATAATTGCCCAAACTCCGAAACCTTTAATTGCCATAAAAATCGCGATTGTTCCCGATATACCTACCGCTAAAAGCGTTCTGAAAAATATCTTTTTAAACTTCATGCGGCGCGATAAAAGCGCCGTCTGAACAGAGTATATCGCGTAGAAGAAAAGGATAATCGCTTGAACGCGCAAAGTCCATTTAAGCTCCGGCATATTAAAATATACAGCTCCAAAAGGCGCCATCGCATAAAGAATTGCATACGCCACAGCCGCTATTGCAAGACTTGCCGTTAAAAGCGTTGAAACGTCAAGCTCGTCTATATCCTCTTTTTGAACTATTGCCTGCGCGAGACCCGTGTTTACAAAAATACTCGCATAATTTGTTATAACAACAATAAGCTGCACGCTGCCGTGCGCTTCGGGCAACAAGAGCCGCGCCAAAAATATCTGAACAACAAGGTTTATGCCTTGGGAAATAAATCTCTCCGCCGCTTTCCACGCAAACGACTTTACTACTACTCCTCTGTTTACATCAACATCTAACTTCATTTTACCTATTTTTCCGCCTTTCAGGGTTTAAAGCAATTTATCTATCTGCTCAATAAGATGAACGGGAGAAAACTCATCTTTGTAATTATAATTAATTTCCGTGTTTTCTTTTACAAAATCCGTATCAATTTCTTCCGCTTTTTCAAAACACTTTATAAGCTTTTCATCATAAAACTTCGAATTTTTTATATAAAGGTTGTTTGTTATAAGCTTTTTGTTATACATAACCGCTTCCAGAAAACGCGATGTATAACCAACCGAATTTTCCTGATTAACCTCCAGAACGCATTTTGCGTTTACCGTTTTATAAAGCATCTCGGAATACGGCATATTCCGCTGTGCATACTCTATTCCGGGGTACGGCTTTCTGTCTTTTGGGGGCACGCCCGTTAAATAATAATTTACTGAAAGTCCCGCATCTGTGAGACGTTTGTAAACGTCCATCAGTATAGGCAGCCTGTTTTTTGCCGCGCCTGCAAAAAATACGTCGCAAAGCGGATAGTTTTCCGCTTTTTTCACTTCAATTTTTGATTCGTATTCAGAAAATGACGGCAAGAAGTATTTCCGGGCTTCATATTCGTCATAGGTCATTACAATGTCAAAAAGCTCCTCCATCACTTCATTTGTAAATTCGGGGTGCCGCTTCTCCCAAAGACTTATAAGGTCGCGGTGTATTTTTATAAACTTTGCATCCTTATATTTGCGTCTTAAATATCTTAAATAACCGGGACTTAAATATGTTCCCGATGCTATAAAGCAAAGCGGCTTTTTATCTTTAAATCTGTTTTTAAAATAAAAGGGGTACCAAAGTCTTTTTATAGGCAAATTAAACTTAACCGTAAAATAAAAAAGCCATCTTATAATCTGCGGTGCCCAGTCCAGAGGATATGACACGAGATTTACATTTTCCATATTTTCGAGGTCTTTCGCGCATATCGTATTATATCCGTTCGGATTTCTTTTTCGTATATTTCTGTCTGCCGTATTAAAGAAAACATAGTTATATTTAAACTTCATTTTTATTCTCGACCTTAATATCCAGATTTGTTTTTCTCTCCGCATAGTAGAGTTTCAATATTGAATAAAATATAGATAATGCGAGTCCGTTATATAGGAAGAACTCTTTAAACTCTCCGATAAAAAGATAAGCTATCATGAATAACAATGTATATTTTACCGCTGTGTCTTCAACTTTTCTTGTTGCCGAAACCATATTTATAAGCGTAAACAAATACATAAATATCGCAAGCGGCAAGCCGAGCGCAACATAAATGCGGGCATAACCGCCGTCAAAATTGACAAACACATTGTTTGCCGACATGCCGCTTGTAACACCCGTGCCTATCATGGTTTTTGGAGAGATCGGCGGCAAAACGCTCGCGCTGTCTTTTGCCTTTCCGAGATACGTTGCGAAAAACGAATTGTATGCGCCGTCATTATAGAGGTCTATAAGCCTGTTAAAAAGAGCCGCAAGCGTATCGTTATTTACAAACAGATACTTCATAAGATACGCTGCCGCAAATACAAACAAAATAACAAAAATTACGCCGATACCCTTTGCTCCTTTTGCCCTTATGTTTCCGACAATGATAAATACAAAGCCGACCGCCGCCAAAACAAGAGCCGTTCTTGCAACTATGGTCGCGCAAAAAACGAGCGTGAAATACAAAATAACATAATAAACGCTCATACCTTTTTTGTTTATAAAGTATATGCAAGCAGCATAGCCCGGAATCATACGCAGCACTCCCGGTGCCGCGCTGCAGGCAAGTCCTGTATGATATCCTCTTGTCTGGAGCGCTTCTACGGATTCGTCAACGCCGATAAAATTGTTTACCGTATGCTGGATACCGGGCACAAACGCAAATAAAATAATTATAGCCGCCTGAATCAAAGTTGCTGCCAAAATGACCTTCATCATTTCATCAAGGTTTTTAAAATAATGACTCATGGCATACGTACCGATAATTATTATAAAAAGGAACCTTAAAATACTATCAAAAACATTTTCGCCTTTGCCGCGCCCGATCACAAACATAAGCATTGCGGCGTATATCAGAATAAAAAACTGAAATATAACCATTACCACAAATGACCTGTTATTTGCCGTTGTGTCTCTGTATATTTTACCGTGCACGAAAAACGTATGTATAAGCATTACCAAAACAGCAAGCCTTCTCGTTGTTATATACGTAGGCAAGCCGAAAACAGAGCAGTTGATTTCAAACAGGAAAAAGAAAACCACTGCTGTTTTCATTAAAAAGACGAATATTGAGTTGTTGTCAATTATGATTTTCTTTCTTTTTGAAATGCCCATTTAACTCTCCCAGTGTTTCATACTACTTTTCTAAATCTATCCAATCACCCAAAATACCGTCCCACTCGGGCGGGTCAAACGGAATAGCGCCGCCGCACGGAAAAAACGTGGCTTCTGAAAAATAGATTCTGTTCTTTATGCTGTATAAATCAACTCTGACAAACGGCGCGGGAATATCCGCGGCAAGTTTCTCCGCCGTTTTTATAAGCTCCGCCATGTTATCCGGGAATTTCGGTTTTACGTCAAAGCCTTTATAGTCTTTTCGCTTAAATGGCATTTCGTTGCCGTCCATATCATAAAAAGAAATGCGCTTGCCGAAATGCTTTTCAAGACCTTTTCCGACGGAGAAAAACTTTGATTTCCCGTTAAACACATGAAATTTATAATCCGTAAGTCCGCCGCCGAAACCCTCTTCGCCCGGTTCAAAATCGTCTAAAAATTCTTCGGCTATTATGCGCGGCTCAACGTTTTTATAAGGCCATTCCCTGCCCGTCCAGAAATACTCTCTTTTAAGTGATTTGTTTATTATTTTCTTCGCTTTTTCAAAATCAAATTCCGCTTTGTTTGGGCAAATGCAAAGTCCGCCCGAGTCGTGCGTACATTTTAAAACAAATCTTTCGGGCAGCGCGTCTATGTCTATTTCATCCACGCTCTTCCACGGACCGCCGCACATGGGCACAATATAATCCTCGCCCAGCTTTTCTCTTATATATTCGCGGACGCCGTATTTATCAACAAGCTGTGTTAAGAACGGGTCTCTGCAATTTATCTTCATCCACTGCACTTTTTCATTGAAAGTTTTTGGATTTTCAAGATTTAATTTATTGCCCGTTTTAAGTTTATACGCCATCTTTAAATACTTGTCGTCGGGCATAAAATTAAAAAAGCCTCTGTTTGCAAAAAAAGCGTATATTCTGTTCGGATGCTTTATGTAATGTTTAATTCTATCAATGCTTGCCATTTTTTATCTCCTGCCGATAATTTCTTCAAAAAACTTTTCCCATTTCTGCGCTATGATGTCGCTGCCAAATCCGTTCTGCATTGTTTTGTGCGCACGCTCTCCCATTGTCTGTCTTTCCTCTTTTGTCATTTCAACCAATTTTATTATTCTGTCCGCGAGCGCGCCGGAATCTCCGCACGGAATCAAGAATCCGTTTTCTTTATCCTTTATTAAATCCGCGGGGCCTGTTTCGCAGTCTGTAGATATGCACGGCAAACCTACTGCCATCGCTTCCATAAGGGAATTGGGCATACCCTCGTTATCGGAGCTTAAAATGTATATATCGCGTTTTTTAAACTCCTCCGCCGTGTTTTCAGACCAACCGCAAAGCTTTATGCTGTTCGAAAGACCCATACCGCCTATCTTTTCCTGCAGTTCATCCTGCAGCTTTCCGCTGCCGTATATATCAAGCGTTATACCGGGATACTTTTCATGTACTTTTGACACCGCTTCAAAAACCATTGGATAGTTTTTAACGGCTACAAGCCTGCCCGCCATTATAAGCTTTAAGCACTTATCGCCGTATTCCGTTTTAGCATTTTCCAAAGCGTCATCCGAAACGGGATTCGGAATAACGCAAGCTTTTGCCTTTAAGTTTCCCGGCAGAAGACACTTCTGCGCCTCCGTCTGCGCTGCAACGGCGTCCGAACGGTCAAACCATTTTCTGTTAAGCCATGCGCGCAAGCCTTTGCGCGAAAAAACGCTTTTGGGGTTTGCGCGGATTGCCGATATTCTTTTTACCGGGAGTCCCAAAGACGCCATATAAAGCGCGTATCCCGCTTCCATGAAGCCTACGGCCGCCTGAGGCTTTGACTCCTTTAAAAATTCTCTCAAATTTCTAAATCTCTTTAGCGAAGAAATCTTTTCATATTCTTCCTTGCTCTGCGCCATATATGTAAGATAAACTTTATCGCTTACGCCGTACTCTTTTTCGCCGCGGCTGAATACATACAGATATACTTCATGCCCGCGCTCCGCGAGACGGCTTGACACAACGGATATAACGCGCTGCGCGCCGCCGTTTGTCAAATTACCGCTTATAAACGCAAGTCTCATTTTTCAAAAACCTTTCTCCATTGCCCTATTACGCTTTCTGTCGAAAACATTTTTTGCAGCTTTGCCGCGTTTTCGCCGAGCGCAATCTTAAGTTTTTTATTATTAATAAGCGTAACTATTGCTTTTTCCATGGCTTTCGCGTCACCTACGGGCACCAGAACGCCGTTTAAATAATTTATTATAACTTCATCCGAGCCGGCGCAGGATGTTGAAATACACGGTTTTCCCATAAGCATTGCTTCGAGCAAAGCGTTTGAAAGGCCTTCAAAGTTTGACGGCAATATAAACATTTCCGCGTCTTTGAGCTTTTCTTTATAATCGCTTTGATTCCCCATAAGAAAAACCTTTTCGCTCAAACTGAGTTTTTCGATAAGCGCCTGCAGGCGGTCACGCAGTTTCCCTTCGCCGTATATATGCAAAACATAATCGGGATAGTCGCGCGAAACACCCTCAAAGGCGCGGATAAGCATTGCATGATTTTTCTGCGGCGTAAGTCTGCCTGCCGATATTATGGTATGCGTTCCGTCATTTTCGGGATGATACTCCGCGTCAATCGGGTTTCCGATAATAACGCCTTTTTTTCTTATACCTCTGCCGTAGAAAGACAAGGCGCGCTTTGTCTGAAAGACAACGGCGTCCGAGCGTCTGTATGAATAATTCACAAGCAGCCGAAGCGGAAACGGATATTTAGCACTATAAGGATCTATCCTCTCGGAAGCCACTACGCGGCAAGATCCGATATCAAGCCCCAAACGTGCGAGAGAGAATAAAGCGCTCGTTTTTGCAAGGAACGGAACTATAACGTCAGGCTTTTGCGCCTTTAAATATTCACGCAGCTTTATAACAGTTTGCTTCCATTTCTCAAAGCCGCTGAGGTTTTCGCACGAAAGGTCCAAAACATTTACGCGCTCATGGAGCTCATATTCATTTATGTTATGCAAAAGCATGCATATATCTACCTGCCAGCCAAGCTCACAGTAATGCTTTGACAGAATTGAAACAACTCTTTCTGCTCCGCCTCTGCCCATTGAACACATAAGAAAAGATATCTTTTTCAAGTGCCGCTGCTCCTTTTACTTAAAGATTTTTAATCTGTTCCATGTATTTTTCAACAACTATCTGTCTGTCAAATTCTTTTTCTACTTTTTGCCTTCCGTACAGCCCCATTTTTTCACGTTCACTGTCCGGAAGTTTCAAAAACTTATCTATTGCCGCAATAAGACTTTTTGTATCCTTCATGTTTACAATAAAGCCGTTTTTGCCTTCGTCAACCACTTCTATGCAGCCGTTTTGATTTGTTGTGATCACGGGCCTGCCGCACGCGCAGCTTTCAAGCAAAACGTTTGAAATACCCTCGAAATAATATGTCGGATGAATGGTGGCGGAAGCGTTATTTAACGCGTCTCTTACGTCTTTCACCATACCGTGATATGTTATGACGCCGCGTTCATTCAGCTCTTTGAGCTTGTCCTCATATTCCTCTTCGCAAAAGCCGCAGACATGAAAGCCGATGTTTTCGTTTTTATAATGCTCCGCCGCTTCAAGGAATTGGTCGATGCCCTTTTCCTTCATGATACGTGAGATAAAATAAAACTCATTTGTGTCCTTCGGGTAAGGCAAAACGGTAAAATGCTTTAAGTTTACGCCGGAACCCGGAATAAGTTTAAGCTTATCGGGCACTATTTTATAAGCAGCGAAGGTATTTCTGATATTTTCATTCTGAACGAAAACACACTTTATCTTGCGGAACGCGTATTTATAAGCTAAAATAATAGCTTTCTGCAAAAAGCTTCTGTTTCCCGCGGCGCTGCCGAGCCCCGTTATGTTTGCTATATACGGAATGCCTAGTCTTGCCGCCGCCATGCCGCCGTATAGGTTTGGCTTTATGGTATATGACAAAACGACATCGGGCTTTATCTCTTTCATTATCTTTTTGTAATACTTTAAAAGAGAAATTTCTGTTTTGATGTTCTTCCCGTGTCTTTCTATTTCCGCCTCTATGTATTTGCAGCCCATTTCGATAAGCTCCGGAATTCTCATGCCCTGCGGACACGAAAGATAAACCTCGTAACCGTCAGAAACAAGGCGTTCAACAAGCTCACGTCTGAAATTATAAATAACCAAGTCATGATTTACCAAAATCAAAACTTTTTTCTTCATTCCATTTTTCATATGCGTATATATTCTCCGTAAAAAACTCAATTAACTATAGCTTAGGCATTATACTACACTTTAACATTATAATTATATAAAAAAAACCCTTGATTGTCAAGGGTTTTTGGGCGTTTGAATTGACAAAAAATATCACTGTCTATTGTTTACAGTGATATTTCCATTATTGCCGTAAGCAGTATTAAAAATCCGAAGTTAAACGCGGAAAACATTCCGACGTAATAAAACATTTTTTTAGGGTTGTGCTTTATATATTCCCTGAATGTTATAAGACTCGCGAGCGACGCTATAAGCGTTCCGACGCCGCCTATGTTTACACCTATAAGCAAATCTTTATAATCGGCCGTAAAGCGCGACAGGAGTATTGCCGACGGGACATTACTTATAAACTGGCACGATATAACGCTCATAAGAAGCGTATTCTTTTGCAAAAGCCAAGAAAGGAAATTGCTTACCGCGCCTATCCTTGCCATATTCCCCGAAAAGATAAAGAAAAATACGAAGGTCAAAAGAAGCGGATAGTCAACATCACAAAGCGCTTCCCTGTCCATGAATATTAAGACGAACGGTATTATCAAAAGACCTACATAATAAGGAATTGTTCTGAAAACTATCGCAATAGACAACGCAAAAAGCAGCATATATATGCTTGTCCGAAGCGGTTTTATCTCTGTTTTTTCGTCTGTAAGTACGAGCTCTTCGGGCTTTACAAAAACTATACAGCAAAAAGTTATTATCGCAATGGAAATAATAAACGGCAAAAACATAATTTTCATAAACTCGCCGTTTGCAATATTAAAGCGCGTGTATAAAAATAAGTTTTGAGGATTTCCGAAAGGCGTCAGCATGCCGCCCAGATTCGCCGCAATATTTTGCATTATAAACGTAAACGCCATGTATTTTTCTTTTTTAGTTGAAGATAGCACAAAATACCCAAGCGGCAGAAACGTTAAAAGCGCCATGTCGTTTGCTATAAGCATAGAGCCTATAAAAGTAATATATACGAGTGCCAAAACCGCGGCGCGCAGGTTTTTAAACTTATTTACTATTTTCTGCGCCAGAATATAGAAAAAGTCTACGTTTTTAAGCGCGCATACAACCGCCAGAACGCAGAAAAGACACGTAAGCGTTTTAAAGTCAAAATACCCCTTGTACTGATTGTCGGGCGGAACTATAACGCTTGTTACCAAAGCCGCCAAAAGTGCAATGCACATAACGGCGTTTTTCTTTATAAACGCAAATATTAAGTTTTGCTCTTTGACCGTCTCCATGCCTTCCCCTTATTTCTTAATTAATAATGCATCAAGCAGTAATATAGCACAAACTTTTGTACCTGTCAATATCGTTTTTTCTTTTACCGCATAATTGTTTTCAAATCCCTTGACTTTTTCCCCGTTTTATCATAACATTGTTATGTAAAAACAGAATATAACATGAGGGGATATCATATTATGAAAATAGTATTTAAAGAAAAGTTGGCAGACGGAAATTTATCGGAGCGCATACTGCAGATACTGACGGAGTGCAGCGATGAGTTTGTGCCGCCGCTGACATCGAGAAACTCCACAACGCAGAGCGACTTTTCGGACACATCGGAAAGCGGCGGAGAAGTTCCCTACGCCTATTATGATATGATAAAAAACCAGAGCGCGCTTATAGCGGAGGACGCGGACGGCGCCGTTATGGGCTTTATGTCATATAAAACCGATTACACAAACGGAATAATAACGGAAGATTATTTGCCCGATATATATATTTCAACCGTTATAGCCGCAAAGGATTTCAGACGGCGCGGCGTTACAAAAAGCCTTTATAATGCGCTTTGCGAAAAATACGCGGACCAAAACATCTTCACAAGAACATGGTCAACAAACATATCGCACTCCTGCCTTTTGCAGAGCTTCGGTTTTTCAGAGTTTCACAGGATAAAAAACGACCGCGGAGACGGTATAGATACCGTCTATTACACAAAGGCCAAAACCCGCGCGGTTGAGCGCTGAAACGGGCTTCAAGCGTAAATATTCCTTGACTTTGCAAACGCTATATGGTATCATTTTTATATATGTTAAAAAGAGGTGTTGAAACAAATGAAATATTGTACCAACTGCGGAAAACCGGTAGACCCATCAGCATCGTTTTGCACAAACTGCGGCTCTCCCATAGCGCCGGAAGCTGTTTCTCCGGAAAGCGATAACAATTTATCTTCAGAGCCAACCGTAAATTTCACGGAACAGACACCCTCAGCACCGGACAACACTTATGCTGCGGCGGGGAATAATGCTTCCGCCCCCGAAAACGGCGTTCAGCCTCCGGTAAACCCTCTGCCCTATACGAATTATAACGGCAATGCAGGCGGCGATGCCCCAAAACCCAAATCAAAGAAAATATTTATTCCCATACTTGCCGCAATAGCTGCGCTCATAGCCGCAGGCGTTATTGCGTTTTTCACACTGCCCGTATTTCAAAATTTTGTTATGCGTACTTTCGCGCCGAAATCAACATATCTCGGCTACGTTATAAAACAGAATATGGTTTCGACCGAGCCTTTGGAAGATATATTCAAATCAACTTACAATGCTGATATCAGCATATCCATTGACGATGAGCTGATTGATATCATAGGAAAAAGCGCCGGTCTTGACAGCAAAACAACCGGTATTCTGAAAGCTGTAAACGACGCCGGATTTTCAAACTCGGCAAGACTTAACGATACGCAATTTGCCGACACCGTAACGGCCAGATTAAACGGCAAAGAAATAGGTACAGCCGATATTTCCGCCGACTTTGAATCTCAAATCGCTTTTATTGATTTAAACGATTTAAACGACAAGGCATTCGGCGCGGATGTTCCCGAAGCGCAGTCGGAATCATATTTGATTTTCGGCAGAGCATACAGTATTATTGAGGATAACGAAAAAGATATTGAGAGTCTTGCATCCAAATATATGAAAACCGCACTTTCAGACATAAAGGTCAAGAAAGGCAGCCAAAAAATAGAAGCGGGGGATTATTCAAAGAAATATTCAACGCTCTCATTCACGCTTGACGACAAAACTGTAAAAAATATTACGAAAGACATTTTAAAAGACGCTAAAAAAGACAAAAAGCTCAAAAATCTCATTGTCGAATTTGCCGGGTTGGACGAGAATCTTGAAATATCCAAAAGCGATATTGAAGACTATATAGACGAAGCGCTCGAAAACATTGACGATATTGATTTCAAAGAGGAAATAGACGTTCGGCTTTTCGTTGACAACACGGCAAAAATCAGAGGTATAACAATAAACGAAGACGAATCCGATTTTGAGTTTTTCTATGCGGACGTAAATAAAGGATTTAACTTCGCAACCGATTTTTCAGTTTCCGCCTATGGCGAAACAGCATTTGAGATCACGGGCGAAGGCACGGAAAAACACAACAACAGAACAGGCGAATATACGGTTTCCGTAAACGCGGGTTTGGGCGGACCTATGGACATTTGCAAATTTGAGCTTGATGATTTTTCCGCCGCACCTCTCAAAGGTCAGATCTCTTTCAGCCTTACTTCAAACGCATACAATATGCTGTCTTCCGAATTAAACCTTAGTAAGCTTAAAGATATTTCGGACCTTCTTAAAAACGGAAAGCTTGTTCTTGACATAAACAAGTCCGGCAAGAGTAAATTTGAAGGCAGTCTCTCGCTGAGTTACAGCGACGCGAACCTCATAAGCATTGATATCGATTCTTCAAAGGATCGCGGCTCTGACATAGACTTTCCCGATGACTATACTTCAAGCGAAAGCGATTGGCAAAACAGCATAAACATTTTCGGCTTAATGTCTCGTCTTAAAGACACAGGCATTCCGATGACAGATTTAATGCGGTAATATTTTACACAGCACAAAATGCCGATGCCGGTTAAAACCGGCGCCGGCATTTTTCGACGTAATTTATTACTTTCGGTGAAACGGAGATCAATATGGAATTATCGGTTCAAAACATCAAAAAAAATTACGGCAAAAAAAGCGTTTTAAAAGACATTTCTTTTTCCGCCGCAGACGGCGACTGCATAGGGATCGTGGGCGGAAACGGGTGTGGAAAATCAACGCTTCTCTCTATCCTTTCAGGCGTTCTGCGCCCGGACGGCGGCAGCTTTTTATGCGATGGGGTAAATCTTTTTTCAAAAAAAGATGTAAGCTCCTCTCTCATAGGCTATATTCCGCAAAACTCGCCGCTTATTGAAGAGCTTACCGCGTTTGACAATTTAAGGCTATGGTGCGCGAAAGACGAAATCTTAAAAAGCCTCGAGGGCGGCGTTTTAAACATGCTCGGTATAAACAGTTTTTTAAAAACGCCCGTGCGTAAAATGAGTGGCGGCATGAAAAAGCGTCTCGCCATCGGCTGCGCCGTTTTACACAATCCCAAGGTGCTTCTTATGGACGAGCCGACCTCTGCGCTCGACCTCGCATGTAAAGAAAAAATAGCTTGTTACATGTCGGATTTCAGGCGCGGCGGCGGCATCATAATTCTATCTACTCACGACACGTCTGAGGTGGAAATGTGCTCAAAGCTTTTTGTTATGAAAAACGGCGTTTTAAACCATTTCGAATATGACGGAAATGTTCATAGATTGGTAGGTAGTTTCACATCATGAAAACTCTCTCACGCTATTTAAGAATATGTTTAAAGCGCATCGGAAATGCATTCCCCGGGATTCTTTGCGTTACGCTCATGCTTTTTTTATGCGTGTTTGCAATTTCGGCCATGATACTTAAGAAGTATTCCGACTCCGAATTTAAGACTAAAATTGAAATAGGCGTTGTTGATGAATCGGACGACGAATATGTAGATATAGGTCTTTATGCGCTGGAAAAAATAGATAACCTTAAGTTTTCGGTTTCATTTAACGAAATGGACGAAGACACCGCAAAACGCAAACTGACAAACGATGATATATTAGGTTATGTTTATCTTCCGAAAGACTACCTGCACCATATCTTTCACGGACAAAACCGGCCCGCAACTTATGTTACAAAGCGAAGCAGCGCGGGGTTTAATTCCGCCATCGCAGAAAAATTCACAAAGACGGTTTCGGACATTGTAACCGCATCGCAGGCATTTATATTTGCAACATACGATATTGACGAGGATCTTAACCGTCCCGAGATTTACGAAGACAACGAAAAAATAAATACGCTGTATCTGGAAAGCCTCGTACAAAGAGACGATACTTTCGAAGAAAAAATTTTAGGCATAAAGGATTCCCTGTCCCTCGGCGGATACTATGTCTGCGGTATGCTGACCTTCTTTATCTTTCTGCTCGGCATCGCTTTCTGCAAGGTCATGTACAAAAAGGACTATTCTTTAAACCGTGTTTTAAAGAGAAGTAATTTGGGCTCCGTAAAACAAGTTTTCTCCGAATATTTATCTTTCTTTATATTCGTATTTTTAACAATAGCCCTGTTTACGTTTTCAGAGTTTAAAGTGTTTGAAATAAAAGGCATTACGGAGGCGGGGTATTATGATACGTCTCTGACGCTCTCATTTATATTTGCCATAGTCCCCGCCGTACTAACGGTGTGCGCGTTTCAGTTTATGCTTTATGAAGGCGCGGGCGGTATAATAAGCGCGGTTATTCTGCAGTTTGTAACAGCGGCAATGTTTGCATATTTATCGGGATTTTTCTATCCCTCATACTTCTTTCCGGAATTTGCCGCACGCATAGGTGAAATTTTGCCGTCGGGCGCAGCGTTTTCGTATATAAGAAAGTGTATGACCTTCAGGCGCGAAACCCGCGACGCTTTGCCTCTTTATCTCTATACGCTTATATTCCTTGCGGCGTCGGTTATGATACGCGAATTTAAAATACGGAGGGACAACTGATGAAAAACTTTAAAACCGTATTTTTATGGATGTACATGTTCTCAAAGCGTCTTCTGAAAAACGTAAGCTTTCTTATCATTCTTTTGCTTATTCCCCTGTTTGTGTTTTTTATGGGAATAGTGTTAAAAGGCGACAGCGGCATTTTAAGAATTTGTCTGTCCGCAGAAAAGAGGGACGCGTTTACAGATGAGCTTATCTCAAAATACACAGAAGATCCGGGTGTAATTGAATATACGGTATGCGACACACCGGAAGACGCTCAAACAAAAGTTGAAAACGGAAGCGCCGACGCAGCTTGGGTTTTCGCTCCGGATCTTGAGCAAAAAATATATGACTATGCTTCAAACCCTTCAAACCACAAGCATTTTGTAACGGTTATAGAGCGTGAGTCAAACGTTGCTTTGCTCCTCTCTCATATTGTCCTTTTCGAGGAAATATATCCCACACTCTCTTATGATATTTATGAGAATTTTGTAAAAAATGAAATCGGCGTGAAGGACGACAGAATAATAAAAACCGCCTATGAAAACAACAGCGATTTATCTGAGATTGTCAAAATAGATTATATAAACTCGGATTACGCTCCCAAAACATCTTTGGTAAGCTCGCCTCTGCGCGGCATGCTCTCGCTTATTATAATGCTTTGCGCCATAGCGGCGGCTATGCTCTTTATAAAAGACCGCAAAACGGGTAAGTATGATTGGCTCAAACAATCAAATCACATTATACCCGCCGCAGGTCTTTGCGTCAGTGCCGCCTTGATCTCAGGCTTTGCGGTTTTGATTGCAGTTTATGCCGCGGGAATCAATACTTCGGCAGGCGTTGAAATAATATCTGTTCTTGAATATATTTTGGCGGCGGCGGCTTTCGGAACTGTGATATGCGCACTGTTTAGGTCCGAAGGGCTTATAGCTTCACTGCTTCCGATATTTATTCTCGTTATGCTTTTGATATGCCCTATCTTCTTCAATTTCAAAGCGCTTAAACCTTTAAAAATGCTCTTCCCGCCGTATTATTACTTAAACGCGGTAAACGAGCCGCGCTACCTTCTTTATATGCCGGTTTATATTGTCTGCACATATACGGTTGCTTTTATTTTAAACAGAATTATATCGAAAAGAAGCGCATAAAAAAATGGTTTGCAAGCTTTGCTTGCAAACCATTTTTGTTTAATTCTTAATGTATACGGCTCTTTTTAAGAAAGCTTAAATCAAGCCCCTGTTTCTCTTAACAGAAAGTATCTTCAAAACACTTTCATTTATTCTTTCTTCAGATATTCTTCCGTCCTTTACGGCTCCAATTAAAGCGTTTGCGGACTCTTCCAAATCGGCAGGCATCAAAATCATGTCAACGCCTGCATAAACCGCTTCAACCGCCGCTTCCTCCGCTGTATAATTATCAGCTATCGCGCCCATACAAAATGAGTCTGTTATTACAATACCGTCAAAGCCCATACCGTCTTTAAGCCAAGATATTATCTCTTTCGAAAGCGAAGCGGGACATTCCCCGGCGGCGTTTACATAAGCCGCGTGGGATATTAAAACAAAATCCGCGCCCGCGTCAATTCCCGCTTTAAACGGCAAAAAGTCACAGTTTTTTAGTTCTTCCAAAGTTTTATCGCTTTCTGCGTAACCCTCGTGCGAATTTGTTTTTACGCTGCCGTGGCCGGGAAAATGCTTTAAAACTGCAGATACGCCGCCCGTATGCAAGCCGTAAACCTCATTTGAAACCATCTGCGAAACCAAAGAAGCGTCCGCACCGAACGAACGGTCTCCGATCTCCGAACTCTCGGTGTCAAATAAAACGTCCGCAACGGGCGCGAAATCTACGTTAAAACCAAGCGCGCAAAGCTCATTCCCGAGCGTTTCTCCAATCTCTTTTGCCTTTTGCGTATCATTTGTGTCACCGATTTCTTTCATAGGCGGATACTGTGTTACAAGCCCGTTATTCCCGAGTCTTGCCACTCTTCCGCCTTCCTCGTCAACGCCGAGAAAAGGCGTTATCTTTGAAAAACTCTTGACGTTTTTCAGCATTTCCTCGATCTGCTCTTTATCAATAATGTTTTGCTCAAAATATATTATGCCGCCTACAGGGTGATTATCCATTGCGTTTTTTGTTGTTTCACCCGCCATTACGGCTTGTCCTATTTCCGGAGTTATTGATTCGGGCGCCACAAAAAACATTTGATATACTTTTTCTTCAAGGGACATTCCGGCCAATATCTGCTCCGGAGATTTCCACCTTAAATATGTTATATTTTCGCACGATGTCATACAGGATATACATGTTATGAGCGTTATAACCGAGATCAACAAAAACGTCTTCCTGCTTACTTCCATGATCCTGCTCCTTTAAAAAGTCTTCTGAAAATGCTGATAGTCACGGTAGCCGGACCATGCGCCGCCCCATTCCCAGCCGTGTTCCTCAACGAATATTTTATAAATCTGCGTATCATAACCGATAAACGCGGCTTTTGCCGTTTCACTCTGCCACGAATTATAATCTCTCGACCAATATTCTCTCGCGTTTTCGTGAGAGCCCACACCGCTTGAATATACATACGGATTGATCTGCGGGTTTATATCAACAGCCATTCCCATCGCGTGTTTTGAAAGCCTTCCCGAGCCGTCCGTTGCAAGCCTGTAATTAAATGCAGATGTGTTGTTATTATCTATCGAAACATAATCATCCGCGCCGTATTTATCTATAAGTTCCATTCTTTCTATCGGGTATCCGATATCATAAAGCTCCGCAAATATATCCAAAACTTCTTCAGCCACATCACGGTTTACAACCATGTGCCCCACGGTAGTATTGCCGCTGAAATCATAATGAGGAACGGAAAGATATGATAAATCGTCATAAGTTATATCCGGATTGCTTCGCATTGAAAGCCCTTCCATAGATTTTCGTATATCTTCCGGTATCGGCTGTGCAGTTCCTCTTCTCCCTATTTGCGTTTCTGCAGGGCATTCATCCTCTGAACTTTCAGGAAGGTTTTCCGGCTCCGGAGATTCATCCTCCGTAGTTTTAATCTCCTTTTTTATAAACAACACGGGTAAGTTTGCCGGCTTTACGTCCGCCGTTTGCACACTCACGCTGTTTCGCGCCGTCAGGATAACAAACACAACAATCAAAAATATTAAAAGAACAATAACCGCTGCAAGTATTTTAAGTCTTTTTAATTGTTTTTGCAGTTTTGTATCCATTATTAATATGCTCCGATATATGTGATGGCCGTGTCGGTCCATTCGCTTCCGCTGTAGACGGAATCAATCGTAATTCTGATAAATGAAGTTTCTTGAGGCTCATCAAACTTTATATCTGTCATTGTTATTTCATCAGGCAAAGTAATCTGTTTTTCATAGCCGTTGCTCAGCGTTATTGTACACTTTTCTACCCTGTTGTTCTTTTGCCACGTTTCCTCATTCTTGTGATATCCGTTTAATATTCTTATTCCGCTTACATACTGATTTTCACCGGCACCTATCTGAATCCATTCACCTATACCGTTTGGCGTGTTCTTTTCCGGAACCCATTTGGTCATGGGATCCTCTGTTAAAACAGCCCATTCCGAGTATTGACCGCCCTGCGAATCCGTTCCCCTTGTGCTCGATGACGAAGCCTCCGTGAAAACAGGCGCGGGGTGTTGTTCTTCCACTACTCCCTCTTCTTTTTTCTTTTCCGAAGAGTCTTCTCCGGTTTCTGTTTTCTCATTTTGGGGCGGCTTATTCTTTGAAGAAGCATCTTCAGTATCTCTTATTGCCGTATCCTTAGCACCCTTCTTTTTCGTTTCTTTTTCTCTTGCTTCGTTTTCGGTTTTCTCTTCAACATATTCTTTAATTGCAGGAAGTGCAAATACTGCGCCTGCAACAAGCGCAGCAAGAATAACCGTTATAATCACGGGTATTGCCCGGTTGCTTTTTTTCTTCGGAGGAGGTGTCTTCTTGAAACCGCCCGGCGGCGGTGTTGGTATGCGCGCGCCGGAATTTGCGGCGGTATTAAAGCTTACAGGCGGATTTTTCTTCGGCGTGTTCACTCCGTTTGTGCCGTGCGCAGATAAATCGTCAACCACTGTCGCTTCCGCGTCATTGATGCAGCCCTGCTCGCCCACAACTGTGTTTCCGTTTTGGAATATCTCCGGCGTAAGTGACGCCGCGCCGGAATTAACGCCCGGTGTTGACGCTTGCTTTATGCCAAAGTGTCCCAAAAGGTTTTGGAGTTCCTTTCTCATTTGTTCCGGGTTTGGAAACCTTTCCTTAGGATTAAAACTGCACGCTTTCAAAACTATATACGCGAGTTTTCCGTCCGCATTTGCGGGTTTCGGCAAAGGCTCGCCGCTTATTCTTTTATTAAAAGCATTTTCCAAATCTTCATCGGAGCCGCTTTTTTGAAACGGTTCGCAATTATTATTCAGAAGCTTGTACATAACAAGTCCCAAAGAATAAATATCAACACCTGCGCTGTATTCTTCTCCCTTAAATAATTCAGGTGCCTTGTACGTATTTTCCCCGTTTGGGGGCGCCGTCTTTGGAAGCTCTTTTACAAATCGGAAACCGCCTATTTTATAGGCGCCCGTGTCAGTCATAAATATATTATCCGGTTTTATATCGCCGTGAATTATATTGTTTTTACGGCAAAGTTCAAGCGCTCTGCATATATCAATGCCGAGCTTTATTACGTCATTTCTTTTTGGTGATTTGTTTTTAAAACACTGCGACAGCGGCGTCAGAAGCTCCGTGCGAACCAAAATATCCCAGCCCGTACCGCCTCCTTTTTTGACGGCTTTAAAACCTTCATATTTCACTATATTACTGTTTTCGCTAAGCTCTGACAAGACTTGAAATTCTTTTTCCGCTTCTTTGACAAAGGTATAAAAATACTCTGTTGCGCCTTTGCCGGACGGATCATTGTTTTCAGCACTGTAATTCCTGAATTCCGCGGCGGAATCCGGAATGGAAAAGGCCTCAAGCACAGCTCTCTTTCCGGCAGAATCCTTCTGTTCAATCTCGAAAATATTCCCGGATGAACCGTCACCGATCTCATTTGTAATATACCATTTTCCGTCAATGGGTTCAAACATTTTATAATAATCTAAATCCATATTATTATCACCTGTTTCAGCTGAAAATATATGTTTGCTCAATTTAAATTATATCAACAAAGGTTATTTTTGTCAATAATCCGGGGTGTTTGCATGTGTTGCCGGCTTTTGAGAGAATAATGCATTATGCAATAAAAGCTTTCCTGTGAAGAGAAATATAAAAGGCGGCTTTGTTCCGGCGTCAAAAATAACGGCAGAAACAAAATGCTTCCGCCGCTTTAAATTATCCGTTAATTCCTTACTTGATTTCTTTTCCTTTGGATTCACTGTACAGTAAATCGTTTATTATCTCCGATGCCCTTGTGTTCCAGTTTAAAACGATTGTATGTCCTGTTATTTTTACTTTTCTTACGCCCGAATTTGCGGTATCGATAAAATTAGATATATAAGTTTGTAACATAACCGATTACAGCGCCTGTAAAAGTTACCATGCCTATAAGCGCTATAATAAGGCATATTACTAGGAGAGTATCCTGTTTCGTTTTCCCGTTCCTTTAAAAGTTTTGCAAGTTCCGTTATGCCGTCCAAATTACCACCTCCTGAAAAAATGGCATGAAAAAAGACGAACAATAATGCTCGTCTTATCCTTTATCAAAATATTTTTATTTGAATACTATTTGTTGATTTATAATTTCATATGTCATAACATTGATATTTAGTTTTTTCAGCGTATGTGTTACTCTTCGTGATACGCTTTTAGGCAATACAAGTATTTTTTCAACATCTTCTTTCATGAGAGAGTGATAACACAGTTGTCCTATGCCGGTATAAATAGATTGTGTGTCAGTTTTAGATTTAACTTCGTAAATCGTTTTGTAAGAACCGTTATCATTCAATACATATAAATCAATTTCTCGTGTGTTAAAAGGAACATCCCCGTTGTTTGTAATATGTTCGGCCAGTGCATTGACCACAGATGCGTGTTCAGTTGCAGGAGTTATTTTTCCTTTTTGCAGATATTGCTTTCTATAGGTGGGTTCAGGCGAGAAAGTAGACTCATCAAAAATCTTTATATTTTTTATCTTTCCGACGGCATAAATGAATCTGTTAATATTAAAAATCAGATTATTGTCGTATATACAAGATATAATAGCAATCGGATTGTTTTTGGTTTCATCAACGGCATCAACAATCTTTCCGGAATACTTATCAAAAAAAGCTCCTTTGCCGACACCTTCTTTGCCTCCACCTATCTTTCCGCGATGTCCCAAATAAACATTGTTGTCATCATCTTTTAGAAAAACACCGCCCACACGTCTGTCTAAATAAGCAGGTATATTAATCTCTACCAACGGAGTAATATGCTTATTCTTTGTTGGATTATCAATTCCAAATGGATTCCAAAAACGATTACCATCGAGTAAATCGTCTGCCATAGAACACCATAATCCGCTATTGGGATCTGAATAAACCGTTTCGGTTATTGCACCACCGGGAAAACCAATTTCGTTTGTTGTTTCTACCGATAGTTTTCGTTGTAATTCATTTTTTAATTCAGCTTGATACTTAACTATTTCATCATAATTGTATATAACGCTAATCATATTGACACCCTCTAAAAAACACTTTCGATTATTATATATTATATAACAAACTTGATTAAAATTCAATCCGCACATTATACAAATGTTCTCAAATCGACTTTTACACTATCGAATTTGAGCTTGTAAATTCAAAAAAAGTCAGTGTTTGTGCGGGTTTGAAGGGTTCAAGTCCTGTGCCCGTCGCTTTTTGAAGTTTGGGTGATTTAAAGAATTTGAAGCTATTTTTGCGGAATTTTGGTCAAAAAAATATTCCGCCGATAGTTCGGCGGAACAATTAAAAAAGCGCCATAAAGCGCGTCGTTATGCGGTTTTCAGGCAAAAAAGAAATCACATTTGCTTGGTATACAAATGTGATTTCTTACGTGGCTCCCCAAGTTGGACTCGAACCACGCCCGTTTGCAACATCAATTCGTCTTCGTCACACAAGGTGACTCGGTTCATTGTGTTGCGGCACAACCCTCCGCGCTCCCTTCATCCGCCCCCGGCGGCGGTCGCTGCTCGGTACCCTGCGTCCGCAAGGCGGCTCGCAGGTTCGTTGGTTCGGTTCAGATTAAAAAAGCAAAACAAAAAGGACGTCATAAGACGTCCTTTTTGTTTTGGCTCCCCAAGTTGGACTCGAACCAACGACCCTGCGGTTAACAGCCGCATGCTCTACCAACTGAGCTATTGAGGAATATACATAAATAATTGGTAAATATCTTCTTTAATTAAATTGTCCGGCTGTTACCGCAGGGCAAG